>NZ_PNHP01000009.1:0-659 GCF_002871895.1 Anaerococcus hydrogenalis | reverse complement strand
ACCTCCTCGTATATTATAGTTGTAGTAATAAATACTACATTTTGTTCTCAATCCCACTTTCTTATGGGATAATAATTGTATAGATAGAGGTCGTAGTTAACCTCCTTGAAGCTAGTCTTCCTAAATTAGGGTTACGCCTCTTCTTTACGTCTTTATCAGTATGAGCTGGATAGCGCATTTCGTTGCTGTATGTCTAACGAGGTTTGATTGTCGTAAAGTTCTTGAGGGTCCTTTCTCTATCTAAATTTATATTAAAGCTAGGTGATTTTATGTTTTACATTGGTGTTGATATTGCAAAGAAAAACCACGAAGCCTCAATAATTGATTCTGATGGGAAACTTGTTTCTGAGTCCTTTTCTTTTTCTAATTCTATTAGGGGTTTAGAGAAGTTTCAGAAATTTATTTCCTCTTTTTCGATTGATTCTAACAACTGTATTATTGGTATGGAAGCTACTGGCCATTATTGGCTTTCGCTTTATTCTTTCTTAATTGATTTAGGTTTTTCTTGTGTTGTTATTAACCCTATTCAATCTGATGCTTTTAGAAAGATGTATATTAGACAGACTAAGAATGATTCTGTTGATTCTTTTGTTATTGCTCAAATTCTTAGGTTCGGTGAGTTTTCTGTTTCTCATTTTTCTGATGAGGATACTTTTGCT
>NZ_PNHP01000008.1:0-60152 GCF_002871895.1 Anaerococcus hydrogenalis | reverse complement strand
TGATTCTGTTGATTCTTTTGTTATTGCTCAAATTCTTAGGTTCGGTGAGTTTTCTGTTTCTCATTTTTCTGATGAGGATACTTTTGCTCTTAGAAATCTTTCTAGGTTTAGGTTTGCTCTTGTTGATGAAGCTTCTGATTGGAAGAGAAAGCTTGTTGCTATTTTAGATCAGGTTTTTCCTGAGTATTCTTCGCTTTTTTCTAATATCTATGGCGTCGCTTCTAAAGAGCTTTTAAGTAAGTATTCTTTACCTGAAGATATGATTTCTATTCCTGCTGATGAGCTTGCTATGCTTTTGTCTAAGTGTAGTAAGGGGCACTTTGGTATTGATAAGGCTAAAGAAATCCAAGAGAAGGCTTCTAATTCTTTTGGTGTTAAGTTTGCTTTGAAGTCTTTTTCTTTTCAAATTAAACAGATTATTGCTCAAATTTCTTTTCTTGAAGATCAAATAGCTGATATCGAAGATGAAATTTCTTCTATGATTAATTCTTTATGCCCTGTTATTACTTCTATCACTGGTATTGGTGATGTCTTAGCGCTGCTATTTTCTCAGAAATCGGTGATGTTTCACGATTTGAGAGAGCTAATCAGTTAGTTGCTTATGCTGGTTTAGATGTTGCTGTTAAGCAATCTGGAAATTTTAATGCTACCGATACTAAGATTTCTAAACGTGGTTCTCCTTATCTTAGACGTGCTATTTGGCTTGCTGCTAGTGTTGCTGCCTTTAAAGATCCTGCTCTGTCTGTGTATTATCAAAAACTTAGACAAAGGGGTAAAGCTCATGGTACAGCTATTGGTGCAGTTGCTAGAAAACTTACTAACATTATTTTTGCTGTTTTGAGGGATAACAAAGCTTACATACCTAATATTTAATTGTTATTTAGTTTTCTAAGCCTAATTTTTAGGCTTGTTTGACGTGCCATAAATTACAAGATTAATTATTTTCTATTTTCTCTTGACATTTGATAGCTGGTCTAAATTGTGACAACTTACATAATGCCCTTCTTCTACTTCCCTAAATTCTGGCTCTTCTTTTTTACAAATTTCTGTAGCAAAAGGACATCTTTCATGAAACCTACAACCTTTTGGCGGATTAATCGCCGATGGAACTTCTCCTTCTAACTTTATTCTTTTTAAAGATCTAGTAAGTTTGGGATCTGGAACTGGTATGGCTGTGAGCAATGATTTGGTGTAAGGGTGAAGGGGATTTTCATAAAGCCTTTCGGCGTCAACAAGTTCAACCATCTTACCCAAATACATTACTCCAATCCTATCTGATATATGTTTAACTACTGATAAGTCATGGGCTATAAATAAATATGTAAGACCCAATTCTTTTTGCATATCTTCAAGCATATTTACAATTTGAGCTTGAATTGAAACATCCAAGGCCGAAATCGGCTCATCACAAACTATAAATTCTGGCTCAACTGCAAGGGCTCTTGCAATTCCTATCCTTTGTTGCTGACCTCCGGAAAATTCATGAGGATACCTATTTGAATGTTCTTCATTTAGGCCAACTGTTCTTAAAAGTTCATTTATTCTTTCTTGCCTATTTTTTTTATAAAGGCCGTGAATATCGAGTGCTTCTCCGACAATTTCTTGAACTGTCATTCTTGGATCAAGGGATGCTGATGGGTCTTGGAAAATAATTTGCATTTTTCTTCTTAACTTATACATTTCTGGGCGAATATTTTTTTCGCTATCAAAAATTGTTTCTCCATCATAAATTATTTTTCCACTCGTTGGTTCATGTAATCTTAAAATTGTTCTGCCAAGAGTTGTCTTTCCACAACCAGATTCTCCTACAACCCCTAGAGTTTCTCCTTTTTTTATATAAAAGGATACATCATCTACTGCGTGAACTTCATTTGATTTATTTAAGGAAGATTGAACTTTAAAATGTTTTACTATATTTTCGCAAATTAATAATTTATTATCTTCCATCTACTAACTCCTTTACGTGTAGGAAACATTTTGATTTATGTCCATTTTCCATCTCAATCATTGGTGGCTCTTGTCTTAGGCAAATGTTCATACAATAATCACACCTTGCTGAAAAACCACAACCTTTTGGTGGATTTAGCATGTCAACTGGGCTTCCCTTTATACTTTCAAGCCTTGTTTGTTCTTTAGAATCAATCCTTGGCATTGACTTTAAAAGTCCTTTTGTGTATGGATGTTGGGGGTTGTAAAATATTTCTTCAACGCTTGCTTGCTCAACTATTCTTCCTGCATACATTACAGAAACCTTATCGCAAATTTGTGCAACTACTGCCAGGTTATGGGTGATAAAAATTACACTCATTTTGGTTCTTTCTTGAAATTCTTTTATCAATTCTAGAATTTGAGCTTGAATTGTAACATCAAGAGCTGTTGTTGGCTCATCTGCTATCAAAATATCTGGTTCGCAAATAAGTCCCATTCCAATCATAACCCTTTGTCTCATTCCTCCCGATAATTCGTGAGGGTATTGTTTCATACGTCTTTTAGGATTTGAAATTCCTACATTTTCTAACATTTCAACTGCTTTTTTATAGGCCTCGTCCTTGGAGCATTTTTTATGGACCAAAAGGGCCTCCATCAATTGGTTTCCTATTGTATAAACTGGATTTAGGCAAGTCATAGGATTTTGAAAAATCATCGAACACTTATCTCCCCTAAATTCACTCATTTTTTGTTTATCATAATCAAGAACATTTTCTCCTTTATAGAGAATTTTTCCTGACTTTACCCTTCCTGGATCTTGCAAAAGTCCCATTATTCCATAACTTTCTACAGATTTTCCAGAGCCTGATTCTCCAACAATACACATAATTTCATTTTCATAAAGGGTGTAGCTTATAGAGTCAACTGCCTTTACTTCTCCAACAGGTGTGTCAAAGGAAATAGATAAATCTTCAATTTTTAATACTTCTTTTTTATTTTCTTTTAAATTTTCCATAATACACCTATTTCTTTAACCTTGGATCTAGAGCATCTCTTAGTCCATCTGCAAATAAATTTAAGGATAAGATCATCAAACTTAATAATAAGGAAGGAATTATTAGTCTATAAGCGTAAGAATAAATTCCTCCAAGGGCATCTGCTGCCAAGGCACCAAGGGATGTCATAGGAGCTGAAACTCCTATTCCCAAAAATGATAAGAATGATTCTAGAAATATTGCTGATGGTATTTGCATAGCAGTCATAACTATTACTTGACCAATACAATTTGGAAACAAGTGCCTTCTAATAATTCTTTTTTTAGAACCACCCAAGGCCTCAACTGCTGTAACAAATTCTTGTTTTTTTAACATCAAGACTTGTCCTCTAATAATTCTTGCCATTCCTACCCAATAAAGTAGGCCAAAGGCAATAAAGATAGAAATAAGGGCAGGTCCTAAAACACCGATTTTTTTTGCTATTTCTGATGTCGATGAGTTTACAAAAGATTTCATTGGTTGAGATATACCAATTGATAATAAAATTACAACAAGTACATCTGGTATTGAATAAATAAGATCTAAAAATCTCATCATAAAAGCATCAACTTTCCCACCAAAATATCCTGAAATTGCACCATAGGCTGTACCTATTACTAAAACTATTAAGGATGCAAAAATTCCTACAATTAGTGAAACTCTTGTTCCATACATAGTACGAACCATAAGGTCACGGCCCAATTTGTCAGTTCCAAAAGGATATCTAAGACAAGGAAACAAATTTTCATCTCCCCTATATTGGGTAGTATAATCGCCCTTTACAAAGAAAGGTCCAATAAAGGCAAATATACAAACTATAATCAAAAATCCAAGAGAAACCATAGCAACCTTATTTTCTTTTAGCCTCCTTAAAGCATCTTGAAAATAAGAAGTTGGAGGAGTTTTGGTCATGAAATTTTCTTTATCATTTTCAGATGCCAAATCAAAATCATCATCTGAAAAATCACTTTCAGAAAATTCAAATTCCTCTAATTTTAATTTTGAATTTAAACTAAATAAATCTTCCATCACTAATCTCCTTTAGTTAAGTCAATTCTTGGATCTATAAACCTATACAAGATATCAACAACCATATTCATAACAATAACCATAAAGGCAAAAAATAAGGTTGTAGCCATAATTATAGGATAATCTCTATTTAAGACAGAATTTATAAAGTATCTACCAAGTCCTTGAACAGAAAAAACTGATTCAACAACCATAGATCCTGTAATAATTCCTGCAGTCAAAGGTCCAAGATAAGTTAGAACTGGAATAAAGGCATTTTTTAGGGCGTGCTTAAATAAAATTTTACTTTCAGGTACTCCCTTTGCCCTTGCAGTTCTAATATAATCTTGACTAATAGCATCAAGCATTGATGATCTTGACAACCTGGCAATGTAGCACATAGGATAAAATCCTAAAGAAAAACATGGCATAAAATATGAACCTATAGTATTAAGTCCCATAGTTGGGAAAATTTTTAATTTCACACCAAAAAATAAAAGTAAGAGAGTTGCCACTACAAAGCCAGGAGCTGAAATCCCTATAGTTGTCAAAATCCTCAAAAATGAATCCAACTTTTTGCCCCTGTTATAGGCTGCAAGGGAACCTAAAGGAACCCCAACTAAAGTCGCCCACAAAAGAGCAATAAGTCCAAGTTTTACACTTGTTGGAAGCATTTCTTTTATAATCTCAATAACTGGTCTGTTTTTTTGCATTTTCAAAGATACACCAAATTCTCCGTGAAGAGCATTTACTATAAATCTTTTTAATTGGACTGAATAAGGTTGGTCCAAACCATATTTTTTATTTAAAGCCTCGAGCACCTCAGGTGATTGGGATTTTTCACTAGCAAAAGGTGAACCAGGTACGAGCTTCATTAGAAAAAAAGTAATACAAGTAACCAAAAGCAAAACTGCTATGGCTTGTAAAATTCTCTTTATTATGTACTTAATCATATCTCCTCCTTGTTGTTATCAATTATATACTTTATCGAATTAAATTGCAAGCACGATAAAGTTATATATTGATAACGTTTTAAATGTTTATATATCAAGCAAAAAGTCCAAACTTCTAAAAATATTAATAAAAATATTTTTCCAAAAAAATTAATTTATTTAAAAAATCTTCCTATAAATAAGAGCTATCAAAAATTTTTTTAATAATTATTTGTTTTCAATACAATTTCTACAAATTTCAAAAATTAACCACTCGGTTAAAATTAAATACCACTTGTCAAAATTTTGTGGTTTTAAAAATAATTTATCTGTATCATATAGATATAAGGAGGGCCTATGAAAGTTGAGATAATAATTGATGAAAATCTAGATGAAAGCTTGGTAAAAATATATGCTCCTTCATATAACGAAGATATTGAAAATATAAAAAGAAGTCTGGAAGCCACTTCTGTTGACATGGTCGTAGCCTTTAAAGAAGATGAAATATATCTATTGGAATATGAAGAAATAATCAGGTGTATTACTAAGGATAAAAATGTATTTATTCAAAGTAAAGATGGGGAATATAAGGCAAGAATGAGATTATACGAACTTTATGAAAGGTTAAATAAGAATAAATTTATAAAAATATCAAGGTATGAAATTATAAATCTTGATTATGTAAAAAAATTAGATCTTTCTTTTAAAGGAACCATAGCAGTAGAATTTAAAAACGGAAGCATTTCCTATGTTTCTAGAAGATATTTAAAAGAATTTAAAAAAGCCCTAGGCTTTTAGGAGGAAATTATGAAGGATTTAACAAAATTATTAAGGTCATTTTTAATAGGAATAGGAATTGGAAGTATTATAGAAATAATTCTATCCCTTATGGCAGGAGAGCTTATTTTGGGAGTTCCAGAATTTTTAAAAGGACAAGACTCTATCTTAAAGGCAAGAATAATAGAGTTATTCTTGTATGGGGGATTTGGAATCATCTCTTTTATTGGTAATAAAATAATAAAAGGTGATAATTTGTTAAGGGCAAGTATATTACATTTTCTAATCTTAACCATATACTTTATATTAGTAGGATTTTACTTAAAATGGCTACCTGATATTATTACTGCCCTCATATCTTTAATATTTTTTATTCTAATATATTTGATAATTTGGTCAGTAATATATTTTTCAACCAAATCTGAAATAGAAAAATTAAATGAAAAATTGAAATAAAAAACTGTTAAGATTTTACTCTTAACAGTCTAGACTGTTGACAAAGTATACAAATCCTCACGCTAAGAATATCATACGAAAAAAATTGATTTGATTTCAAATTTGAAAATTCGTAAAAAATCGCAATGTTCGAGCATCAGCGAGTTTGCGATTTTAGAATTTTAAATTTAGAAATCAACAATTTTTGGAGTTAGATATTTGTGCTTGAGGGTTTGTCTACACTCTGAACTGTTAATATTTTATTCTTAACAGTCTTTTTTTAATTTAAATAATCAATCATAGTTTTCTTATTAGGATCAATTTTTTCAAAATCTTTTGAAAAATCTTCTACTGCCCTATCAACATTCCTATCATCAACAAATTTATTAATTACATCTACCCCACAAGTGAGAGCTCCCACTCCGTATTCTATTAAATCAAGAGCTTGGTTTGAATTTTTAAAACTTGCTGCCAAAATTTCTGTTTCAAATTGGTTTGAATCTATAATATTTTGGATTTTTTTTACAACATAAAGTCCATCATATCCTAAATTATCAATCCTATTTACATAAGGAGCCACATATCTAGCCCCTGCTTTCATAGCAAGAAAGGCTTGCATTGGAGAATATATAGCTGTTGCTGTAACTTTAATATTTTCTTTTTTAAGCTCTTTCATAGCCTTAAAACCTTCTTTATTAGAAGGAATTTTTACAAAAGTATTTTCTCCAAACTCTTTTACTATTAATTTCGCTTCTTTTATTATATCCTTAGAATTTTTTGATAAAACTTGCACATGAAGCTCGTCTTGACCTATTATTTTTCTTATCTCACTTAATACATCCTTTGGTGATTGATCTTGCTTTGAAAGAATTGATGGATTTGTTGTAACTCCATCTACAAGATAATATTGATATATCTCTTTTATCTTTTCAATATTTGCATCATCTATTAATAGCTTCATATATAACTCCTTTTATTTTTATCCCCTAGTTTTTCCACCTGCAACATTTATGGTTACTCCGTGGATGTAGGATGACCTGTCGCTTGCTAAAAAGCAAACTAAATTTGCAACTTCAGAAAGCTTTCCGCTTCTTCCTAATGGAGTTGTTTTTGTTGATGAATATCCCTTTCTTAAATCATCTACAGATATAGACCTTGTATAAGCAAGAGCAGTTTCATATGATAAAGTTCTAAGCCCTGTAGCTTCCAAAATTCCAGGAGCAACACCTACAACACGGACTCCATATTTTCCAAGTTCTTTTGACCAAGACCTAGTAAAGGAGTTTACAGCATTTTTTGTAGCTGCATAAATAGATTGACCTTCACTACCTTCAAGACCTGATTCAGAACTCATATTAATTATTACCCCAGATTTTTGTTTTACAAATATTTTTGCTGCCTCTTGGGAACAATAAAATAATCCTTTAAGGTTTATATCAACTACCTTATCAAAAACTTTATCATCAAGCTCAAATTCGCTTTCTTCTTTTTTTGGATCTACTAAAAGTCTAGGTATATTTATTCCAGCATTGTTTACAATTGCATCTAGGCTTCCATATTTTTTTACACCATCAGCTATTGCTTCTTTTACATCTTTTCTGCTAGTTACATCACAAACTTTGTAAAGAAGATTTTTTTCATTTTCAAAATTAAATTCTGGTTTTTCTTTATTAATATCACAAGCAATAACATTAGCCCCAGATTCTAACAATCCTTCAGTTACTGCTTTTCCAATTCCAGATGCTGCTCCAGTTACAAGTACAGCTTTATTTTCTAATCCTAACCAATCCATTTTATGCCTCCAATATTTTTATAGTTGATCCTATTTCTAACTTATTTAAATTTCCATTTTCACAAATTATTGCCCCAGGTAATAAATCATCTAAATTTTCTGATAAATTAACAGTTAAATGACCTAAATTTTCTAAATTTGTTTGAGCTTCTTCTCCAACGGCCAATATTTTTACTTTTGATCCATCAACTTCAAAATAATCGCCTGCTTTAATTTGTCCATTGACTTTTTTGATATCTATTAAATGGCAATAATCTTTTAAAGTATCAGGTGCATTATCACCAAAAAATATAATCATTTCACTTCCGAACTCTTCTACTAATTCTCCTTGAGCTTTAACTTTATTTTCGTAAATAGCTTTCATTATTACTCCTAATATAATCCAAATGATGCAAGATATCCTACTATTACTCTTGGTACTCCTATAAGAAATCTTGAATACATAACAGATACTACTCCAACTTCTACTGTTTCTTTTTCTGCTTCAGCAAGTCCCAATCCAACTGGTATAAAATCACAAGCGTTTTGTGTATTTATAGCAAATAGTGCTGGTAGTGCAAGATTTGGTGCAATATTTCCCCTTGCTATTTCACTACCAATCAATGTTCCTATAACTTGACTTATAACAGCTCCTGGTCCCAATAAGGCTGATAAAACAGGAAGTGAACAAACTAAACCTAAAATTACAAGGCCAACAATATTATTTGCAAGAGGTATTAATAATTTTGCAAACCAATTACCAAATCCTGATCCTTGAATTATACCTATAAGCATAGATACAAATGCCATAAATGGAAGGATTGTATTTAAAACAGTTTGTACAGAATCTCTTCCTGCTTGGAAGAAAATATCTATAACCCTACCTGTTCCCATACCAACTTTTTGGATAAATGAATTTCCAGATTGTTCTGCTAAGGTTTCAGAAACTTTTTTATCACTTGAGTAAGAAACTTTCTTATCTTCTTTCTTATTGTTTTCAGAAACATTTTCTGTGATCTCATCTTTTGACAAAGCCTTAATTTGATTTAAGCCTACATCAGAAACATAAATATCTTCTGTTATATAATTTGCTAGTGGACCTGATTTTCCAGTTGCCATAATATTTATAGTAGGTATTCCTTTTTTAGGATAAATTCCACACCTTAAAGTTCCACCACAATCTATAATTACTGCGAAAATTTTTTCTTCTGCTACAGAAGTTTTAAATCCATTAACTGCTTGGCAACCTGTAAGTTCAACAATTTTATCAACTATATCTGGTTTTGCTCCACCACCTGTTATATATAAAAGTGTATCTTTTTCTCCCTCAGGGCCTATTTCCAATGGTCCGCCAAATCCTGCATGACCTTTTTCTATTCTAATTTTAGTCATTGTGAGCCTCCACATCTATGCTTCTTTTTAATTTTATATTTTGTTGTTTTTCAACATATTTTGTTGTAAAATCTGTTATCCATCCTGCTAAAAAGTTCATTACCAAACCTACAAGCATATATCTTATAGCTAAAGGTACTGTTGATAGACCAAGTTTTTCAACCCCTTGAGCTATTCCTAACCAAACAAATAATTCTCCAGGATTTATGTGTGGGAAAATACCATTGTTTGTATGGCAGTGATAAGCTGCTGATGCATAGTAGGAAGGTTTTTGTGCTTCAGGTAAGAATTTTCCCATTGATAATGCCATAGGATTACCTAGCATAAATGCTGAAACAAATGGAAGGACTCCATAAGCTAATAATTTATTTTTCGAACATAATTTTCCAAATTTATTAACTCTTTCAGCTCCTATAATTGCTATTAATGCGTTCATAAATACTAAAAGTAAAAGTACCTTAGGTACAATACCTGTCATCCAACTTACTAGAGTCTCTGCTCCAAGCTCAAATAATCCTATAAAGGATTGAGCGAGATTTACTAAAAAATCCATAAATTTTCTCCTTATTTTTTATTTTATTTTTTAAAAAAGCCAAAAGCTTTTTGTAGAGGCGATTTTTCCATTTCTATCTTTTCTCCATTTAATGCTTTAATAAAATTTTCCCTTGCATTTAAAATAGCTAAAGATAGGTTTTTGTCTAACTTTAATCCTTTTACAAGCTCTTGATCTAAATCTTTTATATTGGCATTATTAAAAGTATCTTCTTTTTTAAATCTAGCAAATACTGAAACACCTTTAATATAAGCGTAATTTTTAATATTTCCTATATCATCTACAGAAAATAAAACTATAGAACCTGCCCTAATAGCTCCTTTTTTTATACCTATAGCAACTTTTCCATCTTTGATAAATTCATTAAAATATTTTTTAAAAGAATTCATCTGTAAAAAAGTAAATAAATATTGCAGTAGGTACATAAAAAGTATAAAAATACCTAAAATTATCAAATTGTTCATAGTATTTCTCCTTATCTAAATAAATTTGTATCCTTGATAAAAAATTCCATTAGTTTAGGGTAAGATTTTATCTTAGATATTTTTTCAACTAAGTTCTCATCATTTGCTATAGTAACAATTTCGTCATATAGCTTTACCAAGACTTCATCTAAATTTTCTGGTAAACCAACTAAAAATATTAATTTTGGATAAGATTTCTCATTTATACCAAAAGCTACAGTAAGTTTATTTGCCTTTGCATGAGGAAAAGCTATACTTTGAGAGAAAATTGTTGAAGATTTCTTTTCTCTATCAATAACTTTTTGCTTGAAATCTTTTGAAATTAATCCTTCATTTTCTAATGAATCTAGCATATAGATAAGATTTTCATTAAAATCTACTCCATCTAATAAGAATAATTTTTGATCATTTAGCTCATTTAAAAATACAGATTTCAAGAATCTTTTATTTAAAACTAAATTCTTCTTTTCTTTAAGATTTTCAATTCTTTCCTTAATTATTGCAAAATTGTAGGCTTCTTTTCCACTTATCTGATTTATGTCTGTATCAATGTCCTTATTTGTTATAATAAGGTCAAAAGAATTTAAGTTTCCATCAATACTGTCTAATATACTTACAGATAAATCATTTCCAGGACTCATTGACTTTAGCTTCCTTTTTAAAGATTGGCCATTGATCTCATCAGATGTATAAATAGCAATTTTAAAGCTATTTTTATTTATCAAATCTAGTTTTTCAACTATATATATTTGAAAATATGAGGCCAAATAAGATTTCTCTGATTCATTTATATTTTTATCAAGCTTATCTTCTATAACCTTAGAAGCTATTTCTGCCATCTTATAAGCAACCCTATATTCCTTTTTAATCTCATCATTTAGGCTATTTTGTATCTTATAATCAAGTTTTATCCTATTTAAAAGAAAATATATATGGTAGGTAAATTCTTTTTTGACCTTTCCTAAGTCAACTTCAAGGTCCATTTGCTTTTTGATAGCCATAAAAATTTCTTCTATCAAATCATATATTTCATCCCCTATTTTTATATCTGAAATTTTATTTGTTATAAGAGGGGTTCTCATTCCCCTAATAGGTACAGTTATAAATTTCAATTCTTCATGGCTTAGGACAATCTCAAACATATGACTTACCTTATCTCTTAAGATATTTGCAATATCAAAGGAAAATTTATTTGAATCATAAGAATAATTATCTGAAAGATTTTCAATATTATGTCCCTTATTAATTCTAGAAATAGATACATTTAAAAACATTTTCATTTTTTCTATTGTATCCTCATCTATTAGGTAAGGTGATAAAATATCCTTAATTATCTTTGAAACTATTTTTGTATTTTTATTTTCTTTAATAATTTCATAGTAACAATTTTCGATAACAAAATTTCTTATATCTATTTCTTCACCTTGCAAACAAATACCTACATTGGGTTTACCTGATATCTTTAACCTATAATCTTTTATCAAATTGTTTAGTTTTTCTATATCCTTATTTAAGGTTGTCTTTGAAATCATCATTTCAAAAGATAAATCACCCATATTGGCTGTATCATTTAAAAATAGATATCCAATTATATAAATGAGTCTATACTTTTCATTATTAAAACTTTCTCCTTCTTTTTTTATTATGTTTACACATCTTTTGTATAGGTTATAATCATAAACAAAAAGTGAAAGCTTTTTATCTTTAAGGTTAACGAAAGCACAGTTTTGCATTTTTTTATTTAGTTGTTTTACATCATTAGACAAGGTTTTCTTGCTAACTTCTAATTTCTCCAATAATAATTCTTCACTTATAGAGCTTCTTTCAAGAATTTCAAGTAACTGAAGACTTCTATTTTCTATTTTTTTCCAAATCATATCCTCCCTCTTTCTATATAGTAATATTTTTACTAAAAAAATTAATATACACTTTTTCTAGTTTGAAGAAAAATGATTTGTTAACTAAAAAAATCTCAAGCCTAAGCTTGAGATTTCAATCTTTTTTATTTATTTTCTATTTGCTGTAGCTATTAGAGAAATTCCTGTTTCTGCTATATTTTCTATAACTACATCTCCAACATGAACTGGAGCTTTTATTTTTGCCTTATTTATTTCATTCATGGCTTCGTTCATTTTATTTTTTGGAATTGCATCGGCAGTTTTTACTGAAACTGAGTATTCTTTTCCACCATCAACTTTTACTGTAGAAGTTACAACTCTTACTGGATTTTTCACTTCGTTTCTTGCGTAAACTTCTCCTCTTTTACAAGTATTACCTGTTACATTTTCTACATTTCCATCTTCATCCATTGTTACTGTTACAAGGCAACCTAGAGGACAATTTATGCAGGTTAATTCTTTTTTCATATTTCCTCCAATTTTATTTCTATTTCTTTTGCATTTTCATCTATATCTTTTTTCTTTAGTATTAAATTTTCCATTTCACCTGGAGCGTATACTAATTTTCTTTTCTTTGTAACTTCTTTTCCATCTACATACATTTTTAAAACTCTGTTTTGGTAGACATTGTTTACCCTAAATCTTATTATTGCTTCATCTTGCATAGTATCTGGATTTATATATTGTGGAAGGGTATAAGATATTCCATCTCCAGCTTTTAAGTATATTGGATCTGTTTGAGATTTTTGGAATTTATCTTTTATATAATCTGCTGCATTTTTTGCTGCAAGTTCACTTTCTTCTGTTACATAATCTACTAAATCGTGTACGTGTAATACATTTCCTGCTGCAAATACTCCATCTACATTTGTCATTAGCCTATCAGAAACGATAGCTCCTTTTGTTTTTGGATCCATTTCTATGTGAGCTTGTTTGGTTAGTTCGTTTTCTGGTAAAAGTCCTACTGAAAGTAAGATTGTATCACAGTCAAAGTGTTTTTCTGTTCCTGGTATTACTTTCATGTTTTCATCAACTTTTGAAAGGGTACATCCTGTTACTCTTTCATATCCTTCTATTGATGAGATTGTTGTATTAAAATAAAGTGGAATATCAAAATCGTCCAAACATTGAACTATATTTCTTTTTAGTCCTCCGGAAAATGGCATAATTTCAGCAACACATTGAACGTCAGCACCTTCTAGGGTCATTCTTCTTGCCATAATCAATCCTATATCACCAGATCCTAAGATTACTACTTTTTTACCTGGCATATAGCCTTCAAGATTTATCATTCTTTGAGCTGTTCCTGCTGAATATACTCCTGCAGGTCTACTTCCTGGAATATTTAAGGCTCCTCTTGGCCTTTCCCTACAACCCATAGCAAGAATTACTGCCTTTGGTTTTATTGTAAACATTCCGTTTTCTTCGTTCATCAAAGTAATTGTTTTGTCATTTGCAAAATCTACTACTATTGTATTTAATAATACGTCTATATCTCTTTTTTCAACTTCATCTATAAATCTTTGAGCATATTCAGGACCTGTAAGTTCTTCTTTGAATCTATGAAGACCAAATCCGTTGTGGATACATTGGTTTAAAATTCCACCAAGCATTTCGTCTCTTTCAACTACTAATATATTTTTAATTCCTTCATCATAGGCACGAGCAGCAGCTCCAAGTCCTGCAGGACCTCCACCTATTACTACTAAATCATAATTTTTCATCTCAAATGCTCCTTACTTTACATGTCCTTTTATGTAGTAAGAATCTTTTCCATTTTTTACTACATCGTCATAATTTACACCAGTTTCTCTTGCAATAATTTCCATAACTCTTGGTAGGCAGAAACCTCCTTGGCATCTTCCTGCTGTGGCTCTTACTCTTCTTTTTACTCCATCAACAGTTCTTGCTCCAAGTGGACGATTTATTGCATCAACAATTTCACCTTCTGTTATAGATTCACACCTACAAATAATTTTTCCATATCTCTTATCTTTTTTGATTAATTCGTCATGTTCTTCTAAACTTAATTCACTTGTCTTTGGTGTTGGTTTCCTATCATAGGTAAAATCTTTATTTTCTTCTAAGTTTAATTTTTCATTTACAAGATTTGCCATGTATTCACCAATAGCTGGTGCTGATGTTAGACCAGGAGACTCAATTCCTACACAGTCAAAAAATCCATCAAGGCTTTCTTTTAAGATAAAATCTCCGCCAACTTCGTGGGCTCTGTTTCCTGAAAATGATGTTATTACCATTCTTACAGGAACATTTTTAACTGTATGATTAGATTTTTCAACAACTTCTTCTAAGTGTTCTCTTGTTGAACGTCTGTCATGTTTATCATCTATAAAGTCAGATGTAGGTCCTACTAGAGTATTTTCATCTATTGTTGGTGTTACAAGAATTCCCTTACCTTTTTCTGTTGGAAGGTTAAACATTACATGGTTTACAAAACCCTTTGTATCCTTATCTAATAGTAAATATTCTCCACGTCTTGCCTTGATTTCAAATTTTTCATCTGAAACTTGGTTGTGAATTTCATCTGCATAAATTCCTGCAGCATTTACTATGGCCTTTGTTTTATATGTATTATTTTCAGTATTAACTTCCCAATAGCCATCTTTTTTTTCTGTTTTTACTACTTTTTCATTAAATTTATAATCAACCCCGTTTATGTTAGAAACTTCTGCAAAGGCTATGTTCATTAAAAATGGATCTACAATTCCTGCCTCTTTTGAATAAAGTGCTGCAACTACGTCATCTGTTATATTTGGTTCCATTTCTAAGATTTTATCTCTTTTTAAAATTTCCATTCCAGAAACGCCATTTTCAATTCCTTGGTCATAAAGGGCTTGAAGTTTTGGAATATCTTCTTCGCTGTGGCAAAGAACAAAGGTTCCAATTTTCTTGTAAGGGAAAGATAATTTTTTTGCTTCCTCTTCCATCATGTGGTTTCCCTTTACATTCATTTTTGCCTTCATTGTGCCTGGTTTTGCATCATAACCACCGTGGCAGATTGCAGAATTTGCCTTTGATGTTTCTGTACATACATCTTCATTTTTTTCTAAAACTAAGAAATTTCCTTTTCTCTTTGATAGTTGGTAGGCTACAGATGTACCTGTTACTCCTGCTCCTATAATTATTGCATCAAACATATTTTTTCCTTTCACTCTAATTTTAAATGAAAAAAAAGCAAGCTAAAGTAGGGCTTACTTCAACTCGCTTTCTCATCGCTTTATTTACTTGTTAATTATATTATAGTACAAATTTTATAATTTGTAAAATTATTCTTCAAAATGGTTTGCCCATCCAAATGCTCTTTGCATAGCTCTTTGCCAGTTTCTATCTTTTTTATCTCTTTCTTCAACAGAAATTTCTGGATTAAATTCTTTATCAACAAGTCTATTTTCTTTAATTTCTTCAAGATCTTTATAGAAACCTACTGCAAGACCTGCCAAATAACATGCACCTAGTGCTGTTGTTTCTAAAGTTTGTGGTCTTTCTACCTTTGTTTGAATCATGTCAGCTTGGAATTGCATTAAGAAGTTGTTTGCACTTGCTCCACCATCTACTTTTAATTCTTTAAGTGGTGCACCAGAATCTTTTGCCATTGCATCTAAAACGTCATTTGTTAAGTATGCAAGTGATTCAAGAGTTGCTCTTACTATATGGTATTTGCTTGTTCCTCTTGTAATTCCTACGATTGCTCCTCTTGCATAGGCATCCCAATATGGAGCACCAAGGCCTGTGAAAGCTGGAACTACATAACATCCATTTGTATCGTCAACTTTTGTAGCCATATATTCTGTATCATCAGCAGCATCTACAATTCTTAATTGATCTCTTAACCATTGGATAGCAGAACCTGCAACAAAGATTGAACCTTCAAGAGCATAATTTACTTTTCCTTCTTCAAGTCCCCAAGCTATTGTTGTAACAAGACCATTATCAGATTTAACTGCTTCTTCACCTGTATTCATAAGTAAGAAGGCACCTGTTCCATAGGTATTTTTTGCATCACCTTTGTTAAAACATGTTTGTCCGAAAAGTGCAGCTTGTTGGTCACCTGCAATACCTGCTATTGGAATTTCGCCATCAAAATATCCAGCAAAAGTATTTCCATAAACACAGCTTGATGGTTTAACTTCTGGAAGCATACATTTTGGAATATTTAAAATTTCAAGAAGTTCATCATCCCATTCAAGAGTGTGGATATTAAAAATCATAGTTCTTGAAGCATTTGTGTAGTCTGTTACGTGAACTTTTCCACGAGTTAGGTTATAAATTAACCAAGTATCAACAGTACCAAATAATAATTCTCCATTTTCTGCTCTTTCTTGTCCATTTTCAATATGGTCAAGTATCCATCTTATTTTTGTTGCTGAAAAATATGGGTCAACTACAAGACCTGTTTTATTTTGGATAGTTTCTCTATAACCATCTTCTACTAATTTATCTGCCATGTCAGCAGTTCTTCTACATTGCCAAACGATTGCATTGTAGACAGGCTTGCCTGTAGCTTTTTCCCAAACTATAGTTGTCTCTCTTTGATTTGTAATTCCTATAGCTTCAATATCCTTAGCTTCTATACCTAACTTTGCAATTGCTTCTGTACAAACTCCAAGTTGAGTTGACCAAATTTCTGTAGCATCATGTTCTACCCATCCTGGGTGTGGGAAAAATTGAGTAAATTCTTTTTGAGCAACAGACATTATTTCACCTTTTTTGTTAAATAAAATTGCTCTGTTACTTGTAGTTCCAGCATCTAGCGCCATTATATACTTTGTCATACAAACTCCTTTTACATTTTCCAAACATTATAATTTGATGATGATACAGCAACTGCCTTTGAATTTAGGGCATCAAAAACATCTTTTTTATCCCTAACTAGCCCTCCGGCAATAAGAGGAATAGATGTTCTTTTTTCTATATCATCTAGAATTTTTGGCATAATACCGGGAAGTATTTCAACAAGATCACAATTTGCCTTTTTTAATGTTTCTTTTACATTATTATAAGATAAGGAATCAAGGACGAAGAACCTTAGTATAGCTAAAAGTCCTATTCTTCTTGCATAAGCTGCATTTTGACTTCTTGTTGTAATAATTCCATCGGCATTTGTGTATTTTTTGATAAATGATGATGACAAAGATGATGAGGAAAGGCCCTCAATAAGGTCTTCGTGAATAAATACAACCTTATCACGATCTTTTAATTTTTCAACAATGGCTGGTATTGATTCAATGCTTCCATACAAAACAAAAACCACCTTGTTGTTTTCGTATTCATCTTTTAAACACTCTTTTAAATCCGTATTATCCTTTATTGCCATAATACAAGGATTTTCTAAAAGCAAGTCTATAATATCTATCATTTCTCCTCCAAATACACAAAGCGAGACCTATGTATAAAATAAGTGCTCGCTTCTCCAAATATATTTATTACATTTTTATTTTATCATATTAATTTTTATTATGCAAACAATTTCATAAGTTTTTTCTAATATTTTTACAAAATAAAAAAGAAGGAATTGATTCTTTTTATTTAAAATCTTCTTCGCTTCTTTTTCCTTCTCTTATTCCTTCTCCAAATATTACAGCAGGTATTGTTTTTAAAAATAATTTTATATCATCTACAAAGTTTATATTTTTTGCGTAAAGTCCATCCATTTTAGCCTTTTGTCTTGGGGGTAGGTCATCTCTTCCTGAAATTTGAGCAAGGCCTGTTATGCCTGGTTTTACCTCACAAGCACCATATTCTTCTCTTAAATCTAAAAGTTTTTCTTCTTTTAATATTACAGGTCTTGGGCCTACAAAGGACATATCTCCTTTTAAGATATTATATATTTGTGGAATTTCATCTATTGATGTTTTTCTAATAAAGCTACCAAAAGGTGTTATGTAATTTTCAGGATGTTCAAGCTCCCATGTTGAGGCATTTTGGGGAGCTGTTGTTCTCATGGACCTAAATTTATAACACCTAAATGGTTTTCTATTTCTTCCTGATCTTTCTTGGATAAATAGGACAGGAGCCTTGGGCTCTTTTATTTTTATTATTATTGCTGTGATAAGAATTATTGGACTTAAAAATATTAGGGCAAATATAGCTAATATTTTGTCCAATATAAATTTTATATGATTTTCGTACATATTTTCTCCTTAACACAAATTATTTTTCTGTGTTAATCTTTTATAAATAAATTTTTTTCTTCCTCGCTAAGTTCCCTATATTGACCTGGGTTTAGGCTTTGGTCTAATTCTAGATCTCCTATAGCGAGTCTTTTTAATTTTATAACTTCATTGTCATTGTTTGAAAATAATCTTTTTACTAAATGAAACTTTCCTTCTGTAACATATACATAGGCTTTTTTCTCTCCTATTATATCAAGTTTTGCACTTCTTGCATAATAGTCATCTTCTTTAATATATACTCCATCTTTAAAAATTTCAACTAAGGCAGGGGCTATTTTTTTGGATGTTTCAACCTCATATTTTTTCCAAATATTTGAGTTTGGACTTATGACCTTGTGGATAAATTTTCCATCTGTTGATAATAATAAAAGTCCTGTGGTATCTTTATCAAGTCGTCCTGC
The DNA here is from genome assembly GCF_002871895.1 of Anaerococcus hydrogenalis. NCBI lineage: Bacteria > Bacillati > Bacillota > Tissierellia > Tissierellales > Peptoniphilaceae > Anaerococcus > Anaerococcus hydrogenalis. The sequence goes on along the minus strand of NZ_PNHP01000008.1, from coordinate 41,364 downwards.
TATAGCAAGGTCCAAATTTAAATAAAATTCATCTAAATCGCTCATTACTGTCCCATCAAGTTCGTTTGATTGGCAAATAAGCCCTTCTCTTTTGTTCATCATTATATAAATATTATCAAAATAATCTACAAGCTCACCCATATATATTACTTCATCCAAATTTGGATCAACTTTTACTGATGAATCTTTAACAATTTGACCATTTATTATTAGCTCACCTTTTTTTGCATTTCTTTTTATATTTTTTCTTGTATCAAGATTGGCATTTCCAATCATCTTATCTACTCTCATTATCATTTTTTACTCCTAAAATATTTCTTACATTTTCTTCAAGTTCCAAAAAATCTTTTGAAAAATCTATCAAATATTCCTCCCCCTTTGGAGTTATATAATAATATTTTCTTTTTGGTCCAACCTTGGATTTTTCTTTTGATGAAAATATAAGTCCTTTTTTTGATAGTCTTTGCAAAATAGGATAAACTGTTGATTCTGTCATATTGTAAAAACCATTTAACCTTAAAGTTTCTACTATTTCATATCCGTATGTTTCTTTATCTTTTATAATTTTTAGAATTACCCCTTCGATAACTCCCTTTAACATTTGAGATTTCATTTTATCACCTAAGAACATTGTATTACATAGTAGAGCTTATTCAAGTTCTTTTACAAAAATAAGCCATAGGACAATATCTACACTTACCTTTATCATCAGTCCTTATTTCTATATTTTTTTCTACTATATTTTTTCCTATCCTGTCTATATATTCCATATCAAAATCCGATTTTTCAACTTCTATTAGCTCATCTTCTTCTATAAAATATAAAAACATCCTATCAACTTTTTTATTATTATATACCAACAAGTTGTAGTAAGTAAGGAGCTGGTTCTTGTATGAAGATAAATTATTAATTTTTCCAGTTTTAATATCGATTATAGATCCATTTTCAAGGACTATATCAATATTTCCTTGGAGTATATAATCTTTTCTATCAAGTTTTATATTCATTTCTGAATTCTTTATAGGAAAATTCCTATTTACAAAATTTTCTATTGGCCTTTGAAATTCCTTATTTTCTCTTATAAAGTCATTTATTTTTTCTAAAGAAAGATTTTCTTTCTTTAAATTTGTAAGATATTCTGAAAGACTATGGACTTTTGATCCAAAATCTAAAGCTTTAGTTTTTTCTTTCCTATAGTTTAAAAGTCTAATAAATTTATATTTTAAGGGGCAGGTGTCATATAGGGAAATATCTGTTGTATAGGCAAGAATTTCTTTCTTAACCTGGTCTTTTTTAAATTTAAAATCTATAGAATTTAAATTTGATGAAGAATTTAAAGCTTGGGAAAAATTTATCATGCTTTGATCTTGGCAGTTATCTAGTAAAACCAAGAGATTTTTTGCCCTGGTAAAGGCTGTGTAGTATTTCCTATAATAATTTTTCAAATGATCACTTTTATTTTTTACATCAATTTGAGGACTAAAGGCCTCCCTATCTTTTCTTGGCTTATCATACAAACTTGAAACAAAAACCACATCATACTCAAGTCCTTTTGCCTGATGGATTGTAGAAAATATTACCGAATTTTTTGGAACATCGCAGTTTTCAAATTCGCTTATGGAAGAATTTTTAAAAAGATAAAAAATGTATCCATAAATTAAATCTACTGATTTTTCATAATAGTTAATATTATCGCCTTGTAAATTTATAAAATCTGATAAGATTGATGTGAATTTCCCAATATTTGAAAGCTCCCTTATATGGTTTAAATCATCCATTTTTTGACCTAAAATTTTCCTAAATATATCAAGGCCAAAGGCCCTATACAAAATATCAGTGTAGGATTTATTTTGGGCTAAGGATAATTTTTCTTCATTTATAAAGGCATTTAATTTTTCATCTTTTACAAATTCCTTATAATCAAAAATCCCACCTATATATTTCTTAAAATTTGTTTCATTTACCCAAGTGTACTTATCTGGGCTTGATCCTGTAAGTTTTTTGGGTTTTTTTGAAAAAATTGAAAGCAGGACATAAAGGCAAAGCCTTATTTCTCTTCTTTTAAAAAACAATTTTGATGACTTATTTAAGACATTTATCCCGTGATTTTCAAAATAAGTTTGTAAGGATTTGGGATAGTCGCTATTTAAGCTTGGAAATAAAAAGGCTATTTGATTTAAATTAATTTTTTGATTTAAAAATTTTACAATTTTTTCAATATTTTCGTAATTGTTGGCCCTGGCCCTTACTACAGAATTTTCATTTTTATTTTTCTCATTTGCTTGTAAGTTTTTAATTTTTTCCAAATCAAAAGCCTCAGATTTTACTAGAAAATCCCTTGACTTATCAATTATTTCTTGGTTTGACCTGTAATTTATATCAAGCTCATAAAATTTGGCATCTGCCTTCATTTTTTTCTTGCAAGCCTTATCAAATTCCCTTAAATTACTGGGACTTGCCCCCCTAAAAGAATAAAGGGCCTGGTCATCATCTCCAAAAACCATGAGATTTTTTCCCTTACAAAGGTTAAAGGCAATTTCTTCTTGGATTTTGTTGGTATCTTGGTATTCATCAATAATTACAAAATCAATCCTATCTCTGATTTTTTTGCCAAAAAGGGGATCTTCCAAAAGGTCGTAGAAATTTTTAAGTATCAATTGATAATTAACAAGATTATTCCTATCAAGAAAATCTGCCCATTTTAAATAAACTTCTAAGGCCAAGACATCCTTGACATTAGAAGAGTTTCTTAGCTTATTTAAATCTATCAAATTGTTGGTAATATTTGAAAAAATCCCCATAATTTGACCCACTTCATTGTAGGAAATAAGGTCATTAAAATTTGGAATTTCCCTAAAAATTCCCATATTTTTCTCAAGCAAATAACCTTCAATGTTTGAATCTATAACAAAGGGATCAAAAATTTTATTAGAAAAGGCCCTATATTCTTTTAAAAAAGAAAGGGCAAGGGAATGAAAATTTCCAATAAGCATATTTGAAGTATCAGCATGGATATTTTCATCTTTAAGCCCTGACTCAACCCTTTCTACAAGCTCATTTGCAGCCTTTTTGGTAAAGGTTGTAACAAGGATTTTATTAGGACTTAGGCCTTCATTTTTTATTAAAGAAATAATTTTTTGGACAATAGTAAAAGTTTTTCCAGTTCCAGGACCTGCAAGAACTGCAGCAGGATATTTTGAATCATTTACAATCAAATTTTGCTTTTCATTAATCATAAAACTAGCTCATAAACATATCTTTTTGATCTTCTAATCTTATCATCAACCGTACAAACTCCTACTTTTTCAAAAGAAAATTTCTTAATCAAATTTTGCATTTTAAAATTATCAGGATGGGTATCAATTCTTATGGCATCCATTTTTAAGTCTTTGCCATAAGAGATAATTTGGTCAAAAAATTTCTTAGCAACCCCTCTTTTTTTGGCACTTTCTTTCACACTTAATCTGTGAATAGTAAGATAAGGTCCATGCTTTTTAAAATTATTTTCAATTTCCCTATAATCTTCTTCGTAAGCTTTTTTCAAATAAGCAAAAGATAAAATCTCCCCATCTTCCTCATAAACAAAACTTTCCCCTGTCAAAATATTTTCACAAATCCCCTCCCTATCAGGAAGTCCATTTTGCCACTGGTCAATCCCATCTTTTTTCAAAGCTTTTTTGCCATCATTTATAATTATCATAATTTCATCTAAATCTTTAATTTCTGCTATTCTCATATCATTATTATACATTAATTTATTTAAAATTTCTCAAATTAAAAAACTACGAGTAAATCTCTCGTAGTCTTTTAAAGGGGTCTTATTTTTCCCAAGCTGGAATCCATGCTCCGCCTGTGAATTTTTTATAGTCTTTTTCAGTTTGATCTGTTTGGTAATAATTTTTTACAAAGTCATTTAAAAATTTATCATCTTTTCTATCTTTTTTTGCAACTATTATATTTACATATGGGTTATCGTCTGTTGGTTTTGAATCTTCAAATTTTAAGGCTGGATATTCTGTTGCAATTTTTGAATCAAGGGCAAAGGTATCATTTACAACGGCTATAGCTGCTGAGTCTAGGTTTCTTGCAGTTTGACTTGCATCTACTTCTGTAATTTTTAGATTTTTTGGATTTTCTTTTACATCTGTTACTGTAATTGAATCACCTTTTTTTCCATTTACCTTTATTAATCCTGCATCTTGTAATAAGAATAGGGCTCTTGCTCCGTTTGATGCATCGTTTGGAATTACTACTTCATCATTATCTTTTACTTCATCTAGGGATTTATATTTTTTGGAATAAATTCCAAGTGGTGCAAGCATTGTATTTCCGATTGATACAAGGTCTGTTTTGTGGTCTTTGTTGTATTCTTCTAGATATTTTTTGTGTTGGTAGGCATTTAAGTCAATATCTCCAGATTCTAAGGCTTCATTTGGTTGATTATAATCTGAAAATACTACAAGTTCAACCTTGTTTCCTGTTTTTTCTTCATATCTTTTTGATACTTCATTTAATACATCGTTATATTCTCCAACTACACCAATTTTTATTGTTTGTTTTTCTTTGGTATTTGAGTTTGAGTTTGCTTCCTTTTTATTATCCTTGTTTGCACATGAGCTAAATCCTACAAGTAGGGCAAGTCCTAGGGCTATTTTTCCTAATTTTTTCATTTTTTATCTCCTTAATTTTTATTTCCAAGCTGGAATTTCTGATCCTTTTGTTTCTTTTTCTACTAATTTTTTGGTTTCGTCTGTTTGGTAATAATTTTTAATAAAGTTTTCTACAGTTTTTGAATCTTTGTCTTCTTTTCTTGCTGCAATTATGTTTACATAGATTGCCTTTGCTGGATCGTCCTTATCTTCAAGATAAATTGCATCTTCTGTTGGAACAAATCCTGCATCTACTGCTACTCCAGAATTTATTACTGATGCAGCAACTTCTGTAAGGTTTCTTGCTGTTTGGCTTGCATCAAGTTCTATTATTTCTAAATTTTTTGGATTTTCTTTGATATCTGCTACTGTAATTGCATCTCCCTCTTTTCCATCAACTTCTATTAAGCCGGCTGATTGAAGTAGGAAAAGGGCTCTAGCTCCGTTTGTTGGGTCATTTGGAATTGCAATTTTGTCCCCATCTTTTATTTCTTTTACATCTTTTATTTTATCAGAATATATTCCCATTGGGGCAAGTAGGGTATCTCCAACTGCAACTATATCAGTTTTGTGAGATTTGTTATAATCTTCCAAGAATTTTTTGTGTTGGAAGGCATTTAAATCAATATCGCCTGCTTTTAAAGCCTCGTTTGGTTGGTTGTAATCTGAAAATGAAACTATTTTTATTTTCTTTCCTGTATCTTTTTCAAATCTTTTTGCAATATCTTCTAAAACTTCATTTTTTTCTCCACAAACACCAATTTTTATTTCTTTGGCATCTGCAAACCTGTCTTCTGTTTTTGCTTGGTTTGAAGCATTGCTGTTTGAGTTTGTGTCGTCCTTCTTATTTCCACAAGCTGTTAAGCTTAGTACTAGCCCTAAGCCTAGGGCAATTTTTGTAATTTTTTTCATTATTTTTTCTCCTTTTAATGTGATGTTTTCTTTATTAATAAATTTGCAAGGCCTTGGATGGCATATACAATTATCAATATTACTATTACGGATATAATTACAACGTCATTTTTGTACCTATTATATCCAACTGCTATTGCTAAATTTCCTATTCCTCCAGCTCCGATTGTTCCAGCCATTGCTGTAAGACCTAGAAGTGAAATCAAGGTTATTGATGAGGCTCTTATTAATGAAGGAAGTCCTTCTCTTAAATAAACTGCTGTTATAATTTCAAAGGGAGAATTTCCCATAGCCTCTGCTGCTTCTATTACTCCCGGGTCAACTTCTGCCAAGGCTTGTTCAACTTGTTTTGCAAAAAATGGCACACAAGAAAAAACTAGGGGAACTATTGCGGCTGTTGGTCCAATTCTTGTTCCTACTATAAAGTTTGTAAGAGGACTTATTACAGCAAGTAAAATGATAAAGGGAATAGCACGAAATAGGTTGGTAATTTTATCTAAAATGCTATAAACTTTTTTATTTTCCAAAATTCCGCCTTCATTTGTTACAACTAATATAACTCCTATTATAAGTCCAAAAATTCCTGAAAATATAGCTGATAAAATCAACATATAAAATGTAAGTCCTATATCTTCAAAAATCCTATCTTTTATTGAAAGTGCATAATCAAAGTATCCCATTACTATCTCCTAAAAGTTCTACATTTGTTCCTCCAGCTACCAAGTATTCAATAGCCTTGTCGATATTTTCTTTTTCTGCCTTAAAGGTTACTATAAGATTTCCAACTGGAACATTTGTAATAAATTCTATATTTCCTGCCAGTACATTTGTTTTTACCTTAAATTTTTCATAAATTTCATTTATAACAGGCTCTGTGGTTGAAGCTCCAACATAGGAAAGTTTTACCAAAAATTCATCCTTTTTCAAAACTCCCAAATTATTTTTAACTTCTTCTAAGGTTTGGTTTACATTTGTAGATGTTTCTACAAAGTCTTTTGTAAGTCTGTGTCTTGGATTTGAAAAAATTTCAAGGGTTGTGCCTTCTTCTATAACTTTTCCATCTTGCATTACAGCAACCTTATTGCAAAGATCTTTTACAACCTCCATTTGGTGGGTGATAATTACAATGGTAAGGCCAATTTTTTCCTTGATTTCTCCAAGAAGTTTTAAAATTTGCTTGGTAGTCTTTGGATCAAGGGCACTTGTTGCCTCATCACAAAGTAAAATCTCAGGATCTGATGCAAGGGCTCTTGCAATTGCACACCTTTGTTTTTGTCCACCTGAAAGCTCTCTTGGGAAAGAGTCAGCCTTATCACCTATTCCAACTAAGTCCAAAAGTTTTTTTGCCTTTTTAATTTTTTCTTCTTTTGAAATATTGTCTTTTCTAATTGGAAAAATTACATTATCAATTACAGAAATATTATTCAAAAGATTAAAGTGTTGGAAAATCATTCCTATTTTTTTACGTCTTTGTCTTAAATCTTTTTGAGATAAGTTCAAAAGATTTTCACCCTTTATCAAAACCTCACCATTTGTTGGCTTTTGCAAAAGATTTATACACCTTACTAAAGTTGACTTACCAGCTCCGGAAAATCCTACAATACCAAAGGCATCAGCCTTTTCAATTTTAAGATTTACCCCATCAACTGCCTTAAAACCATCAAAGTCAACGCTTATATTTTTAAGTTCAATCATTATTACTCTCTTTCCTACTAAAATTTATTAAAAAGTTAAGGGCAGATGCTAGGCCGAAATAAAGCCCCTCATTATCTACATCAAATTTTTCAGTATGGGCACCTGCTCCATAGCCTTCTTTTTCGTTTTTTATACCGATTTTTGCAAAAACTGTTGGGCAAATTTTTGCATATCCATAAAATGATTCTCCCCCATAAGAAACTTCTTGATCAACCAAGGCATCAGGAAGGATCTCATTTAAGGATTTTCTTGCAAAGTCTGCAAGTTTTTCATCATTTGTCACTGGATAGGCAACCACCCTTGTATAATCGTTAAATTTAATCTTACAATCATAAAGATTCGCAGTTTTTTCTGCCACAGTTTTTAACTTTTCCAAGGCATTTTCTCCAACCTCATCTTTGAAAAATCTCAAGGTCGCCTTCAAATTTGCCTTATCAGGAATTACATTTGAAGCAAAACCTGCATTTATTGATCCTATTCCCAAAGTTACAATTTCATTTGGATCAAGATTTGTTGCCCAAGTTTGATTTAAATTATTTATAATAGCAACAAGGGCATTGATTGGTGAAGTCAAAAGGTCTGGCCTTGAACCATGACCACCTCTTCCAATTACATCAAAATCAACTCCTGCACATCCTGCATAAACTCTTCCTTTGGAAATGGCAATTTTTCCAGTTTCTATTTCGGTATTAACATGGTTTCCATAAATTGCATCAAAGTTAATATTTTTTAAATGATCAACCATAGCGTGGATTCCTGCCCCTGTCTCCTCGCCTTCTTCAAAGATAAAGTAAAATTTTCCATCTAATTTATCCTTAATTTGGCTTAGGATTTTTGCACTTGTTAGGGCAAGGGCCATATGAAAATCATGACCACATGCATGCATCACGCCAGGATTTTTTGATACAACTTCCTTTTTTCTTTTTAAATTTTGATCATTTTCTAAAATTGGAAGGGCATCTATATCAGTTCTTAATCCTAAAATTTTCCCATCTTTTTTTGTATCAAGAATTGCTACAAAGCCTGTTGAATTTTTAACTTCTCGGATTTCTAATCCAAGTTTTTTGCACTGGTCTATGAGAAATTTACGGGTTTCAGATTCCTTGCTTGAAAGCTCTGGATTTTCATGCAAATAATTTTTTATTTTTTTAGAAAAATCTAAATTTTCCTTTATTAATGCCTTTATTTCATCATGGCTTATATTTTTTGCCATTTTCTCTACCTTTCTTTTCTAAATTTAAACAAAATAAAAGTCCTTATCGTAGATAAAACTACAATAAGGACGAAATTTTTCCGCGTTACCACCTTTTTTGCACTAAAAAATGCCACTTCAGATACTAATATATCCTAACTCTATAACGGGAGTTCCCGTATAAGTCTAAATATCGACCTATCCCATCTGAGACCATCTTCATCATATTTTTTATCCACCCTTCTCAGCAAAACAGGGCTCTCTGTACAATAATCCATACGATTACTCTTCTCTTTATCTGGTTTTGTAAATCTCTTTGATAATTAGATAATACTATCTTTTAAATTTTCTGTCAAGACTTTTTTTAATTTTTATAAATTTATAGGTGAAATTATTAATTAAAATCCCTAAAATCCAGACTTTTATAAAAGCATACAAATACTCATACTAATAATATGATAGGTAAAAAAATTTTTTAAAAATTCAAAAAAAAGAAGCCCTAAGGCTTCTTCATGGTTTTGGTAAAATAAATTCACTAATAATATACTGTAATTAATTTTTTGTGCAAGTTATTCTACTGTTACTGATTTAGCTAAATTTCTTGGTTTATCTACATCAATTCCCTTTGCATCTGATGTGTAATAAGCTAGTAATTGTTGTGGAACTACAGCTAGTACTGGGTAAAGGGCATCTATTGTTTCTGGTAATTTGTAAGTGTAGTGAGAAATATCTTCAAGGTGATCATCGCTTCTTGCAATTGAGAAAATATTAGCTCCTCTTGAAATAACTTCTTTTACATTTGAAATTGTCTTTTCCATAATATTTTCTTGAGTTGCAACTGTAACAACTGGTGTTCCCTCTTCAATTAGGGCAATTGTACCGTGTTTTAATTCTCCAGCTGCAAAAGCTTCAGAGTGAATATATGAAACTTCTTTTAATTTCAAAGCTCCCTCAATTACAGATTTATAATCTAGGCCACGTCCTAGGTAAAATATTGATTCAGAGTTTTTAATCTCTTGGGCATATTTTTTGATATCTTCTATATCATCAAGAATTTCCTTAACTTTTTCTGGAATTTTTTTGATTTCATCTAAGATATTTTTGTATTCTTCTTCACTAATTGTTTCTAATTTTCTAGCAAAGTCTAAGGCTAGCATATAAAATGAAATTATTTGTGTTGTATAAGCCTTAGTAGATGCTACTGCAATTTCAGGTCCTGCATAACAATAAATTGTCTTATCAGCTTCCCTATCAAGTGATGATGCAACTACATTTGTCAAAACAAGAGTCTTTGCTCCCTTTTCTCTAGCAAGTCTTAAAGCTGCAAGAGTATCAGCAGTTTCTCCTGATTGAGATGGTAAAATTATTAAAGTTTTATCATCTATAAATGGATCATTGTATCTAAACTCACTTGCTATATCACAAATTACTGGAATTTTTGCAAATTTTTCAAAGGCATATGAACCAACAATACCTGCATTGTAGGCTGTACCACAAGCTACCATATAAATTTTATTAAATCCTTGAATTTCTTCTTTGCTAAAGGCATTTTCTTTAAAATCTATAAGGCCATCAGTCAATTTGTATTTGATAGTATCAGCAATAGCCTTTGGTTGCTCATTAATTTCTTTAATCATGAAATGGTCATAGCCTTCTTTTGTAGCATCTTCAAATGAGAAAGTAACTTTAGAAACTTCTCTTTCTACCTTATTATTATCCCTATCATAGATAGTATAATCATTTCCTTTTATATCAACAAGGTCTCCATTTTCAAGATAAACTACATCTTTTGTATATTTAATAATTGATGGTAAATCACTTGCTGCAAGAATTCCATCATCAGTAAGTCCCAAAACAAGTGGACTTTCTTCTCTTAAAACAATAAGTCTATCATCTTCGTCTTGGCAAATAATTCCAAGTGCATAAGATCCCCTAAGCATAGCCTTAGCTTTTCTTACTGCATCTAATAGGTCATTTTCATAGAATTTTTCAATTAAAACTGCTATTACTTCTGTATCAGTTTCTGATTTAAAAGTATATCCTTCTTTTTTAAGATTTTCTTTTAATTCATTGTAATTTTCAATAATTCCATTATGAACTACAGCGATTTTTCCATTATTTGAAAGGTGTGGGTGTGAATTTACATCTGAAGGACCACCGTGAGTTGCCCATCTAATATGGCCAATTCCCAAATGTCCCTTGATAGGATTTTTAGAAAGTTCATCTTTTAAAACTTTAACCTTACCACTTTTTTTAACTGTAGAAAGTACTCCATTATCAATTAATGAAATTCCAGCAGAATCATATCCCCTGTATTCCAATCTTTCGAGCCCTTCAACAATTACATCCCTAGCTTCTAAATTTCCTTTGTAACATACTATTCCGCACATAGTATCCTCCTTATATATTTAATTTTAGAGGTATCACTTTATTTTCTTTGTAATAAGAATTGCTTCTTATCTTTGTTAAATACTAAGCCTGTGAAAGCTATGGAGCATCCGCCGAATTTTCGATAACTCCATTCCTCGTCATCCCAAAGGGATCTGGCGCTAATCAATTTTTACCTCGTTTTAACATTATACACTATAATTATGAATAAAAAAAGTAATAAAAATGAGCTTTATTTTAGGAAATTTTTATAAAAACATTTTTAATATCCAAAAAAATAAACCAGACTTAAAGCCTGGTTTATTAAAACACTTAGTAATTAGTAGCTATTTTTTATTTATTTTCCATCTTTTTGTAAGATTCTAACCTTTCCTTAGCAGCTTCTTCAGCTTCTGCATATAACCTATCTGCATCTTCTGGGAATGCTTTTTTAAGGGAAGCATACCTTACTTCTCCTTGTAAAAATTCTTGGAAAGATTCTGTAGGATCTTTTGAATCTAGAACGAATGGATTCTTGCCTTCTTCTTTAAGAAGTGGGTTAAATCTCCATAAGTGCCAATATCCACTTGCTACAGCTTCTTTTTCTCTTCTTTGAGTCTTGCCCATTCCTGCTTTTAGTCCGTGGTTAATACATGGAGCGTAGGCAATTATTAGTGATGGACCATGGTAAGATTCTGCTTCTTTTATTGCTTTTAGGGTTTGAGCTTGGTTTGCTCCCATTGCAACTTGGGCAACATAAACATAACCATAAGTTGTCATCATTAAGCCAAGGTCTTTCTTTCTAACTTTTTTACCACTTGCTGCAAATTTTGCTACAGCTGCAAGAGGAGTTGCCTTTGAACTTTGTCCACCTGTATTTGAGTAAACTTCTGTATCAAATACGATGATATTAATGTCATCGCCACTTGCAAGAACATGGTCTACTCCAGAAAAGCCTATATCATAAGCCCAACCGTCTCCACCGTAAATCCAAACAGATTTTTTAACTAAATAATCTTTTAGATTTTTAATTCTTTCAATAATCTTATTAGCTTCTTCATTGTCAGTTTCATTTGCTATTAATGATTCAATTTTTATAGCAGCTTTTTTGCTTTCTTCAAAATCATCATTATTTTCTAACCATTCATTAAAGGCATCGTTAAGAGGTGTAGAAACTTTTAATTCTAAGAACTTTTTCATTAATGTTTCTAGTAAGAATTTATTTGATTTTGTTGCAAGAAGCATACCATAACCATATTCTGCTGCATCTTCAAATAAGGATGATGCCCAAGCTGGACCTTCCCCATTTTTATTTGTACAGTATGGCATTGATGGAACTGATGATCCCCAGATTGATGAACATCCAGTTGCGTTTGAAATAATTTGATGGTCACCGTAAAGTTGGGTGATTAATTTTGCGTATGGTGTTTCTCCACAGCCTGCACATGCGCCTGAGAATTCTAATAATGGTTGGCTAAATTGTGAATTTTTGACATTTGTTGGAGCTATTTCATCATCCCTATATCCAACTTCTTCGTGAGCAAATTCCCAATTATCTGCTTGTTTTTCAATTTGTTCATCTATTGGTTTCATAGCTAAAGCTTTTTTTGGAGCTGGACATACGTCAACACAGTTTCCACATCCCATACAATCATATGGTGAAACTTGGATTCTAAATTCGTATCCTTCAAGTCCCTTGCCTATAGCTTTTTTAGTTTCAAATCCTTCTGGTGCTTTAGCTTTTTGTTCTTCATCTAATAAGAATGGTCTAATTGTAGCGTGTGGACAAATGTATGAACATTGGTTACATTGGATACAATTATCAATATTCCATTCTGGAACAAATAAAGCTATACCACGTTTTTCATATCTAGAAGTTCCTGCCATGTATTGACCATCATCGTATGGTAAATATGTTGAAACTGGTAGGTCATCTTCTTTTAGGTTTATAATTGGTCTAACCATATTTTTGATAAAGTCAGGTTCGTTTTCATTTTCGCCTTCCCTATCATCTTTTAGGTTTTTCCATTCTTCTTTAACTTTTATTTCTTGTAACTCTTCACTTGCACGATCAACTGCCTTGTTGTTCATATCAACAATATCTTGACCCTTCATTCCATAAGATTTTTCTATAGAATCTTTTAGGTATTTTATAGCATCATCTATTGGTAAAACTTCTGAAAGAATAAAGAAAGCTGTTTGGATAACCATGTTTGTTCTATGTCCAAGGCCTACTTCTTGAGCAATTTTTGAAGCATTTACTGTGTAAAATTTAATATTTTTATCTGCAATTTCTTTTAAAAGATAATTTGGAATATGTTCTTCAAGTTCTTCTTCTGACCAAATTGTATTTAATAAGAAAATTCCACCTTCTTTTAAGTTTTTAACCAAATTATATTGTCTTACATAAGCTTGAGGTGAGCATGATACAAAGTCAGCTTCATCTATAAAGTAAGCAGCATGGATTGGGTTTGGTGAAAATCTTAAGTGAGACATTGTTAAACCATTAGATTTTTTGGCATCATAGTCAAAGTATCCTTGGGCAAACATATCAGTATTATCACCTATAATTTTGATAGCAGATTTATTTGCTCCTACTGTACCATCTCCACCGTTTCCCCAGAAAATACAACGAGTTGTTTTTCCATCGTTAATTACAAAGCTGTCATCAACTTCAAGTGATGTATGAGTTACATCATCATTAATTCCAACAGTAAAGTGGTTTTTAGGATTTTCTTTTGCTAAATTATCAAATACTGATTTAAAATGAGCAGGTCTTGTATCTTTTTGGCCAAGTCCATATCTTCCTGCAATTATTTTTGGATTTCTATTTGAATCTGAGAATGCTTCTAATACATCTAAGTATAGTGGTTCTCCAGCTGATCCTTTTTCTTTAGTCCTATCAAGAACTGCAATTCTTTCAACTGTTTCTGGAATTGCTTCTAATAAGTGTTTGGTTGAGAAAGGTCTATAAAGATGAACTTTTACAAGTCCTACTTTTCTACCTTCTTTATTTAATTCTTCTACCGTTTGTTGGATAGTATCTGTACCTGATCCCATAGCAACAATTATATCTGTAGCATCATCAGCACCAACATAGTTAAATAAAGAATAATTTGTTCCAATTTTTTCGTTTACTTTTTCCATATAAGAAAGAACGATTTCAGGTATAGCATCATAAGCTTTATTTTGTGCTTCTGCTCTTTGGAAATATCCACTTTTTTCAAATACACCACGCATGGTTGGTCTGTGTGGATTTAGGGAATCGTTTTTAAAATCGTCAATAGCTTTCCAATCAACCATATCTTCGAATTGGTCATAATCCCAAACGTCGATTTTTTGAATTTCGTGACTTGTTCTAAATCCATCAAAGAAGTTTACAAATGGAACTCTTCCCTTTATAGCCGCAAGGTGGGCTACTGGTGATAGGTCCATAATTTCTTGAACAGAACCTTCTGCAAGCATAGCAAATCCTGTTGCTCTTGCTGCCATAACGTCTTGGTGGTCACCATACATATTGATTGCAGATGTTGATAATGAACGAGCTGCTACATGGAAAACTGCTGGAAGTCTTTCTCCTGCTATTTTGTACATATCAGGAATCATAAGTAAAAGTCCTTGACTTGCTGTGTATGTAGATGTTAATGCTCCTGCTGCAAGGGAACCATGTACTGCTCCTGCTGCTCCTGCTTCATGTTGCATTTCTGTTACTGAAACTGGATTTCCGAAAAGATTTAATCTTTCATTAGCTGCCCATTTATCAATAAATTCTGGCATTGGTGAAGATGGAGTTATAGGATATATAGCTGAAACTTCACTAAAAGCATAAGATACGTGAGCCGCCGCTGTGTTACCATCCATGGTAACTTTTCTTCTTTTTATTGTCATAAAAATTACTCCTTTTTAATAATTTTTCATTAAAATTTTCTTAAGATCATAAGCTCAAAAATAGAACTCAAAAGAGTTCTATTTTTTATTGCTTAACTAGTTCATCAATATATTCAGCATTAGCTTGTGGATCTAATTTAAATCCTGAAATTTTATTTACAACGCAAGCTATAGCTGCATCACCTGTTATGTTACATGCAGTTCCGAAAGAATCTTGAGCAACATATAGGGCAATGATTAAGGCTGTCATTGGTTCTGTAAATCCAAGCATAGATTGAAGAATACCTAGGGCTGCCATTACTGCTCCACCTGGTACTCCTGGTGCTGCTACCATTGTTACTCCTAACATTAGGATGAATGGGAACATATGTTGGAAACCTACATCTGATCCATTAAGCATTAATATTGATAAGGAACAAGATGTAAGTGTTATTGTTGAACCTGATAAGTGGATTGTTGCACAAAGTGGAATTACAAAGTCTGCTATACCCTTATTTACACCTAATTTATAAGTTTGGTTAAGTGTAACTGGAATTGTTGCTGCAGATGATTGTGTTCCTATAGCTGTCATATAAGCTGGAATCATAGTTTTGATTTTTGAGAATGGATTTCCGCCTGCCATTGAGCTTGCTATAGTAAATTGTGTGGTAATTGTTAGGTAGTGGAGTATTAATACCATGATAAATACTCTTGCAAATACTGAAAGTACTACTGCTACAGTTCCTTGATAAGCCATGTTTGCAAAAATACCACAAATGTGGAATGGCAATAATGGAATTACAACTGATGATATTAATTTAGTAATAATATCAGAAAATTCATGAACTGCTTTTTTAAGAACGTCAGCCTTTGCAGCTGCTATACCAACACCTAGAATAAATGAAATAATAAGTGCTGTTGTAACAGAAAATACTGGATCCATTGGGGATTCAAATATTGGCTTTAATACGTGTCCTGCATTTTTATCAGGGTCAAATGAAATTGCTCCCTTTTTGATAAATGTTGGAAGAACAACGCTACCTACAAAATATGTAATGGTTCCGAATACTACTGTTGACAAATACGCAAGTCCTGCTGTAATTGCTAGTGTCTTTCCTGCTGAATCTCCTAAATCTGCTATACCAGGAATTACAAATCCCATAATGATAAGTGGAATAACAAATCCTAAGAAGTTGCCAAATAGACCATTAAATGTTATTAGTAATCTAACCAAAATCTTTAGAGCACCAACTTTTTGTGCTACTAGACCGATTATAATACCTAGAATAATTGCAATAATAAGCCTTGGCAATAAACCTAGTTTCTTCATTTCTATTTCCTCCTTGAAATGAATTATATTGATCTTAAGATCACCTAAATAATATCAGTTTTTTCTTTTCATGTCAACATTTTCACAAGATTTCTAAATTTTCTTTTCAAGGTATTGAAAGAGTGTTGTTTTTTCGATAAAATCCCTGCAAAGCAGGATTTTTATTGATAATTTTAAATTATACTTTTACTTTTTTGGGATATGTTTTAAAAATAAATTTATGGTATTGTTTTCCTTTAAGTAAGAATTTTAGGAATTTTTTAAATTTTATTATGAAGTTTTATAAATTTATCAAGTCTGTTCATTGTATCATCAAATTATCATATATTTTCTAATTTTTTTAAAATCATTAATAAATTTTTTCAATAAAAAACCCCTCCATCCTTATTTAGGATTTCGGGGTTTGGGTCATTTTTATCTATTTTTTAATATCCCATTGGCATTTGTGGTGGCATTTCTGGTTTTTCTTCTGGTATATCTGCCACTGCTGCTTCTGTTGTGAGTATCATGCTTGCAATTGATGTTGCATTTTCTAGGGCTGATCTTGTTACTTTTGTTGGTTCTACTATTCCTTTTTCAAACATATTTACATATTCATCATCATAGGCATCATAACCTGTGTTTTTGTCTGATTTTTTAACATTTTCGAGTACAACTGATCCGTCCATTCCAGCATTTTCTACAATTTGTCTAAGTGGTGCTTCAAGAGCTTTTGCTATTATTTTTGCTCCTGTTTTTTCATCGTTTTCTAATTTTTCTTCTAAAGCTTCAACTTTTTTGATAGCTTCGATTAGAACTGTTCCACCACCTGCAACTATTCCTTCTTCAACAGCTGCTCTTGTTGCTGATAGGGCATCTTCAATTCTGTATTTTTTATCTTGCATTTCTGTTTCTGTTGCAGCTCCTACATTTATTACTGCAACTCCACCTGCAAGTTTTGCTACTCTTTCTTGGAATTTTTCTTTGTCGTATTCTGAATCACTTGCTTCAATTTGACCTTTGATTTTTTCTACTCTTTCAGTTAAGGCTTCTTTGTTGCCTTTTCCTTCTACAATTACTGTGTGGTCTTTGTCAACTTTTACTTTTTTAGCTGATCCAAGATCTTCTATTGTAGCTTCTTTTAATTCCATTGATAAGTCTTCTGAAATTACCTTTGAACCTGTAAGAATTGCTATATCTTCAAGCATTTCTTTTCTTCTATCACCATAGCCTGGTGCTTTTACTGCAACTACGTTGAAGGTTCCTCTTAATTTGTTTAATACTAATGTTGTTAAAGCTTCTCCGTCTACATCATCTGCAATTATTAAAAGTGGTTTTGATGATTGAACAATTTCTTCTAGTAGTGGTAAAATTTCTTGGATATTTGAGATTTTCTTGTCTGTTACAAGTATATATGGGTCATCTAAATCTGCTACCATTTTTTCGTTGTCTGTTGCCATGTATGGTGACAAATATCCCTTGTCAAATTGCATTCCTTCTACTACATCAAGGTAGGTGTCTGTTGTTTTGGATTCTTCTACTGTGATTACTCCATCATTTCCTACTTTTTCCATAGCATCTGCAATAAATTTACCAATTTCTGGATCTGCTGATGAGATTGTTCCTACTTGTTCGATTGCTTTTTTATCTTCTACTTCTTTTGAAGATTCTTTGATGTAGGAAACAACTTCATTGCTTGCTTTTTTTAGACCCTTATTTAAAACTACTGGATTTGCTCCTGCAGCTAAATTTTTTAGTCCTTCTTTTATGATAGCTTGGGCAAGAACTGTTGCTGTTGTTGTTCCATCTCCTGCTACATCGTTTGTTTTTGTTGCAACTTCTTTTACAAGTTGAGCTCCCATATTTTCAAACCTATCTTCAAGTTCGATTTCTTGGGCTATTGTTACACCATCGTTTGTAATTGTTGGTGCTCCGTAAGATTTATCTAAAACTACATTTCTTCCCTTTGGTCCAAGAGTAACTTTGACAGCATTTGCTAATTTATCAATTCCTCTTTCAAGACCATCTCTTGCACTTTTGCCATATGCTATATCTTTTGCCATAATCTTCTCCTATTCTACTACTGCTAATACGTCTTTGTATGCTAATACTACGTAATTTTCACCGTCAATTTTTACATCTGTTCCTGCATATTGGGAATAAATAACCTTGTCTCCTTCTTTTAAGGAATCTTTTTTGTCTTGGTCATTTAAAATATCATTGCTTATTGCAACAACTTCTGCGTATTGTGGTTTTTCTTGGGCAGATTCTGGTAAAACTATGCCAGATTGGGTTTTCTTTTCTGCTTCTAATTTTTTTATAACTACTCTTTCACCTATTGGTTTTAAGTTCATTTTATATCCTCCTTTTAGCACTCATTAACTTTGACTGCTAACTCCTAATATAAATATACAAGTAATTTAAAATATTGCAAGTTTTATTTGCCTATGGCGTTTTCTCTGCCGTAATAGAATAGATATTGTTGGACGTAGCCTGCATTTTCCCCAAAGTATTTGTCAGCATAGGCTGAAATTTGTTTTTTTGGAACTTCTTCTTTAATAAATAAAAATTCCATAACTCTTTTTATCCACACATCAACAGGGAAGGTCTCTCTTTTGTGAAAGGCAAAAAGCAAAATACAATCGGCAACCTTTGGCCCAACTCCAGGAAGCTCTTGGAGTTTTTTTCTTAGATCTTCTGTTGACATTTTTATATCTTTTTCAAAATCAAAAAATCCTTCATTGATTATATTTGCAGTTTGGACTATTCTTTTATCACGAAAACCAACTCTTGCTTTTTCTCTCAAATCTTCTGGACTTGCTTTTGATAGTTGTTCAGGATTTGGGAAAGAATAATATTTTCTTCCTTTATATTCTCCAATATAATCCCCATACATCTCTGATATTATTCTCACAGCTTTTTTAATTCTTGGGATTTGGTTGTTAGCTGAAATTATAAAAGAAATTAGGGTTTCAAAAAATTCTTGGTTTAATATCCTAATTCCTGATCCATATTCTGTAGCCTTTTTTAAAGTTTCATCTACAGAAATTTTTTCTTTTATTTTTCCATAATCTACTCCAAGGTCAAAATAATCGTAAAAAATTTCATAAAATTCTTCTTCACTTACATTGTCTATTATTATTTTGTCCCCTTCTTTTTTGAGATTTATAATTTTTCCCAAAAAAACTGCAGTGAATGATCCATCTTCTTCTTCAAAAAAGTTAAAACATTGGCCGCAGGTAAAAATATCTTTTGGATCAAAAGATTCATGGTAAAAAATCAATTGACCCTTTTCTTCTTTTATATTTAATTTATTTTTATTTTCTTCTATATATCTGTTCATTTTAATCCTTATCTTACTCTTAGAGCATGAACTGCTAGTCTTTGGTCTTTGTAGTCATATTGACATGTTGATAAAGTAATAATTGTATCACTTTCTTTGAAGTCGCGAGTTTTCAACTCATTTTCAGAATTAGCCTTTAATTTATTAAAATATTTTATTTTTTCTTCAGAATCTTCAAAGTCTAGCGTCCTGTAATCATATTCGCTAGGAATACCATAAGCTGAAAATACTTGATATTCTCTGAGCCCTTCATTGGTTACTAAATATATCGTTCTATGATTTTGTGCAAAATCATTTTTTCTATACCCATCAAGCCCAGTAAACATAGATTCAATATCTAAATGATGTCCATATATTACAGTATTTGCATCATCAACTTTCGAATCATTCATATAATCCATAAAAATGGAACCTGCTATATCATATTTTTTATTTATTCCTTTTCTCAAATAAAAACTATTATCATTAGCTTGCATTATCGGATAAGCTATATAGGTTCCTGGAATCTCCATAAATGCTTTTACATCCGAATTTTCATTTTGTAATTTTTTCAAAATCTTCATATACTTTTTTTCTAAATTATGAAATTTTTCTTCCGAACTTGTATCATCTTTTCCATCTACATCAGAAACTTCATCAACAATTCTAGAGATATGTTGATTGTTTTTATAATTAACATAATAATCATATCCCCTTCTACCTAAAATTCCCAAACATACTATTATAATAATTACAAGAATTATCCTAATAAGTTTTAATAATTTATCTTTCATAATACCACCTTTAAAACTTCCTTTCTATTAGTATAATAATATAAAATGAGAATATTATGAAATTTATTTTAAGGAGAATATATGTCAGACTATAAATTATTTGTAGGTAGTTTTTGTCCTCATTGTAGGAAGGTTGAAAATTTCTTGGATGAAAATGATATAAAAATTGATATTGTAAATATAAATGAAGATAGGGATGCCATGATGGAATTAATCCAAAAGGGTGGCAAAAGACAAGTACCATGCCTTTTCCATGATGGAGAATACATGTACGAATCAAATGATATAATAGAATTTTTACAAAAATAATTTTTTAAGCGTGTGTTTTTTAATGCACGCTTTTATTTAATTTAAAATTTACATTTTTATATTAATAAGAAAATTTTTAGTTGTAAAAATTAAAATACACTTTGGGTATAAAATAAAAAAGGAGAGTTTATGATAAAATTAATTGCAACAGATTGTGATGAAACGCTTTTGTCAAATGACAAAACAATTCATCCAAGAAATATAGAAGCTATCAAAAAAGCCCAGCAAATGGGAATAATAATTACAACAGCCACAGGCCGTGGTCCCTACCAACTTTTTGATATCTTAGAACAGATTGATAATGTGAAAGAAGACAGGTTTTCAGTGCTTTGTAATGGTGGAATAATAATGGATAATGTGACAAAAGAAATTGTCCATTCATCTCCAATTCATTATAAAAAAGCAGTAGAAGTTTCAAATTACTGCAGGGAAATTGGGGTCCATTTTCAAATTTATACCGACAAGCATTGTTATATATTCGCAAACGGAAATGAAGTTTCTGGAAATTATGATAAAAATGTATATAAGTTTGTCCAAAATGTAGAGGATATTAAAAATCTTGATAAGGAAATTATAATTAAAGTTATAATAAAAAATTCAAACCTAAACTACCTAATGAGCCTTGAAGAAGACATAGCAAGGATTTGCGATTGGGATGTAGCTATTTCTTATTCATCTGACACCTTTATGGAAATAAATAAAAAAGATGTAAACAAGGCCAGAGCCCTTGAAATCTTATGTGATCATTACAAGATAAAAATGGAAAACGTCCTAACCATTGGCGATAATTATAACGACAAGGAAATGTTAGAAGAAGCAGGATATTCTGCAGCTGTTCAAAACGCCCACCTTTTATTAAAAGATATAGCAAAATATACAACCTTGGCCACAAACGACCAAGGAGCTGTTGGTGAGGCTATAGAAAAATTTGTTTTAAACCAATAGAAAATACCCCAAAATCTTAAAAAGAATTTGGGGTATTTTTTTACCATACTGACTTTTCTTTTACAAAAAATTTATAAATTAAATAAGCTATTGCTCCAATAATTCCAAGAGGAATTAATAAAAAGAGGATAGGAAAAATTATAAATCCTCCACATATTAAAATCGGAATAAATAGGGCAAAAACTATAGAAAATAAAACTTTTATTATCTTAAATCCCAAGATTAGTCCAAGGATTGTTAAAATTATTTTTACAATTTTGTTTTTATTATTCATTTTTCCACCATCTATTTAAAAATATCTTCTTTCTTAATTAAAACTTTATATAGGAAATATATAAGAAGTACAGGTATCACTATTGATACAACAATATTAATTGCAAGACCTAAAAGTTTCAATACAATAACAGCAAAAAGAGCCATCAACAAAACTCTTAGAACATTTCTAGCTTGATCATTCATAATTTCCTCCCATCTTAATATTATTATACTTTATTTTTATATTTTTCAAGTTTCATATTAATATATTTAATCTTTTTTTCTTTTATTATTCATATATTAATTTTACTTTTAATTAAATAAAAACTAGCTATAAGCTAGTCCAAGATGTTGACAAAGTATGCAAATCCTCTTTCTAAGAATATCATACGTAAAAAATTGAATTGATTTCAAATTTAAAAATTCGTCAAAAATCGCACTCTATAATTTAAAGCAATGATATTTTATTAAATAAATTTACTTCAACTAAATCTTAATTCTTCGTTTTATTTCGAGGGATAAATATTAAAATCGTGCCACTGGCACAATTTTAAGCTATTTATCTATCATCGCCTTAGCGAGTTTGCGATTTTAGAATTTTAAAATTTAGAAATCAGCAATTTTTGAAGTCAGATATTCGTGCTTGAGGGTTTGTCTACGCTCTGAACTATCTATAAGCTAGTCTTCTATAGATATTTTTATATTTTCCTTAAAAGTCTTACAACTTTTTAGAATATAGGGCTTATTTATTTCTTTAGAAAAACTTGGCCCATTATAACAAGGCTCTAGGCACAAGTAATCTCCATTAAAATCTGTCCAAATAGCAAATTCTTTAAAATTTTCATTTTCTATTGAGATATTAAAATATTTGCTTTTTATACTAGCTTTTTTCTCTTTTAGAAAATACGTGTCTTCTAATCTTATATTTTCAAGGTCAAGACCTTTGATTTTAGAATTTTTGTCAATATAAAAATATGGGTGAAAGCCAGGAGCAATTTCCATGTCTTTTTTTGACTTATTTATTATTTCAAGATAAAGAAAAAGACTAGAATCTTTTAACTCATACCTTATTTTATAAATAGAATTTTCATACTCTCCCTTTCCATCAAGTTTTAAATCAATAAAATTTTCACCCCTATTTTCTACATCCCAAAAAGAATTTCTTCCAAAACCATGTTGGTCAAGATTTTTTATATCACTTTTTCCAAAATTTGGAAGGCAAGGATGCATTCCTCCTCTTGTTTTCAAATCACCCTTTATCTTTAATATAAGTTTTGGGAAAAATATAGGCTTATTATTTTTGCTAAATTTTTCTATGTAAGCTCCATAGAAATTTACTGTCATTTCTAGATTTTTTTCTTTTAATTTTATTTTCATATCTTTAATTTATCTAACAAAAAAAGACCAAGTAAAACTTGGCCTTAATTTCTTATCCTCTATGTGCAAGTTGGCCATCAAGAATGTAAAGGCCACCGTAATTTCCATTAATTCTTTCAAGTCTTGTAACAAGTTTACCGAAAGTATCTTCTTCTTCAACTTGTTCATCAACAAAACATTGGATAAATGAAATTACTCTTTCATCTCCTTCTTCTCTTGCAGCTTTTGCTATTTCATGAATTCTTCTTGTAACTTCTTTTTCATGGTCTAAAGCTTGTTTTGTTACATCTAATAGGTCTTCAAATTCTTCATTTGGAGCTTCCATTGCTTTGTATACTGGTTTAAATCCAACTTCTTGTAAGAATTTAGTCATTTTTTCAGCATGTTCAATTTCTTCTCTAACTTGTTGTCCAAACCAGTGAGCAAATCCTTCAAATTCTTCATCATCAGCATAAATTTGCATAGCCCTGTATTCATATGCTGATTGTAATTCAAAGTTCATTTGGTCATTAAGCATTTCTAGTAACTTTTCACTCATTATATTTTCCTCCTAAATAGTCATCGTACAATATATATACCCCATATATCATACATCCATTATCGATTAATTTTTGTATCACTTCTGTAATCTTAGAAGAGATCAAATCTATGGTTATAGAAGATTTTTTAATCGCCAGTCTGTTAGTCTCGACCAATTTTTCGTCGATTAGACAATTAAAAATTCCCACAAGCTTATCTCTATCACTTATATTAGTTTTTATTGTAACTGGTATTATATTATTTAATTGATCTTCATTTAAATTTTTTATTAGTAATACATCAGCCATAATTATCTCTCCTTATATAAAATTACCCAAAGAAAGATAAATATAACATTTATTTTAAATTTTTCTTCTCTTCCATCTCCCTATAAGAAAAGACACAACCACAATAATCTTGCCTGTACAACTTATATTTTTTTGAAAGATCTATAGAATCCTTGTAGCCATTTTTCTTTTTAAAATCAGAATACAAATATTTTATCCCATATTTTTCTTCCAAATTTTTTCCAATTTCATTAAGCCAAGCTGAGTTTTTGTAGGGAGAAATTGAAAGGGTGGTTGTAAAATAATCATAAGAATTTTTCTTGGCATAAATTGCAGACTTTTCAAGCCTTAGCTCATAACATTTATAACAAGACTCTCCCCCTTCATGGTCATTTTTCCTATCAGAAACATATTCATAAAAATCATTTGGACTATTTTCAGGAAAAATCACCCTAGCATCTAGGTCCATATCATTAACAAGCTCTCTTACAGTCTCCACTCTTTTTTCAAGCTCATTTGCAGGATAAATATTTGGATTATAATAAAAAATATCTATATCAAAATCTTCTCTCAAACGAGTCAATACACTAGATGAGCAGGGAGCACAACAAACTTGAAGCAAAAGCCTGGGCTTTTTTCCTTCCTTTTTTATATTTTTTATAATCTCTTCCATTTTCAAATTATAATTAATTTTTACCATAAATCACCTCAAATAAATAAATGTATAAACAAATAAATAAAACCAGATCCTATCATTAAAATTATAGGATCAATTTTACTTTTTCTAATTAAAATAAGCATAAGAATAAATAAAATCACCATAGAAAAATCAATATTTCCCAAAGATACTTTATTTATATCAAAAAAAGCAGTCTTTAAAATATCAATTCCTGCAGCCAAAATCATAGATACAACAGCTGGCCTTAAAAATCCCAAAACACCTTGCATGGTATCAAGATTTCTATACTTACTATAAAAATATGAAATAGAACCCACAATAATAAAAGAAGGCATTATACAACCAAGGCTTGCTACAATTGCCCCCCAAATTCCAAAAACTCTCATACCAACAAAAGATGCAGAATTAATAGCAATAGGCCCTGGAGTCATTTGGCTTATAGTAATAAGATTATTAAACTCAGAAATACCCAGCCAAGAATTTGCATTTACAACTTCTTCTTGAATCAAAGGAAGGGCAGCATAGCCTCCTCCAAAAGAAAAAAGTCCTACCTTAAAAAAACTTATAAATAAATTAAGAAGCATGATTACCCCCATAAAAAGAATAAATAATACCAAAAATAATTAGACCAAGAATTATATAAATAATATTTACATGCAAAAAAACATTGAGGATAAAAGAGATTATAAAAATTCCATAAATCAAAAATCCCCTACCAACAATAACTTCCTTGGTCATATCTATAACTACATTTATAATCAAAGCCCCAACGCCCGCCTGCATTCCCTTTAAAATTAAGGCAATATACCTATTAGAAATAAAAGCATCATAAAAATAAGAAATTACAGAAATAATTATAAGAGGAGGAATGACAGTGCCCAAAGTGGCAACAAAAGCTCCAATAAATCCAAATATTTTATAACCTACAGAAATAGATGCATTTATAGCAACAGCCCCAGGAGATGATTGGGCAATAGCTGTCATATCGAGCATCTCTTCCTTATTAATCCATCCCAATTTTTTTACAAAAGTAGTGTCCATCAAAGATAAAATTACATAACCCCCACCAAAAGTAAAGGCTGACAAATACAGGGTATGTAAAAATAGTTTAAATAATTTTTTAAAATCCATATGAAAATCCTTTCTCCTTACATTTTACTATTTTTTTCTTAAATAGTTATGAGAAGCTACTTTATATAAAAAAAACAAGGAAAAATCCTCGTTTTTTATATTGGTGAAATCGCTAAGTTATTTACCATTTCTCTATAAAATTCATTTTCCCTTAATAAGTCTTTATGACTTCCTTTTGAAATAATCTTTCCCCCATCCATAAAATATATTAAGTCACTATCAACAATAGAGCTAAGTCTGTGAGCTATAAAAGGATAATTTATAAGATTACTATCCAATTGTTTTTTTCATCACTAAAAGCAGAGATGGTAAAGCCTAGCTTTTGTGCTGCCTTTACTAGACCCATTCCATTAGTTCCCTTGCTATCAGTTTTTGCATATTGACGAATTCTAACTATATCTTTATTTCTACCATAAAATTTACATACTGTAGCTAAGCATGCAGCAGCACAATCAGTGGAATCTTTTTGTCTAACAGATGGATATTTCATTATATGTCCCTTTTGTTTAAATGTGTACTTGAAATTATATACATCAAAATACCTAGTATAAATATAATAATTATTCCTTTAGTAAAGGTAAAATAATCATTTATCGGAGTATTTAAAAAATTAGATATATTTGCATAAGGTAGGAAAGTATATGATATTATTTTTGAATCCACTTTTAAATCTATAAGTTTATTTGATAATGAAAATCCTAAAAGAAAATACAAGATAGATATAATCCTTGAAATTAAAGAATTTTTAGAAATTTCTGTCAAAGCAAAAGTAATTATAGATAAAAATATCGCAGTTATTAACCACAAGGCAATATTTATTAGGCTATGTACTAAATAAGTATGTTCGTAGACATTGTGACTAAAATAAAATACAGTCTTTTTAAATCCACCTTCAAATCCATAAAACAAGCCACCAGCAATGAAAGTGATAAGACTAGATACTGCTATTATAGCTACAACACTAATAAGTAAAGCGATTATTTTAGTATTAAAGCTATAAAATCTTGAAAATTTTTGACTATATATATAATCCTCCATCTTATTTTCTATCTCTAGACCATATAATTTTGATGATAAATATATAATAAAAATAAGTACGGCTATATTAATATAGTTAGATGTATAATTTAGGTATTCATAGCTACTATGACCTTTCACTGGAGCAATGTCATTATCTATTCTATACTTTAATATATCATTATTCATTTTGACCTTGTCTTTACCAACAACATCTTCTAAAGTTTTGTTAGCTTCTATTTGAACTTTAGCCTTATCTTTCCAAGTAGAAGCTGAGTTCATTTTTTCTTCAATTTTTATATCTTCTTCATTATCTGTACTATCAGTATTAAAAATCCATAAAACAAGAGCATTTGAAACTAAAATAATTAAAAAAAGCGAAATAATATTTTTAAATTTAAATAGCTTTGATATTTCAACTGAAACTAGCCTTAAAAAATTCTTTATATCTCTCATAACTTCTCCTTAAAATTAGCCTTATCTTCATTTATTAGCTTCATATATTGATCTTCCAAATCATTGACATTATCGCTTTTTCCTAAACATTTACCCTTGTTCATAAATATAGCCCTATCACATACTAAACTCATCTCAGATAGTATGTGGCTAGAAATTAAAACTGTCTTACCTTCTTTATGACATATATCTTTTAAAAAATTTCGTAAATCTCTAATACCTTCTGGATCTAGACCATTTGTTGGCTCGTCTAATAGGATTAAATCTGATTTTTTTATTAAAGTCATGGCTATTGCAACTCTTTGTCTCATTCCAAGAGAACACTTTTTTATCTTTTTATCTAAATAATATTCAATATCTAATTTTTTTATTAGATTAATCACTTCTTCTTTACTAGTATCTGCATAGACCATGGCTATTTTCAGATTATCCTTAACAGTGAAATTTTCATAAAATGAAGGCTCACCTACCATGCCTGCCACATGAGTTTTATCTAACAATTTTCTATCACTCGCTTCATGAATGCTTATTTGTCCTGTATAATTATATAGCCCTAAGAGACACTTAAAAAGTGTAGTCTTCCCAGCTCCATTAGGGCCTAAAAGTCCTACAATATTTCCTTTTGGAATCTTGGCTTTAAAATTTTTAAGCACTTTTTGTTTTGAAAATTCTTTTGATACATTATCAATAAAATAATAATTTTCAGCTTTCATATTAATAACTCCTTTTTTGTATATGTTTTAAAAAATAATAACCCTACAAGAGCTCCTACTCCAACTAAAACTATGGTAACTAGAATAGGAAATTCTATAGTTGTTACTTTTAATACGTTTTTGTCAAAAAACATTTTAATAATTGGAAATTTAACAGATACTAAAATAATAATAGTTGATAAGATATTCTTTGATATATGTAAACATATCGAAATCAGTATATTCTTACTATAATAAAATAGTATGCATGAAATTACTCCATCCACAAGACATGACCAAAACAAAGGACTACCTAGTCCATGAATAAAAGCAAATAAAAATGATGACCAAACAATTCCATATAATTTCCCAACTTTACTCTCGAAAAATATATTTAAGTAATAACGATAGAATAACTCTTCATATATCGGGCTAATAACAATAGTACTAATAAAATTATCTCCATTTGAGTATTTATAAATTTTTGATATATCTATCTTCTCCCCAATCATATCACCTAAAGTTGTGTAACTACCTAATTCATTATATTTTAGAGTATATTGCCATGATTTAAATCTTTCTACTAGAATATAAACCGCCAATGTAAATAGAAATATCAATAAAACTTCTTTTATATTAATTTTTCTAATGCCATATCCATTTTTAATAGAAGATGGCAATTTCTTATAAATTAAAAGCATAATCATGATTTCTATAATCATAAAAAATGTATCAATATTTGAACCTATACTATTATTCGAAAGTAATCTCATAATATATGATTTTATATCCTGGTAAATAAATCCTTTATATCCCAAGAATATAACAAAAAATATCAAAGGGTATAAAATTTTTATAGGAATAAAAAATATTTTTTTCATAAATTCTCCTTAAATTAAACATATGGGAAGCGAGAAATAAATCGAATTCTAATATAAAAACTTAATTATTTTTCCAGCCGTCTTTAAATCCTCTTATTAAATCTCCTGCTTTATTATTTACAAAATCTTTAGCTTCTTCATAAATTTGAAATGGGTCGAAACCACCTTCTACTTTTTTAGTTCTTTTTCTGTTAGTTTTTTCATAATTTTCTCCTTTTAAAATTTATAAATTAATAAAACTATAATATTTAGTATATTAACCCCTAAAGTAATCTATTGCTCCCTTAACCTTATCTGATGTCCAATTCCAAGCTTTTTTAGCAGCTGAACCAATTTTATAACCAAAATCATAGTCCTCTTTATCTCCACCATTAACCAAATAAAGATCTTTTTCGTGTAATAATTTCAATTTTTTCTCCTTTATTTTCTTATTTTCCGCTTAGCATAAATTTAATATCATTAGAATTAATAAATATTTTGACACCAAATTTTCTTAATGACTTAAGTAATTTAAAAAATACTTATAATCTTCTTCACGATATGTAAGTTATATGTATTAATGTAACAATCCTTTTAGAAATTATCATTTAAAAAAAGAAGAATCAACACCCATTTGTGTTGATTCTTATAGATTATATTTATTTATAATAATTTTTTATTTAGTTTATATACATCCACTTATTTCACTTAATAATAAAGCTTTATTAAAATTTTGTTGTGAAAGCCTATAATTTGCCAGTTTATATAAAATTAACCCTTTTAAATAATATATCATATTTAAAAAAAATAATTTACTTGAGAATCTAGTTTCTATAATGCTTATATTACATATGCTAAGGGCTTGAGTAAGTCTTCTTTTCTATAGTAATAAAGTGCAAGGTAAAATGTATAGATGTAATAAATATCATTTGACTTGTCAATATTATCGAATATATATCTAATTATTAAACCAAATAATTCTATTTCTCCAAGCCTTAGCTTGCTTATAGCTAGGCCTAGGAGTATTTTGAGGGAAAATTCACTATATTTTATTTCTTTAAATTTATCCATATTAAAATCTGGATGGACATATAAAAGCGCTGTAATAAATTCTTTATGTGAAAGGTTAAAATCTAGACCTTTGATAAGCTCGGCTACTCCTTTATAGTAATGTTTACTTGCTTGTATTTCATTGATATGTACTTCTTCTGCTATAAGTCTATTATTGATGTCATTTAAAAGAAAATCAGAATTATCAATAAAGCCATAATATATTAAAATTCTTACTTTTTTCCTAATTTCTATGAGCCTATCACAATTTTTTTTATTTTCATTAAGTAACAATTGTAAATCCACATCTAAATTCTCACATAAAGAATATAAGGTCGAGATTCTTGGATCATTATCTTCCTTTTCTATCCTACGAATTGTCTCTTCTGATATATAAGTTTTTTCTGCTAATTCTTTTCTTGTAATGTTTTTTTCTTCTCTTAATTTTCTTAATTTTTTTCCTATATGACAGCAATATTGCAAAATAATTCCCCTTTTTATTTAATAGTATTACAATTTATAAAATATAATGATAAAAAAAACTAATCTAATACTTATTTTACTATATCTTTGATATTTTACCTAACAATGTAATTTTTTCTTTATTAAAATAAGCAATAAAAATAAGCACAAAAAAACAAGGAATAAAAATTCCTTGTTTGTAAAATACTTCTTATCTTTTTGAGAATTGTGAAGATTTTCTTGCTTTCTTTTGACCGTATTTGTATCTTTCTTTTTTTCTTGGGTCTCTTGTAAGAAAACCTGCTCTTTTAAGAGCTTGTCTATAATCAGGATTTACTTCAAGTAAAACTCTAGCTATAGCATGTCTAATAGCTCCTGCTTGTCCGTTAAATCCTCCACCTTGTACATTAACTTTGATATCATAATTTGATTCATTTTCTGTTAATTTTAATGGTGCTTTTGCTATGATTTTTAATGTATCATATGAAAAATAATCATCAAGATCTCTTCCATTAACTTTTATTTCACCGCTACCTGGTCTCATTGTAACTCTTGCTACTGAAGTTTTTCTTCTACCTGTAGCTTGATATATAATATCTGCCATCTATAGTCCTCCTTACTTTAAGTCCAAAACTTCTGGGTTTTGTGCTTGGTGATCGTGATTTTCACCTACATAAACTCTAAGTTTTTTGGCCATTTGTCTACCTAATTTGTTGTGTGGAAGCATACCTATTACAGCGTGTTCTACTATTCTTTCAGGATGTTTATCCATCATGTCTTTGTAAGAAATAGTTTTTAATCCACCTGCATATCCAGAATATCTTTTGTATTCTTTTTGGTATTCTTTGTTTCCAGTAAGAACGACTTTTTCAGCATTTACTACTATTACATAGTCACCTGTGTCCATGTTTGGAGTAAATGTTGGTTTGTGTTTTCCTCTAATAATTGCTGCAACTTGGCTTGCAAGTCTACCTAAAACCATGTCTGTTGCATCAACTACATACCATTTTGGTTCAATTGTTGACTTTGTTGGTACATATGTCTTTTGATTTTTCATCAAGTTCCTCCTTAAATATTTTTGCCTATCTATTTAGACACCGCTCGGATAGGTGGCGGCTTTACTCGTCCTGACATTTTTTAATCGCCCTCAGGATCTGCGATTATGTCAAAAGTATTTGGAACTTTTTTCATACTAATTAATGATACACTGAAAACACGCTTTTGTCAACTATTTTTCAAGCTTTTCTACGAAAATTTCAGCAATTTTATCATATAAAAGCAATGATTTTTTTACTAAATTAATTTCTATTTCATTTTCTTCAAAAACTTTCTTGTAGGAATTTTTCTTATCCCCTTCTATGTCTTTGGCAACATGGTTACCTACAATAATTAAAAAAGGAATTACCCTTATCTTACTTATATTTTTTTCTTTAAATTCATTAATCAAATCATCAAATTTTCTATCTTCAAAACTTGAAAAGTATAGGTTTTTATCGGAATTTTTTATTTTTTCTTGAAATTTTTCAAATTCTTCTAGGCTTTTTCTAGGACTTCCATGAAAAATTACAAGACTTGGGTCATTTTCTCCAAGCTCTTCTAGAAAATCTAAAATTTCTTCATTATTTTCTTCTTCAAGAAGAGCCTTGGTGAAGGTAAAATTGAAAAATCCGTCTTCGTTTAATTGATCAGCTTTTTTCATCACTTTTTCATATTCTATACCCCTTAGGACATAGGCCATCAAAAATCTTACATCTTTTATATTTTTCTCCCTACACTCACTTAAAATCTCATCCAAATCTTGGCAAAGGTCCTTATATTCTACTTTTTTTCTAATCTTATCGCTTGCCATATAAGATTTTACAAAAGAGTCCTTATATTTTTCTTCTACTTTATTTTTTAAAAAACCAATAGCTTCCTTCTGATTTTCTACTTTACTTGTTCCGTGATTTACTATTATTGTTGCAAATGTCATTTTAATCTCCTAATTTTTTATACTTTTCTTTTATATCAAAGGCATGGTTCATTGGTCCTGAGCCTTTTCCTAAATCTAGCATATCCAAAAGGGCATTTGATAAATATTCTTTTGCCATTTTTATTGAATTTTCCATATCAAATCCTTTGGCAAGGTTTGCTGCAATTGCTGATGAAAGGGTGCAGCCTGTGCCATGAGTATTAGGATTATCTATTCTTTTTCCCTTAAACCAAGTCCCTCTTCCATCTTCAAATAAATAATCATTGGCATCATTTAAAGAATGTCCTCCTTTTAAAAGAGTTGCACACTCAAATTTATTTGAAATTATTTGAGCTGATTTTTTCATATCATCAACAGTTTTTATTTTCATATCTGATAAAATCTCTGCCTCTGGAATATTTGGTGTAAGAAGGTCAGCTAGGGGCAAAAGTTCTTTTTTTAGGCTATCTATGGCCTCATCTTTTAATAATTTTGACCCACTAGTTGAAACCATAACTGGATCTACAACTATATTTTTAGCCTTTCTTTCTTTTAATTCTTTAGCTATTACAGAAATTAAGGAAGAATTTGAAACCATACCAATTTTTATTGCATCTGGATATATATCGTCAAATATCATATCAAGTTGATCTTTTAAAAAATTTTCGTCTACATCCAAAATATTTGAAACTCCGGTAGTATTTTGGGCTGTAAGGGCAGTTATGGCACTTTGGGCATAAACTCCATTTAAGGTCATAGTTTTTAAATCTGCTTGTATTCCAGCTCCTCCTGAACAGTCACTTCCTGCAATCGTCAATGCTTTTCTCATAGATTATTCCTTTCTTCATTACTAATTTTTATCATAGGCTAATTATAGGCTATTGTCAATTTTCTTTAGACTTTGGGGAGATTTTTGCAAATGATCGCCTGCTTTGATATAATTTATTCAAAATAATATATAAGGAAGGTTTTATGCTAGCTGTTTTTGTAAATTTTATTTTAGTTGGGATTTTAGGTTTTTTGGGATCTAAAATAGGCAATAAGTTTTCTGAAAGTTTGAGAAATTCTATAATGAATTTTTTGGCTGCAGCAATTATTGTTATTGGAATAAGGTCATCAATGAAGGGGGATATTCTTGTAATTATCATCTCTGTTGTCCTTGGTTTAATAATTGGTGAATTTTTAGGTCTTGATAAAAAATTAGATAATTTATCATCAGCTATTGAGAAAAAATATATTAAAGATTCTAATACAAATTTTTCTGAAAGTTTTTTAAATGCAAGTATCCTTTTTTGTTTTGGGGCTATGGGAATAATCGGTTGTATTGAAGCAGGAGTTACAGGTAATGACCAAGTTTTGATGGGAAAAGCTTTAATTGATGGGGTTGTGGCATTTTTCATGGCCCAAAGTATGGGAATCGGCGTTTCTTTCTCATCCTTTTCTATATTAATCTTCCAAGCTCTCTTGGTTCTTCTTGCTGGATTTTTAAGTCCTCTTTTGGGAGAAGAGGTAATAAATAATATTTCAGGAACAGGAGGTCTTACAATTATAGTAATAGGTCTTTCCCAGTTAAAATTAGTAGATTCAAAAATAGCAAATATCCTACCAGCCCTTGCAATACCAGTAATTTATGGCTTAATTTCAGGTTTATTTTAAAATAAAAAATGACCTTTTGCAAATGATAAATAATCATTTTGCTCAAGGTCTATTTTTTACTCATAATATTTTCCAATCCCATATAAGGGTAAAAATAAACTTGAAAAAAATAAAATTGTTGACAAAATAAGGTGTGTAGAATTTTCAAAATTAAAAATGATTGGAAAAATAACCATACTTCCTATAATCCAAATTCTTAAAAACTTTAATATTGGCTTCCAATTTTTGTTTGAAAAATATACTCCAACTACATTTATTCTGAAAAATCCCTTACTAACAAAGGATATTTTGTTTTCATCATAATAACTTGGCAGCCTTTCATCAATAAGTAAATACAAATATATTGAAAAAATCACTCCCAAGATTCCTATAGTAAGAAAGTTATTAATATCATACTTAAATATCCTATAAAGAAAATAATATTCTATTCCTATAAAGATAAATGCAAAAGCCAAAAACACAGCTCTATTAATTTTTTCTTTTCCCTTATTTATTTCATCTTCTTTATTAATTTCTACAATTTTTTCCAATAAATTTTCAATCTTTTGACTATCTTCTGCTTTTTCCTCCCTTGATTCAAGCAAATTTACAAGTTTTACATCCAAGATTTTTGCCAAGGGCATCAAAAGAGAAATATCCGGCAAAGACTTACCTCTTTCCCATTTGCTCACAGCTTGAACACTTACATATAATTTCTCAGCAATGTCTTTTTGAGTCATGTTTTTTTCTTTTCTTTTTTTACAGACAAATTCCCCAAAATCTTTTTTATTAATTTCTTTCATATCTGCCTCCTTTAGAAAAATTTTAGCCTAGATAATTTTATAGTCAAGAAACTATTGGTTTAAAAACTATCAACTCTTAGTTTAATTGTTCATTTCCCAACCTTATTTATAAAAAAGACTGTTGCAAGACTATATATTCATAACTTAGCAACAGTCATTAGTAACTTTATTTATTTCTCAAATTCCTATAAGTTGATGGATACAAAATTAATAACATTGGAAATATTTCCAGCCTTCCCAAAAGCATGGCAATGGTTAGGACAAATTTTGAAAGTTTGGACATTTGCTCAAAGGTTGTGATTGGTCCAAAGGCTCCCAGACCTGGTCCTACATTATTAAAGGTTGTAGATACTGCAGCAAAGGCAGTCTCAAAATCATTCATATCTATTGAAACTATCATAAATAAAACAATAAAAATCAATATATAAATTACCAAATATTTCGAAACAGATCTTTCAGTTTCATTATCAACTTTTTTTCCATCCAGCCTATTTATGGTGATTTTTCTTGGGTTCATTGACTCTTTTATTTGGTTTATTCCACCCTTTACCAAAATTACAAATCTTGAAACTTTGAGTCCTCCTGCAGTCGATCCTGCACATCCACCTATAAACATTAGCATTATAATTACAGATTTTGAAAATAAAGGCCAGCTTCCAAAATCAGCTGAAACATAACCTGTAGTTGTAATTATTGATGATACAGTAAAAATCGAATTTACCAAAGAATAAATTGTATTTTTATATATGGAAACAATATTTGAAAAAATTAAGGCTGATGAAATCAAAATTATTGCTATATACCATTTTAATTCCTCACTTTTTACAGCTTCCCTAACATTTTTTGTAACTGCATAAAAATAAATATTAAAATTCACTCCAAATACTGCCATCATTACGGCAAGAACCACTTCAATATACCTAGAATCATAGGCCCCAATGGAAATTCCCTTATTAGAAAATCCACCAGTTCCCGCTGCCCCAAAGGCGTGAATTACAGATTCAAATAAATTCATCCCACCAAAAAGAAGAAGAATTACAGTAATAATAGTCAAAACAATATACATTCCATATAAATTTCTTGCTGTATCTGATAATTTAGGTGTAATTTTTCCAAAAGTTGGTCCTGGAACCTCACTTTTCATCAAAAGTGATGATTCTTTGTTTGAATTTGGTAAAATTGCAAGGGTAAATACCAAAATTCCCATTCCTCCTACAAAGTGAGAAAGCGACCTCCAAAAAATTATTGAATGAGGCAAAAGTTCCACATTAAGAGCAACAGATGCCCCAGAAGTTGTAAATCCTGAAACCATTTCAAACAAGGCATCAATATATCCATTATAATTTGACTTGGTCAAAAATAAAGGAATTGCCCCAATAAGAGAAAATAAAACCCAGGTTGATGCAGTTATAAACATAGCTTCTTTTGTGTATAAATGGGACCTATTATCCCCTCTTTTACTTAAAATAATTCCCAAAACAAGAGAAATTATTATAGGAATTACAAAATTTCTTATATCCTCAAAGCTTTCCCTATAAATAAGAGAAACTAGAAGGGGAAAGGTCAAAAGTCCTGAAAGAACTAATAATAATTTCCCAAGCGAATATTTTACAATCTTTAAATTCATACCTACTCCAATATATCATCTATTTCTTTAAAATCTTTTTGTTTGGTAACAACCATAACCCTATCGCCAAGCTCGATTGTACTCTCACCATTAGCAACCTCGATTTTACCACCCAAACTATCTCTAGAAATTCCCACTATAAGAGTATTAGACTTAACATTCAAATCTTTTAATTTCTTACCTGTAACTTTCGAATTTTCAATTACTGTAAAATCAATAGCCTCAACCCTATCATCAGAAAGCCTAAATAAGTTTGAAATAGATTCTCCCCTAGAATTTTCCTTAGACCTTAAAAGCCTTGAAACAAAAAATGAGGCTGATTTTTTTGGAGTTACAGTTGTATCAACATCAAGAATTCCTGTGATTTTTAACAATTGAGTCCTATTTACCTTGGCAATTATCTTATCAATTCCTCTTTTTTTAGCAAGAAGGGAAATCAAAATATTTTCCTCATCAATTCCTGTTAGGGCCACAACAGCATCATAATTTTCAATCCTAACCTCATCTAAAATCTCAGGATCTGTCCCATCAGCATTAATAACATCACAATCAGGAAGATTTTCAGAAAAATCCATGGCCCTTTCTTTATTATTTTCCAACACAGTAACCTTAAAATTTCTTTTAAGCAAAAGTCTTGAAAGATATAAGGCAATGGCTCCTCCACCAACAATCAGAACATTTTTAATATTTTTCCTATCATCAACTTGCTTCTTATAAAAAATATCAATATCTTCCCTAGGACCTGCCACATAAATCTTCTCGCCAACTTCTAGTATATGATTACCATTTGGTATAACAACCTGGTCATCCTTCTCACCTATAACTATAATAGTATTTCCCAAAAGTCCTTCTGAATTAACCTCCATCAAAGACTTATTTTTAAGCTTAGAATTTTCATCAATCTCAAGCTCAATCAAAATAACCTTAGAATCCAAGAAATTTTCCACATTAACAGCATAAGTATATTTTAAAGTTCTTTGAATTTCCTTAGCAGCAGAAAATTCCGGATTTACAAGCCTATCAACCCCCATAGTCTTTCTCATAAACTCATCATCCTTAATATATCTTGGATCACGTAGCCTAACTATGGTAGATTTGGCCCCTTTTTTCTTAGCAATCATAGATGAAATCAAATTAACATCATCATTAAAAGTCATGGCAATAAAAGCATCACATTCATCAACATTGGCCTCTTCAAGAACATCAAGATCCCTACCATCTCCCAAAATTCCCATAACATCATTAGAAGCCAAAAGCCTTTCCAAAACATCCTTATTTTTCTCTATAACTAAAATATTGTGCCCTTCATCAGAAAGTTGGCTAGTAAGATAAGACCCAACCTTACCAGCCCCTACAATAATAACATTCATAAATCCTCCTAAAAGTAGAAATAACTAGTACCATTGTATAATAAGTGGGGAAAAAAACAAAGTTTATAAAAAACTAAACAAAAAAATAGAAATTCAAATTGTATAAACAATAAGAATTTCTACTAATAAATTTTTAAAACTCATCTTGACTTAAATATTCATAAGCATAAAGGGCGTACATCATAGCCCCATTTTTTAAAACTGACTCATCAACATTAAAATCAGAAGCATGGTTGAAATTATGGGTCTTTGGATCAGAATTTCTTGCCCCAATCATACCAAAAGATCCCTTTACTCCCTTAACTCCATCATATCCTGTTAAATACAAACCGAAATCTTCACTTCCAGAAAATCTAATATCTTTATCGACATTTTCTTCTCCCACAATTTCTGCTGCAACCTTTTGGGTTAGTTTTCCACTATTCTCATCAATAACAACAGGAGCTGCTCCCAAATTAAAATCAATCTCAACCTCGCCCCTGTACATCTTTGCAACTTGATTTGCATACTCAATCAATCTCTTTTCAACAAAATCTACGCTATCTTGAGTAAAGGCCCTAAAACCTGCCTCAATATAAACATCACCACAAATAGAATTTGCAACCTCACCACCGTGAATTTTTCCAAAAGTTAAAACAACAGGCTCTTCGGCCAAGTCAATTTCACGAGAAATAATAGCTTGAGAATTTAAAATAAAAGTTGCTGCCATAACCATAGCATCAACGCCCTTTTGAGGAGTAGAACCGTGGCTTGTAAGGCCTTTAAAGTGAATGTTAAAAAAGTCATTAGCAGCAAAAGTTTGACCATAAGTAGCCCCCAAAACTCCAGAATCAAAAGAAGTAAAAATATGGGCACCAAAAGCATTATCTACCCCATCCAATACACCATCTTTTACCATAGACTTGGAACCTTCACCCGTCTCTTCACCTGGTTGAAAAACAAAACGTACAATTCCATCAAGCTCATCCTTAACCTCATTTAAAGCCTTCAAAGCTGTCAAAAGCATAGCAGAATGAGTATCATGACCACAGGCATGAGAAATACCCTCATTTTTAGACTTATAAGAAACATCATTAGTTTCCAAAATAGGAAGAGCATCAATATCTGCTCTTAAAAGCACAGTTTTTTTATCACTTTTTCCCTTAATCTCACCAATTATTCCTGTAGGATTAGCAAACCTATAAGAAATTCTCATTTCATCAAGAAAAGATGCAATAAACTTACTAGTCTCAAACTCCTTCATAGAAAGCTCAGGATTTTCATGCATCTTCCTTCTAAAATCTATCATACTTTCTTCATTATCTAAAATAACTTTCTTAATTCTATCCTTAACCATAAAATATCCTTTCAATTTAAAATCTAATTAACTTATTAATATATACCCAAAAGAACAATATATAATTTTCTTATTTAGGAAAAAAAGCTTAAAACTAAATGATTTAAAAAAGTAAAAATAAAAATAATTAAAATAAAAATTAAAGATAAAAATAAATTTAAGCAAAAGAAAAGCACCAACTTTTGTTGGTGCTTAATCTGGTGGGCCTCCAGGGACTCGAACCCTGGACCTACCGGTTATGAGCCGGGCGCTCTAACCGACTGAGCTAGAGGCCCAAACAAAACCTTATAATTTTTAATAAAAAAATTTTATGAAATAAATTCATAATTAGGTTTGTTTTTGGTGGACCTGAGTAGACTCGAACTACCGACCTCACGCTTATCAGGCGTGCGCTCTAACCTGCTGAGCTACAGGTCCATATATAAAATTTAAATGGCAGGGGTTACAGGACTTGAACCCGTGACATCCGGTTTTGGAGACCGACGTTCTACCAACTGAACTAAACCCCTACTTAAACCTCTCAATTAAGAAAGAGATTTATTTGGTGCCCAGAGGCGGAATCGAACCACCGACACGGGGATTTTCAGTCCCCTGCTCTACCGACTGAGCTATCTGGGCATATGGCGGAGAAGGAGGGATTTGAACCCTCGCATCCCTTTTGAAAGGATCTACTCCCTTAGCAGGGGAGCCTCTTCAGCCACTTGAGTACTTCTCCAAAAAGTCATTGTATTGACTTTTTTTATTTGGCGGAGAGGAAGGGATTCGAACCCTTGTGAGCCGTAAGACTCTAACGGTTTTCAAGACCGCCCCGTTATGACCGCTTCGGTACCTCTCCATATATTGGTGACCCATCGGAGATTCGAACTCCGGACACCTTGATTAAAAGTCAAGTGCTCTACCGACTGAGCTAATGGATCAATCTAGAAATACAGTGGCTAAAAATAACTTTCTTGCCTATTTAGCTTGCCAGTATAACCACTAAATAAATATTAAATAATATTAATGGTGACCCATCGGAGATTCGAACTCCGGACACCTTGATTAAAAGTCAAGTGCTCTACCGACTGAGCTAATGGATCAAATTGGCTGGGATAGCAGGACTCGAACCTACGCATACCAGAGTCAAAGTCTGGTGCCTTACCGACTTGGCTATATCCCAACATGGCGCGCCTGGGAGGAGTCGAACCTCCGACACACGGATTAGAAGTCCGTTGCTCTATCCAGCTGAGCTACAGGCGCTTATGGAGCGGGTGAAGGGAATCGAACCCTCGCAACCAGCTTGGAAGGCTGGGGCTCTACCACTGAGCTACACCCGCAAATTGGTGGGGAAGAGCGGATTCGAACCACTGAAAGCTAAGCTAACGGATTTACAGTCCGTCCCATTTGGCCAACTCTGGAACTTCCCCAAAATTTGTATTTCTTGCAATAAAAATATAGCAAATATTCAATTTTATATTCTCAATAAAATTGGAGCTGATGATAGGACTTGAACCTACAACCTATTGATTACAAATCAATTGCTCTACCAATTGAGCTACATCAGCACATTGGATCTCTTCTGAAATCCAAATGGCGACTTAGATGGGATTCGAACCCACGACCTCTGCCGTGACAGGGCAGCATTCTAACCAACTGAACTACTAAGCCATAAAATAAGTATAAAACTTATTTTGATGGTGGAAGTAACAGGGCTCGAACCTGTGACCCCCTGCTTGTAAGGCAGATGCTCTCCCAACTGAGCTATACTTCCAAAATGGTGACCCTACCGGGATTTGAACCCGGGATACCGCCGTGAAAGGGCGATGTCTTAACCGCTTGACCATAGGGCCTTATTAATAATTTTATAAACAAACATACAAAAAGTATGGTTGCGGGAGTAGGATTTGAACCTACGACCTCCGGGTTATGAGCCCGACGAGCCACCAAGCTGCTCCATCCCGCGTTATTGGTGCCGAGAATCGGAATCGAACCGATACGGTGTTTGACCACCGCAGGATTTTAAGTCCTGTGCGTCTGCCAGTTCCGCCACCCCGGCATTTG
The DNA here is from genome assembly GCF_002871895.1 of Anaerococcus hydrogenalis. Taxonomy (NCBI): domain Bacteria; kingdom Bacillati; phylum Bacillota; class Tissierellia; order Tissierellales; family Peptoniphilaceae; genus Anaerococcus; species Anaerococcus hydrogenalis. The sequence goes on along the minus strand of NZ_PNHP01000008.1, from coordinate 456 downwards.
GCGCTCAGGGTGGGGCTCGAACCCACAACCTACCGGTTAACAGCCGGGTGCTCCACCATTGAGCTACCTAAGCACATATAATATGTAATAATTATAAAATATTAAAATTGTTTTGTCAAAAAATCTTACAAATTTTGTGAAGATATAATCTTCACAAAAAAGTAAGTTTGGCAACTACCTAGTCTCCCGGGAGGTCTCCCTCCGAGTACCATCGGCGTTAGAAGGCTTAACTTCTGTGTTCGGTATGGGAACAGGTGTATCCCTTCTGCCATCGTCACCATATTTTTAATATACTGTTTTAACCTAATTTTCTATTCTCGCTTCGCTGCGAGTGCTCCGCACGGGTCCTCTATGAGCCGGACGGGCTTATTAATAGCTATAAATATTTCCAGTCAAGATATAAAGTTTAGTATCCATTAGCTTAATACATTACTGCACTTACACCTTGGACCTATC
>NZ_PNHP01000007.1:0-112007 GCF_002871895.1 Anaerococcus hydrogenalis | reverse complement strand
TCTATCTATACAATTATTATCCCATAAGAAAGTGGGATTGAGAACAAAATGTAGTATTTATTACTACAACTATAATATACGAGGAGGTATAAAAAATGAAAATTAAAACAAAATTGTTAGTAGCAGTGCTGAGCTTGTCAATGCTTGTTTCTGGATGTGGAGGAAATAATGCAAAAAATAATGATGCAAGTAATTCTTCAGCTGTCAATCAAGAAGAAGGAAAAAAAGATGGAGTATTGGATATAAATATTGCATCAGAACCTGAAACTATAGATCCACAATTAAACACAGCATCAGATGGGTCAATAATGATCTCTCACATGTTTGAATCCCTATTAAGATGGGATGATGATGGAAAAGGAAATGCTGTTTTAAAACCAGGTATTGCTGAAAAATGGGATGTTTCAGAAGATGGACTAAAATGGACCTTTAAATTAAGAGATGCAAAATGGTCAGATGGAAAACCAGTAACAGCAAATGACTTTGTTTATGCTTGGAACAGACTTGTAGATCCAAAAACAGGGGCAGACTATGAATATATGCTTGATATGGTAAAAGGATATGAAGATAAAAAACTTGATATCTCTGCTCCAGATGATAAAACTTTTGTAGTAAATTTAAATGTAAAATGTCCATACTTTGAAGAAATTTGTGCTTTTCCTGCAGTTATGCCAGTTAGAAAAGATATTGTAGAAAAAAATGAAACTTGGACAAACTCTCCTGATACATATGTATCAAATGGACCATTTAAATTAGAAAAATGGGATCACAACCAAACTTTAACAATGGTTAAAAATCCAGAATATTACGATGCTGATTCAGTTAAGGCAGAAAAATTAGCCTTCCACTTACAAGATGACCAAAACGCAATCTATGCAGCTTATAGATCAGGAGATTTGGACTTTGTAAATTCAGCACCACAAGAAGAGATTAAAAAACTTTTAGATACAAAAGAATTAAAAACTTTACCATATGTAGGAACATATTATGTATGTTTTAATACAGAAAAGAAACCATTTGATGATCCAAAAGTTAGAAAAGCATTCTCACTTGTAATTGATAGAAACTTTATAGTTGATCAAGTTACAGGAAGAGGAGAAAAAGTTGCTAGTGGTTTTGTACCAGCAGGAGTTTATGATGAAAAAGGTGCTGAAGGCGATGACTTTAGAACAGTTGGTGGAGATTATTATTCTGTAAAATCTGAAGATTATGAAAAAAATATAAAAGAAGCTAAAAAACTTATGGAAGAAGCAGGCTTTAAAGACGGAGAAGGCTTCCCACAAATTGATTACCTATACAATACAGACGACAACCACAAGGCTATAGCAGAAGCCTTACAAAATATGTGGCAAGAAAATCTTGGCGTTAAAGTTAATCTTCAAAACCAAGACTGGAATGTATTCTTAAAAGAAAGAAAAGAAGGAAATTACAACATAGCAAGAAATGGATGGATAGCAGACTACAACGATCCAATGAGCTTTATTGATATGTGGTTAACAGGCGGCGGAAATAACGATGCCCAATACAAAAATCCAGAATATGATAAGTATGTAAAAGCTGCAAAAGCTACATCAGATCAAAAAGAAAGAATGGAAAATATGCACAAGGCTGAAGATATCTTGGTAAAAGATGATGCAGTTGTTGCACCAATTTATTTTTACGTAAATCCATACATGATCAAACCAAATATCAAAGGAATGTATTATACACCACTTGGATATTACTTCTTCAAATCAGCAACTGGATTCTAAAATAAATAATAGTAAGTAGGGAAAATTTACAAAAAGAATGCTAAAATTATTTGGCATTCTTTTTTTATAAAAAATATCATTTAATAAGGAAAAATGCTATAATAATAAAAAGGAAAACATTTTTATAAAGAGGTGAAATATGAAAAAAATTGTACCAGTAATTTTACTTGCTATAAGCCTAACATCATGTGGCAAAGTGAAAGATAATTCTAATGATTCAAATGTTAAAAGTAATTACATAAGCCAAGATGAGAAAGCTTCATCTAATGTAAAAAAAGAAGTTAAGAAAGATAAAAAATATGATGACTTATCCTTTATTGATTGCTACAAGGATATAATAGATTCAAAACTTCCTTATAGGATTGATGAATTTGGAGGAAATGCAAAAAAAACTTATTTAGATGAAATATCTTCAGATGGGGCCCTTTATTTTAATATAATTGACCACAAAGATTTTGATTATCCTCTTTTAATTTTATCTAAAAAATTAAATAAAAGTGGAATTTTCTCTATAGTTCAATATGTAGGAAGTGGAAATTATAGGACTTTTAATGATTTACAAATGGGCCAATCTATGGTAGTTTCAGATTACCTATACAAGGATAAGGATGGAAATTTATATATTTTCGATGATTCTATGAAACATATTATAGGAATAAACAAGGTTGATGATAGGCTTTTGGCAAATTATATTTACAAACCAGGCTCTAAGGGCTATGGTTCTTTGATGGTTGATAATTTTGATACAGATACAGGGGAAAATACACCTATAATCAACGAAAGATTTCCTAATGGGGCCGATGCCTTGGGTGCTATGATGATTGATCCTGAAAAAGAAGAAGAATTTAGCGATGAAGATTTTAATAAGTTTAAAGAAGGCTTAAAACCTATTGAAATGTTTGCTTTAAGTGAAGATGAATTTTATAAAAAAGCCAGAGAGTTTGGTTATAAAGATGAAAATGGCCAGGGTGAAAATAAAGATGATAAAAAAATAAAGCAAGTTAATAATGAAAATATAGAAGAGACTGACCAATATAAAAAATTAGATTCTTTCATAAGGGAGAATGTAGACTTATATGTAAATGAAGATGGAGGCGATTACGTATATATAGGAGATTATGATAATAATGGCAAGCTTGCAGCCTTTGTTCTTGGTAATAGTCAAAATGAGGGAGAAAAAATCTTATACTTTGTTGACGAAGATATGCAAATCAATAGGGTTCGAGAATTTGATAGTATGTATATTTGGGTTAAAAATAATAAATTGATGAAGGCTGGAGATGATCAATACCTATCCCTTGTTACCAATAATGGAGGTCCAAAAACTGACAGTTTCATTTTTTCTGTAAAAAATAACCAGGTATATGAGCCAGATATTTCTGGAAAAGTTATGGAATTTTATCAAGATGATGAGGATATGTTTGTAGATGAAACTAACAAACTTGGCGAAAATCCAAAAGGAAGCGTAAGACAGGGTGGAAAAGACCATTATAAATACAATCAAGATAATAGACAATTTGAAAAGCTAGATTAAAAAAATGCTAGGAGATTAATCCTAGCATCTTTTTATTTTTCTTCTAATTCTTTTATAAAGTCATTTATATCTTTTTTATTTATCCTAGAAATTCCAGAATGTTCTGAGTCAAATTTATTTGATTTTATTTTTTCTCCTGACTCATCTTCCATAACTTCTATAACCCTGTTTCTACAGAAATTTCCTTGGCAAAATCCCATTCCACACCTTGTACGTCTTTTCATTGCATCAAAGCTTAAGCAAGGAATACCCCTGTTCATGGCATCTCTTATAGTTTTTTCGCTAACTTGCTCACACCTACATACAAGTCTTTCAGGATTTCCTAATGGAAGGTCAACCTTATCTTTAACCTTATTAAAATCTTCAAGTTCTTTATATTCTATGATTGGCCTTCTATTTGGATTATAGGAAGGATCATCTTCTAATTTTAAATCTAAATCTCTTAAAATATTTTCAACAATTTTTGCAATTTCTGGGGAAGAAGTAATTCCTGGAGATTGGATTCCTACAACATTTATAAAGCCTGAAGTTTTTGTATTTTCAATTATAAAATCTCCAGTTGATGATGCAGGTCTTAGTCCTGCAAAAGAACGGATGAATTTTTTTAAATCAATTACATCATCTTTTACAGATTTTTTTCCTAGTTTATAAATTTCTGCAAGCCTTTCAATGTGGGTTCCAAGATCAATTTCTTCCTCATCAATGGCATCAGGGCCTAGAAGGAGGTTGTTGTGGTAGGTTCTTGTTACAAGAATTCCCTTTGATTTTGGAGATGGAGTTTGGAATAAAACTTGTTTTATTTTCTCTCCAGTTCCTTTTTGCATAAGTAAATACTCACCACTTCTTGGATGGATTGTAAAATCAGTTTCAGTAATCATACTTGAAACTTTTGCCCCGTTTAAACCTGAAGCATTTATTACAAATTTTCCCTCATAAACATTGTCATTTGAAGTTTTTACCTTAAAAATTTCTCCATCTTTTTTGATATCAACAACTTCACTTTGTAGTTTCAACTTAGCACCATTTTCAATGGCATTTTCTACAAGGGCTATTACATATTCATATGGTGAGCAAACACCAGCCCCCTTACAATATAAAGCTGCTATTGCATCATCGGATACATTCGGCTCTATTTCTCTTAATTTTTCTTGATCAATTATTTCTATATCATCAAGATCATTTTCAAGCCCCATCTTGTAGAGCTTTTCAAGTTCTTTTTTATCATCTTCGTTAAAAGCTAAAACCAAAGATCCATTTTCTAAAAATCCAAAGTTTAGCTCTTGGTTTAACTTATTAAATTCCACTCTTCCCTTATAACAAATTCTTCCCCTAAGCTCATCGTGGCTTTCAGCATAACCACCGTGAACTATGGCAGAATTTGCCTTGCTTGCGCCCATGGATACATCAAGTTCTTTTTCTAAAATTAAAATATTTAATTTATATCTAGAAAGTCTTCTTGCAATCGAAGCTCCACTTACACCAGCACCAATAATTATTACATCATACATTTTATTCTTCTCTTTCTTCTATTTTCTTTCTTAATAAGCACTAAAATATAAAATTATATACTAAAACAGCTATTATTCCACCAATTATAGGTCCAACAACTGGAATCCATGAATATCCCCAGTTAGGATCAACTTTGTTTTTAAAAGGTAAGATTGCATAAGCAATTCTTGGTCCCAAATCTCTTGCAGGGTTAATTGCATAACCTGTAAGTCCACCTAAACTCATACCTATAGATACTATTAGACCAAATACATATAATTTGTCAACGCCGCCCATTCCAGCGCCAGCTACATTACCAAATCCTAAGATTGCAAATACTAAAACGAAAGTTCCAATTATTTCTGATAAAAGATTTCTAAAAGTGTTTGGTATAGTTGGGGCTGTACAGAAAGTTGCCCTAACAGTTATAGGATCATCACTTGTTGCATCGTAATGGTCTTTAAATAAAATATAAACCAAAATTGCACCAACGAAAGCACCGAGCATTTGTCCAATAATGTAAGAAGGAACTGTATTCCATTCTATTCCACCATTAAATGCAAGAGCAATTGATAGGGCTGGATTAAAATGAGCACCTGTCAATGCACCAAAGATACAAGCTGGAATCATAACTGCAAGACCCCAAGCAAAAGTAATTTGAACAGGACCTGCACCTTTTTGTCCACTCTTGTTTAAAAGAACGTTTGCAACAACTCCGTCTCCTAATAAAATAAGTAACATTGTTCCGAAAAATTCACCTAGTATTATATCTCTCATAATATCCTCCTGTGATATACTAGTAAATATAAAAAAAGCAACAAAAATATAAATAATTGTTGCATGCTCTCTTTTATATTTAACTGTGAAAATGTTTACACTAATATTATAGCACAAAAATATCCTCTCTACAAATAAAATATTTTAAAATTTACAAACAAAATAATTTAACTTATAATTATATTATAAAAATAAAGGAGAAAAAATGGAAAAAGAAACAATTATTTCTTATATAAAAGACTTGTGCACTAGGCCATCACCAACAGGATTTACAAAAAAATGTGAAAAATATTTAATGGAAGAATTTAAAAAATTAGGATATAAACCCTACCAAAATAATAAGGGGAATGTCATAGTTCCTATTTATGAAAATGAAAATAATAAAAATGATGGACTTTTATTATCAGCCCACATAGATACTTTGGGCTTGATGGTAAGAAGTATAAAAGAAGAAGGCGGTCTTCAAGTTACAAATCTTGGTGGCTTTCCCCTAAATTATGGAGAATTTGAAAATGTAAAAATTTTTACAAGAGATGGTAAAGAATTTGAAGGAGTTTTTAGGTTAAATGAGCCTTCTGTTCATGGGTCAGATACTCCAAGAGTTTCAAAAAGAAATTTTGACGAAATGGAAGTTGTCTTGGATGAAATTGTTGAAAGCGACGAAGATGTAGAAAAACTTGGAATAGGAGCTGGAGATTTTGTAGCCTTTGATCCAAGATTTAGGTATTCAAATGGTTTTATAAAATCACGCCACCTTGATGATAAGGCTTCAAGTGGAGTTTTACTTGCCCTTGCCAAAGAAATAAAAAAAGAAAATTTTAAATTTAATAGAAATATCTATATGATGTTTACAACTTATGAAGAAGTAGGTCACGGTGCAAGCTCTGGCCATCCAGATGGAATAAAAGATATGATTGCAGTTGATATGGGAGTAGTTTACGATGATTTAAAAACAAATGATAGGATGGTTTCAATTTGTGCTAAAGATTCTTCAGGTCCTTATAATTTTGATTTAACAAATGATTTGATAAATACAGCAAAAAATATTGGCATAGATTTTGCCGTTGATATTTATCCATTTTATGGCTCAGATGCATCAGCCGCCATGACTTCGTTTTATGATTATAGGCATGCCCTAGTAGGTTGTGGAATTTCTGCATCTCACGGTTATGAAAGATGTCACGAAAAAGCCTTGATGGGACTTTTTTCTTTATTAAAAACTTATGTAGAAAAATACAAAAATTAATAAATTTTCACATCTAGACATATAAATAAAAATCATATAAAATAGACTTGTAGAGAAAAACTATTTCTTAAATTTTAAGGGGGAGAGATGAAAATCAAAAAAATTATGGCTGGAGCCCTAACTCTAGCACTATCACTAAGTATTACAGCTTGTGGATCAAAAAAAGATGCATCTAATGATGAATCAGGATCAAATGCAAAAAAAGCAGAAGTTTCTGCAACTATGGTTACTGACCAAGGTGGTATAAATGATAAATCATTTAACCAATCATCTTATGAAGGCTTAAAAGCTTACGAAAAAGATGGAAAAGTTAAATTTGATTACATTGAATCTCACAAAGACTCTGATTACCAACCAAACCTTGAATCAGCACTTGATAGTGAATCAGATATAATTTTTACAGTAGGATATGCGCTTTTTGATGCAACAAGCAAGGCTGCTAAAGAAAATCCTGACCAAAATTATGCGATAATTGATAATGCAAATCCTGATAAGGTTAAAAATCTTCTAGGAATCACCTTTGCAGATCACGAAAATTCATTCTTAGTTGGATATATAGCTGGTATGACAACAAAATCAAACAATGTAGGATTTGTTGGTGGAATGGAATCAGCAGTAATTGACAGATTTGAATATGGTTATAGGGCAGGAGTTAAAGAAGCTGCAAGAGAAAAAGGTCAAGACATAGAAGTTCAAGTACAATATGCAAACTCTTACGCTGACCAAGCAAAAGGAAAAAATATTGCCAACCAAATGTATCAAAAAGGTGCAGATGTAATCTTCCATGCAGCAGGTGGTACAGGAATAGGTGTATTTGAAGCAGCAAAAGAAAATAATAAATATGTAATTGGTGTTGACCGTGACCAAAAAGATGAAGCTCCAGATAATATCTTAGTTTCCACAATCAAGGGAGTTGGAAAAGCTGTCCAACTAACAATAGATGATTACAAAGATGGAAAATTCAAAGGTGGAGAAACAAAATCATATTCATTAAAAGACGGAGATGCCCTAGGAATAGCTTATGGTGACAATGATTTAGTAGATCAAAAAGTTAAAGATAAGGTTGAAGATTTGAGAAACCAAATAGTTGATGGAAAAATTAAAGTTCCACAAAATGAAAAAGAATTTAAATCAATGGGCTATGACAAATAGGTTAAGAAAATAGTAAATTTAAAAAAAGAGTAGGAAGATAAACTACTCTTTTTTTTAAAAGGTAAATGTTTAGAGTATTCTAAATTAATAGTGAGGTTATATGGATAAGTATTTAAATGAAAGCCCTATAGTTTCATTGAAAAATATTCATAAAAGTTTTGGAGACAAAAAAGTTTTGAAGGGGGTAGATTTTGACCTTCACAAATGTGAAGTCCATGCTCTACTTGGAGAAAATGGAGCCGGAAAAACTACTTTAATGAATATCTTATATGGAATGTTTGACCAATCTGACGGGGAAATTTATATAAAGGGCGAAAAAATAATAAATAATTCACCCAAAAAGGCAATAAGTTTGGGGATAGGTATGGTCCACCAACATTTTATGCTGGTGGAACCCTTTAGCGTAACTGAAAATATAATTTTAGGTTATGAAGGAAAAAAAGTTATTATTGATAGGAAAAAAGCAAGGGATGAAGTTGAAAAATTAAGTAAAGAATATGGACTTCTGATAGATCCTGATAGTAAGGTTTCAGATATTTCTGTAGGTCAACAACAAAGAGTTGAAATATTAAAAGCCCTTTATCACGGAGCAGATATTTTAATTTTTGATGAGCCGACAGCAGTTTTAACCCCTCAAGAAATAAACGAATTTATAGAAATAGTAAATAAATTAACTGAGCTTGGAAAATCAGTTATAATAATTACCCATAAACTAAAAGAAATAAAGGCTATGGCTGACACTTGCACAGTTATAAGAAGGGGAGAGTTTATTGATAAACTTGTAGTAAAGGATGTAAGTGAGGCTGAGCTTGCCGAAAAAATGGTAGGCCGTGATGTAAGTTTTAATGTTAAAAAAGAAAAAATAGAACTTGGAGATGAGATTTTTAAAATTGAAGATCTTTGGGTCAAAGATAATAGGGGAGTTGACAAGGTAAAAGGTCTTAACCTTTCCATTAAAAAGGGAGAAATTTTAGGAATTGCTGGAGTTGATGGAAATGGTCAAACAGAATTGATTGATGCCATTTCTGGAATGAGAAAATCTCAAAAAGGAAAAGTTACATTAAAAGGTGAGGATATAACAAATAAAAATCCTAGAAATATAATTGACCTCGGGATGAACCAAATTCCAGAAGATAGGCAAAAAAGAGGTCTTGTTTTGGAATATCCTATAAAGGATAATTTGATTTTAGAAAATTTGGAGAAAGATTTTTCAAAAAATGGAATTTTAGATTTCAAAAAAATAGAAGAAAATGCTAATTCTTTGATAGAAAAATTCGATATTAGACCAAATGATATGAATGAAAAAGCAGGAAGCCTTTCTGGTGGAAACCAACAAAAAGTTATTATTGCAAGAGAGATTACAAACAATCCCGATCTTTTGATAGCAGCCCAACCTACAAGGGGGCTTGATGTTGGGGCGATTGAATTTATCCACCAATATTTGGTTGAACTTAGAAACCAAGGAAAGGCAGTTTTGTTGGTAAGTTTCCAATTAGATGAAGTCATGGATTTATCCGATAGGATTTGTGTAATCTATGATGGAAAAATAGTGGGAGAGCTTGATCCAAAACAAACTGATGAATACGAGGTAGGAAGATTGATGGCAGGAGGAGATCATGAATAAGAAAAAATCATTTGCAAATTCAAAATTATTATTTACTCTTGTATCAATAATTTTGGGACTTTTAGTTGGGGCCCTTGTACTTTTTCTTGCAGGTTATAATCCAATCGAAGCCTATGGGAAATTAATAGAGGGAGTTTTTAAATCTCCAAGAAATATTGGCTGGGCCCTTGTAAATTCAACACCAATAATTCTTACAGGTCTTGGGGTATGCTTTGCCTTCCAAACAGGTCTTTTTAATATGGGAGCTGAGGGACAATTTATAATTGGAACAACAGTAGGATTTTTGCTAGGTTATTTATTAAATCTTCCTCCTATAATCCATGTTATTCTTACAATAATTATTGCAATCTTGGCAGGTTTTATTTATGGAGGACTTGCTGGATTTATAAAGGCGAAATTTGGAATTCATGAAGTTATTTCAACAATCATGCTTAACTGGGTAGCCTTTTATTTACAAAATTTTGTTGTTTATCGCTACCAAAAACCAAATTCTATGGGAACTTTTGATATAAAAGATTCAGCAAAAGTAACTCTTTTTACAAATGCTGGCCAAAGATTTGATGGATTTTTTGGGAAATTTTTTAGGGCACCAATTCATTTAGGAATAATTCTTGCAATTATTAGTGTTCTTATTATTTGGTTTATACTTGAAAAAACAAGTCTAGGTTATAAATTAAAGGCTGTAGGTTTAAATAGGGAAGCTAGTGAATATGGTGGAATTGATGCCAACAAAAAAATAGTCCAATCAATGGCAATTTCGGGAGCTTTGTGCTCACTTGCAGGTGTTACTCAAATTATGGGATACACTTATTCACTTCCACTTTTATCAGCTATGGAAAATTTTGGATTTGATGGACTTGCAGTTTCACTTTTAGCTTCAAACAATCCTATAGGATGTATTTTCTCTGGTTTATTTTTAGGATCTTTAAAATATGCCGGATCTAATTTACAAAGAACTATGGGAGTTCCAAGCGAATTAATTTCGATAATTATAGGAACAATAATTTTATTTACAGCTATTCCTTTAATATTTAAAATAATAAGGGCTAGGATAAATAAAAATAGAAAGGCAGGGAATAATGCTTAATTTGACAGTTTTAGGATTGATAATTGGAAATACACTTTCAAATGCTACACCAGTATTATTTACTGGCCTTGGTGGAATGATGAGTGAAAAATCAGGTGTTGTAAATATTGGACTTGAAGGAATGATGACAATCGGTGCTCTTGTTGCAGCAACGGTTGGTTATTATGTGGGAAATCCCTGGCTTGGATTTTTAGCAGGAGGCCTTGCAGGAATGTTTTTTGGTTTGATTCATGCTATAGTTTCAGTAACTTTTGCAGGAGACCAAACAATTTCTGGTATTGCTATAAATACCCTTGCCCCAGGTTTGGCACTTTTTTTGGCAAGATTATTTTTTGATGGGGCAACCCAAACTCCATCAATTCCTCTAGAAAATAAAATTCCAAGACTTTTTGATGGCTTAATTAAAAATCAAGGATTAAAAAATATTTTCTCCCAATATGCTACAGTTTATCTTGCCTTAATTTCTGTAATCTTACTTTATGTATTTTTGTATAAAACAAAATGGGGGCTAAGATTAATTGCAGTTGGGGAGCACCCAAAGGCAGCAGAAACTTTAGATATTTCTGTAAGAAAAATTAGGTATCTTGCAGTCATGTTTTCAGGATTTATGGGAGGACTTGGAGGAGCTTCTATGTCACTTGCAGTTGTAAGTGTATTTTCACCAACCCTAATTGCAGGACAAGGATATATTGCCCTTGTATGTGTAATATTTGGAAACTGGAAACCACAAGGAGTTTTGGTAGGATCATTATTTTTTGGTTTGACCCAAGCTATAGCAACCTATCTTACAGGAACATCCATTCATTTACCAATGGAATTTATTTCAATGATCCCATATATTTCAATTTTACTTTTCTTGATTTTATTTAATAAAAAATCAAAAGCACCAAAGGCAAGTGGTAAGCCTTATTTGACAGAAGATATATAAAAAAGAATATAAAAAATATAAATCCCATCTCAATCACAGAATAAAAAGAGGACTCATAGATGAAAATTAAGATAAAGTCAATAAATGAGATCTCTCCACAAGGTCGAGATGGGTTATTTTTGTTTTCCGTTAATTACTAAAGGATTTATTAATTTAATATTTTATTAAAATTCAATTTTTTAAAAATGAGTATAAAAAAAGCACCACTCGGTGCAATTTTAAAAGGGAAAATTTACGTATTACAACTAAAAAAGCAAGCTTTAGCTTGCAAAAAAATGGTCGGGGTGAAAGGATTCGAACCTTCGGCCTCATGGTCCCAAACCACGCGCGCTACCAAGCTGCGCCACACCCCGATGTCCTAACGACAATATATAATATACCAGCTTTAAAATCTTTTGTCAAATTTTTTTTTGAAAATTTTTAAAATTTTGTAAGATTTGCTTATTTAGCTGATAGGTAAGAATAAAAATCTTCGATTTCTTTCTCACTGAAAACAATTATACCATTTTTCTTTAGGACTTGGCAAGTAATTCCATCAGATTTTTTTAATTTTTTAGAAAAAGTCCCATCATATATTAAATCTTTCCCACAAGATGGGGATTTTGCCTTTAATAAGGCGACTTTTATCTTATGTTTTTTACAAAGATCAAGGGCTATTTGACTTCCCTTTTCAAATTCTTTTGTAAAATCTTCCCCGTCAATGTTTATAACTTTTGAATTTTTTAGCTCACAAGGCTTTCTTGGTGTTGGCATTCCTGAATCAACCTCTGGACACACATCTATAAAATTTATTTGGGGAAATTTTTCTTTTAAATTTTTAATTTCGTTATTTTTTCCATCATAACGGCAATTTATTCCCAAAAGACATCTTGATATTAAAACATTCATATTTTTATCCTTTCTGATATAATTATAGCAAAGGAGATTTTAAATGAAAATTAGAAATTTTTTTTATAAATTTATTTTAAGTTTTTTTCTTATTTTTACCTTCACAGGATGTGTAAAGCATGGAAATATTAATTCTAATGAAAATATTGAATCAAAAAATATTTTAGAAGATAAGGCTTATTATAAAAAAGATGATGTAGTTTCTTATATTAAATCCTATAAAAAACTTCCCAAAAATTATCTTACAAAAAAAGAAGCCAAAAAACTTGGTTGGATTCCAAGTAAAGGAAATTTGTGGGAAGTTACTGATAAGGGAGTAATTGGTGGAGATTATTTTGGAAATTTTGAAAAAAATTTGCTAGAGGCTAATTACAAGGAATGTGATGTAAATTATTTTGGTGGAAGACGTGGTGGTGAAAGGTTGATTTATGATGAGGATTTTAATATTTTTTATACCAATGACCACTATAAAACTTTTACTAAGGAGAATTAGATGATTTGTTTGGATGGATTTGAATTTAAGTCAAGGGATGAGGCTTTTTCTTATTTGAATGAAAAAATTGATTTTGAATATGAAGTGGATAATCTCGATGGTCTTTTTGACTGCCTTTCTATGGTTGATGAAAAAATTGTTATTGAAAATTACCCTATTATTTATGAGAATTTAAGTGATTATGGAGAAAAATTTCTGTCTTGTTTTATGAAAGCTAGCCTTTCTTTTGGCATAGAAATTGATTTTCTATCATAGCTTAATATAGTAAAGGAAAGGAGAGAATATGGAAGATAGGTCTGTAAATAATGAAATTAGAAACTTTGTTGCCAAAAATATTATAAATGATTTTCTAAAAGACGGAGATAAGTTTTATGAAAAAGAATTTCTAATCAATAAGTTTAGGGTAAATCCTTCTTATGTTGATAAGACTTACCAAAGGCTTTTGGATGAAGATTTGATTGAGGCAAAAAGTGATTACTATTATATGAAAATAGATGAAAGCAAAAAAAATGCCCTCATTGTAGAATTTGCTAATGGATACTTGAATGATTTTTTAAAAAATATGAATTCTATTGGAATTTCCAATGAAGGTGTTTATGATTTTGTAAGTTTGAGGATGAGTGCTAATGGATAATATTTTAGAGATTAAAAATTTGAAAAAAACCTATGGCAAAAAAAATGTGCTTGATGGAATAAATTTAAAACTTGAAAAGGGAAAGATTTTGGGCCTTATGGGTCCAAATGGTTCTGGTAAAACTACCCTTTTAAAATGTATTATGGGCCTTATTAAGCCAAATGATGGGGAGATTTTAATTGATGGTAAAAAAGTTGGAGTCGATACTAAAAAAATCATCTCTTACCTTCCTGATGCTTATCATCTTTATGATAATTTAACAATTGAAGATACTGTAAATCTTTACAAGGATTTTTATGATGATTTTAATATGAGAGTTTGCAAGGAACTTTTTGAATTTATGAAAATTCCAAAAGAAGGATATTCTGATAAATTGTCAAAGGGGATGAAGGAGAGACTTCTTTTGGCCCTTACCCTATCTCGTGATACAAAATTATATATTTTGGATGAGCCGATTGAAGGGGTAGACCCAATTGCTAAAGATATGATTTTATCTGCAATTATAAAAACTGTAGATATTGGTAGGACAATAATTATTACAACCCACCAAATTGGAGATTTAGAAAATCTTTTTGACAGGGCAGCCTTTATCCAAAGAGGGCAAATTCTTATGGAAGAAGATGCTGAAGATTTAAGGGATAAGTATAAAAAACAAATGGTAGATTTGTATAAGGAAATTTTTGTAATATGATTAAGTTTTTAAAGTATGAATTAAAAAGGTCTAGGGGATTTTTTCTGCTTATGGCACTTTTGTCAATAATTTCAGTAGCTATTACTGGAGTTTTTTATAAATTTAATAGCTTTGATATGGAAAATAAAAATTTTTCATTTTTTATCCTCCTTCTTGCCTTGGCTCTTATAATTTTATCAATTTGCCTTATATTTTTTACGGTTAGGTTTAAAAGAGATATTTTTGATAAGTCATCCTATATAACTTTTACCATAAATGTTTCTGTGGCAAGGATTATTTTTGCAAAATTTTTGGCAAGTGTCTTGGTGGGATTTTTAAGTCTTTTAATTTTTGTAGGATCCTTGATCTTTGGGGCAAATATTTTAGAAATTTCCAAAGGACTTGTAAATATTTTTCCCTCAAGTCTTCTAGCTTATGTGGTAGTCAGTGGAATTTATTATTCAATAGCCTATCTTTTATTAACTTTGGGCATGACCCTTTCAAAAGTTCAAATTTTTAAAAGATATTATTCCTTTGTAACAGTAGTCTTATCTATTGTATTATTTACAATTGTAGTCTGGCTTTTAAGAAATATTTACCAAATAAGCCCGGTAGTACTAAGCTTTAAAAATTTCTCTATTCAAAGGCTTATAAATATAAATGGGATAGATATATCAATGCTTTATAATGGCCTAGATGGAAAAATTATTGGGATAAATATTTGGATGTTAATCTTTTCGGTTTTAATAATAGCACTTACATTTTTTTATAATGTATTTTTGATAGAAGAAAAGATAGATTTTTAGGAGATTTTATGAGAAAGTATTTAAAATATGATGTAAAATCAAATATGAAATTTTTTATTTCAACAGTTGCAACATTTGTGATCCTATTAATATCCTTACTATCAATAAAAACCCTTGGGGCCATTTCCCAATCACTTGAGATAAATTCTGCCATAAATTCAATAGAAATAATAGTAGTTGTTGTATTTATACTTACAATTTCCTATTTTATAATAAATTCTTTTTACAAGGACCTTTACACAAATAGGTCAATATTAACATTTTCCTTGCCTATAAGTGCTAAAGAATTTATAAGTGCAAAACTTTTGGTGATAAATATATTCTTTTGGCTTTTGGTATTTTTGTCAGTGTTCTTATTTTATGTAGTAGGAATTTATATGAATTTAAAATCCCTCTTATCATTAATTTTTATAATGATTTTAGTAAATATAATATCTCTTCTAATATTTTTGTACATGCAAATGGATAGGTTTATGCTAAGAAGAAAAACTTCTGCTATCTTAATTTTTATAATTATGGTTTTGATATTAGCTATGGGATTTTTTGTAAATAAAAATTTTCTATTCTTAAATAACAAAATGCTCTTAAAAAATTATAATTATATGGCTTTTATTTATGCCTATATAAAATATAAGGGCGCTTTCTATATAAATTTAACAAGTTTTTCCTATTATATAATAGTTACGCTTATCTTATTTAGGATAAATGCAAAAATACTAAGAAAAGATCTAGATTTATCGTGAGGTTTATATGAACAAAAATATGTATATAGGAATAATAGGAGGGGTTATAATTTCTATTATTTTAAATAATGCCTATAATTTTCCAAACAAAGAAATGGTTGCAGTTATTTGTGCAGTTCTCGGAGCCTTTTTTGGGGCAAGCATTGACAATAAGTTTAAAAAACACAAGTAGGGTATAGTCATAGTAAGGAGATCTTATGGATAATAAAATTAATGATGTCAAAAAAATAATAAAAGAGTCAAAAAATATTGTATTTTTTGGTGGAGCAGGAGTATCAACTGCATCTGGAGTTCCCGATTTTAGGTCTGCAACAGGGCTTTATAATAGGGAAAATAATTCTTCATATTCACCAGAATATATGCTAAGCCATGAATTTTTCGTAAACCACCCTGACAAATTTATGGAATATGCAAAAGAAAATTTGATGATTGAAGGAATAAAACCAAATGATTGCCACTATGCCCTAACAAAACTTGAAAAAATGGGAAAGTTAAAGGGGATAATTACCCAAAATATAGACTCTCTCCACCAAGAAGCAGGAAGTAAAAATGTTATTGAGCTACACGGAAATTTGAGAGATTATTACTGTACATCTTGTGGGAAAAATTTTGATCTTTCTTATGTAAAAAAATTTAATAACTTAGTCACATGCGATAAGTGTGGATCAGTGGTTAGACCTGATATAGTTTTGTATGGAGAAAGTTTAAATAATGATAATATAAACTACGCAGTAAATTTAATTAGTCAGGCTGATGTTTTGATAGTTGGAGGAACAAGTTTAGTTGTATATCCAGCAGCAGGACTTATAGATTTTTATAGGGGCAAAAAACTTGTTGTCATAAATAGAGATCCTACCCCAAAAGATAATAAAGCAGACTATCTTTTAAAGGGAGATATATCAAAAATAATGAAAGAATTAGTAGAAGGTGTTTAATTTTGAAAAAAAGACATGGAATAGATGAACTATCAATAGGACTAGTATGGTTTGCCATAGGACTTATGCTATTAAATTATTTTTTAAAAATTGATTTTTTACAAGCCCTACCCTTAATTATTGTTTTTTATGCCATATTTAGGACTATTTCAACAAATGAGATTAAAAGAAACAGTGAAAATTATATTTTTAAATTAAAATTTTTAAATCCAATTCAAAAAAAATATAGAAAAATTAAGAGGAAAATATTTGGAGATAAAAAATATAAGTATATTAAGTGTAAATCCTGTGGACAAGAATTACGTATTCCTAAGGGCAAAGGAAAAATTATGGTAAAATGCCCAAAATGCAAGACAAAACAAAAGGTAAAATCTTAAAAAAAAATTAAATTTTATCTTTATTTTTAAAAAAATTTATTGTATAATACCTGAGGAAGGAGCATGTATGGATAGATTAATAGGAACAGTATCAATGGGTGTTAGGACACCTATTATTGAGACAGGAGATAACTTAGTAGATATAGTATTTGATAGCGTAAACAAGGCTGTTGAATCAAAGAATATCGAATTAAAGGATAAGGATGTAGTTTGTGTTACAGAATCACTTGTAGCAAGAGCTCAAGGAAACTACGCAACTTGTGAACAAATTGCTAAAGACATCAATAACAAATTCAAAGCAGATGAAATAGCAATATTATTCCCAATTTTAAGTAGAAACAGATTTTCAATTATGTTAAAAGCTTTCGCTTTAAGTGGTAAAAAACTTCACATCTGTTTATCTTATCCACAAGATGAAGTAGGAAATTATATTATGGATAGGATGGACTTATTTGAAAGTGATGTAAATCCTTATTCAGATATCTTATCAGAAGAAGAATTTAGAAAACTTGCAGGAGATTACAAACACGAATTTACTGGAGTTGACTATATTTCTCTTTACAAGGAAATGGCAAAAAACAGTGAGGTACATTTTTTCAACAATCCAAAAGATGTGCTTAAATTTACAAAAAGTGTTTTAGTTTGCCAAATTCATACAAGAGACTTAACTAAAAAACTTCTTGAAAAATCTGGTGCCGAAGAAGTTTACGGACTAGATGAAATAATGACACAATCAGTTGATGGATCAGGTTATAACGAAGATTATGGTTTACTTGGATCAAATCTTTCTACAGACGATGTAGTAAAATTATTCCCAAGAGACGGCCAAGTTTTCGTAGATGAGCTTCAAAAAAGACTTATTGAAAAATACAATAAAGAAATTGAAGTAATGATTTACGGCGATGGAGCTTTCAAAGACCCAGTTGGAAAAATTTGGGAGCTTGCAGATCCAGTTGTATCCCCAGCATATACAAAGGGACTTTCTGGAACACCAAACGAATTAAAAATCAAATATATAGCTGATACCGAATTAAAAGACTTATCAATTGATGAAAGAACCGAAAAAATGAGAGAAAGAATTTCTCACAAAAAAGATGACTTAAAAGGTACAAATGAAACTTTAGGAACAACACCTAGACAAATTACAGACCTTTTAGGATCACTTTGTGATTTAACATCAGGTTCTGGTGATAAGGGAACTCCTGTTGTTCTTATACAAGGGTATTTTGATAATTATTCAAATGATTAAAAAGAAGCCGAGAGGCTTTTTTTTTATAAACTTGGAGGATTAAAAAATTAGTAAAAATGAACGAAAATATAGGTGAAAGTAATTTTTCTGAAAAAGAAAAATTAAAACATATTCTTGAAAGAAATGCTGCTATAAAAATTTTAAGGAAAGATAGGAAAAAAGATAAATTTGCCCACGAACCTTTAAGTCCAAGAAAGAAGTTTTTCTTGATGAGTTTTGCATCAATTTTGATGGCAAATGGTACACATTTTTTCAAATATCCTAACCATTTTGTAATAGGTGGAGTAGAGGGGGCATCCATACTGCTTTCCAATAGCCTTCCTCTAACACCAGCCTTTATAACCTTGGTTTTAAATCTTTCTTTATTAGTCTTGGCGTATTTTATTTTGGGGAAAAACTTTGTAATAAAAACAGGCTACGTATCCATACTAAATTCCTTAACAGCCCTTTTATTAAGTAAAATTATGCCCCACACAACGCCATTTACAG
Source organism: Anaerococcus hydrogenalis (assembly GCF_002871895.1). Classification (NCBI taxonomy): domain Bacteria; kingdom Bacillati; phylum Bacillota; class Tissierellia; order Tissierellales; family Peptoniphilaceae; genus Anaerococcus; species Anaerococcus hydrogenalis. The sequence goes on along the minus strand of NZ_PNHP01000007.1, from coordinate 93,136 downwards.
ATAATAAACTTTTAGAATTATTTTGTGCAGTATTAATCCCTGCCCTTGGCTCTTCAATTTTATTTAATCTATCTGCATCCAGTGGAGGAACCGATATAATCGCCATGATTATAAATAAATACACCAATTTAAATATTGGCAAATCTCTATTGATTGGAGATTCTATTTTAACCTTGATGTCAATAAAAATGTTCGGTGCAGAAATCGGACTTTTATCATGCCTTGGACTTTTGATGAAAGGACTTGTAGTAAATCAATTTATTGCATCCTTTAACACGGCAAAATTATTTTTGATAATTACGTCCAAACAAGAAGAAATCAGTGTATTTATTAGAGACAAATTAAATAGGTCAGCAACTGTAATTGACGGTACAGGCCTATATTACAAAAAAGACCAATCAGTATTTTTGTGTGTAACTAATGATTATGAAGCAGCCCTTTTTAGAAAATATATAAGAGAAATTGACCCACGTTGCTTTATAACAGTTTTAGATACCTCATCAATAATAGGTAAGGGCTTTTACTCTACAGACCTTCATTAGAAAGGAAAAATTAATGAACGTATTAGTTTCTTGTGATGAGAATTATATAAATCCATTAAAAACTATGCTATATTCATTATTTAAAAGTAATGATATACAAATTGAAATATATCTAATTCATAAAGATATTAGAGATGAAAAGATAAAAGAAATTGAAAAATTTGTAGAAAAAGCAAGTATAGGAAAAGGAAAATTAAATCCAATAAAGGTTGAAGATCTTTTTTCAAAGGCAAAAACAACTTTCTATTACACAGAAGAAATGTATTATAGACTTTTGGCATACAAATACTTGCCAAAAAGTTTAGATAGAATTTTATACCTTGATCCTGATGTACTAGTTTTAAATTCGTGTGAAGAACTTTACAATATGGATTTATCTGATAATTATTTTGCAGCAGCAACTCACACTATTCCAACTGTTCAATCAGCAAATGTAGCAAGACTGTCTTTAACATCAGGCCATAAAGATATAGAAAATTACTTTAATTCTGGAATTTTGATGATAAATTTAGAGCTTGCAAGAAACAGCGAAAAATATGAAAAAGAAGTTTTGAATTATGTAGAAAATTCAAAATCACTGGGTCTAATAATGCCGGATCAAGATCTTTTGAATGTTGTTTTTAGAAATAAAATAATAAAAATTGATGAAATAAAATATAATTATGATGCAAGAAGGTATTTAGCTTATAAATTGAAGGATAAAAAATATAAGCTCTCTTATATTATATCTAATACTTGCTTTTTGCATTTTTGTGGAAAAAGAAAACCTTGGTTAGATGAAAATAATTTGGGTGTATTCACATCGCTATATTTATATTTTTGGAAAAATGCAATGAACATATAAAAACTCCTAATTTTAAAATTAGGAGTTTTTTTAAGCTAAAAATAATTTTAAATGATACATCAAGTAGGCTATTATTAAAATTTCTATAAATTTTGCCACAGTCATTATTTTAATATATTCTTTAAATCTTAATTTTTTAAAACCTGCCACCATGGAAAGTGCATTATCTGGAGCAAAAGGCATGGCACTTGTTAGAAACAAAACTTTTTTAAATCTTTTTGTGCTTTGCCTTGTAGCACTTTCATACTTTTTTATACTTTTTTTGGGTAAAAAGAAATTCAAAAATCTTTTACCGTAAATTCTTGTCAAAGTGTAATTTAAAACAGCAGTCATAAGACCTGTTATGTAATTTAAAAATAAGCCAAATTTTTGACCAAACAAAGCGAAACCTATTACTATAAAAATTGTTGTTGGAATAAAGGGAACAAATCCTATTAAAACTTTCAAAATTATAAATATTAAAGGAGCAAAATATGAAAAAGCACCGATATAATCATACAATTTATCTGAATTTGTAAGTATTCCTAATTCATATAATCTATATAAAAAATAAAAAAATAAAATAGAAAGTCCAATGCTTATAGATATTTTAATTTTTTTACTATGTTTTTTCAAAAAATATTTCATAAAAAAATCATGAATACGAATTTACAAAAAAGAGAGGCTTAAGCCTCTCATAAAAAAATCTTATTCTTGTTCTTCGAACATATCTTTGCCTACTCCGCAAACTGGGCAAACCCAATCTTCTGGTAGATCATTGAATTCTGTTCCTGCGTCGATTCCGTTATCTGGATCTCCATTTGCAGGATCATAGATATATCCACAAGCTGTACATACGTATTTCATAATATTCTCCTTTCGTTTCGTTATATTAACATTATACTACAAAATTAAAAAAATCAATAATTTTAAAAACTAGCAAAAAAATTGACAAAAATTTTTTTATTGGGTATAAGTCTATTAGTAAGAGATGAGGGGTAATATGGAACTTATTAGAAACACAATGCCTACAGACCTTGAAGCAATAAAAAAATTTAGGGACGAGCTTGTTTTAAATTTAAAAAATAAAAAAATAGATGAGGATTTAATTTTTAAAATAAGATTAATCCTAGACGAACTTATAATAAATTCCTATGAACATGGAAACAGGTGTCAGTATGATAAGATCATTGATACAACTTTTATCATGGATGATGATTGTTGCCTAATAAAAGTGAAAGATGAGGGAGAAGGAATTGATTATCTTTATGAAAATGATGGTTTAAATGATCATGGTAGGGGGATAAAACTTGTTTACAGCCTAGCAGATGATTTAATAATTAAAGATAATATTATAATAGCCTTGGTAAAAAGAAATTCGAAGATAAAATTGTATATATAATACTTGGTAATTTTATTTTATCAAGTATTTTTTTTGTTATTTATTGATAATCTTATCACATATGATATAATAAATTGATGAATAAATAGTTTATAATAGATAAGAAAGAAGTGATTTAATGAAACGTGAAGATATAAGAAATGTAGCTATAATTGCCCATGTAGACCATGGGAAAACAACCTTGGTTGATGGACTTTTAAAGACAAGTGGTATTTTTAGAGAAAATCAAAAAGTTGATGAAAGAGTTATGGATTCAAACTCTATAGAAAAAGAAAGAGGAATTACAATTCTTTCAAAAAATACTGCCATTAATTATAAAGATATAAAAATAAATATAATAGACACCCCAGGCCATGCCGATTTTGGTGGAGAAGTTGAAAGAGTTTTAAATATGGCCGAAGCTGTTGTTTTGGTAGTTGATAGTCACGAAGGACCAATGCCTCAAACAAAATTTGTTTTAAGAAAGGCAATCGAATTAAATCTTCCAGCAATAATTTGTATTAATAAGGTTGATAGACCAGACCAAAGAGTTGAGGAAGTAATGGATGAAGTCCTAGACTTATTTATCTCACTTGATGCTGACGAATCCTATCTTGATTCCCCATTTGTTTTTGCATCAGCAAAACAAGGTTGGGCAAGTCTAGAATTTGGTGAAGAAAAAGAAGATATGACAGATCTTTTAGATACAATAATAGAATATACTCCAGCCTTTGAAGCTAAAGAAGATAGTCCATTTAAGGTTTTGGTTTCAACAACAGATTATGATAACTATCTTGGAAGAATTGCAATTGGAAAAGTTGAAAGTGGAAAAATCAAGAAAAATGATTCTTGTATTATTGTAAATTACAATGACAAAGACAGAAAAGTAAAATCAAAAATTGTTACAATTTATGAATTCGAAGGCCTTGAAAGAAGTGAAGTAGAAGAAGCTTCCTTTGGCTCAATTGTTGCCCTATCAGGAATGGAAGATATAAATATAGGAGATACAATTTGTACAGAAAGTGATATGGATCCTATAGAATTTACAAAAATTTCTGAACCAACCCTTTCAATGACATTTTCTGTAAATAATTCACCATTTGCAGGACGTGATGGAGATTATGTAACAAGTAGACACTTAAGAGATAGGTTATTTAAAGAAAAAGAAACAGACGTATCACTTAGGGTTGAAACAACAGATTCAACAGAAGCCTTCAAGGTTTCAGGAAGAGGAGAACTTCATCTTTCAGTATTAATCGAAAACTTAAGAAGAGAAGGTTATGAATTCCAAGTTTCAAAGCCTGAAGTTATGTTTAAAAAAGATGAAAATGGAAAAACCTTAGAACCAATTGAACTTGCAACAATAGATGTAGACCAAGAATATACTGGAGCAATTATAGAAAAATTAGGACTTCGTAAGGGAGAACTTATAGAAATGGCTCCAAATTCTTCAGGATATACAAGAATGATATTTAAAATTCCTGCAAGAGGACTTATAGGTTATAGGCAAGAATTTTTGACTGATACAAAAGGAACTGGAATTTTAAATACAGAATTTGATTCATATGAAAGATATAAGGGAGATATTGCAAAAAGACAAGCAGGATCACTTATTTCATTTGAAACAGGAGTTGCAACAACTTATGGTCTTCATGCTGCCCAATCAAGAGGACAACTTTTTGTAAAACCTCAAGATGAAGTATATGAAGGAGAAGTTATTGGATCAAACGCAAAAGGAATCGACATTGACGTAAATGTCTGCAAAAAGAAAAAACAAACCAATGTCAGAGCATCAGCAGCTGACGAGGCCTTGGTTTTATCTCCTGCAAAAATTATGAGCGTTGAAGAAATGATGGAATTTGTAGAAGAAGATGAGCTTATAGAAATTACCCCTCATAAGCTAAGAATTAGAAAAAGAATTTTAGATAATAATCTAAGATACAAGGCTAAGAAAAATAGTAAATAAGGTGGATCATGAAAAAAAGATTTGAAAGATTTCTTTCAACTTCTTTGCTTTTGACAATTTTAGTGGTTTTATTATCAAATTTAATGCTAATACTTACCAAAATTAACCCACAAATAGTAAATCATATATGGAATATTTCCTTTATTATTTCGTGGGTTATAATGCTAGCCTATCCCCTATATATATTGATGGAAAAAAATTCTAGGGGATATTCAATATTTTTAGCATTAATAAGTGTAGTTGTTTTTTCCTTGTTAAGCTTTCACGCCTTACTTGTGATAAGCAATTACACACCACTTTTACCAAAATACATAGCAGTTGATGGGAGAATAACAGATTATTGGCAAGAAATTTTTTATAGTGGATTAATTATAATTTATGTAGGACATATTATAAACTTAGTCCTTATAAAAAGAATAAAAAATAAAGAAGAAATTAAAAAATAAGGGAGGTTTATCTTATGAAAAAAGAGCTAAGTGTTTCTTTATCAGTAATAAAAAGGTTACCAAAATATTATAGATATTTAGAAGCAATAAATGAAAAAGGTATTGTAAGAGTTTCATCAAAAGAACTTTCACAAATCACAGGACTTACAGCAAGTCAAATCAGACAAGACCTAAACCACTATGGTTGCTTTGGCCAACAAGGATACGGATATAATGTAAGAGAGTTAATGGATGAGCTTGCAAAAATTATTGGTGTAGACAAAGAATATTCTATGGTAATAATTGGTTACGGAAATATAGGCCATGCACTTTACCAATATAGTGGCTTTAAAAGTCTAGACTACAATGTAAAGGCAGTTTTTGATAAAAACAACGAAGAAGTATCAACAGACACACTTGAGGTTTTATCAATAGATAAGCTTAAAGATTACTTAAAAGAAAATAAGATTGATATAGGAATAATCACAACACCAAAAGAAGGTGCCCAAGAAGTATGTGATATTCTTTGTGAAGGAGGAATAAAAGGAATTTGGAACTTCGCACCAGTTGATTTAAAAACAAAAAATAATGTTGTGATAGAAAATGTTCATCTAGATGAATCATTATTTACCCTAACATATTTTATCAACTCACCAGAAGATTTCGCTTTTTAGATAATTATGATTGTAGCTTCAGTATCAAATTTAGAAAAATCCTACCCAAATAAAGATGTATTTTCAAACATCTCCTTTACCATAAATAAGGGAGATAAGATTGGACTAATAGGAAATAACGGTTCTGGAAAGTCTACACTATTTAATATATTAACAGGAGAAATTTCAAAAGATAAGGGAAATATACATATACCAAACGATATAAGTCTTGGATACCTAAAACAACAACTAGGTCTTATGTCAAATAAAAGTATATATGATTATTGTTTGGATGTTTTTAAAGATCTAATAAGTCTTGAAAAAAATATTAGGGACTTGGAAGTAAAGATGAGTGAGGAAAAAAATCCAGACAAGCTTGACGAAATAATGAAAGAATACGCAAAAAAAAGCGAGGAATTTGAAAAAAAACAAGGCTATTCCTATAAGTCAGAAATAAGAGGGGTTCTTATAGGTATGGGTTTTGAGGAAGAAGATTTTCAAAAAGAAGTTTCGCTTTTATCAGGAGGACAAAAGGCAAGGGTTGAACTTGCCTGTCTTTTATTGCAAAAGCCTGACCTTATTTTGTTAGATGAGCCAACCAACCATCTTGATATAAAGGCCATTAATTTTTTGGAAAACTTTGTCAAAAATTTTAAAGGATCAGTTATAGTAATTAGCCACGATAGGTATTTTCTTGATGCGACTGTATCAAAAATATTTTTATTAGAAAATGAATCCTTAAAAATTTATAATGGCGACTATACTTCCTTTATGAGGCAGAGAAAAAAAGATTTGAAGGTTCAAAACCACCTTTATAAGTCCCAACAAAAAGAAATTAAAAGGCAAGAAGAGATAATTGATAGGCTTAAAAATCTTGGAGGTTCAAAAAGAAAAAGAGGAATCTCCCAATCAAGATCAAGACAAAAACTTTTGGATAAGATGGAAAGGGTAGAAAAACCTGATAGTCTTAATGATTCAATAAATATAAGATTTACGCCAAGAATTATATCTGGAGTTGATGTATTAAGTGTTGATAAACTAAAAAAATCCTATGATAAGGAAATTTTTGAAGATATTTCTTTTAATATTTATAGAAATGATAGGGTGGCAATAATTGGAGAAAATGGTGTAGGAAAAACCACCCTTTTTAAAATAATTTTAAACCAAGAAAGAAAAGATGAAGGTCAGATAAAACTTGGTTCAAGTGTAAAAATTGGATATTTTGACCAAGAACAAAAATCCTTAAACACAGATAACACCTTGTTTGAAGAGATAAGAGAAGCTTATCCTAACCTTACAAATTTTGAGATTAGATCATACCTTGCAAAGATAATGTTTTATCAAGAAGAAGTAGATAAGCCGATAAATGAATTATCTGGAGGCCAAAGGGCAAGAATTTCTCTTTTAAAACTTATGCTTTCAGATTGCAATTTTATTTTGATGGATGAGCCTACAAATCATCTTGATATAGATTCAAAAGAAGCTTTAGAAGATGCTCTAATTGCATATGAGGGGACAGTTCTTGTAATAAGCCACGATAGGTATTTTTTAAATAAAATTGCTGTTAAGATTCTTGATATGCATAAGGATAATATGAAAGAATATTTGGGAAATTATGATTATTATGTAGAAAAAATAAAAGAGGAGTCCATGGAAGATGAGAAAAAATCATCTATGACCCAAACCCAAATTAAAAAAGAAGAAAAAAAGAAAAAATTAAAAAGACTTGAGATAAGAAAAATAAAAGAAAAACTTGAAAAATTAGAGAAAGAATCAAATACTATTGATACAAAAATCCACCAATTAACTGAAATAAGCCTAAAAGAAGGTTTTTATGATGACCAAGAAAAAGTTATAAAAACTTTTGAAAAGATAAAAAACCTTGAGGATAGAAAACAAAAAGTACAAGATATGTGGCTTGACCTATCCTTAGAATTGGAAGAAAATTAAAAAGTTTTGTTTCAAAAGATAAAGCGTGGGTAAATTAATATTAAGGAGGATTTATGGGAGGTTTTAAAAAATTTTTATGGTCTCTAATGACAATAGTATTGATAATAATAGCTGCTGTTTTAGGTACAGTATCTCTTGTCGATGATGGAATTCGTCATGATTTATTATCATATTTAGAAATACAAAATTACAGATATGTACTCCTAGGAGTTGCTATTGCTGTACTTGTTTTTGCTATTATTCTTTTAATAGATATCATTGCAAATCAAAATGATAAGCGTGAATATTTAGTTGAAGATAATACTGGAGATATTTTTATAACAAAAAACTCATTAGATGCTACAGTAGATTCTGCTGTGAAGAAATTCCATGGGGCAGAGCTTACTGATTCAAAAGTTAAGATAATTAAGGGCAATAATATAGATGCAAATGTAAAATGTGATATTTTTGGTGAAAGAGATTTTGAGGATATAGGTAGAAAAATTCAAGCAGAAATTGAATTTGCCTTAAAAAATCTTACAGGAATAGAAAATGTAAGTGCACATGTTCAATTGAATAAGGCCCAAAAAAGTCAAGAAAGAGAAATTAGGTAGGTGGAATGATGGATAAAAATAATGAAAATTTAGATTTAAAAAATCAAGAAAATGAAAAACAAGTATCCACCTATGATGTAGAGATGAGAAAATTAGATATTAAAGAGAGAAAAGAAGCAGAATGTAAGAAATTTAAAGAAGAAAATAAGTATAAGATAATTTCTCTAATCTTGGGAATTGTAACTATTGGATCTTTATTTGATTATGGATTTTTTAGAACTCTTGGTATCTGGATAGTATTAGGATTTTGCTATTGCCTAGGCGGATGGCTTGACAAAGATCCTAAAGTAATAGGATTTGTAATTAACTTATTAAAAAAATTTCAATAAATAAAAAGGGGAGTATATTATGACAGAAAAAACATTTGACAAAGAATACGAAAAAGGTCTAGAAAAAGACGCAGAAATCGAACAAGAAGTTTCAAAATTATCTATAGCTGACAAGGTTGTTGCAAAAATTTCAAGAATTGCAGTTAACAGAGTTGATGGAATTTTGGATATGAAAGCAAGTTTTTTTGATTCTGTATCATCAGTTTTCCAATCTTCAACAGAACAAGATACATCAGGAGTTGATGTAGAAGTTGGAGAAAAAGAAGCAAAAGTAAATATGCAAATTATCTTAGAATATGGAAAGTCAGCTCCAAGAATATTTGAACAAATCAAAAAAGTTGTCAGAGAAAATGTAAAAGAGATGACAGGTCTTAATGTTATAACAGTAAATGTTGATGTTGTTGATGTTATGACAAGAGAAGAATACAAGGCAAAAAAATCTGACTCTGACGATAAAAAAGATAGAAGATAATAAAGATAAGAGATTGGTTTTTCCAATCTCTTTTTTAAGGAGAAAAAATGGAAGTTTTATTAATTGGATATAAGTCTTGTTCAACTTGCAAGAAAACTGAGAAATTTTTAGAAGAGAGAAATATTTCTTATAAATTTCAAGATGTAAAGGAAGAAAAACCTGAAAAAGATCAAATAATAGATCTCTATGAAAAAAGTGGCCTTGATATAAAGAAATTTTTTAATACTTCTGGGCAAATTTATAGGAAATTAAATTTGAAAGACAAATTAAAGGATATGTCAGAAGATGAAAAATTAGACCTTCTAGCATCAGATGGCATGCTTTTAAAAAGACCAATTATGGTAAATGGAGATGATGTTATAGTTGGAAGGTTAAATATTGAAAAATATATAGAAAAATAAAAATCTCAAGCTAAAAGTTTGAGATTATACTGTTGACAAACTAAATTTTCGCTCATTTCAACCAGCTAAACAACCGACAGTCTAGACTATTTTTCCCGATTTATCTTATGAAAGAATTGAAGAGATTTCTTTAGATTTATTCGCTCGCTTAATTTGTATGATAAATGTATAAATAAAATGAATTGATTTTTATGTCATATATTTAAATTTATTAAATTTGGAAAATAATTTTAAAAGATTTAAAGAAGCGAAGCTTCTTACAAGAAAAGCTCCATGCAATGGTCGGTTGTAAGGGGGCGAAAAAGTGGGGGTTGTTAGGGGGAGGAAAATGGGGGAGAATCGAAACTCCCCCATTTCCTCCGCCCTAACATAACGAAGAATTAATTTTTAAAAATAAAAAACTTTAAGATAAATAAAAAATATATAACAAAATATTTTAAACTGTAGACAAACTAAAATTTTATTCATTTCTACTAGATAAACAAAGTCCGTTTCAGTTGTTTATCTGCTCGAAATTAGTGGGTGGTTTGTAGACAGTCTAAGGCAGAAAATCCTGCCTTATTTATATGTGTTTTTATTTTCATAAATTACAAGAACCATGCCCTTATCAAATTCAATTTTAAATTCTTTACCAATAGGCTCATTTGATACTCCTATGTGCATGTCATTTTCTAGAGTGTAATTTTTAAGTTGGTATTTTAAATTTATTAAAGATAAGTTTTCGACCTTTTCTGTCAAGGCAAAAAGGGAGACATAGGTATTTTCTATTTGTTTTTTTTCTATGAAATTTTTATCTATTACAAATAGCCTTTGATTTTTATTTTTTAACTCTATGTCTATTCCTTTTTTCTTAAAGTCTTCAAGGATTTTTATATTTGCTATGGTATGGGAAATTCTTCCTCCCAAGGCCCCATAGACTATTATTTCTTTATATCCTTTTTTTATTCCTATATTTATTGCAGCATACAAGTCGGTTTCATCTTTTTCGGGTTTTAGGACAATTTTATTTTCAAAGTCTGGTTTTTTTGCTGAGTCAAAATCACCAATTATTATATGGGGCCTTAGGCCTATTTTTTCAATATAGGTATAGCCCCTGTCAGCTCCTATTATATAATCTCCTTTTTTTACCTGGTCAAAAAATCCGTCAAATTCTCCACCGGCAAAAATATAACATTTTTTCATAATCCACCTCATCCTTATTATAGCACGTATATTATAGAATAAAGAAAATATCTATGGTAAAATGAATAAGAATGATAAATAAGGAGAGTTATATTTTAATGAAAAAATTAGACCAAAAGAATTCACAATTATTAAGGGTGATTCTTATTTCTATTTTGGTATTTTTTACATTTTGGTATATAAAAAATGTAACTAATGCCCTTACAGTATTTTTAGCTGTGATTCAACCTTTTTTGATTGGATTTATGTTGGCTTTTATTATTAATTTGCCAATGAATTTTTTTGAAAAGAAAGTATTTTCAAAAGTATTTAAAACAGAAAAAACCAAAAAATTAATCCCTGTATTTTCACTAATTACATCATGGATTTTATTTATTCTTGGTATTACTATATTTTTAAATGTCTTGATTCCAAGAATTTCATCAGCAGTAACTACTTTGATTGACAGGTTCCCAGTATTTTTAAATGACTTTGTAAAACTTTTAAATAAAAATAAAATTACAAAAAGATTTGCTGATGATGTGCAAAAATATATATATAGTGTTGATTGGAACCATAAACTAGTCCAAGTTAGGGATTACTTCATGGGTGAGGCTGGAAATATTTTTGATAAGACAACAACTATTATAAATTCAGTTTCATCTACCCTTGTAACTGTAGCAACTAGCCTGATATTTTCAGTATTTGTTTTAATAAGCAAAAAAGATTTGAAAATTTTGGCAAATAGGGCAATATATTCAATCTTTAAAAAAGAAACAGCCGATGAAATAAATAAGGTGGCAAGCCTATCTTATTCAACATTCGCTTCTTATATAAATTCAAAGGCCCTTTCAAGTTTGATTTTGGGACTTTTAGTTTTGCTTGGAATGTTTATTTTAAAAATTCCCTTTGCAGCAATGGCAGCAATCATGGTTGCAATAGCAGACTTTATCCCTTATGTTGGTCCTTTGATTGCAACAATTATTATGATGATTTTAATTTTTATAGAATCACCCTTCCAATCCTTGGTATTTTTAATATTTTTATTAATAGCCCAACAAGTTCAAGGATCAATAATTTATCCAGCCCTTGCTGGAAAAACAATTGGTCTTCCATCAATTTGGGTAATAGTTTCAATAGCCATTGGAGGAAGTTTGTTTGGAGTTGTAGGAATGCTTGTTTCAATTCCTATAGCATCAATTTTATACACACTAATGAATGAAAAAATGGATAAAAAATTAGAAGAAAAAGAAATCTCAAAAGATCAAATAAAAGAATTGGCAGAAAAAGTCCACTACAAAAAGGAAGAAAACTAGATGAAATTAAAAAGATCTAAAAAGGGAGAATTTGTTCCAGTTCTTAGGAAAAATAAAATATATTTTGGTGGTTTTCAAAATATGCTAAAAGATATGGGAGTAAAAAAGTTTTATAGGGATAGGTCTTGTGTAGTTACAGCCTTTACCAACACCTACCTATATCTTTTTAAAGATGGTGAGAAATTTTCTTATGACGAATTTAATGACTACCAATATTGGTTTTTTAAAACTTTAAGGCCAAAAATATATGGGATTCCTACAGCAAGAATGCTAGATTTTAAGCTAAATAGGATTAGAAAATCCTACCACCTAAGACTTAAATCTCACATTTTAGAAGATTTGCCAATAAAAAGACACTCAATGGATCAAATTGCAAATTTTATTAATGGGGCCCTTTCAAAAGATTTGCCTGTAATATTTTTTAATTGGCTAAGTAAGTCTGTTGATGTAATGAAACATCACGGAGTAACAATTACCCAATTAGATAAAAAAGAAGATGACTATATTCTAACCCTTTCTTCTTGGGGAGAGGTCTATAAAATTTCTTTAAAAGAATTTTTAAATCAAGCAAGAACCTATACAGGTTTTATTTATTTTGAAAGAGATAGTATAGTGGCTTAAGGCTTAAGATATTAAAAATACTTTAATATTAAAGAAAAAATATAGGAGAGAATAATATGAACAAAAATAAATTTATGGAAAGCTATATAGAAAACTTGCAAAGAATAACGCTGAAAAACTTTAAGGATACTTCAGACAAGGACAGGTACTTTGCCCTTTGCGATACAATAATGGAACTAATAAACCAAGAATGGAGAAATTGTAAAAATAGGACCAGAAAATCAAGAAAGGCCTATTATTTCTCAGCAGAATTTTTGGTAGGAAGATCTCTTGGAAATAACCTTATAAACCTTGGTATTTATGATGAAGTTAAGGAAATTTTAAAAGAAATTGATATAGACTTTGAATCAATAGAAAATTTTGAAGATGATGCTGCCCTTGGAAATGGAGGGCTTGGTAGACTTGCAGCTTGCTTTATGGACTCAGCAGCAACCCAAAAGCTAGATATGTATGGCTATGGAGTAAGATATAGGGAAGGACTTTTCAAACAAAAAATTGAAAACGGCTTTCAGGTAGAAGAAGGTGACCACTGGATAAAAGATGGTGATGGCTGGTCAATAAGAGTAGAATCTGATTCAAAAATTGTAAAATTTAGGGACCAAACAGTAAAGGCAGTTCCATACGATATGCCAATGTTAGGATTTGAAAACGAACAAGTAAATACTTTAAGATTATGGCAAGCAGAACCATTTGAAGAATTTGATTTTTCATATTTTAATAATTTTCAATATGATAAGGCAGTCGAGGAAAAAAATAGGGCTGAAGATATAACTAGGGTTTTATATCCAAATGATATGCAAAGAGAAGGAAAAGTTTTAAGATTAAAACAACAATATTTCTTCTGTTCAGCTTCAATCCAAGATATGGTTGCAAAATACAAGCAATATTTCCAAAATGACCTACAATTTGAAGAATTTTCAAAATACCATGTAATCCAATTAAATGATACCCATCCAATTATAGCCATTCCTGAGCTAATAAGGGTTTTGGTAGATGAAAATTCAATTGACTTTGATAAGGCAGTAGAAATTACAAAAAATACCTTCGCCTTCACAAACCACACAGTTTTACAAGAAGCTCTAGAAACATGGCCAAAAGACATAATGCTTGAAGTTTGCCCAAGATGTTTAGAAATAATAGAACAATTAAACGAAAATGTTGTAAAAGAATTTAAGAAAAAAGGCCTATCAGAAGAAGCAATTGATCCTTACAGGATTGTTAGATTTGACCAAGTAAGAATGGCAAATCTTGCTATTGTTATGAGTAAGTCTGTAAATGGAGTTGCAAAACTTCACACACAAATTCTAAAAGATGATACCTTTAACAATTGGTACAAATTAATGCCAGAAAAATTCAACAACAAAACAAATGGAATAACACCAAGAAGGTGGCTTGTTTATTCAAATATTAGACTATCAAATTTCATCACAGAAAAATTGGTAACAGGTGATTGGAAATACGACCTAACAAAATTAAAAGGCCTTGAAAAATTCCTAGACGATGAAAAAACTCTAGAAGAAATAAACCAAATAAAATATGAAAACAAAAAAGATTTGGCAAAATATATCCTAGAAAATGAAGGAATAAGCATAGATCCAAATTCTATTTTTGATATTCAAATAAAAAGAATCCACGAATACAAAAGACAACACTTAAATCTTCTTCATATAATAAGCTTATACCATAAATTAAAAAATAATCCTGACATGGACTTTTACCCAACAACCTTTATACTTGGAGGAAAAGCAGCACCAGGATACTTTAGGGCAAAGGCAATAATAAAACTTGCCAACGAAATAGCAAGAGTAGTAAACAATGACCCAGATGTAAATGACAAAATAAAAGTAGTGTTTGTAAATAACTACAGGGTAAGCTACGGTGAAAAACTCTTCCCAGCAGCAGATATTTCTGAGCAAATTTCAACAGCAGGAAAAGAAGCTTCAGGAACAGGAAATATGAAATTCATGCTAAACGGAGCCCTAACACTTGGAACCTATGATGGAGCAAATATAGAAATATTTGAAAATGCAGGAGTTGAAAATAATTATTTATTTGGAGCAAAGGTAGAAGAATTAAATGAAATTTATAATTCCTACAATCCAAAAGAATTCTATCACAAAAATCAAGATATAAAAGATGCAGTAGATGCTTTATTATCAGGTGAATTAAAAGATAATGATTCTTATATGTTCCTTGATATCTATAACTCCTTAATAAACCCACAAGGTGGAGAAAAGGCTGATAATTATTTTGTCTTAAAAGACTTTGAAGACTATAAGAAAACTCACGAAAAAATAAACAAGGAGTATACTGATAGACTTACATGGGCAAGAAAGAGTTTAAAAAATATAGCAAATGCAGGCTACTTTTCATCAGATAGGACAATCCTTGAATACGCAAAAGATATTTGGAAACTTTAAAATTAGAAAGAGAAAAAATGAACAGAGATTTAATAATAGGTATACTCATACCCTTCCTAGGCACAAGCCTGGGATCGGCTATGGTCTACCTTATGAAAAATGAATTATCACATAAATTACAAAAATCCCTATCAGGATTTGCAGCAGGAGTAATGGTTGCAGCAAGTATTTGGTCCTTATTAATACCAGCTATGGATATGGTAGAAAAAGATATGGGAAGAATGGCATGGATTCCAGCAGTAGTAGGATTTGGAGTAGGAATCGCTTTTTTACTATTTTTAGATAGTGTCATCCCTCACCAACACGTTGATAGCGATGTGGCAGAAGGACCAAAAAATGAATCTCTAAGAAAAACAACCATGATGGTTCTTGCAGTTGTGATCCATAATATTCCTGAAGGAATGGCAGTTGGGGTTGCCTTTGCGGGAGTTATTGCTGGAAATACAGAAATGACAATGGCAGCTGCCCTAGTCTTATCAATAGGAATAGCAATCCAAAACTTCCCAGAAGGGGCCATAATATCCATGCCTTTAAAAAGCCAAGGAATAGGAAAAAATAAATCATTTATAATGGGAGTATTATCAGGAGCAGTAGAACCAATAGCTGCAATAATAACAATACTACTATCCCAAATAATGATACCAATCCTACCATATCTTCTAAGCTTTGCAGCAGGAGCAATGATATACGTAGTAGTAGAAGAACTAATCCCAGAAGCAACAGGAGAAGGAGAAGACCACTCCAACCTAGGAGTAATCTGGTTTTCAGTAGGCTTCGCAGTAATGATGATCCTGGATGTGGCATTAGGCTAGAAATTGTGCCAGTGGCACAATTTCTACTAATGCCCCGCGGAGTAAACACGAAGAATTAAACTTTAATTTTAAAATAGTAAAAACCCAAATTAAGTCGACCGCGACCAAAGAGCGTATGTTGGGCTAAAAAATGTGCCAGTGGCACAATTTCTACTAATGCCCCACGAAGTATTTACGAACAATAAAAAATTATTTCATCAAAATCTTATAAATTTTTAAATTTATAAAAAAAATCCTCTTAATAAAAAAAATTAAGGGGATTTTTTAGTGGAAAAAATCAATTTTAGTTTATTGTTTTAATTTAATAATAAAACTAAAATTGATTGACTATAAAAATTATAAAGGCTATAATAAATATAAGGAAAAGTCTGAAATCTACCTTATTTTCAGACTAATAGAAAGCAAAATATTATCTAAAAACTTTACCTAGATATTATTATCTTTAAAAAGATACTTATAAAGACAAAAATGTTTTTATTTAGAGAAAAAAATATAAAAAAGGAGTTCATATGAAAAAGATACTAAGAAAACTAACATCGTTTTTGATGGCGTTTTTTATGGTAATCCAAGTTATGCTTCCGGCTTTTATGACAAAATCCAAAGCCCAAGAAGAAAACCCAAACACCATAAAAGCTATTGATAAGCTAGAAGAAGACAAAGATTCTAGTCTCTCGGTAAGTAAATCTCATGAGATTTATGATAAGAAACAGAGTAAAAAAGATGAGGATAAATTCTCTGTAGCAGTAAGTCTTCCAGACACCACATCTAAATTTAGGCTTGTAAAAAGAAATGACCTAAAACTTTACGAAGACACTTATTATAAGACAAATGAAGAAGCTAGCAAGGAGTATTGGCGTATAAAAGATATGCTAAATAACCAAGGCCTAGACCTTGATTTGGATATAATAGAAGATGAAAACGGCTACAAACTTAGTACAAAAGCAGAAAATGCAGAAGAAGACAAAGAAAAAAGTCCATACGGTGAAAATTACTCATACATAGACTTTAAAATAATGGATGATTTTGATTTCAATGAAAAAGGAAATCAAAAACTATTTAAGGAAGAAAAATTAGTTTTCAACATAGAATTTTTAAAATATGAATCTCCAGATCCAAACTTCAACCTCTATGAAAAAGACCAAGAGGGAAATTTAACCATAAAAAATGAGGGAGATATCTTAGCCCTAATTCGTGATAAAAAGAAAACTCTATACACAACAAACTCCTTAAAAGAAGATTTTGAAAATATAAAAACTTTAAAAGAAGAAAAAGAAAAGAAAGAAGCCGAAGAAAAGGCTAAAAAAGAAGCCGAAGAAAAGGCTAAAAAAGAAGAGGAAGAAAGAGCAAAAAAAGAGCAAGCTGAGAAAAAAGCTCAAGAACAAAAGGCTAAAAGAGAAGCTGAACAAAAAGAAAAATCAGACCAAGAAAAATCTGACAAGAAAGAAGCTTCAAATCCTTCCTCTAATAAAAAAGAGAAGAAAGAAGAAAAAGACTCTTCAAACAAAGAAAGTAAGACTGAAATAAGTTTTGAGTCAGAAGAATCTTCAAAAGAAGAAAAAAATTCTAATAAAGACTCTAATAAGGAAGAAAAAACTCCTGCCACAATAGAAGAAAAGAAGGAAAAGAAAAAAGAATTTGACCAAGTAGTCAAAGAAATGAAAGAAGAAGCCAAGAAAGACCCTGCTGCCAAGGACGAAAAGAATGGCCTACTTGAAGGAGTAAAGAGCTTCTTCGGCCAAACTGACCTTAAAAAGGCAGACAAGAAACTAAAAAAGGCCCTAGCCGATGATAAAAACGGCCTAGAAGAAATCCAAAATCTTCTAAGAAGCTTTGGCGAGAAATACAAGTTTTCTAAAGCAGACCAAGCCAAGCTTATGGATGACAATGGTCCTGCTATCAAAAAGCTAATAGAAAAAGATGCCGACAAGAACTTCAGACCACAAGTGTTTGCAGACATGGGAGCCAACAAGCTTAACCTAGAAGGCAAGAAATTCCATATCCTAACTCGCTTTGACACATCAAATGCGACCGGACCAATCCAACCTGGCCAATTCTTTAAGATTCACTTAGATAAGGCGCTTACAGTAAAACCGGGAAC
The DNA here is from genome assembly GCF_002871895.1 of Anaerococcus hydrogenalis. Taxonomy (NCBI): domain Bacteria; kingdom Bacillati; phylum Bacillota; class Tissierellia; order Tissierellales; family Peptoniphilaceae; genus Anaerococcus; species Anaerococcus hydrogenalis. Next base: position 75,173 of record NZ_PNHP01000007.1, on the reverse strand, counting down.
TAAGCTTGAACCTATAAAGTATAAGGGAGATGTTATTGCAACTCCTGAATACAAGTCTGATAACTCTATTGTATATACTATAACTAAGGAAATTAAAGAAAATACCGAAATTCCACTAGATATTCCTGTAGACTACAATCCAAAAAATGTGGAACTTGATGATGACGGGACCTTTACAGTTATAAACAAGGTATCAGGACTGGGACTAATTGACCCACCAAAGGACCTTCTTCCACAAAAGGTAGATGTAAATGGTAACCCTGCGGGATCTATCATAGAACCAGGCAGAAAAGATGTAACCCAAATCATCGAAGCTGCTGATTCAAACTACAAAATGGATATGGATGCATTTGCAAACCCAGTAGTAAAAGATGGAGAGCTTCAAGGATATAACTGGACTGTAAAAATATCATCAGACACTGACCTATCAACTTTGGGCTACAAGGCAAACTTTACCGTAGTAAAAGGATCAGGACTTGGAGATATAGAAGATAAGAGTAATTTAGGACTAAAAGACCAACTTCAAGGAGCATTAGGAATTCATGACTCCAAACACCACGCTCCAGGACCAGGTGTAAGAGAAATCACTTACAATCTCTACACACCAGTCAAAGGTATGCAAGAAAAATACATGATGGATATTTCTGTCATCCTTACCAATAAGAAAGACAAACAAGGAAATCCTAAAGTTGGTGCAAAAAGATTTGTAGTAGATGGCTGGCCACTAGATAAGGTAAAAGAAGCCACACCTACAAGGGCAGGTATCAACAACAGGACAACCATCCTAGGTAAGTTTACTTCAGAATCTACTGCAGAATGGACTGTAACAGATGCTATATCAACTGGAGATGATAAGGGCACAGATGATGAAAACCCAGCTGATACAAAACTTCCTTGGGAAACAAGAACACTTGGCAACCAAACATTACAACAAAATGGTGGAAAAATTGCAGTATATGGACTAAATGCTAAGGGTGAAATGGTACAAATTGGAACAACCCAAGAGAATGTTAATCCAATGCCAGTAAAAGGTAAAAACCCAAATACAAACCAAGCAGTTGGAAATATCGCAGTTTACGAATACAACACAAAAACACCTGACAACAAAAATCCACAAACCCTTGGTGGAGTAGCTATTTCTAAATACCAAGATGTAAACGTAGAACAAAATTGGAACCTTGGAAATGGTCTAAAAATGCCAGCTATGACCTTAAAGGCAGTGGATTCTAAGGACGAAAATAAGGTTCTAGGTCAAACTACAACAACTGAGTCAGGACAAAACCCAGACCCAGCTAGTAGACGAGTAACCATACCAAATGTAAAAGTGTGGAATATTGCTGGTGATGGAAAGTTTTCTAAAAATGATCTAAAAATCAAACAAGAATTTCCAACTGGAAATACTTATAACGGAAATACTATAAATTATTATGAAAATAATAATTTTTATGATTTTAACAAAAAAGGATATTACATCCACAACAAAGCAACAGTAGAAAAATTACCAAAATTTGCAAACTTCACCCTTATTAAAAAAGATGAAAAAGGAAAGCCTCTACCAGGAGCATCCTTTAAGCTCCTAGGTCAAGGTGAGGCGGAAGTTGTAACAGATAAGGAAGGTAAGGCGCAGTTTTCAAATATAGCCCCTGGAACCTACACCCTTTTTGAAACCAAGGCTCCAAAAGGCTACAAACTTAACCAAGAAAAAACTACTGTAAGCGTAGATGATGATGGAAGAATAACTACAAGTGGATCAAACGCCAAATTATCAGTAGGAACCAATCCTACAGTAACAGTAGCAGATCCAAACTACCCTGACTACATGAATGCCATGCAATATGCTACAAAAGATGCTGATGGCAATGTTACGACCTATATCTTCCTAAAAGCTAATGAAGCAAGATCTGGCGGATCTACAAATAGGGATACCAGAATCAGCCTAAGGGTAAATGGTGGACAAATAGAGGACAAGGATGACGTAAAGGTCTATGACGTAAACCCTGACTATTATAGGGATTCTGTAAGAAAAGCCATGACTCAACAGACGGTTAATCAAGACCTTATAAATCAGCTTGGATCAAGTGTCCTAAACGCACCTAATAATAATAGGGTAATCATTGGCACCCCAAATCATCCAGATCCTTATACAAAGCAAGTTGGTTACGAAATTACCTTCCCTCAAGAAAGATTTGCAAGAGATTGGGGATTCTTGGTAGTAGCAAAATCAAAACCTTTAAATGGCGGCACAAATACCCTAACCTATGACTGGCTAACTAGCCAAGATACTGGAAGTAACGCTAAGTTACAAAACCAAACTGTTAACCCAACATCAACATCAGAGGCATCAAAGGGGACAACTATAACAGTAACAAACGAGGCCTTTGAAACTCGTCCAGTAGAAGTAAGAAAAATTGACAAAAACGAAAAACCTGTAGTCGGAGCTACCTTTGAAATAAGAGATGAAAACGACCAGGTAATTTCTACAGCCACATCCCAGCCAGCTGATAATGAAGGCAAAAACGCTGGTCTTGCATCCTTTGGAAAACTTCCAGAAGGAAAATACACCATAGAAGAAATCGCAGCCCCAGAAGGTTATGTCAAATCAGATGTAATATTCGAAGTTACAGTAGATGATTCTAAGCAAGTAACCTATAAGCCTAAATTTAAAGATGGGTCAGGATCACCAGTAAATGGTGAAGACTACTTGATAACAGATGAAGAACAAGCACAAGAAGAAGCTACTGCTAAGATAAATGTTGTAAAACAATCTTTAGTAATAAACGAAGGGGATTCAGGAGATATAGGTGTTAGACCACAAGTATGGGAAGCCTACAGGCTAGAGTCTCTTAAATATAATGCTACAATAGACCTTGAACAATCTTCACCAGGCCAAAGATTTTCTATCCAATTTGATAAAAACTTAGACTTCACCCAATACTTTGGAGAATTTCCAAAACTAAATATTGGTGGAAGGGATGTAGCAGATCCATTTTTTGACTACACAACCAACAAATTGACCTATGTATTTAACGATAATTCAATTGGTGGAAAGACACAGGCAAAAATAGAACTTAAGGGTATTATCCCATCTAAGTATTTTGCCCAAAATGATGGAACCTATCCATTTACAATAACAGTAGCACCAGGCCAAACAGGAATTACTGGTCAACAAACTATTACAACAAATGTACAAGCAGACTACGAGCAATACGACTACGATAATAAAAATGCCCAAGTACCACAATCCTACTACTTTAGGGACGTCTACCAAGATGATAAGGGAGACTGGTATGTAGCAGTACTAGCCTACTACAACCCAGTTCATATTAGAACAACAGGCCAAAAAGAGCTTAAATTTAACTGGCTATCAACCAACTACCAAGGAGCAACTAAAAACTTCTTTACCTGGGAAGGTAATGGTAACAAACCAGCCTTCTCACTAAGAGATGTTAAGATTTATCGTACATCACCATATATGGGCACAATAAAAGCAGGAAACTTTGACAAAAAAGTCAACTACAACATGCCCCTATCCTACGGTGTAAGGCCTAGTCAAGACCCTGCCAAGTACAACTTGGTATATTCAAAGGCAATTGATCCGAGATATGCTGTAAATAATGATAGACAAGGATCAATCACCTTAAACTACGACCCAGGCCAAATCCAAGAATTTGGAGTAATTACAAAAAATTCTCCACTAAAAATCAAGATGCCAGCAATTGACGATAAGAGCAAGGATGGTTATATCATAGAGCAGACCTTCAAGATTGATGACCTTTATAAGTTCAACAACCTATGGAGAGTCTTCTGCATGACAAACAATGACTTTAAGTCATCCTTCATAACCAGAGCCAACTACAACAAGGCAACAGGTGACCAGGCAGGTGGCGAGATACCAAAATTCTACAGCCAAAAGGTAGCCCTAATCAATAAGAAATACACACCAGGTAGTTTTAAGATCAAAAAACTTGATGAATCTGATAGGAGTAAAACTCTTCAAGGAGCATCCTTTAGATTGACAGATGAAAATAACAATGTTATTTATAGAACATCTGGCAGTGATGGTATAGTAGAATTTTCTAAATTAAAACCAGGTATCTATACTCTTGAGGAAGAAAAAGCTCCAGCTGAGCATATCAAGTCCGATAAGACTTGGAGAGTAAACGTCGGTATTGATGGTTTTGTAACAATAATAGAAATAGGTCTTGGATCAACAGGAGAATCCCTAGTTGGAAAAGATACTATAGTATTAGACGTTACAAATAAACCAGTTGCTACAAAGTTTACAGTTTACAAGAAAGACAATGAAAATATCCCACTCCAAGGAGCGAAATTTAAGATAACAACAACTGATGGCACAGAAGTTACCACAGGAACATCTGATAAAAACGGTCTAGTTTCATTTGGTAAAAAACTTGAAAAAGGAACTTATTTATTAGAAGAAGAATCAGCACCATCAGGTTATAAGAAACTTGACAAGAAGTGGGTAATAGAAATAGGTTCTGACAATAAAGCCAGAGTTTATAACTATATAGAGGGTCCAGAATCAGGAACTGATGCAAATGTAAATAAGTCTATCCTAGGAGTAGAAGGAACTAAATGGGTAGAAGTTGCAAAAAGACCTCTTACAGGTTGGGTCTTAGGAGATAACAGACAAACAGGTTACTACAACAACTGGCCACAACCATATAAACTAGGTACAAGAATTGTTGGTAAAAATACCAAAGACCCTAATAGTAAATACGTAATTCAAAGATACGTTATAAACCCAGAAGCTGATACAGTAACTTTAAATAACGCATCCATTCACAGAGAAAAACCACAATTTAATAATATGGATTGGTATGCTGGAAACGAAGCCTACAAGATTTTCGAACTTGATAAGGCAGTCGATGGAAATGTAGAAGATATCAGACTTGAAAACTATAGTTTGACAGATATTACAAAGGATACAAGTAAAGTCAGTGTAAAAAGCCAAGTTATTACTGGTCAACCAAGACTCTACTTGGACTTTAAAGGCAGACAAATTACAAAACCTATATTAATAGATGTAAAAATACCATACACATCAGAAGACGGTGGTGTAGGTACAGGAATGGACCTATATACAAATAAAGGTTCATATTGGAAATCTGACTACTACGATATGGCAAACCAAATCGTAGAAGGAGATCCTGTAGTAACCAAGAGTGAAGGGGGAAATATCAAGGGAGCCTATATATCAGAAGGATCACTTGATGTTAGCAACGACAAGATAGTCCAAGAATTCTCCTTCAAAAAGGTAGACGCAGACAAAGAAACAGATGGTATAACAGGTGCAACCTTTAGCCTAAAGGGACCAAAGAAATCTGACCAAGACCCAGGCAAGGAAGTTTGGAAGAAATCTGGAACAGACGGTACAGTCAAATTCGACAACCTAACACCAGGTATCTACCACCTTACCGAGTCAGGAGCACCACAAGGTTATGAGAAATCCAACACCGATTGGACAGTAACAGTAACCAAAGATGGAAAAATCTATATCAAAGATAATAACCCAGGATCCACAGTCCCAGACCAAGGAGCTAAGTGGCAAAAGGTATCAACAGACCAGCCTAATAGAAACTCAAGCGATAATCCTAACAAAGTAGCAAGCAGGATTACTGAAGTCAATAAGGCAACAGGAAAGTTTAGGCAAACTTTCTTAGTTAATAACCGACCTGAATACCTAGGTGGGTCACATATAGAAATCCATTCTCAGCCGGAAAACAGAAATCTTGACTTAGATAACACTAAAGTCCTTTCTATTAGAGAAGTGCCATACGGATCAGATATAGATAACCTACCAACAAATGGAAATGAAATAAAATATAATCCTGAAGTAATTGAGAAAAAAGGCTACAAGAGGTTAAAGATAACACCTGACATTCCATATGGTCAAAATAAAACATTCGCAGTGACCATAGAATCCAACATCCCAAACTCTGGTGGAGTAGGAACAGGTATGGACTTCTTTAATAAGTACAATGGAGCTAATAACGGTTATTGGGGAGCAGAGTGGTATAACTCCTTAGACGATATTAAGCTAGAAAATCCAACATCAAGATCTACAGACAAAAACACCAGAACCTATGTAGGAGATAGAGAAGCATCAGGCAGACAAACAGTAATGTATGCAAATCCAACATCAAAACCAGTCCTATACTCAAACAGTGGACTAATGGAAAGATCTCTTGGAATTAATAAACTAGAATCTGAAACTACACTAAGTAGAACCAAAGCTCCAATGAGATTTAGGTCAAGAAGCATAAACACCTTCGCAGATGGCTTAGAAATAGGAGATAATCTAGCAGGTAATGCTCTAAGAGCTGGTAATGGTTGGGAAGCAGTTGATCCAAGCAAATCAGAAGGAAGAGCAGGAATAACACACAGCAATTCTTATATGGAAACTAAAGTATCTGAGATTAATAAAGATGCAGATAGATTTAAGCAGTTATTCCTATTTAAACCAAAGAGTGGCGTAAACTTCAGTGGTTTAATTGAAATTCATAGGCAACCGGAACCTGGTAATGAGTTTAGACTAAACAATGGACCAAGAAACATTATCTCAACCATAAATTTCTACGAAGTTGATGCTGGTTCTACATTAGATAATATTAGAGGTAAAAAACCTGTTACCAATATAAATGCAAGTCAATTTATACCTTCAGGTAAACCTATGAGAGTTAAGGCAACTCTTCCAGCAGGAAAAACAATATTGGTAGAAGTAGAGACACCTTATGCTGCTGACAAAACAATAGGTCTAGGAGCAGATTATCAATATGATACAAAATCAGGAAGCGGTCCATGGGGGACTAAAGATTACAATACTTGGGCAGGGGATTCTTACTCAAATGAAGTTGGGGTTAATAAAAACTTATCCCAAGGTCCAAAGACAGAAGTTAAGGAAGAAGAAGTAAGAACAACCCTTCCAATTCCTAAAGATCCAGAACGTAGACCAAACGCCAACATGAAAAAAGGCGAAGAAAAACAAGTCTTCGCTGGCGAGGAAGGTTATCAAATAGATATCTATAAGGTAACTTATATAGACGGAGTAAAACAACCAAATCCAGTCTTTATAAGAACCAAAGAAAAAGTTGATCCTAAGCCAAGGATTATAGAATATGGTACAAAGGATGAAGCACAAACAACCTACACAGTTTGGACTGAAAATACAAAGATTAGTGCAAGTCCAAGCCAAAATGTAGCTGCGGGCACACAAGTAAAGGTAAATGTCACACCAGATTCTAATGAAGAACTAGACAGGCTTTACTATAATGATGGAAATAGCGATGTAGATATTGATAAAAACTCAATGACATTTAATATGCCATCATCAAATGTAATGGTAAAAGCTACATTCAAGCCAAAATCACAAACTGCAAGTTACCTTGTATATAAAGATGGTGATACAAGAGGTTATATAAGTATTAATGGCACAAGCACTAACGGACTTAGTGTTAAAGCTGGAGATACAGTTAACTTCCAAATTACCGCTGGCTCAAATTATAAGCTAACAGGTGCAAGAGTTACAAAGGCACCTTATGGGGGAGCTGTAGATAACTTCACCTTTGACCTTTCAACAGGTCTTGGATCATTCACCATGCCAGATTCAAATGTAACTATCTACGGTGACTACACTAATAAGCCATATGGCGAAAGAACAGAATCTGAAGAGAAAACTGAAACACTTAAAAAAGAAACCAAGGTCACAGTCGATGAAACTCTTGCCCCAGGCGAAAGAAAAGTTGTTAAAGCTGGTTCTGATGGAGAGGTAAAAACAAGGTATACTGCAACTTATAATATTAAAAAAGCTGGCCTACAAGAAGCAACAGCTCCAGCAGACTGGCCACAAGATGTTGTTCTGGCTCTTCAAAATAAAAAGGCAATTAACGAAATAATTACTGCCTATAACAAGGTAGAATTATCAAGAACTGAACCAGTTGCAGAAGAAGTTCGTGTAGGAAAATCTGATGACCCAATTGATAAGTTTGTTCCAACAGATGAAGATAAGCTAATCAAAAATGGAGAAACTCAAGAACTTGTTAAAATTACCAACAAAAAAGCTGGTATTACTCCTAAGATTCTAAAGAGATCTCCAGGTGGTGAAATTCTTCCAGGTGCGACTTTCACACTTAATAAGATGACTGATAGTACCTATTCAAAAATAGATACAGGTTTTGGAACCCTAATAGCAACATCTGATGAAAAGGGTGATGTAGTATTTAAGAATGGAGCAGGAAATGTTGTTAAACTTCAAAAAGGTTACTACGTTGTAAAAGAAACCAAAGCTCCAACAGGTTACAAGAAAAGTACAGCTGATTGGAAAATCGAGGTCAAGGATGATGGCGGTAGGATGTATGCCGAATATCAAGGACCAGAATCAAGTCCATCAAGCTTTATAAATGATAATAAGAAGTCAAACGCAGGATATTCAGCTGATAATGCTGGTATTAAATATAAGTCAAGGCTAACCTTTATAGATACAGAATCTAAGACCTATATTCAAAGAATCTATATAGATACAAGAGCCTACTCTGGAACAAGTCCTCTAAACCTTCAAATAACACCGAAGTATAAGAGAGAAGAAAAAGATGCTCCAGGACAACACCCAGAAACTATAAAAGATGGTGTAAAGACAGCTTATTTCACAGCTTATAAATTATCAAATCCAAGTGATTTCAGTAATATGAATGACCCTAAACTTGATAAGATTTTAAGAACTTACGACCTTTCAAACCCAGACTTGTCTATGATAAAGACAGCTAGATGGAGACCATTTGACTGGGGCTTTGACGAAGACCAATTAAACCTAGACAAGGGTGTCTATATAGTAGATGTTGAAGGATTCTATGATGATGTAATAATCACAGGCAAGTCTGACAAAACTGATAAATACAATATCCCACAAGAAGACTTAGGTAAGATTGACCTTCATGTAGATTTCTACGAGGGAGCAAGACAATTTAAGCAACTTAAACTTGATAAAAATGGAAATGCAAGTTACGAAGCCTTTGACGGTGCATCCTATCAAGGTGGTGCTAGTGAGGTTACTAGATATGTAAAATCACAAGAAGGAGAAGCAGCAGCCAAGGCTTGGTCAGGTAAGAAGGATGAAGGTGCAAAATACGCAAACTATGTAGGTAAAGAAGTCACATATAATGGCAAGACTTACAAGACTGGTATTATCAATCCAGCAATCGGAACGCCAGCTGTTCATGCAGACACATCAGTCGACCTTAACCCACTTTATAACTCAAAGGGCCACAAAGAAATACCAAGGGAAGGTCTTGAGTTTATAAATGAAGAAGAAACCTTCAATATTACCTTCTCAAAACACGGTCGTAAGGATCCAAAAGACGACATCAACAGCGAAAAGGTAACAAACAACAGGCTAGAAGGTGCAGTATTTAAACTTCAAGTACGTGGACCAGGTGGTCAATACGAAGACGTACCAGGTACAACTGTAGCATCAGCCTTCAACGGTTACTTCGGTTTCAGGGGACTAAAACCAGGCCGTTATAGACTAATGGAAGTAAAGGCTCCAGAAGGCTACAAGCCAATCAAAGACCCTGTACTTCACTTCACTATATCCTACGAAAAACCTAAAACTGACGTACAAACTGGTGAAATCACAAAAGGAAGGGGTGTTGTAACCCTTGAGTATAATGAAGGTAATGGTATCTTCCAATATGCTCCAGATAATCCAAAGATTACTCCAGAAGAAGGTAAGCTAGTCGACTATGTAACAAGTGCTACTGCCAAGAACATGGGTAAGATTATCAACGAAGTCCCAGGAAAAGGTAAGGTAGAGCTTACTAAGTACGATGATGATAAAAACCTACTTCCAGGAGCAGAGTTTAAGTTAACTAGAATTAGTAGACAAGTAAAAGGCGATGAAGATTCTAATAAGAATGACGGAAGTTATACTAAAACAGTTGGTCAAGATGGAAAGATAGTATTCGATGAGCTTCCAATCGGTCAATACGAACTAGAAGAAACCAAGGCTCCAACAGGCTACCAAAACAAGGGTAAAAAATGGAGATTCACAGTCGGTGGTGTAGGACTAGACCCATACATCAATGACAGTGATGTCGGAGACAGAGATATTTCTAAGAGTATTGAAATGAAATCTGATATGTCAGTCATTAGACCAGATGGAAATGATGGAACAGAAACTGAAGGAAATTCAAAGATTCACCCACACAAGGGTCACGCTCTTGAATTTAAAAACACCTTCAATATTAAGGATGACACAGCAATAAAAGCTGGTGACTATTTCACAATCAAGCTAAGTGATAATATCGACCTTGAAGGAGTAATGAGAGAAAAATCACAAAACCTCGATTTATTCGCAGATGGAGTCGGTACGATTGCCAAGGCTAAGTATGATAAAGAAGCGGGAACCCTAACCTATGTCTTCACATCTTATGCCGACCAATATAATAAGACTGATTTTGCAAATACTATCACAGCCCATATCAACTTGATGAAAGTTAAAAACTCTACTCAAAACGTACAAGTTGGAATGGGAATTGAGGGTACAGAATTAACTAAAAATAAGATTGCTGTAGACTATGACCTTAATATGGCAGAAATCTATGGCCTAAATATGACGTCAAAGATAGTAAGCTTTGATAGGGAAAGTGGCGAATTTGTTCAATACTTCTATATTAATAGAAATATGAATCAATCATCTGATCCTGTAACATTTAGGTATAAGCCAAGTGAAGATGTCAAAAACCTAAGAGTAGATGTTATTAACCTAAAACAAAATGGTTATAACTACTACGATTACAATAAACGTACGAGATCAACAACTCAGGATTTTGTAAATCGAGATATGCCAGAATCCTTTGGTGTAGATGAATCAAATGACAACCTCAACTGGCACAGCTGGTACGGTTATTATCAACCAAAAGCTGATGAAAATGTAGATATAACCCTAGGACCATATAACCAATATGATTCCTTGATACTCAAGGTAACAGGCCAGGTAGATAAGAAAGATATTTCATCTTACGATACCTATGCAAAACTATTTAATAAAGTTTACATTCGTGACTACTATGGCAATGTTACAAATGTATATGAAGCACCATTTGTAGAAAGAACAAATGGAGTTCGTATCTTTGAAAACAAGACCACAGCAAGTGCTGAGCTTAAAATAGATGCAATCAACCCTAAGAATGAAATAATCTTCAAGAAGATTGACCAAGAAGGTAAGATTTTACAAGGAGCTAAGTTCAAGTTAACTAAGTTCTATGAAAAGCAAAATAAATGGATTGAAGTAACTGGTTCAGAAAATACTTCCGATGATAAAGGTCTAGTTCATTATGAAAAATTAGAACCAGGTAAATATGCCCTAATAGAAACCGAAGCCCCTAAAGGCTACGGAAAGATAGAAGGTCATATAGTAGAATTTACCGTAGGCGAAGATGGTGTAATCACAAGACAAGTTATCAAGGAAAAGCCAGTAGAAAATCCACAATCTCTAATATCAAAAATGGGAGCTTTACTAAGCTCGGCAGCAAATGCCCTAACAGGAGATGCGAATACTGAAACAGTGACAGAACCTGTAAGTAAAGAACCAATTGATGTAGTAAACTACAAGGAAATTGAGTTTGAAAAGGTTGATGCAAATAACCATAAAACAAAACTTAAGGGTGCAGTATTTGAAGTTCATTACAAGGAAAAAGAAACTGATACAAAATACGAACCTGTAAAAGTTAAGAAGACTGAAGATGGCAAGGAACAAGAAGTAACCATGACAGTTACATCTAGCGATGATGGTAAGTTCAAACTTCCAATATCTAAAGATGGCTACTATGCCCTTGTAGAAACCAAGGCACCAGATGGTTATTCTAAGATTCCAGGCAATATTAGGGAATTTAGGCTTGAAAATGGCAAGGTTCAAACTCTTGAAAAAGATCCAATAAAGGCAAGCCATAAGTCAAGTGATAAGGGAAAAATCTCAAGTGAGATTATATCCTATGACAAGGATAAAGGAACATTCAAGCAAAGGATTGTTATTAACCCTAACCACGAGTCCATGACAATACCATCTAACCAATCATATATCCGTATCAAGGAAACTGACTGGAAGATTACACCTAAGTATGGTGAAACACATACGAAGGGTATAGGTGGAGAAGTCAATGTAGCCCTTCTTAAGAAAGATGGAGGTAAAACTCTTGCTAACTTAAAGGATACAGACTACAAGAAATTTGACGCAATTAGCTTTGGTACAGTTGGAAATCTTACTGGTTCAAGATATGGACTAAAGGATATGCTTGGAAAAGAGGATGTAGAGAATAGTTCAATTACAACAACAGACTCCATAGTAATGGAATTTACTGGTAAGCTTGATGATAATAATAATACAGGCATAGCAGATCAGCTATTTGAATTAGTCTTTGAATCATTAGTAGATGATAGTGTTAATGATAAGCTAGATGTCAAAGCTCTAGCAGAGAATAAACCAATCTATGCAGACCATGATAGAAATAAACCTATCCAAGTAGAAAATAAGAAAACACAATTACCAATGACAAATGGATTGGCAGCTTGGATTGGATTTACTATAATCGGACTTGTTCTTATGGTTGTTGCTGTTTGGTATTACAACAGAAAGAAAAATAAGGCTGTCGATATTAGTTCTAAATAATTTAAAAAAATATTTTTAAGACTTCGGTTTATCCGAAGTCTTTTTTTTTGTTTAAATTCTTCTTTTTTTATACAAAAAACTTTAATAAAGTATATAATATATGTAGAAAATTAGGAGGTAGTGATGTCTTATTTAGATAATTTTATTGCGTATTTATCATTAATTAGGATTACTGACATTATTGATATTGCCCTTATTGCTTTTATTGCTTATAAATTATTGAAGCTTCTAAGAAATACTAGGGCTGAGCAAGTTATGAAAGGATTTATTTTTGTTTTATTTTTTGCATCTATTACAGATATTTTTAATTTGAATACTGTTTCATGGCTTATGAATCAATTTTTTACTGTTTCTTTGGTGTTTATTATTGTGGTTTTTCAACCAGAATTAAGGTCTGCTCTTGAAAGAATTGGTAGGGGGAGAAGTTTTTTTATAAGTGATTCTTATAATAAAAATGAGAGATCTATTGATGAAATTGTTTCAGCTATGAGTTCTTTATCAAGGCAAAAGATTGGGGCCTTGGTTGTGATTGAAAGAGAGGTTGGCCTTAATGATATTATTGAAAGTGGTACAAGTTTAAGGTCAGAAATTTCAAGCGAGCTTTTGATTAATATTTTTATTCCAAATACCCCACTTCACGATGGGGCAGTTATTATTAGAAATGATTTGATAGAGGCTGCTGCTTGTTATTTGCCTTTAACCACTAATAATACCTTGTCAAAAGAACTTGGTACCCGCCACAGGGCAGCTATTGGAATTAGCGAGAAAAGTGACTGTCTTGTAGTTGTTGTAAGCGAGGAGACAGGAACAATTTCTCTTGTAAGTAATGGACTTATCAATAGGTATTTTGATGAACAATCCTTAAAGGCTAGGCTAGTTAAGGAATTGAAAGAAGATGAAAATAAGTTGAATTTAAGAAAGAGGGATGATGATGAAGAAGAACAATGATAGGAAATTGATGGCCCTATCTATACTTGTGGCCATTATTATGTGGGCTTTTGTTATGACATCAACCAATCCTTCCCTTTCAAAAACTGTTAGAAATGTTCCTTTAACAATAAAAAACCAAGAGTTAATGCAAAAAGAAGGCTTCGCCTTGGTTGGAAAAGATGAAGTTTCTAGCGTTAATGTAAAAGTTGAAGGATCAAGGTCTGACCTTGCTTCCCTTTCTGCTGATGATTTGGTGGCAAGTGTTGATTTGGGAACACCGAGTGAGGGAATCAAAACTTTAAATATAAAGGTAGACGGCCCTTCTGGAATTAGGGTTGAAAGTACAAGCCCATCAAATGTTAATTTTAAGATTGAAAAAATTGTTAAAAAGGAATTAGCTCTTGAAATTAAGGTTTCTGATGGGCTAAAAGAATCAAAGATTATTAATGTAAGTAACCAATCTGCAAGCAAGGTCACAGTATCAGGGCTTAGAAATAATATTGATAAGGTTGATAGGCTAATTTTGAATGTTGACAAGGATGAGTACCTTGATGGAAATATTCATGATATATCTATAAGACCTGTTGATAAAGATGGAAATACTGTAGAAAATGTAGGCCTTTCTCAAAATGACGTATCAATAGCTTTTGATGTTTTACAAAGTAAGGAAGTAGGAATTGACCTTTCTTATGATGATAAGTATTCTAAGAATGTAGAAATTTTGGAAAGCGAAATCTCTCCTAACAAGCTTGTAATCAAGGGTGAGAAAAATATTTTGGATAAGATTGATAAGATTAAAACTAAAAAAATTGACCTATCCACTATAAGAGAAGGTGAATTTGATAAAAAAGTTGAACTTGATGTTCCAGATGGGGTTAGCCTCAATGATGGGGATAATTTTGTAAATGTCCATTTAAAAATTGGAAAGAAAAATTAATGTCTTATAAGTATTTAATAAATAGGCTAGAAGAGGAAGGATTTGAAACTTATCTTGTAGGTGGAGCTGTAAGAGATAAGCTTCTTGGAAAAGAAATCCACGATATAGACCTTACAACAAGGGCCAGGCCTAATGATATAATGAATATTTTTTCTGATTTAAAATTAATAGATATAGGCAAAAAATTTGGAACTATCAAGGTGATTTATAAGTCAAAAGAATATGAAATTACAACATTTAGGGCAGAATCCTCCTACAAGGACAAAAGACATCCAGATGAAATTTTCTTTTCTAATACAATAGAAGAAGATTTGAAAAGAAGAGATTTTACCATAAATGCCATGGCCCAAAGAAAGGGCGAGATTATTGACTTATTTGATGGAAAAAAAGACCTTGAAAGAAAAATAGTAAGGGCAGTTGGAAATCCTTATGAAAGGATAGAAGAAGACTACCTAAGGGCACTTAGGGCTGTAAGATTTGCCACTGTTTTAGATTTTTCTATAGAAGATAAGCTTAAAGATGCCATTAAAAATATGGCAGGTCATATTGAAGAAATTTCAAAAGAAAGAATTAGGGATGAAGTTGATAAAATTTTACTTGCAAAAAATCCCTCAAGGGGAATTAGACTTTTGGATGAATTAAATCTTTTGGCTTATATTTTTCCAGAGGTAAAAAAGATGGTAGGATTTGACCAACATTCATCCCACCATAATCTTGACTTGTTTGACCATACTATGAAAGTCTTAGAAAATTGTCCTAGTAATTTAAAAACTAGGATGGGAGCCCTTTTTCATGATACAGGAAAAATTGATACATTTTTTCTAGACGAAAATGGTGAGGGGAGGTTTTTTGGCCACCAAGAAATTTCTGAAAAAATAATAAGAAAAAGGCTAAAGGTTTTAAAATATCCCAAAAAATTTATAGAAGATACTTCCCTTTTAGTTCAAAGACATATGGATAATACTAATACCTACACCAAAAAATCTGTGAGAAAACTTCTTAGAAAAGTTGGAGAGGAAAATATTTATGATCTTTTTGACCTACAAAGGGCAGATGTTTTGGCAACAGTCCATGATAATACAGAAAATATTTTACTAGCAAAAAAATATCTTGAAGAAATTTTAAATTCTGATCTTCCAAGAAAAGAAGACCAGGTAGATTTTTCAGGTCGTGATTTATTGGATTTGGGCTTTGAAGAAGGAAGGGAACTTGGTATGGTATTAAAGGAAGTTTATGGATTGGTAATGGATGAAAAGCTAGTAAATAAAAAAAGTGAAATTATTAAATATATAAAAAATAAATATATTAATCTTGATAGAAATTAGGACAAGTAGTATATTAAAATAATGAGTATGTAGTGTTTTAGGAGGAAAAAAAGATGACAGAATTAAAATCACATGAAAATAATATAGCAAAATTTGACCTTACAGTAGCTGCTGAAGATTTCCAAAAAGCAGTTGATAATGTATACAAAAAAAATAGGTCTAAGTATAGGGTAGATGGATTTAGAAAAGGAAAAGTTCCAAAAAGAATTATTGAAAAAATGTACGGAGTAGAAGTATTCTATGACGAAGCAATCCAAGAAGTTTTCCCAGAACCTTATAACAAGGCTATTGATGAATTAAATCTTGAAGTAATCGATCAACCATCAGTTGATTTTGATGATATAGAAAAAGGAAAAGATGTAGTATTTAAGGTAGAAGTTGAAACAAAACCACATCCAACACTTGGAGATTATTCTGAACTTGAAGTTACAGAAATTCCATCAGAAGTTACAGATGAGGATGTAGAACACGAACTTAAACACCAACAAGAAGAAAACGCAAGAATTATCCCAGTAGAAGACGGAGAAGCTAAAGATGGAGATACAGTAAATATCGACTTTGATGGTTTCCTTGATGGGGAAAGATTTGAAGGTGGAAAAGCTGAAAATTATGATTTAGTTCTTGGATCAAAATCATTTGTAGGAGATTTTGAAAAACAAGTTGAAGGCCACAAGGTTGGAGATAAGTTTGATGTAAATGTAACCTTCCCTGAAGATTACCAAGCTAAGGAATTCCAAGGAAAAGATGCAAAATTTGAAGTAGAAATCAATTCAATTTCAAGAAAAGAACTTCCAGAAATTGATGATGAATTTGCAAAAGATATTTCTGAATTTGAAACATTAGAAGAATTAAAAGAAGATACAAAGAAAAAAATTAAAGAAGATAAGGAAAAATTTGTAAAAACTCAAATTCAAAATGAAGCTATCAAGGCTTTAGTTGAAAAATCAGAAGTAAGTGCACCAGATGCTCTTGTAAATAGAGAAATTGATCTTGAAATGCAAAATCTTGACCAAAGATTACGTCAAATGGGAATTTCTTTACAACAATATATAGAAATGACAAAAATGGACATGGCTGCCATTAGAGACCAATATAGAGCTGTTGCTGAAGATAAGGTAAAGGCAAATCTTGTAATGGATGAAGTTGCTTTAAAAGAAAATGTTGAAGCAAGTGATGAAGAAGTTGAAGCAGAAATTAAAGATGCTGCTAAACAATACGGAGTAGATGATTACGAAAAATTCAAAGAAATCTTCGAAAAGAATGTTTCTAGAGATACAGTTGTTGAAAACATCAAAAGAAGAAAGGCTGTAGAAATTCTAGAAAAAAACGTAAAATTAGTTCCAGCAAAAGAAGAAACTAAAGAAGAAGAAAAAGAAGACTAGTAATCATAAACTCCAAAAAAGATAAGGAGATTTTATGAACGCAAAAAACTTTTTAGTGCCTACAGTTATAGAACAAACAAACAGGGGCGAGCGTGCCTATGATATTTACTCTAGATTATTAAAAGACAGGATTATTTTTCTAACAGGCCCTGTTGAAGATGGGGTAAGTGATATAATTATTGCTCAACTCTTGTTTTTGGAAAGCCAAGATCCAAACAAGGATATTCAATTTTATATAAATTCGCCAGGTGGAGTAGTTACAGCAGGACTTGCTATCTATGACACAATGAATTATATAAAACCAGATGTATCTACAATTTGTATAGGTCAAGCTGCATCAATGGGAGCAGTCTTACTTTCATCTGGAGCAAAGGGAAAGAGATTTTCTCTTCCAAATTCAAATATCCTAATCCACCAACCATCAGGTGGGGCCCAAGGTCAAGCAAGTGATATTCAAATCCAAGCTGAACAAATTTTAAAAATCAAAAAAAGATTAAATAAAATTTTGTCAGATAATACTGGTCAAACTATTGAAAAAATTCAAAAAGATACTGACAGAGATTTTTCAATGGATGCTTATGAAGCAAAAGAATATGGCCTAATAGATAAGGTAATTGAGTAAAATATGAGTAAGATGGAATTTGAAGAAAATAGATGTTCCTTTTGTGGCAAAAGTGCAGATGAAGTTGATAGGTTAATTGCAGGTCCTGATGCCTTTATTTGTAATGAATGTATTGAACTTTGCTCATCAATAATTGAAAGAGAAAATTTTGGGCAAAGTAAGAATATGGATATAGAACTTGCAAAACCAAGAGAGATAAAAGAATATTTAGACCAATATGTTATCCAACAAGAAATGGCAAAAAAGACCCTATCAGTTTCAGTTTATAACCATTACAAAAGAATAAATTCAAACTATGACAAGGATGATGGGGTTGAGCTTCAAAAATCAAATATTTTGATGCTAGGACCAACTGGATCTGGTAAGACTCTTCTTGCCCAAACCCTAGCCAGAAAATTAAATGTGCCATTTGCAATTGCAGATGCTACAAGTTTAACTGAGGCAGGTTATGTTGGGGAAGATGTTGAAAATATTATTTTGAAATTAGTTCAAGCTGCAGATTATGATATAGAACTTGCCCAAACAGGAATAATCTATATAGATGAAATTGATAAAATAACTAGAAAAAGTGAAAATCCTTCTATAACTCGTGATGTAAGTGGAGAAGGAGTCCAACAAGCGCTTTTAAAACTTATTGAAGGAACAGTTGCAAATGTTCCTCCACAAGGTGGAAGAAAGCATCCAAGCCAAGAATATATACAAGTTGACACTACTAATATCTTATTTATTGTTGGTGGGGCTTTTGATGGAATAAAAGATATCATAAAGCAAAGAACCAACAAAAAATCAATTGGTTTTGGATCAGATGATAGTGAAAATAAAGAAATTTCTTTGGCTGATGTAAGAACAGAAGATCTTTTGAAATATGGTTTAATTCCAGAATTTATAGGAAGGGTTCCAATAGTTGTTTCACTCGAAGATTTGGATGTAGACAGTCTTGTAAAAATTTTAAAAGAGCCTAAAAATTCTCTATTAAAGCAATATCAAAAACTATTTGAACTTGATGGAGTAAAATTAACTTTTGAAGATGAGGCTGTCAGAGAAATTGCCAAAAAAGCCTTCAAGCAAGAAACAGGTGCTAGAGGACTTAGGACAATTCTTGAAGACCTACTTTTAGATGTAATGTATGAAATTCCTTCAAAAGATCACATAAAAGAAGTTATTGTATCAAAAGGCGCTATTGAAGATAAGAAAAAATTAATATACAAATAAGAAAGGGAGACTTAGGGCTCCCTTTTTATAACACAAGGAGATAAAATGAACTTTATCTATAAAACAGATACAAAAGAATACCCGATGGTTCCTGTAAGGGGCTTGTGGGCTTTTCCTGATACTGTAGTCCATTTTGATTGCCAAAGGTCAGTTTCCAAAAAGGCTGTAGAAGATGCCCTTTTAAATGAATCTGAAATTTTTTTGGTAAATCAAAAAGATATCCTAGAAGATAATCCAAAAAAAGAAGATATTTATGATTATGGAACAGTTGCAAAAATAAAACAAACCTTTAACCTTCAAAACGGAGAACTCAGGGTCTTGATTGAGGCGAAATGCCTTGGGGAAGTTTTGGATGTAAAAATTGAAGATGGATTTTTTAAGGCTAATGTAAAGGAATATATTTTTGATGAAGAAAATTTTGAAAGTAATGAAAATATTGAAGCCTTGAAAAAAATGTTGATAGAAGACTTTAGGTCATATGTTTCTATTGACAACACAATTCCACCAGAAATTGCCTTCTCACTAGTTGAAATTGATAATATTGATAAACTTGCAAACCTTATAACCTATTATCTTCCCTTAAGTCCAAAGGAAAATTATTCTATATTAAAGGAGCTTGATATAGAAGAAAAATTGCTAAATCTTCACAAGCTTATCCAAAAAGAAATTGAATTAAAGGATATATCTAAAAAAATTGACGCCAAGGTTCAAGAAAATATAAATAAGGGACAAAAAGAATACTACCTAAGGGAAAAATTAAATGCTGTAAAAGATGAGCTAAATGACCTTACAGGAAAAGATTTAAATGAGGCAGATGCCTTTAGGAAAAAAATCAAAAAATTAAAAATAAATAAGGAAGATAAGGAAACTTTACTAAAAAGTATTGATAGGCTTGAAATGATTCCTGAAATGAGCCCTGACTATGGGGTTATAACTTCCTATCTTGATTTTGTTTTAGGCCTTCCTTGGTCCAAAAAATCAAAGGATAATCTTGATATAATCCATGCAAAAAAAGTTTTGGACGAAGACCATTATGGTCTTATGGAAGTTAAGGAGAGAATTTTAGAATCAATTGCTGTTAGAAAGAAAAAAGGCGACAACCAAGCAGCAGTAATTTGTCTTGCTGGCCCTCCAGGAGTTGGTAAAACTTCAATTGCCAAATCAATTGCCCGTGCCTTAAACCGTAAATTTATTTCAATGCGTCTTGGTGGAGTAACTGACGAATCAGAAATAAGAGGTCATAGAAGAACCTATGTTGGGGCTATGGCTGGTAGAATTATGTCAAATTTATCAAGGATAAAGGTAAAAAACCCAGTATTCTTGTTAGATGAAATTGATAAATTAGGGTCAGATTTTAGGGGAGATCCTTCATCAGCCCTTCTAGAAGTCCTAGATCCAGAACAAAATGATAAATTTATTGACCGTTACCTTGATATAGGCTTTGATTTATCAGAAGTATTTTTTATAACAACTGCAAATGATATTTCAAACATCCCTCCCGCTCTTTTTGATAGGCTTGAAATTATTCAAATTTCTGGCTACACCCAAAGAGAAAAGGAAGAAATTGCTAAAAGATATTTGATAAAAAAAGAGATGGAAAATAACGGCCTTGAAAAAGAAGATTTAAATATTTCAGATCCATTAATTGAAAAAATTATAAAATCTTACACAAGAGAGGCAGGAGTAAGGTCTCTTGAAAGAAATATAGCAAAAATATGTAGACGTGCTGTAAAAGAAATCCTTGAAGGAAAGAAAAAAGTCAATGTTTCCATGAGAAATTATGAAAAATATCTTGGTAAGGAAAGATTTTTTGATGACCAAAGAATTAAGGAAGATAAGGTAGGAATTGCAAACGGACTTGCTTGGACCCAAGTTGGGGGAACAATTTTAACAATAGAAGTAAATGCCATGGATGGAAAAGGGGCAAATTTATTTACAGGAAGTCTTGGAGATGTAATGAAAGAATCAGCCCAAGCTGCAATTTCATATTTAAGGAAAAATTCCAAAGATTTAAAAATTGATCCAGATTTTTACAAAAATAAAGATATCCATGTCCACGTTCCAGAAGGAGCTACACCAAAAGATGGCCCATCAGCAGGAATTACCATGACAACAGCAATTGCATCAGCCCTTACAGGAAAAAAAGTAAGGTCAGACCTTGCCATGACTGGAGAAGTTACAATTACAGGAGAAGTTTTACCAATTGGTGGACTTAAAGAAAAAGCCCTAGCAGCCTATTCTTATGATATAAAAAATGTAATTATTCCAAAAGAAAATGAAAGAGACATTGAAGATATAGACAAGGAAATAAGAGATAAAATTAATTTTATTAAAGTTTCTAATGTCGGTCAAGTTTTAAAGGAAGCCTTGATATGAAAATAAATACAGTAAATTTAGATCAAGTTGCAGGATTTGCCTCCCAATTTCCAAATGATAATTTTGATGAAATTGCCTTTGCAGGAAGGTCTAATGTAGGAAAATCTTCCTTCATAAATTCTTTTTTGGGTAAAAAAAATCTAGCCAAAACTTCATCAAAACCAGGAAAAACTAAAACCATAAATTTTTACAAAATAAATGATAAATTTAGGCTAGTGGACCTTCCAGGTTATGGCTATGCCAAAGTTTCAAAAAAAGAAAAAGAAAAATGGAATAATTTGATCCACGAATATTTATATAAGAGGGAAAATTTAAAGGAAGTTTTTCTCTTAGTTGATATAAGACATGCCCCAACTAAACAAGATAAAGAAATGTATGAGTGGATAATAGATTCTGGATTTACAGGATTTGTTATAGCAACCAAATACGATAAAATACCTAAAACACACTTAAAAAAACATATAAAAGAAATAATGAAGACATTAAATATTGACGATGAAGGTTTGATATTTGCTTATTCATCAACAACCTCTCACAATAAAAATGTCCTACTTGAACAAGTAGATGTAATTATAAATTCATAAAATAAAAAGATTTCACTAAATAAGGTGAAATCTTTTTTTGTGAAAATATATAAAAAAATAAAAGATGGCCAAAGCCATCTTAAATTAATCAATAAATTCTATATCTTTTCCATCCATGTGGGAAATTCTTGCTAGAGAGTAAACATCTAATCCCATGTCATCTAGAAGTTTTCTTCCGTCTTGGTATGATTTTTCTATAACTATACCAACTCCTGCAACCTTTGCTCCTGCTTGCTTACAAATTGCAACCATAGCCTTGGCAGCTTGACCATTTGCCAAAAAGTCATCTATCAATAAGACATTATCATCTTCATTTAAAAAGTCCTTACTTACTATAAGTCTTTTCATTTCTTCTTTTGTGTAAGAATAACAAGTTGAAGAATATGTATTATCGTCAGTTGTTAGAGATTTTTGTTTTCTTGCAAAAACTACATCACAATCAAGTACAAGGCCTGTTATTACTGCTGGGGCAATTCCTGATGATTCTACTGTTAGAATTTTATTTATATTTTTATCTTTAAAATGTTCAGCAAATTCTTCGCCCATCTCCTTGATTAATTTTGGTTTTATTTGATGGTTTAGAAATGAATCCACCTTTAAAATATCTTTACCAAGGACTGTACCTTGGTTTAATATTACTTCTTGTAATTTCTTCATTATAAATATTTACCTCCGTGCTCTTTTTATTATTATAAGACAAATTTCTCTTAAAAGTCAAAATTCACTTTTATAAAAAACCTTTAAGGGTAATATATATTATATGAATACAAAAGAAATTATCAATGATTTAATAGAATTTATTGACAATAGTCCTATAAATTATTTTGCAGTCAAAAATTCTATTGAAATTTTAGAAAAAAATGATTTTAAAAAATTAGAAGAAAATGAGAAATGGAAACTTGAAAAGTGTGGAAAATATTTTGTAAGTCGTGATGATACGGCCCTTATTGCCTTTAGTGTGGGAGATGATCCAAGAAGGGGGTTTGATATAATTGGATCTCATACTGATTCTCCAACTTTCAAAATAAAATCAAATCCAGAAATGACTTCAAACGGATTTTTGAAATTTAATATTGAAGGATATGGGGGAATGATTGTTTCTTCTTGGTTTGATAGGGACCTATCCCTTGCAGGAAAGCTTGTTTATGAAGATAGTGGTGAATTTAAATCAAAACTTATAAAAATTGATAAGGACCTTTTGACAATTGCAAATTGTGCAATTCATATAAATAGGGACTTAAATCAAGGCTATAAATACAATATGCAAGATGAGCTTTCTCCTATAATAAAAACAATAGAAGATGATTTTAAAAAAGATGGTTATTTGCAAAAATTATTGGCAAAAGAAATTGGTATTGATTATAAAGATATAATAGATTTTGACCTGGCACTTTTTGATAGGCAAAAAGGATCTATCATGGGAAGTGATGATGAATTTATCCATATTGGAAGGCTTGATAATCTTGCAAGCGTCCACCAATCTCTTACTGCTTTAATAAATAGCAAAAATGAAAAATTTAATATATGCGTATTAAATGACAATGAAGAAATTGGATCAGGGACAAGAGCTGGAGCCAAATCTCCATTTTTAGACCAAGTTTTGGAAAGAATTGTAATGAATTTAGGATATGATAGGGAGGATTATTTTATTGCCCTTTCAAATTCGTATTTAATTTCAGCAGATCTTTCTCATTCTATTCATCCAAATTATAGTAATTTATTTGATTCTACTAATAATACAAGAATAAATATGGGTATAGGAATAAAGGTAGCTTCTAATGGAGCCTACACAACAAATATAGAAACTAGAAAAAGATTTTTAAGACATGCAAAAAATGTTGGGGCTAAAGTTCAAACTTTTCACAACAGATCTGATAAGGTCGGTGGATCTACAATTGGTCCAATAGTTTCATCAAAATCTGGAATAAAATCAATTGATGTAGGAACACCAATTCTTTCCATGCATTCAATAAGGGAGCTTGGGGGAGTTAAAGATCATATAGAAGCTATAAAAATATTTGAAGATTTTTACAATAATAAATATTAGGAGGAATTATGGCAGTTTTAGAATTAACAGTAGTACCAATAGGAACAAAAGAAACTTCAGTTTCAAAATATGTAGCAGGATGCGAAAAAGTTTTGAAAGAATATGAAGATTTGGAAGTAAGATTAAATCCAATGGGAACAGTAATTCACGGAGATATAGACAGAGCCTTTGAAGCAATAAGAGCCTGCCAAGAATCAGTTTTTAAAAACGGAGCTGATAGAGTATACTCAGTAATAAAAATAGATGACAGACGTGACAAGAAAGCAAGTCTTGATCAAAAAATAAAATCTGTAGAAGAAAAAATGTAAAAAAATAATCCCATCTTTACGATGGGATTTTTTGTGCCTATTTTTATCCAAATAGTGGGAATATATATCTTAGTAAAAATACTAAGGCAAGTACATAAACAAGTGGTGAAACTTCTTTTCCTTTTCCTGTTAATAATTTTACGCTTGCGTATGAAATCATTCCAAATGCGATTCCTTCTGCAATTGAATAAGCAAATGGCATCATTATTATTGTCATAAATGCAGGGAATGATTCTGTAAAATCTCCAAAGTTTATATCAACAATTGAATCTATCATAAATAGTCCTACCATTACAAGAGCTGCTGCAGTTGCTTGTGGTGGAATTATTGTAATAAGTGGATAGAAAAATATTGATAAGAAAAAGCAAAATCCTGCTGATAAAGCAGTTAATCCTGTTCTTCCTCCTTCTGCAACTCCAGTTGCACTTTCTACAAATGTAGTTACTGTTGATGTTCCCAAAAGTGCTCCAAGAGTTGTACCAATACTATCTGCAAAAAGTGCACGTCCAGCATTAGGCAATTCTCCATTTTCATCTAACATTTTTGCTTTTGTTGCAACTCCTGTAAGTGTTCCTACAGTATCAAATAAGTCTACAAATAAAAATGCAAATACAACAGAAAACATTTCAAATGAAAGCATTGATGAAAAATCAAGTTTTAAAAATATTGGGCTAAGTGATGGTGGTAGTTGAATAATTCCGCCTTCTGGAAGCTTGCTTACTCCTGTAAAGATTGCAATAATTGTAGAAATTATAATACCTATTAATAAAGCTCCCTTTGTTTTTCTTGCAGTTAAAACTGCCATAATCAAAAGTCCTATAAAAAATATAAAACTTTCTTTGCTAACTAAATTACCAAGTCCAAGTCCTACATCATTTTTTACAATTACTGTAGAATTTAATAAACCTATTAGAGCAATAAATAATCCAATTCCTACAGATACTGCTGTTTTTAAACTTCTTGGTATAGCATTAAAAATTGCTTCACGAACATTAAATATTGATAAAATAATAAAAACAATTCCTTCTATAAATACAGCTGCAAGAGCAAATTCCCAACTTTTTCCCATAGTCATTACAACTGTATAGGTGAAAAATGCGTTTAGTCCCATTCCAGGAGCAAGTGCAAATGGAAGGTTGGCATAAAAAGCCATAATTAAAATTGCGATAATTGATGAAATAATTGTTGCAGTAAAAACTGCCCCCTTATCCATACCAGCATCTCCTAAAATTTGGGGATTTACAGCTAAGATATATGACATAGTCATAAAGGTTGTGATTCCTGCCATGATTTCAGTTTTAACATCAGTTTTGTGATCTTTTAATCTGAAAATCTTGTTGGCAAGAGATTGATTAGAATTTTTTTCCATATTTCCTCCTATGTTTTTTTCGGGCTTATTATATCATAAATACTTTATTTAATCACTTTATTTTTTTATAAATTTCTCATATAATATATTCAAGGAGGAAGTTTTGACGACAAAAAATATAATTGAGTTAATTGTAATGTTTTTTGGCATTTTATTATCTGGATTTTTTTCATCATCAGAAACTGCCATTACTTCTATAAATAAATTTAAATTAAGGCAGCTTGAAGAAAAGGAAATTAAAAATGCAAAATTGCTTAGAAAACTAGTTGAAGATAGCCAAAATACTATAACTACAATTCTTGTTGGAAATAATATTGTAAATATTCTTACAACAACTATTGCAACCCTTTTTTTTACTGATATTTTTGGAGGAGCTGGAGCAGCTATTTCTACTGTTGTTGTAACCATTACTGTATTAATTTTTGGAGAGATTACTCCAAAACTTGCAGCCCAAATTAATAGCGAAAAAATGGGGCTTAGATTTGCCAAGCCAATTTATATAATTTCTTTATTTTTAAAACCCCTGGTATTTTTACTGGGTTTATTTACAAAATATCTTACAAAGAAAATGTCAGCAGGCTCTGTTAATAGTGATATAGTAACAGAAGAAGATTTGAAAACTATAGTTGATGTTGGTGAGGAACAAGG
The DNA here is from genome assembly GCF_002871895.1 of Anaerococcus hydrogenalis. Lineage (NCBI taxonomy): Bacteria > Bacillati > Bacillota > Tissierellia > Tissierellales > Peptoniphilaceae > Anaerococcus > Anaerococcus hydrogenalis. The sequence goes on along the minus strand of NZ_PNHP01000007.1, from coordinate 48,751 downwards.
AGTTATTAATAACGAAGAAAGTGAAATTATTAATAATGTTTTTGATTTTGGTGGATCTTTTGCATCAGATATTATGACTCCAAGAACCAATATGGAAGCTATAGCAATTGATTCTAGCAAAAAAGAATTTGATGAATTTTTAATTGAATGTAAGCACTCAAGAATTCCAGTTTATGGGGAAAGTATAGATAATATTGTTGGTGTATTACATATGAAAGATATAGTAACTTTTGTAGCTGAGGGAAGAGAAGTAATATTAAAGGATATGCTTAGGCAAACTTTTTATGCTTATGAGAATATGAATATTATTGATCTTTTTAAATCTATGAAAAAAATGAATGTTTCTCTAGCCATTGTTGTAGACGAGTATGGGGGAACAGAAGGACTTGTTTCAATTGAAGATATAATTGAGGAGCTTGTGGGAGATATTTATGATGAATATGACCCTGATGATGAAAAAGTCTATAAGGTTTCTGATAATGAATTTATAGTTGATGCAAGTATGCATATCAACGACTTCAATGATTATTTTAATAGAAATTTACAAGAAGTTAAAAATGATTCTATTGGAGGTTTGGTAATTGACTATCTTAATCGCCTGCCAAAAAGTGGAGATGTTGTTAAGGTTGATGATGTTACCTTGATATGTGAGAAAGTTGAAAGATATAAGATAAATTTACTTAGAGTTAAATTTAATAGTGAAAGTTAGAGGTATTATGAAACAAACAGTTTATGTTACAGGTCACAAAAATCCAGATACTGACTCTATTTGCTCAGCCCTTGCTTATGCAAATTTAAAAAACAGACTAGGTCACACAAATGCCATCCCAATTAGGCTTGGACATGTCAACCAAGAAACTCAATTTGTTCTTGATTATTTTGGAGTTAAGGCACCTTTACATAAGGATTCAATGAAACTTCAAATAAAAGATATAGACTATGATAATTCTTATAACGTTGATGAATCCTTGCCAATTAGAAATTCCTGGTCAATTATCCAAGAAAACAAATTAAATTCTCTTTTTGTAGTGGATGATGATGAAAAATTAATTGGGGTTGCATCTCTTTCAAATTTGACCCATTCCTATATGGAAGTTTGGGATGATAGGATTATTGGAAGAACCCACACACCGATTGAAAATATTGTAGATATCTTATCTGCAAAATTAATAGTAAGTCCTAAAAATCCAATGGCCTTTACAGGAAAAATGATGGTTTATGCCATGAATGAAAAAGATTCACCAAAAAATTCCTTAGTTGGGGATGGAGATCTTGTAATTACTGGAAATAGGCTTGAAGCCCAAGAATATTTGATAAAGAAAAATATTTCTTTAATAATTTTAACCAATGGTTCAACCATGAAAGAAGAATTAATAAAAGAGGCAGAGGAAAATAATATTACAATTATTTCTACCGAGTATGATACCTTTATGACAGCAAGGCTTTTGCCAATGGCAGTGCCAATTGCAAATGTAATGAGTACAGAAAACTTGGTTTATTTTTCACCAGAAGATACAGTTGATACTGTTCGTGAAGTTATGGGAAAAACAAGATTTAGGTCTTATCCGATAATAGATGCTAGGGGAAAAGTTTTAGGAGCTATTTCAAGATACCATTTGATTTCTGATGAAAAGAAAAAATTAATTTTGGTTGACCACAACGAAAGAAACCAATCTGTTGATGATATTGACTATGCAGATATTATTGAAATAATTGACCACCACAGAGTTGCCAATGTTGTTACAAACCAACCCCTATTTTTTAGGGCAGAACCTGTAGGTTCTACTGCAACAATTGTTGCTAAAATGTTTTTTGAATCAGGAATAAGACCTACAAAAGAAATAGCAGGCCTTCTTTCAGCTGCCATAATTTCTGATACTCTTTTATTTAGGTCACCAACAACAACAGAAACTGACAAGAGAGTTTTAAATAGGCTTACAAAAATTGCAGATATAAATCCAGAAGAATTTGCCCTAAAGATGTTTAAGGCTGGAACAAGTTTAAAAAATAGGTCTCCTGAAGATTTGATTGATGGGGATGTAAAGGCCTTTACAATTGGGGATGACAAGATCAGGGTTGGCCAAGTTATGACCATGAATCCAGAAGAGCTCGATCCAATAAAGGATAAATTAACATCTTTAATGAGAGAAAAAATAAATTCTAAAGGAGAAAATACCTTCGTTCTTGTACTTACAGATATTTTTAACCAAAAATCTGAACTTTTGGTTGTGGGAAATTATTTAAGTGATATAGAAAATGTTTTTGGAAATAAGGTAAAAAATGGAACAATTTCAGCACCAGGTGTCTTATCAAGAAAAAAACAAGTTATACCAAAATTAACAGAAGCAATTATGAATTCACATAATAATTAAACTTTACTATAGAAAAATTCTGTGCTATAATATAAAAAAATTTAAAACATTAGGAGAAAAAAATGAAAAACTTAAGTCTTGCACAAATTAGCTTTTACTTTTTTAACTTTACTTTTTCAAAAAGTAAGGCTATTTATCATGTGCAAAATCCTAAAACACTTTAAGTTTTTTTAGAATCGAGCTTCTTGGTAATAGCCAAGAAGCTTTTTTGTTGTTTAGAAAAGAATAGGAGAAAATTATGATTATTAAATTAAAAAATGGCGCAAAGGAAAATGAAATTCAAGATCTTATAAAAGAAATTGAAGAAATGGATCTTAAGGTAAGTAAGGCTGTTGGATCAAACACAACCATTTTGGGATTATTGGGAGATACTTCCAAGGTTTCAAAAGAAGATATGAAGTCAAAAAAAATCGTTGATGATGTTATAAGAATCCAAGAACCTTACAAAAAAGCAAATAGAAAATTTCATCCAGAAGATACAATAATCACTCTTGATAATGGAACACAAATTGGGGGAGGATCTTTTGTTTATATGGCAGGCCCATGTTCTGTTGAAAGCGAAGACCAAGTTGTATCGATTGCCAAAAAAATTAAAAAATCTGGGGCTACAATTTTAAGGGGAGGGGCTTTTAAACCAAGAACTAGCCCATACTCTTTCCAAGGTTACGGAAAAAAAGCTATTGATTACCTTGTAAAGGCAAAAGAAGAGACAGGCCTTGCCCTTGTTTCAGAAATTATGGAAATTAACCAATTAAAATATTTTGATGATATAGATATTTTACAAGTTGGGGCAAGAAATATGCAAAATTTTGATTTATTAAAAGCCCTTGGTGAAACTGATAAACCAATTTTATTAAAAAGAGGACTTTCTGCTACCTATGAAGAATTATTGATGGCGGCAGAATATATTATGAGTAGGGGAAATACAAAAGTTATACTTTGCGAAAGAGGAATTAGAACTTTTGAAACAGCAACAAGAAATACTTTAGATGTTACAGCAGTTCCTTTCTTACACGAAAAAACTCACCTTCCTGTAATACTCGATCCATCTCACGCAGCAGGAATTTCAAGATATGTAAAAGATTTATCCCTTTCTGCAGCAGCTGTTGGGGCAGATGGACTAATGATTGAAGTTCATGAAAATCCTGCAAAAGCATTTTCTGATGGGGCCCAATGCGTAGTGCCAGATGATTTTGATAAAATTTTAAAGGCAAGCCAAAAAATCCACGACTTGAGAAAGGAAATCTAAAATGGGTCAAAGCTTTGGAAAAAATTTAAAAGTTACTATTTTTGGATCAAGCCACCAAGAATATATGGGGGTGGTAATTGATAATGTAAAACCAGGTTTTGAAATTGATATGGTAAAGCTTGATGACTTTATGCAAAGAAGGGCTCCTGGAAAATCAAGATTTACTACAAAAAGAAAAGAGGCTGACAGGGCAATTTTCATTTCGGGTCTTAGAGAAAATAAAATAATTTCAAAGACTATAACAGCCCTTATAAAAAATAATAATTTTAAATCTAAGGATTATAACAATTTAAACGATATTCCAAGGCCATCTCACGCTGACTATACAAGTTTTATAAAATACGGAAAAGATATGGATATGAATGGGGGAGGTCCATTTTCTGGAAGGCTAACTGCCCCATTTTGCCTGGCAGGAGGGATTGCAAAACAAATTTTAGAAGAAAAAAATATAAAAATTGCATCAAGAATTAAAAATATTGGTGGAATTTATGATAAAAACCTTGATTTAGCAAATCCTCCTATGGATGAACTGGAAAAAATTTCTCAAAAAGAAATTCCTGTTTTGGATGAAAAAAAGGAAGAGGAAATTAGAAAATTATTGGAAGATGTAAGTAGTGAGGGGGATTCTATTGGTGGAATTTGCCAAGTTTTTGGAGAAAATATTCCCCAAGGCTTGGGAGATCCCTTATTTGATTCTTTTGAGGCAAAAATTTCCTATCTTTCTTTTGGAATTCCTGCCCTTAGGGCAATTTCTTTTGGCGAGGGCCTAAATTCTATAAATATGAGAGGTTCAGCCCACAACGACCAATTCGAGCTTGAAAATGGTAAGGTAAAAACTAGAACCAATAATGCAGGAGGTATTGTAGGAGGAATTACAAATGGCATGCCTGTAGTTTTTGATTTGATTTTTAAGCCAACTCCATCAATTTCTAAAAATCAAAAATCATTTTCTATAAGGGAGAAAAAAGAAAAAGACCTTTTGATAAAAGGCCGCCACGATCCTTGCCTTGCCCTAAGAACTCCGCCGATTGGAGAGGCAATACTCGCCCTTACAGTATTGGATTACTTATATGAATAAAGATTATTTGTTAAAAGAATTAGAAGAAGATATAGAAGTTGAGGATTTAAGAAAACTAGATTTAATCTTAAAAGAAAAATACAGGGACTTCCTATTAAAAAAATATCCAGGAGATTTTTCTAAATATTTGGAGAAAAAAGTTATAAGTGAAAATTTTCCGAATTTTGGGAAAATTGCACTTGGAGGAGCCAAGGGCTCTTATGCTGACCAGGTTGGCCATATTGTTTTTCCAAAAGGAGATATAAAATATTTTAAGAGATTTGACCAAATTTTAGATGCGATTGATGAAAATTTTTGTCAATTTGGAATCCTTCCCTTGGAAAATTCTTCTTATGGATCTGTTAAGGAAGTTTATAATTTGATGCTTGAGAGAAATTTTTATATTTTAGGAAATTATAAGCTCGATATAAGGCATTATTTACTAGGAAATTCTTTTTCAAAAATTTCTGATATAAAAGAAGTTTACTCCCATCCCCAAGCCTTGGGTCAATGTAGAAAGTATACACTTGAGCACGGATTTATCCAAAATGAATATTATAATACGGCCCTTGCTGCAAAATATGTCAAGGAAAAAAATGATAAAAAACTTGCTGCTATTGGTTCAAAATTTTGTGCAAATCTTTATGGACTTAAAATTCTAGATGAAAACATACAAAATGTTTCAAATAATTACACCAGATTTATAATTGTAGGAAAAGATTTAAAAATTTATGATAAGGCAGATCAAATTTCTGTAAGATTAAAGGCTCTTGATAGGCCAGGGTCCTTGTTTGATATAGTGGAAAAATTTAAAATTTTGGATGTAAATATGACAAAACTAGAATCATCACCAATTCCAGGATCTGACTTTGAATTTATCTTTTATTTTGATTTTGAGGGCTCTATTAGGGAAAAAAAAATAAGAATTCTATTAGATTTTTTAAAGGAAAATGCTAAGGATTTTGAATTTATGGGCTCTTATATTGACTTTAATAAGGCATTTGACAAAGATAATAAAGCGATATATAATAAAAACAACTTATAAGTTAGAAAATAAAAATAAAACTTTGATCAGAGGTAAGTAAGTTTTATAAATCTTTTATAGAGAGCTTGTGTGTGGTGGAAGCAAGTAAAGATCTAAAACCGAATGGATCTGAGAGTGCTCGGGTGAAAAATAGTAGTCTAGGCCGTCTTCCCACGTTATAGGGATATGATATGAAATTATTTTAAATTAGTATCAGAATTAAGATGTGTAATATTTTATTTATTTTTACATAAATATTTATTTTTATATAAAAAGGATGGCACCGCGAATTTAACCATTTGCTCCTTCATGGAGCAGATGGTTTTTTTAATTGAAAATTTTAATAAGGAGAAAATAATGAAAACAAGAACAATAACACAAGCGTCATTTTTACTTGCTATAGGAACAATACTTCACTTGATACCAGGCTTTGTAGGAATGGTAAAGCCAGATTTTATGCTAGTGTGCGTATTTACAATTATAATTTTAAATAAGGATTTGAAAACTGCCCTTCTAGTTGGGGTAGCTGGGGGAATTTTGGCAGGAATTACCACAAATGCACCGGGAGGATTTTTACCAAATTTTGTAGATAAGATTATTTCATCCTTGTTTGTATATGTAGCTGTTAAATTTTTGGAAAAAATAAATATGGAAAATATTTTTACAATTGGATCTTTATATTTTTTAGGAACATCAATTTCTGGTCTTGTATTTTTATCATTGATGAACCTAGCAGGAGCCCTTCCTGAAGGTATGGGATTAGGATTAATGTTTGTAAGCTTAGTTATACCAACAGCAGGTGTAAATATTTTTGTAGGATTATTTTTTGATAAGATAATGAATATGTACAATAGAAAGCTAGCAATGACCATAGGATAATCGAGGTAAAACCGTACAAAAAGTATAAAATTTAAAATAAATTTGTAGATAAATGGAGTCATTTTATTTTAAGATATCCTAAAAAAATGCTTTATTATCGAAAACACCCCAAAAGGGTGTTTTAAATTGCTAAATTTTATTTTTTCTTATAAAATATAAGATGGTGAAAAAATATGAGAGAATTTAGTAATGAATTAAAAAAAATAGTTATAAAAGTTGGATCTTCTTCCGTAAGCCACGAAAACGGTGGAGTAAATATCGAAAGAATAGAAGATTTGGCCAAGGAAATTGTAAATTTAGAAAATAAAGGAATCAAAGTTATCTTGGTTTCATCAGGAGCTATAGCAACAGGATCTAATAGACTTAATGTTAAAAGACCGAGAAATGATATAAGTAAGAAACAAGCTACAGCTGCTGTTGGTCAAGTAACTTTGATGAATACTTTCCTAAAAGCCTTTGCAGAATATGGTTATTCTATTGGGCAAATTCTTCTTACAAGAATGGTAGAAACCGACAAGGTTATGAATGTTAATGCAAAAAATACCATAAACGACTTGTTGGAAATGGGAGTTATTCCAATTGTAAATGAAAATGATACGATTTCAACTTACGAAATAGATTTTGGGGATAATGATACCCTATCATCAGTTGTAGCAAGATTAGTAGATGCAGATTTATTAATGCTTTTATCAGATATTGATGGGCTTTATACTGATGATCCAAGGATAAACAAGGATGCAAAATTAGTTAAGGAAGTTAATATAATTGATGAAAAATTAAGGGCAATGGGAAAAGATTCTTATTCAAATATAGGTACTGGTGGAATGGCTACAAAAATAAATGCGGCCAACCTTTGTATGGAAAAAGGAATTGATACTATAATTGCAAATTCGAATGATTTGAAAAATATAAGAAAAATTGTGAAAGGTGAAGAAATTGGAACAATCTTTAAAAGAAAAACTAATTAAAATGGGAGAGCTTTCCAAAAAGGCAAAAAAAGATTTTGTAAAGCTTTCAACAAAAGATAAAAATAAAATTTTAGAAAATATAAAAATTTCTCTAGAAGAAAATAGACAAAATATACTTGCTGCTAATAAAAAAGATTATGATAAGGGCCTTTCAAATAATATGGCAGAAGGCCTTCTTGATAGGCTAAAACTTGATGATGATAGAATTGATTCAATGATTTTATCGATTGATCAAATGATAAAACTTCCAGATCCAATTGGAAAAATGACAGATGTGAGAACTCTTGAAAATGGACTTTTGCTTGGAAAAAAATCAGTTGCAATAGGATCTTTGGCAATGATTTATGAGGCTAGACCAAATGTAACCTTGGATGCATCAATTCTTGCTATAAAATCATCAAATACCATAATTTTAAGAAGTGGAAAAGAAGCTATAAATTCTTCTCTTGCAATAGCAAAAGCTATCAGAGAAGGAATAAAAAATACAGGCTTTGATGAAAATATTGTCCAAATAATTGATGATACAAGTAGGGACTCATCAACAGGACTTATGCAATTAAATGGCTATGTAGATTTATTAATTCCAAGAGGGTCTGCATCTTTGATAAATGCAGTTGTAAAAAATGCAAGTGTACCAACTCTTGAAACAGGAGTGGGAAATTGCCACTTATATGTTGATAAATATGCTGACATTGAAAAAGCCTTAAAAATATTTGAAAACGGCAAAACCCAAAGAATAGGAGTGTGCAATGCCCTTGAAAGCTTGGTCGTTCATAAGGATATAGACCAAAGTTTTTATGATGGACTAAATAAAATAGTAGAAAAATACAAATTAAAAGTCCATGCTTGCAAAAATTCGATAGAAAAAATAAAAGGAGCAATGCCTGCAAGCGATGAAGATTATGGAAAAGAATATTTAGACTACGAATTTTCAGTAAAAGAAGTTCAAAATATAGATGAAGCAATAGACCACATTTATAAATATTCCACAGGACATTCTGATGCAATAATCACAGAAAAAATAGATAAGGCAAATAAATTTGTAAACCAAGTTGACTCAGCTTGCGTTTATGTAAATGCCTCAACAAGATTTACAGACGGTTCAGAATTTGGCTTTGGAGCAGAAATAGGAATTTCAACTCAAAGACTTCATGCAAGAGGACCAGTTGGATTAAATGAACTTACAACTTATAAATATGTAATTTTGGGAGAAGGGCAAATTAGGGAATAATCTTTTTAAAGATTATTTTAGAAATTTAGGTTTTTTCTTGTAATAAATTGTTATATTTAGTTAATACTTCGATTTCTTAGGGCGGAAGGAACAGGGGACTTCCGATTGTCCCCTTTTTCCTTCCCCCTAAGAACCCCCATCTTTATAACCCCTTAACCGGCCCTTGCAGGGAGCAAAAATTAGAAAGAAACTAAAGTTTCTTTCAGTTTTTAAATTGATAATTCAAATATAATGAAAATAAATACCCAAAATAAATAAATTCAAAGTTCATTAAAAGAGAAAAAATAACTCACTAAAGTTCAAACAATTTTTTCTCTAATAATTCACTAGAATTTATAATTATTTTTAAATAGCTATCAGCATATAAAAACTTGAAAGAAGCGTCAGCTTCTTACCTAACTAGCTCCATGCAATGGTCGTTTGCAGGGGGGGCAAAAAGTGGGGGTCGTTAGGGGGAGGAAAAAGGGGGAGAATCGAAACTCCCCCATTTCCTCCGCCCTAACATAACGAAGAATAATTTTAATACATTAATAAATTTTAAGATAAATAATATATTTTTCTATAAGGAGGAAATATGAAAATTGGTGTTATCGGCATTGGCAATATGGGTTTTGCTATTGCTAAAGGTCTTTTGGGTAAAAATGAACTTTTTTTGTCTAATAGGGGATCTAATTTAGAATTTTTTAAGGACAAAGATGTCTCTATTATGGAAAATAGGGAAGTTATAGAAAATTCTGACTATATAATCTTGGCAGTTAAACCAAATTATTATGAGGATGTAATAGATGAGATTAAAGATTTATTGGATAATAAAGTATTTATTTCAATTGCAGCAGGTTTTACTCTTGAAAAACTTGAAAATTTATTGGGATCTGATAAAAAAATTGTTATGACCATGCCAAATACTCCTGCATCTGTTGGTGAAGGTATGTCAATTCTTTGCCCAAATTCAAAAGTAAGTGAAGAAGAATTTTCAAATGTTTTAGCAATTTTTTCATCCTTTGGTAAGGCCATAAAAATTGACGAAAATCAATTTGATGCGGCAAGTATTATAAATGGTTGTCTTCCTGCTTTTGTAGATTTATTTATGGAAGCCATATCTGATGGGGCTGTTTTTTGTGGCTTAAAAAGGGATATTTCTTATAAATTAATTGCCCAAACTATAATAGGCTCTGCAAAATTAATGCAAGAATCAAAAGACCATCCAGGACTTTTAAAAGATAAGGTAACAAGTCCAAAAGGAACAACAATAGAAGGAGTCAAGGCCTTGGAAGAAAATAATTTTAGGGCAGGATTAATAAAGGCTGTTGAGGCTTCATTTAATAAGACGAAGAATATGTAGGTTAAATTCATGGGATTTTTTAGAATGAAATTTCCCATGAATTTTTTTATTAGCAAAATTAATTAAGAGATCTCTCGACTACTGAAATTCGTTTGTTTTGCAAACTTTACCGTGCTTATGAAAACTCATTTGCTTCGCAAATTCCTCCGTGCTTTCGCACTAGTTTTCAGGATTTATGACCGAAATCAACGGTTATAAATCTGCACTAATTTCAGGGATAAATGTACCAAATCAAGGTACATTTATCTGCTCGAGATGGATTGTTTTTTGTTTGATTTTACGAATAAATAAATTTTAATGATTTAAAAATCTTGAATTTAAAATTTTCTTTAGTAATGAAGAATATAAAACCATTACCATCTCGACCTTGTGGAGAGATCTCTTTTATTGACTTTAATTTTTGTTTATTTTTTCTTCGAATCATCATTAATAGATATTTTGATTTTTAACTTTTACTATTTGAAATTCTAATTTTATCTCACAATTTGTGGGATATTTTTTTTGGAAATTATTTTACTTCAGTGTATAATTATTACAATAATATATTAAAGTGAAGGAGTTATTAATGAAAAAATCGTTAGCTATGAAAATTTTACAAGATCACCTCCTACAAGGTGAGCTTAAAAGTGGAAATGAAATTGCTCTTAAAATTGATCAAACTTTAACCCAAGATTCTACGGGAACCATGGCTTATTTGCAACTTGAAGCTATGGATATTGAAGATGTAAATACTGAAAAATCTCTTGCCTACATAGACCACAATATTTTGCAAGAAGGATTTGAAAATGCTGATGACCATGAATTTATAAAATCAGCTGCCAATAAATTTGGTATAACTTTTTCAAAAGCAGGTTGTGGAATTTGCCACCAAGTTCATCTGGAACAATTTGGAAAGCCTGGAAAAACTTTATTGGGTTCAGATTCTCACACCCCAATGGGCGGAGCCCTTGGTCAAATTGCAATTGGGGCAGGGGGTCTTGATGTTGCTGTTGCTATGGCAAAGGGATTTTATTTTGTAAAGGTTCCAAAAATTTATAATATAAAACTTAAAAATTCTTTGAAAGATTATGTAAACGCCAAGGATTTGATTTTATATATTTTGGGAAAATTATCTGTCAAAGGTGGAACAGGATACATAATGGAATATTCAGGGGAAGGTGTAAAATCTTTGTCTGTAACTGATAGGGCGACAATTTGTAATATGGGAGCAGAACTTGGGGCAACGACTTCAATTTTCCCGTCAGATGAAAATACTTTAAAATATTTAACAAGCCAAAACAGAAAAGATCATTATAAAAAATTAGAGGCAGATGAGGATGCTTTTTATGATGAAGTCATGGAAATTGACTTGGAAAAAATCGAACCTGCTGTGGCAAAGCCTCATTTTCCAGACAGGTATCAAAAAATTTCTGAAATGGAGAAAATAAAAATCGACCAAGTTGCAATCGGATCTTGTACAAATTCATCCTACATGGACATGATGAAGGTTGCATCAATTCTTGATGGAAAAAAAGTTCATCCTGATGTTTCCCTTGTAATTTCTCCTGGCTCTGCCACAATTTTGGAAAAATTATCAGAAAACGGGGCCCTTGCAAAAATGATTAAGGCAGGAGCGAGGATTTTGGAATCAGGTTGTGGGCCATGTATAGGCATGGGCCAAGCTCCAAAAGCTGGTGGAGTTTCTCTAAGATCTTTTAATAGAAATTTTAAGGGAAGATCTGGCACAAGAGATGCCAAAATTTATCTTGCAAGTCCAGAAACTTGTGCGATTTCTGCCATAAATGGCTACATATCAAATCCAAAAGACGCTCATTTTAAAAAAGATTTTGACGATAATATTATTTTTGATCATACTGACGCCTATTATATAAAAAGAGAAGAAGATTTATCAAAAAGAGTTAAAGAAACTGTAAAGGGAAAAAATATCAAGCCATTTCCAAAGGCAAGGCCTGTTTCTGAAATAAATACAAAAATAATTTATAAGGCGGGCGACGGAATTACGACTGATGATATTTGCCCATCAAATGCTAGACTTTTACCATTTAGGTCAAATATAGAATATTTATCAGAATTTGCCTTTACAACAAAAATCGATGATTTCAAAAAAAGAGCAGAGGAAAATTCTGGAGGAGTAATTGTTGCAGGCATAAATTATGGCCAAGGCTCATCAAGAGAGCACGCAGCCCTCATTCCTCTTTATTTAAATATAAAAGCAGTTATTGCCAAATCTTTTGCAAGAATCCACAGGTCAAATTTGATAAATAATGCAATTTTATCATTAGAATTTGAAAATGAAAAAGATTATGATAAATTATCTGAATTTGATAATATTCAAATAAAAAATATAGATAAGTCTTTAGAAAGTGGAAAATTTATTTTAGAAGATTTGGACAAGGGCATAAAAATTAACCTTAAGGGAGAATTTTCTAAAAGGGAAATTGAAATATTAAAAATGGGTGGCTATTTAAATTATGCCAAAAATTTAGAATTGGAGTGATTATGAAAGTAACTTTGATAAAGGGAGATGGAATCGGTCCTGAAATTTGCGATTCTATGAAAAAAATTTTAAAGGCCTTGGGCTCAAAGGTTGAATTTGAAGAAGTAAATGCTGGAGCCAGCGTTTTTGAAAAAGAGAAGACCTTTATACCAGATGAAGTTTTTAAATCAATTGAAAAAAATAAAATTGCCATCAAAGGTCCAATTACAACTCCAATTGGTCATGGTTTTAGGTCAATTAATGTTGAACTTAGGAAAAAATATGATCTTTTTGCAAATATTAGGCCAATTAAATCAATAAAAAATATAAATACAAAATATGAAAATGTCGATATGGTGATTTTCAGGGAAAATACTGAAGACTTATATATGGGACTTGAAGAAAAAATATCTGATGACGAATTTCATTCAATAAAGGTAATTACAAGGAAAAAATCTGAAAGAATTATAAGGGCAGCATTTGAATATGCCCGAAAATTTAATAGGAAAAAAGTTACCATAGTTACCAAGGCAAATATAATGAAATTTACTGATGGTTTGTTTTTAAATGTGGGACGAGAAATTGCAAAATCTTTCCCAAATATAGAATTTGAAGAGCTTTTGGTTGATAATACTGCCATGCAAATGGTACAAAATCCAAATAAATTTGACGTCATTGTTACTGAAAATTTGTATGGGGATATTTTGTCAGATTTAGCAGCTGGCCTTGTCGGTGGACTCGGTTTAGTTCCTGGAGTAAATAAAGGAGAGGATATATCAATTTATGAGTCTGTACATGGATCTGCTCCTGATATTGCTGGGAAAAATATGGCAAATCCTATAGCAATTTTACTTACAGCATCCCTTATGCTTGATGACATAGGAGAGGAAAATTTATCTAAAAAATTAAGATTATCCATTGAAAAAACCATGGAGAATAAGAAAAACCACACAAGAGATTTGAAAGGAGAGGCTAGCTTAGATGAGATAACACAAGCTATAATTAAAAACTTGGGAGATGATTATGAATAAGGAAAAATTAATAGAACTTTCTTGGCAAATTAAAAAAGAAAATACAATTGAAAAGGAGATTTACGATAAATATTCTATAAAAAGAGGGCTTAGAAATAAAAATGGTACTGGAGTCTTGGTTGGAGTGACCAAGGTTGGTGATGTATCAGGCTATAAAATTAAAAATAAAGAAAAAATTCCATGTCATGGTGAGCTTTATTATAGGGGCTATCCTTTAACTTCTATGGTGGCTGATTTTAATAAGAAAAAAAGACTTGGCTTTGAAGAAGTGATCTACCTTTTATTATTTAATAAACTTGCAAATAAAAAAGAACTCGAGGATTTTAAAAATATCCTTGTTGAAGAAAGAAAGCTTCCAGATAAATTTTTTGAAGATACAATCCTAAATCTTCCAGGAAATAATATTGTAAATATAATGATGAGGTCAGTCCTTTCTCTTTATTCATACGATGAAAATCCTGATGATACAAATACTTTAAATGTTTTGTCTCAATCACTTTCTTTAATTTCAAAAATGCCTCTTATAGCAATTTATTCCTACCAAGCAAAAATTCATAAATTTGAAGGAAAATCCCTAATAATTCATAAGGAGGATAAAAATAAGTCTATTGCTGAAAATATTCTTTCTATGTTAAGGGCAGACCAAAAATATAAAAAAGAAGAGGCAGAAATTTTGGATTTATTATTAATAATCCATGCAGAACACGGAGGAGGAAATAATTCTGCCTTTGCAACCCACGTTGTTTCATCATCAGGAACTGATACATATTCTGCAATTTCCACAGGTCTTGGTTCTCTCAAAGGACCAAGACATGGGGGAGCAAATTTAAAAGTAAGTCAAATGCTTGATAATATTAGGGGAAATTTAAAAAATTTAGAAGATGAAAAAGAAATAAGAAATTATTTGGAGAAAATTTTGGACAAAAAGGCCTTTGACCAAAAGGGGTTGATTTATGGTTTGGGCCATGCAGTCTATACCCTTTCAGATCCAAGGGCAGTTTTATTAAAAGAGAAGGCAAGAGAGCTTTCAAAAATTAAAAATAGGCAAAAAGATTATGAATTTATAGAAAAAATTGAAAAAAATGGGGGAGAAATTTTGATGGAAAGATTAAATAAATCCTATCCAATTTGTGCAAATGTAGATTTATATTCAGGATTTTGCTATGAAATGCTAGATATTCCAAAAGATTTATATATTCCAATTTTTGCCATAGCAAGAACAGTTGGTTGGTCAGCCCACAGACTTGAACAAATTGAAGATTCAAAAATAATAAGACCTGCCTACAAGTCTTTAAGTCAAGCAAAAAAATATTTATCAATGGATGAAAGGTAATTTGTCCCAAATCTTGAAAGATGATATTCTAAAAGGGGAGGGAAGATGAATATTTTAAAAAATTATTTTAAATTTATATTAAAACAAGATGTAGATTCTAAGAATTCTTCCAAGGCTTTTATCCTTGTTAGAATATTATCTTTTTTAATTGCAGGATTTTTTACTTGGGGACTTTATTATTTATTAGATAGGTACAATCTTAATATTTTTGTAAAATACCTAATCTTAATTTATGCAAGTCTTGCATTTTTTACAACCCTACCTTGTAAAACTATTCAAATGAGAGAAGATGAAAATAAGCTAAGTTCATGGATTCCAAATTTTGGATTTTATAATAGTCTTGCAACTTTAATTTCGCCTATTTATTTGTTCAAATACTGTAAGGTCCTTCAAAAAAACAAGGAGAATTAAAAAATTTTGCAAATTAAATAAATTTGTCCTATAATAAAAATAGCTAGGGGTGCTTTTAGCTGAGAGATGGAATTTCCATTAACCCTTTAAACTTGATTAGGTTAAAACCTGCGTAAGAAAGCGATGATTATTAAAAGAAGTTTAAAGACCCTAGTGAAGGGTCTTTTTTTTGATCCTTACAAATGTCTATTTATCTATGTGTCGAACACAAATGGGGCATACCACCTCGGGTATGGTTTCTATTTGTGTTCTTTTTTTTAGGAGGTGAATATGGTTTTAATAAATGGCAAGGAAGTAAAAATAAAAAATGAAATTTCCTTGTATGAATTTTTAAAAGAAAATAAATTTGATCCTCATTTTGTGGCTGTTGAAGTCAACCAAGAGCTTGTAAAAAGAGAAAATTTTAAAAATTTTCTTGTAAAAGATGGCTACAAGGTGGAAGTTTTTTCCTTTGTTGGAGGAGGTTGATTTGGATTTAAGGGATAAAATTTTAAAAAGACAAAAAAATGATGATAACCAAATATTTAAAAATTCTAAAGTTTCAATTTTAGGTTGTGGGGGACTTGGCTCAAATGTTGCCATGATTTTGGCAAGGGCAGGCATTGGAGAAATTTATTTGTATGATTTTGACAAGGTTGAATATTCAAATTTAAACAGGCAAAATTATAAAATTTCTGATATAGGCAAAGAAAAAGTCTTAGCAACAAAAAAAATAATCGAAGAAACTATTCCATATACAAAAGTTCATGCAAAAAATATGTATTTGGACGAAAAAAATATGGATGAAATTGTTGGAAAAACAGATTATTTTATAGAAGCTTTTGATAAGAAAGAGTCCAAGGTCATGGCCTTTGATTATTTTTCAAAAAAAGAAAATAAATTTCTTTTTACTGCATCGGGCATGGCAGGACTTGGGGATATTTCAGATATTAAGGTAAAAAAAATAAATAATATCACTATGGTTGGTGATTTCAAATCGGACGCAAAAAATGATGGGCTTTATCTTGCCTATGTATCAATCATGGCAAGTCTTGAGGCTCTTGAGTGTTTGAAAAAAATAAGGAAGGATTATTATGGAAGATAAATTTATACTAGGTGGAAAAGAATTTAAATCAAGATTTATTCTTGGTAGTGGAAAATATTCTGTGGATTTAATTGATGCTGCTGTAAAAAACGCAGAATGTGAAATGATTACAGTTGCTCTAAGACGAGCAAACACAAAAGATGTGGCAAATATTTTAAATTATATACCAAAACACGTTACAATTATTCCAAATACTTCTGGGGCAAGAAATGCTGATGAGGCAATTAGAATTGCAAGACTTGCAAGAGAAATGGGCTGCGGAAATTTTGTAAAAATTGAAATTATGAGAGACAGCAAATATCTTTTGCCAGATAATGATCAGACTTTGAAGGCTACAAAAGTTTTGGCTGATGAAGGATTTATTGTTCTTCCTTATATGTATCCAGATTTAAATTATGCAAGAGATTTAAAAGAGGCTGGAGCTGCTGCTATAATGCCACTTGCAGCTCCAATTGGATCTAACAAGGGACTTGTTACAAAAGAATTTATAAAAATAATTATTGATGAAGTTGACCTTCCAGTAATTGTTGATGCAGGAATTGGCCTTCCAAGTCAAGCTGCAGAGGCAATGGAAATGGGAGCTGCTGCAATTATGGCAAATACAGGAATTGCTAGCGCATCTGATATTACAATGATGGCAAGAGCTTTTAAACTTGGAATTGAAGCAGGACGTCTTGCAAGACTTTCAAAACCAGGCAGGGTTTTAGAATCTGGTGCTGATCCATCATCACCATTAAGGGATTTTTTTGATTAAGATGAATATAAAAAAAGTTACAGATTATTTTCCAGAAATGGATATAATCGATTCAAATATAAAAACCGAAGTTTTAGATAATTACGAAAAAATTAAAAATAAAAATGTAAGCGACGCTGATATCCTTTCAAGTTTAGAAAAAGAAAGACTTGATGAAGAAGATTTTTATAATCTTTTATCTGATAAGGCCTTAAATCATTTAGAAAAAATGGGAGAGCTTGCAAAAGATAAGAGGGTCAGATATTTTGGAAATAATGTTTGTCTTTTCTCACCGATTTATATAGCAAATTATTGCGAAAATTCTTGTAGGTATTGTGGATTTAGGGCAAAATCCGATATAAAAAGGGCAAAATTAAATTTTGAAGAAATTGAAGAAGAAATGAAGGCTCTTTCAGATACTGGAATTGAAGATGTTTTGATTTTAACAGGAGAAAGTCAAAAATTTTCATCAGTAGACTATATTGCTAAAGCTTGCCAAATTGCCAAAAAATATTTTAAAACAATAGGAATTGAAGTTTATCCTGCAAATGTTTCTGATTATAAAAAATTAAAAGAGGCAGGGGCAGATTTTGTTACAGTTTTTCAAGAATCTTACAATCCAAAAACATATGATTTTTATCATCCATACGGCTACAAAAGATCTTGGGTTTATAGGATTGACACTCAAGAAAGAGCAATGATGGCAGGATTTAGGGGAGTTGGATTTGGAACTTTATTTGGATTAAATGATCCAATAGAAGAAGCCTTCAAACTAGGTCTTCACGCCCAAAAAATTCAAAAAAAATATCCTCACGCAGAAATAGCTATTTCTCTTCCAAGGATTAGACCAACTCACGGGGCAGATGAACTTAAATTTTTTGAAGTAAATGATAAGAAATTTTTCCAAATTATGCTTGCCCTAAGAATATTTTTACCATTTGCCTCAATAACTCTTTCAACAAGAGAAGACCGTGATTTTAGAAATTTGGCAGTAAAATATGCAGCAACAAAAATTTCTGCATCAGTAGATACATCAATAGGTCACAGGTCCAAAAAATCCCAAGACGAAGGGGACGAACAATTTGAAATTGCAGATAATAGGTCTTGTGAGGATGCTATAAAAGATTTAAAATCAATAGGTATGAGCCCAGTTTTTACTGATTATATAAATGTTTAGGAGGATTTATGAAAAAAAACAATTCACTTCTTATTATGCTTACTCTTTCAATGTTTGTTACAATTGGAGTTGTTATTTCACCAATTTTAAGATTCGAAGGCTTTGCACCTACAGCTCATTTTGTAAATATTGTTTGTTCAGTTTTCTTGGGCCCTTGGTATTCACTTTTAAATGGATTAATAACTGCCTTTTTGAGAATGAGTTTTCTTGGGATTCCTCCTCTTGCCATAACAGGGCAAGTCTTTGGGGCAGTCTTATCTGGAATTTTTTACAGAAAATCCAAGGGATCCTTGCTAGCAGCTGTTATTGGAGAAATTATTGGAACTGGAGTAATAGGTGCTCTTGTTTCTTATCCTGTAATGAAATTATTTTATGGAACAGGGGATATAACTTGGTATTTTTACCTTCCATCATTTATAATTGCAACAATTTTGGGAGGATCTGTTGCCCTAATTTTTTTAAAAACTTTACAAAAATCAAAAGTTTTGTATACCATACAAAAAAAACTAGGAGTAAATGTATATGATAAATCTAAGAAAAATTCTATCAAATAGAGATTTAGTAAGGGAAAAATCTCCCTTAATCCATGCCATTACAAATCCAATAGCCATAAATATGGTAGCAAATGCTATTTTATTTCAAGGAGCCAAGGCAATTTGTGCCGAACATCCTGATGAAATGGAAGATATAGTAAAAATTTCTGACTCTCTATCGGTAAATCTTGGAAATATTACAGATTCAAGGATAAAATCAATTGAGCTTGCTGTAAAATTTGCAAATAAAAAAAATATTCCTGTAATTATTGATTTGGTTGGAGTTGGAGCTAGCAAGCTAAGGTATGACTTTGCTAAAAAACTTTTAGAAAATTATAAATTTTCCCTAATAAAGGGAAATGGGTCAGAAATTTTAGCTATTAGTGGAAATGATTCAAATGCCAAAGGAATTGATGTTGGAGAAAAAGACAAAACAAATGGAGAAAATATTGAAAAATTTATTGAAATTTCAAAAGATCTTTGTCAAAAATATCAAACTAGTGTTTTAATTACTGGAAAAACTGATATTTTAGTAGGTGAAAAAGAATATTTCTTGATAGAAAATGGTTGTGAAAATCTATCAAAAATCACAGCTACAGGTTGTATGCTAACAAGTTTAATTTCAACTTTTTTATCAGTTACAAACCCTATAGAAGCTTCGATTTTGGGACTTTTGATTTTGGAAATTTCTGGGGAAATTTCTGATAGGAAAGAGCTTTATAGCTTTTTTGTAAATTTGATGGATAATATTTCTATTATTAGTGATGATGAAATTTGTAAAAGAGCAAAAATAAGAGAGGGAAAATTTTGAAAAAATTATATTTGGTAACAAATTCAGATAAATATACTGAAGAAGAATTTTTAAAAAGAATAGAAGATGCTATAAAAGGTGGAGTTGATATCCTTCAATTAAGGGAGAAAGAAAAAACAGACCTTGAGATTTTAAATTTGGGAAAAAAAGTTAAAAAAATCTGCGATGAATATAATATTCCTATGCTAATTGATGACAAGCCCCACCTTGCCTGGACTCTTGGATGTGGTCTCCATGTGGGGGCAGATGATATGCCAATTTCACTTTGTAGAAAACTTTTGGGAGAAAAAGCCCTAATTGGAGCTACTGCAAAATCAGTAGAAGCTGCAAAAAAAGCCCAAGAAGATGGGGCTAATTATTTGGGTGTTGGGGCGATTTTTGAAACAAAAACTCACGTAAAAACTAAAAGAACCTCAGTTGAAACTTTCAAGAAAATAAAAGAGGCAGTTGATATTGATGTATATGCAATAGGTGGATTAAATATTGAAAATGTTGAAATTTTAAAAGGTTCAAATACTGATGGAATTTGTGTGGTCAGGGCAATAATGGATGCAAATGATGTTTACCAAACAAGCCTTGATTTAAAAGAAAAAATTCAAGAATTATAGGATATAAAAAATTTCCCATCTTGAACTTGCGAATAAATCTCAAAAAAAGAGTTAAATTTAAAGATAAGTTGAACCAAAGAGATCTCTCGACATAGCTCTAGATGGGTGAATTTTTTATGAAAATAATAAAAAAACTTTATAAAATTAAAAATATCTGCTAATAACCATCTCAACTAGGCGAAATAAGTGTAAATCTAAAAATAAATAAAAAAGCATAATTAAATTTAAACTTTAGCAATAAAAAATATCTATAAATAACCCATCTCGATTGACCATAGAGAGTGGAGAGATCTCTTTATTTATTAAGTCAAAAATCTAAAATTATTCGAATAAATATTTACAAAATAATATTTCCAAGCTTATTGTTTATTAACAAAATTAAGCAAAATGTTATCTATCGATTCAACTTCTATATATTTTATTTTCTTAATATCAATTTCAAATTCATCGTAAATTTCTCCCGAATTTTGATCAACTGCATCAATTATGGCATAATTTTCATCTGATTCTCTTACATATCCACAAATTAATTCATAGTAATCTAAATTTTTTCCTATATTTATTATTTTTTTATTATCTTTAGCGTATTTTATAATATTATAGAAATCAGGCTCATTTTTAAAAACCTCGCTATCAGATTTTCCTATACTTATTGACTTCCAGTATTCATTGTAAATCTTTAATTTTTTTAAAAAATCTGATTTTTCATTTATTTGGACCAAGTCTTTTGAAATCAAAGTATAACCATCAAACCTTCCTTGGTCATCTAGGTTATTTATCAAAATTTTTTCATAATCTTCATATAATAAAAATCCATAGGCAAAGGATGATTCTTTATCTAATAATTCTACTAATTTATTTTCCATAATTTCCCCTTTTTTTATTTTATTATACTAAATTTAGGCAAAATAAAAAGCAGAAAAATCCTGCTTTTATCCCATATATCTTTTTAAGAAATCTTTGGTCCTTTGATTTTTTGGATTTGTAAAAATCTCTTCTGGAGATCCATCTTCTAAAATTATTCCTTCATTCATAAACAAAACCCTAGTTGAAACTTCCCTTGCAAAGTCCATCTCGTGAGTTACAACAATCATTGTAATTCCCTCTTTGGCAAGTTTTGTCATAACTTCCAAAACTTCTCCAACCATTTCTGGATCAAGGGCACTTGTTGGCTCATCGAATAATAAAACTTCTGGATCCATGCAAAGGGCTCTTGCTATGGCAACTCTTTGTTTTTGTCCACCAGAAATTTGTGATGGTTTTGCGTTTACATATTGGTCCATTCCAACAAGTTTAAGAAATTTTTTGGCCTTTTCTTGGGCCTTGTCCTTTGAAATTTTCAAAACTTTTTCTTGGCTTAGGGTACAATTTTCCAAAACTGTTTTGTTTTCAAATAAATTAAAATTTTGAAAAACCATACCAACTTTTGTCCTATAAGCCCTAAGGTCGAATTTTTTTTCTAAAATATTTTCATCTTTGTATAAAATTTTTCCACTTGTTGGCTCTTCTAATAGGTTTAAACATCTTAAAAGGGTAGATTTTCCTGATCCTGATGATCCTATTATTGTAACTACTTCTCCTTTTTGAACTTCAATATTTATATCTTTTAAAACTAAATTTTGTCCAAATTTTTTCTCTAAATTATTTACTTTAATTATACTAGGCATTGAGTCCTCCTGTTGCAGATTCAAGTACAAATTCTTTGTTATTTAGTCTTCTTTCAAGTAACAAGATAATTCTTGTTGTTACAAAGGTTAGGATAAAATAAATTATAGCTGTTATCAAATATGTTTGGAAAATTTGATAAGTTGAACCTGCTATAGATTTTGAAACAAAGAATAATTCTGTTACACTGATTACGTTTAATACTGATGTATCTTTTATATTTACTACAAATTCATTTGCAATAGCAGGTAAAATTGATTTTATAGTTTGAGGAATTACCACATTAAACATGGTTTGTGAGTGAGTCATTCCTAGAGCCTTACAAGCTTCAAATTGTCCCTCATCAACAGAATTAATTCCACCTCTTACAACTTCTGCTAAATATGCTCCAGTATTAATTGAAACAATTATAAAGGCTGCAAGCATAGTTGACATATCAATTGCCAAAAATTGTTTTGCCCCATAAAAAATTAGGATAGCTTGAACCATCATAGGAGTTCCCCTAAATATTTCAATGTAGGCAGCAAGAATAAAGTTTATTATTTTTTGTAAGATATATCCAACAATATTTTTATTTTTATCAACATTTGTTTTTCTAATAACTGCAACTACAAGGCCTATAAAAAATCCTATTATTGTTGAAATAATTGAAATAAAGAGTGTTGAAAAGATTCCGTTTATAAAGAGGGAAGAATATTCATTCCAAATTTCTTTCATTTGTCCAAAAAATGAAAGTTTTTCTCCATCATTTTCAGAAAGCTTTACCATCTCTTCCATGATTTTATCTTGATCTTTGCTATTCATTTCAGATAAGATTTTATTAATTTCATCTTTCATAGGAGAATTTTTTCTAAGACCTACAGCAATTGAAGTATCTTCTGATGAAGTTTCAAAGCCCTTGCCCTTTTCAAATTCTACATATCTTAAGTCATTATTTGCAGAAACTGCTGACATTGCACCAGGCTTTTCTGAAACATAGCCGTCAATATTTCCTGATTTTGTAGCAGAAATCATTGAAGGGAATGATTCCATAGCAGATTGCTTATTAAGTCCGTCAATTTGATCTAGAACTGTGTAATGGAAAGTATTTAATTGACCAGTAAGTTTTGCATCCTTAAAATCTTTTAAAGATTTTGCCTTTGCAAAAGGAGAATCCTTTTTCAAAACAACAACCAAATCTGAAACATAATAAGAATTAGTAAAGTCAATTTCTTTTTTTCTTTCAGCAGTAGGACTCATACCTGCAATAATTGCATCAATTTTTCCACTAGTAAGGGCAGGTGGAAGTCCATCCCATTCAGTCTTATAAATTTCTAGTTTTTTTCCAAGTTTATTGGCAATTTTTTTTGCAATTTGAACATCGTATCCATTTGCATACTCACCCTTAGAATTTTTTATCTCAACAGCACCATTAGAATCATCAACTTGAGAAAAGTTAAAAGGTGCATAATTTACTTCCATCCCAACCTTAAATGTATCTTCATCAGCATGTGAAATTTCCATTGTAAAAACAAAGGCAAGAACAAAAGCCATAAGAAACTTTAGTAATTTTTTCATTTTCTCCTCCAAAAATTTTCTTTTCATATTTTAAGAATAAATATAAAAACGGTCCTCATCCCTAAGGGACGAAGACCGTGTTACCACCCAAATTTAATATTTTTTCACAAAAATATCCTTATTAAGTACAAAATATACTTTCAAAGGATCCATTAAGAAAGTACAAAATTATACCCCTTTGCTATAACGTGCAAAATACGATATCGAATCAAAAATATCCTCGATACAACTCTAAGTCTTTATTCACTAAGATTATAAGATCTTTTTTCAGCAAGTAAAGATTCTCTGTGCATATAATTTATTAGCTACTCTTCTTTTCAAAGTTTTTATATTTAATCTTAAGCTAATAATACATCCTTAAATTACATTTGTCAAATAAATATTTATATTTTTATATGAAAAAATATAAGGATTGCCTATTTATTTATAAACTTTTTTACCACACAATTTAATTATAAGATAGGTTAGGAAAATTAAAGATTTAACAAATAGAAAAATATTGAAAATATAATATAATATACTTGTTAGAAATCTTGAAAGGAGTTAGAAATGACAGAAAATAAAATGAATTTAGATAAATTTATAATAAAACCAAAAGAAGGTTCAAAAATTAAAAAAACTATAGCAGTTATGTCAGGTAAGGGAGGAGTTGGAAAATCTTCTGTAACAAGTATGCTTGCAGCTAAACTTTCAAAAAATGGAAACAAGGTTGCAATCTTAGATGCAGATATTACAGGCCCATCAATTCCACAAGCATTTGGCATAGAAGATAGTGTAAGAAGCCTTGAAGATGGAACTTTGATTGCACCAGAAAGTAAGGGTGGAATCAAAATCATGTCTATAAACTTAGTTTTACAAGACAAATCAGCACCAGTTGTATGGAGATCATCAATTGTAAATAATGTTTTAAAACAATTTTATACAGATGTAGCTTGGGGAGAAATTGATTACTTATTAATAGATATGCCTCCAGGAACAAGTGATATTCCACTTACAGTTTTCCAATCCCTAAATATAGATGGGGTAGTTGCAGTTACAACCCCACAAGATCTTGTAGGAATGGTTGTAGAAAAATCATTAAACATGGCAAAAATGATGGGAAAAACAACTTTGGGTCTTGTTGAAAATATGTCATATTTCAAAGCCCCAGATACTGGAAATATCTACAAAATTTTTGGAGAAGGATCAACAGAAAAAACAGCAGAGAAATTTGGAATTGATACAGTTTCAAAACTTGCAATAAATCCAGAAATAACAAGCCTAATTGACCAAGGGAAAATAGAAGATTTAGATGAAAAAGACCTTGATAATTTAATAGAAAAAATTGAAAATCTATAAATTTGTAGGGAGAATTTATGAAAAAAATATTAAAAAATAAGGGGATTTTAGGCTTATTATTTGCAATAATCCTAACTATTCCACAAACTTCAAAAGCCAATGAAAATTTTGATTCAACAAAAGAATCTTATATGTATGGAACTGGCTTAAACCAAAATCAAATCGACCAAGTTAAAGATAAATTAGGACTAACAGACGATATAAATATGGCAAGTGTAAACGGGGCTGATTGTGAAAAATATTTGGGCTATAGGGCAAATGACTACGATATGATTTCATCAGTTTCAGTAAAAAAACTTCCAAAAGGAAGTGGAATCAAAGTAGATATTATAACACCAGAAAATATTTCATCAATTACACAAAGCCAATACACAAATGCAGCAATAACATCAGGAATTACAGATGCCCAAATAAAAGTTGCAAGTCCAAAAGTTGTAACAGGAGAATCTGCCCTTGTTGGGGTTTATAAGGCAATAGAATTATCAGGGGAAAAAGTTGACACACAAAGTACCCAAACAGCCCAAGAAGAACTTGGAACACTTAAAAAAATAAGTGATGAAAATCAAGATAATGGATCTTTTGATAAGGATAAACTTGACCAAGCAGTTGCCGAGGTAAAACAAAACTTAAAAGAATATAAAGATCAAAATGGCTCACCAGCAGATAGCAAACAAATTCAAATTTTTATCCAAGATGCCCTAAAAAATGTAAATATGGGGGATATACTTTCAAATAATAATATACAAATTCTTGTAAACTATTTTGAAAAATATCAAGAAAGTCCAGCAATTGATAGCAAAAATGTAGAAGAAAACCTAAAAAAATTCGCAGGAAATCTTACAGAAAAAGGAAAACAATTCTACCAAGACAATAAAGAAGATATAGATAAGGTTGGAAATGATATAAAAGAATCTGGCCTTTGGGATAAGATTCTACAATTTTTCAAAGATTTATTTTCATCATTTACAAGTTCAGATAATAACAATTCAAACAATTAAGAAATCGGGAAATATTTCCCGATTTTTTTATCCCCACTCCATTAGGGACGTTCATTATTGGAACACTTATTTATTAAATTATTTTAAATATAATATAACAATTAAAAGCTTTGGGTATATAAATAATAGTATTATAAAATTCATATTTAAAATTTTAGGAGAAGGCGATGGCTCGTTTGGCTAGAAAAATCCAAAACGGAAATATTTTTCATATAATAACAAAAGGGATAAATCGTGAAAAAATTTTTTCAAGAAAATCTTATAAAGAAATGATTTTAGATTTATATTTTGACGAAAAATATGATTGGAAAATATATGCTTATACAATAATGGATAATCACACCCATTTTTTGGTATATGTAAAGGGAGTAAATGATTTATCAGAAATAATGAAGAGCATAAATGTTAAATATTCAAGATTTTATAATTATGTAAATGATAGAAATGGTCACTTATTTCAAAATAGATATAAATCCGTAGAGATAAAATCTGATAAGCAATTATTTGAAGTTTTAAGATACATTCATAATAATCCAGTTTTTGCAGGGATTGAAAATGAACTTGGTAGGTATGAATTTACTTCATATAAAAATTTTTTTATAAGAAATATTAATTATCCAATAGATAAGGAATTTGTAGATAAAGTTAGAGATAATTTTGAAAATCAAGAAAACTTTTATGATTTTCACAAAGAAAGGTTTTTTTCTATAGAGATGGATACAAAAGAGGATATAATTTATGCTCAAAATTATATAATGAAATACATAAATGCAAAAAATTTAAAAAGAGAAGAATTACTTGAATATGGAAAAAAATTAGTAAATCTAGGCTTTAGCAAAAGATTTGTAGGGGAAAAATTAAAAGTATCTAGAAGAAAATTGTAAAAGTAATAACAAAATAAAGCTTTGAATAAAAGCTCCAAAATTGAGCGTCCCCAATGGGTGGTGAATCGGGAAAAATCCCCGATTTTTTTAATACCATCCTCTAAGTTTCATTGCTTGAGCGATTCTTTTTATTGCAAACATATATGAGGCTTCTCTTAAGTCAGTCTTGTATTCTTCTTTTATTTGATAAATTCCATCGAGGGCTTTTTTCATATCCTTAACTTGTTTTTCTTGAACCTCATCTTTTGACCAATAATTTCCATATTGATTTTGAATCCATTCATAGTATGAAACTAAAACACCACCAGAATTTGCCAAGATATCGGCTATAACTTCTACATTTTTTTCTTTAAGAATCTTGTCAGCCTCTGGGGTTGTAGGTCCATTAGCACCTTCTGCTATTAATTTTACATCTAAATTTTTAGCGATTTCTTCAGTAATAATATTTTCAAGAGCTGCTGGAATTAATATATCAAATTTTGTACTCCAGAATGTTTCATCAGATATTTTTTCAGCATCAGGATATCCTGCAAGAGTTTTATTTTCTTCCCTATATTTTTGCAAAGATTCATAATCAAATCCATCTTCTGAATAAAGAGCAGAACGTCCACATTCTTCGCTTTCATCTCTTATAGAAAGGTATTTAACCTTTGCTCCTTCTTCTATCAAATATTTTAATGTGTAGCTACCAACATTTCCAAATCCTTGAAGACCAATTTGAGCATTTTTTAAATCAAGTCCCATTTTTTTTGCTACATATTTTGTTGTAATTACTACCCCGAAACCTGTAGCTTCACTTCTTCCAAGGCTTCCTCCAAGAATTAATGGTTTTCCAGTGAAAGTTCCAAGGTCTTCTTTATCACCATTTAATTTTATATATTCATCTGTAAAATATGACATTATATTCCCATTTGTATTTACATCTGGTGCAGGAATATCAATTCTTTCTCCTAAATATTTATAAAGACCTCTTATATATCCACGAGATAAACTTTCAAGCTCTCTTTCAGATAGTTTTTTTGGATCAACTGTAATTCCACCTTTTCCTCCACCATAAGGAATAGCCAAAAGTCCTGCTTTTAAACTCATCCAAGTTGAAAGAGCCTTAACTTCTTCAGCATTTACATTTTGATGAAATCTTACTCCACCTTTTGAAGGACCTAGGGCATGGTTGTGAGCTGATCTGTATCCTTTAAATACTTTCAAAGACCCATCATCCATTTTTATTGGAATGGAAATTTCTATAAATCTTTGTGGATCTTTTAAAATTTCATAAACAGCTGGTTCTAGCTTTAGTTTTTCACAAGCTTTTTTGATTTGTAGTTGTGCTGCTTGTAACGGATTTAATGTGTCTGTCATTTTTAACTCCTTATAATTACAAATTAATTTGCATAAATTTTAATATTTTAATTTATTATAGCACTATTTTTTTTATCAGACAACAAAAAAACGCCCCAGGGACGTTTTTAATTTTTATTAATCTTCTATTAATCTTTTTATAATTATTGGATTTCCAATTCCTGATGTTATTATTCCATCTCTTGGGTTTGCAGCATGGACTATTCCACCTTGACCGTCAGCTATGGCAACGTGGGTAATATTTGACATGCTTGTTCCAAAAAATACCAAGTCTCCTGCTTTTTCCTCTCCAAGATTTACAGTTTTTCCATAATCTGCTTGGCTTTGGGCGAAATGAGGAAGACCAATTCCAAATTTTCCATAAACTTGTTGGGTAAAACCAGAACAGTCAACTCCATTTGTAAGACTTGTTCCACCCCAAACATAAGGATTGCCGATAAAATTTGTTGCAAAATTATAGGCCTTAGATCCTATATCATCGCCATCAACTGTATAATAAACATATTCAACTTCATCACCAGAATCATCATAAGCTTGATTATTACTGTCATTTTCTTGATAAATTCTATTTATTTCACCTTGAACTTCTTTATTTTTTTCATCAACAGGATATAAGCTTAGATTGTTTCTATCAAGATAATCCATATATCTTTTTATAGAATCATATATTTTTTTGTACTTATCCTTTATCTTATCCAAGTTTTTTGAATCTTTTTTGGAAAGATCAGATTTGTCAATTTTTATAAATCCTGTTTTATCTCCTTTTTTTACCTTAATAAAATCCTTATCGGCAAAGTTTACTAAAATTAATTTTTCATCTTTTTTAAAATCAGAAACTTCTTTTGATTTCTCGTCAGCTTTTTCGTAAATTTTTCCCTTATCTAGGGTTTTTACATCATCTAAAACATAAAACCAACTCTTTCCTACATAACCTTCCTTATCTTTAAAGTCTATCTTATACCAATCATTATCTTCTTCTTTTATTTCATAAACATCAGGATAATCAATCCCTCCTATTATTTTAGAATTATTAGAACTGGATCCACTTTCTCTGATATTTACCCCTTCTGTAATGTCATAATTTATTATAAGACCCTTAGCATGTGCTGTAGTTTTTGGAGCAAAAAATTGAAATGCTAAGATTCCCGATAATAATATAATAATTTTTTTGTTTTTTCTCATTATCCCATCCTTAAATTATTTAAATTTCAACTATTATTAATTTATCATTATATTGATAAGGTGTCAATTATTTAAATTTAACTTGTAAGATATTTATATAAATATTTTATATAAAATCATTTATTAAAAATTTAATTAAATTGTGATATAATAAACTGAACAATTTTTTAAAGTTTAAGAAAGGTAGAAGGATGAATTTAAAAGAATTTGGAAACTTAGCTTTTGACAAAAAAACAATGAAGGAAAATGTACCCTTTCCTGTTTATTTAAAATGGAAAGAAGCTGCAAGAAATAATGATATTCTTGATAGAGAAACAGCAGATTCTATTGCTCATGCTATGAAATCTTGGGCTCTATCAAAAGGAGCAACTTCTTATACTCACTGGTTTCAACCCCTAAATGGAAAAACTGCCAATAAAAAAACAGCTTTTTTAAATAGGGATGATAAGCACAATCCAATAAATAGATTTTCTGGAAAAGAATTAATAAAGGGAGAGCCAGATGCATCTTCATTTCCATCAGGAGGAATGAGATCAACTTTTGAAGCTCGCGGCTATACATATTGGGATTTGACAGCAAATTCTTTTATAGAGGATAAGGTCTTATATATTCCATCAGTTTTTGTTTCTTTTTATGGGGAAAAACTCGACAAAAAATTACCCTTAATTGAGTCAATGAATAGGGTAAGCAAGTACGCAAGTCCAATTTGTAACTTATTTTTGAAAGATGAGAAAACTTACAGGGTAAAATCTAAGGTTGGCCTTGAACAAGAATTTTATTTGATTGATAAGGAATTTTTTGATAAGAGAATTGACCTTGAATATTGTGGAATGAGCCTTGTCGGTCGTGATCCAATGGTTGAAAAAGAAATTATTTCCCACTACCTTGGGGCAATTCCTCAAAGGGTCAATGATTTTTTTGAAGATGTAAATGAACAACTATATGATTTGGGAATTTATATGGAGGCTGAGCATAATGAAGTTGGGCCAAATCAATTTGAAATAGCAATAATGTTTGAAAATGCAAACATTTCAGTTGATAACAACCAATTGTTGATGCATATTTTGGAAAAAACTGCCATTAAACATAATTTATATTGCCTATTAAAGGAAAAACCTTTCAAGAATATGGCAGGAAGTGGGAAACACAACAATTATTCACTTGCAACAAACTATGGAAAAAACTGTTTTTCACCAGGAAAAGACCCGAAAAACAACTACCTATTTTTGCTATTTTTATCAGCTATGATAAAAGTTTGCAACAAATATCAAAATCTAATAAGACTTTCCTCATCTTCAGTTTCAAATGACTACAGACTTGGTGGAAATGAAGCTCCACCATCAATAATTTCTGTATTTATTGGTAAGGATTTGGAAAATATCCTAAAATCTATAGCCAACGATGAAGAAATTAAAGATATAAATAATAAGGTAAAAATCCCTCACCTTGGTGAAATAGTAACAGATTCATCAGATAGAAATAGGACTTCACCAATTGCCTTTACAGGAAATAAATTTGAATTTAGGATGTTAGGATCTTCAAAATCAGCAGCAGATTTAAATACAGTAATAAATCTTTCAATGGCAAGAGTCTTAAAAGAATTTTACCAAAGACTTGAAGGTAAAAATGATAATGATTTAAAAGATGAAGTATATAAAATTGTAAAAGAAACTTACAAAGAAAATTCAAGAATACTTTTCCAAGGTGATGGTTATTCTAAAGAATGGATAAAAGAAGCAGAAAAAAGAGGCCTTGATAACCACAAAACCTTCCTTGATGCCCTAGTTTTTGCCAAGAAAAATTCATCATATGACCTATACAAAGACGAAAAAATATTTAGCCAAAAAGAAATAGATTCAATAATAAATGTAGAATTTGAAGAGATAACAAAGTTTTGCCAGCAAGAACTAGAAGTTTTATCCAATATGATCTATCAAGAAATTCTTCCTTCAGCAATGAAAGAAATAAAAGAAATAAAATCCTACCTTTCATTCTTAGACAATGAAAAATTAAAAGAAAAAGCAGAAAGAATAAATAAAAATGTAGAAATACTATTAGCATATGGGGATAAAATCAAAGAAATTTTAAAAGACTTAGATGAAATAAAAAGTCAAGAAGAAAAAGCAATATTCATCCAAGAAAAAACAAGGAAAATAACAGATCAAATAAGAGAAATAGCAGACAAACTAGAAAACGAAATATCAAGAGAAAACTACTCTATGCCTAGGTATGTTGATATGTTGAAATCTTTATAAATTTTTTAAAAAAATTAGAAGCTTGAAAAAGCTTCTTTTTCTTTATTCATAAAGATGAACTTCTATATAAAATCAATTCTTCGTAATGTTAGGGCGGAGGAAATGGGGGAGTTTCGATTTACATGTTAACTTAATTTTTAAAATTAAATTTTTAGTTTTTAATTTTAGAATAAATTAATATATTAAATTAATCCTTCGTATCCTTAGGGCGGAAGGAACAGGGGACTTCCGATTGTCCCCTTTTTCCTTCCCCCTAAGAACCCCCATCTTTATAACCCCTTAACCGGCCCTTGCAGGGAGCAAATTTAGAAAGAAACTAAAGTTTCTTTCGATTTTTAAATTGCTTATCCAAATTTAACAAAGATAAATACCCAAAATAAATAAATTCAAAGTTCATTAAAAGAGAAAAAATAAACTCACTAACGTTCAAACAATTTTTTCTCTAATAATTCACTTGAATTTATAGTTATTTTTAAATAGCAGTCAAACTTTTAAAAATTGAAAGAAGCGAAGCTTCTTACAAGAAAAGCTCCATGCAATGGTCGTTTGTAGGGGGGCAAAAAAGTGGGGGTCGTTAGGGGCGAGAAAAAAGGGGGAGAATCGAAACTCCCCCATTTTCTCCCCCTAACATTACGAAGTATTAAGAACAAATTGTAATTTAGTATATTATAAAAAATTTTTTAATATATAATTTAAAAAGTCTTTTATTAATTTCTACAGAAATATATTAAGCCCTAAGTCTGCTGATAATATTTTTAATAAATTTTTTCCAACAACTGAGTTTCCTGACTTGTCTAGTCTTGGTGAATAGACACAAATTCCACATTTGTTTGGGACAATTCCCAAAATTCCTCCGCCTACTCCGGATTTTGATGGGATTCCTACTTTCATCAAATACTCACCACTTGTTTCATACATCCCACATGATGCCATTTGGGCTATTGTCATTTGGACTATATTTTGTGGGACAATTAAATTTGAGGAGTAAATATCAAATCCTTCATTTGCAAGGATTGCCCCAAATTTTGCAAGGGATTCTACATTTGCACCTATTGAGCAAATTCTTACATATAAATCCAAAACTTCATCAGCGTTTTGGTCAAATATATTTTTACTTTTTAAATAATAGGCAATGGCCCTGTTTCTATCTGTTGTAGAAATTTCTGACTCATAAATGTCTTTCATAAAAGTAAATTCAGAATTTTGGCTCATTTGCCTTATAAGCTCCATAACCCTATTAAATTTTTCTTCCTTATTTTCCCCAAAAATCATTGAAGTTGTTGTGATTGCTCCTGCATTTATAAATGGATTTGCAGCTCTTTGATCTATTGGAATTAAAGAATTAAACTCATACCTAGTTGGCTCTGTTCCAACTTTTGAAAAAACTTCTTCAATAGTATTATCCTTTAGGGCCATCATTAGGGTAAAAACTTTTGAAATTGATTGAACTGAAAATATTTTTTCACTTTCTCCAAAATTATAAACATCTCCACTAGTTGTCACAATGGATAGGGCAAAGGAATCCTCGTCTACATTTTTTAGCTCTGGAATGTAGGAGGCAACTTCTCCAACTCCCTTGTATCTTTTTGCCTTATCTATACACTCTTCAATTTTTACTTCTATATCTTCTCTTTTCATAAACATACTTAATCACCTACTTATAAAATTCTATAAAATACTTACCCTTTTTGATATAATTATAATTAAGAAAATAAAAAGGAGTTTTTTATGCTTATTTTAGAAATTTTAAATGAAGATAAGTGGCTTGATGATTATAAATTTTTTAAAGATTTTAAAAATTCATCTTATTATGAAACTTTGCTTGACACATACCAAAATTTAAATACGGATATTCTTTATAAAAGTCGTATTCATGGCCAAGGCCATATCGAAAGGGTGATTTTGATTTCTCTTCTTTTGTCCTTTTATTATAAATTAAATAAAAATGATACAGATATTTTAAGATATGCAGCATCTCTTCATGATACAAAAAGAGTGGATGATTCTTATGATACCGAACACGGGTATAGGGCTGCCCTTTATTCCATTGATTATGCAAAAATAGATGAAAATGATAAAAATATTCTTCAAGCAGTTCTTGCAACTCACTCAAGACCTGACAAAGATATGGATAAAACCATAGAAGAATTTTTTGTAAAAGATATGGATAGGGCAAGGTACTTGTCAAAACTTTTTAAGGATGCAGATGCCCTCGATAGGGTAAGACTTGGGGATTTAGACCAAAAATATTTGAGAAATGATTTTTCTCATGACTTGGTAGATTTTTCTGAAAGATTATTTGAAAAATATATGGAAAGACAATGAAAGAAAACTCTATAAAAGAAAAATTATCCATTTTATCAATTTCTTTAATTTTAACTAGCAACAGTATAATTTCAGGAAGCCTAGTCTATATCCAACAAGCCTTTAATCTTACAAGAAATCAGGCTGAATTTATAATAACTCTTTCAAGTTTTACTGTAATGATTTTTATATTTTTGGCAGAATACATTGCCCTTTGGCTAGGCCTTAAAAAAACTGTTCTATTAGGACTTTTTCTTGTTGGACTTAGTGGGATTTTTCCTGTAATTTTTAAAACTTATCCTGCAATAATTATGTCAAGAATTATCCTTGGAGCAGGTCTTGGAATGTTTAATGGTCATTCGGCAAACTATATAAATTTACTTTACCATGACAATAAAGAAAGGACCAAACTTCATGGACTTAGAAATGCAGCAGAATTTACAGGGCAAATAATCCTTTTTACCCTTGCAGGAATTCTTGTAAAAATTAATTATATCTATACATTTTTACTTTATACATCAGCTTTTTTAATAATGATATTTTTTAAAATAAATGTTAGCGATGTAAAGATAAAAAGAGAAAGGGCAAAAATTAATTTTAACCCTAATGTATTTTTATTTATAATTTTTGCCATGGTAGTTTTATTAAATGCAACTTCTATGACGATGAGATTTCCCTTTGTGGCAAGTCTAAGCCGAGGAATGGATGTAAATACAAGTTTTTATTTAAATTTTGTTCCAATAGTTGGGATGGTTTCAGCCTTTTTATTTACACCAATAAATCTTAAATTAAAAAATAAGACCATATTTTTTGGTCTTAGCTTTTATCTTTTGGCAAATTTATTGATAATTAATTTTGAAAAAAACCTAATAGGATTTTTATTTTGTATCTTACTTTTAACCTTTGGTCAATCCATGTGTATGCCCTATATTTTTGCAGAAGTTCCAAGATTTGTTAAGGGGCATAGCTCAAGAATTGCAACAAATCTAATTTTTGTAGGCTGTAATATAGGAGTATTTATGGCTCCAATATTTATGAAAAATATAGATAAGATCCTAAAGACAAGTTCACTTTCAAAAGGCTTTATAGGATTTGTAATAATTTATTTGATTTTTATAGGAATATTTTATAGGAGAATAAAAAAATAATCTCTCGATATAATCGAGAGATTTTTACTTACTTAAAATAAACATCCTTATATTTATCATCTTTTTCAAATTTATTTCTTATATAAGGGCAGGTTGGAATTATTTTTTTATTATTTTCTCTAGCATATTCTACTAATTTATCCACCAATTTTCCTGCTATTCCTTGACCTCCATATTCCTTATCAACTTCTGTGTGGGGAGCATCTATCAAATATCCCTTATTTACCAAACTTATAAAGCCAATTTTTCTATCACCATCAAAAACTTGGATTTGATTTTCTTTTTCATCAATTTTATATTCCATAATATCACCTCTTTTTTTCTATACCCATAATTAATTATTTATAGGAAAATATTTGGGTATAAATATCTATAGAAGGTGAAAATTTATAAAAATAGAAAGGAATTTTATGAAAAGAGAATTTAGTTATGGTTCAATTATTTTACTTGAAATAATTTTGGGAATTATCTCACTTGGATTATTTTTCGCATTTGGAGAAAAAGCCAGTGATAGTATTATTTACAACCTAATAACCTCAATTATTACATGGATTGGATCATTTTTGATAGCCTCTGGCTTAATTAATAATAGAAAAGGCAATGTTGGAGATTATTTTAACCAAATCCACAGACTAGATAAAAAAGCAATTCTAGTTAATTTGATACTAATTGGTATTACAATTTTAATCACAGCAGTTTTTGGTGGAGGGGCAGCCTTTTTAGCAATAAAGGATAATCCAACAAGTTTTATGTCAATGGGAATTGTGGGAGCTCTTCTTTCAACTTTACTTGCACTTTTTACAACCTATGCAAACCACATTGTTGCAGATCCAAGAAACAAAGACCAATCAGTAGGAGAGGCCTTCAAAAGTGTATTTTCAGTTGGTAAAAAATTATTAGCAAAAACAATTCTAACATATTTAAAATATTTTGCCCTACCAATTATAGTTATGATTGGAATTTCTGCAGCAACTATAATGCACGCAGATTCATTTGAAGCTATAATGGGCCTTACTTTTATAGCAATGTTAGTATTTGCTGTATACTTTTTAGTAATATCTCCTATAGTTTTGGCAAGGATTGCTGATAATTATTTAGATTTAACAGGAGATATAGAAAACAATTATGAAGAAATTGAAAACAATAATGACTTTACTATAAGTAGAAATGTATAAAAAAAATATAGGAGGATTCTCCTATATTTTTTTATTTAAAATACTTGTTGAAATAAAAATTGAAAGAATCAAAACGCCTACATCTCCAACAATGGCAAGCCACATTGGGCCATAGCCAAGTAGGGTTAAAATCAAAATAATTATTTTTGTAAGCATAATAAAAACAAGATTTTTCTTGGCAGTCTTATCTACAATTCTTGCAATTTCCATCAAATCTTTTAATTTACTATAAGATTTATCGGAAATAATTATATCAGATGCATCAATAGCAAGGTCAGATGCTCCTTGGCCCATGCTAATTCCAACATCAGCATACTTTAAAACAGGCCCATCATTAATCCCATCACCCACAAAAACAATTTTGTGGCCATTTTTTTGCTCATTTTTTACAAGATCTAATTTTTCATTTGGCAAAAGCCCGCCTGCATAAGAAATAGAAAGTTCCTCTGCCAAATCTTTTACTGCCATTTCGCTATCGCCAGATAAAACTGCAATATCAGAAAATTTACTTCTTAAATAATCTATAGTTTCCTTGGCATCATCCTTAATCCTATCTTCCAAAAGAACTTTACAAACTAAAATATCATTTATAGTCATATAAATTGCCTTGTCTTTTGAGTCATCATTAATATTTACAAAATCTTTTGATCCTATTTTTATTTCTTCATTTTCATATGTTTTTGCCCAAATACCAAGACCATTTATACTTTCGCTGGCTATAAAATATGAAGGATTGTCCCTTCTTCTTAAATCTTTAACTATGGCCTTTGCAATTGGATGGTTGGATAATTTCTCCAAATTATATAAGTAATCCAAAATTAGATTTTTATTATACTCAGAATAATAAATAATATCTTTTACATCAAAATCCCCATAAGTGAGAGTCCCTGTCTTGTCGGTATAAAAATAATCAGCATCTATCAATTTTTCAAAATATCTAGCCCCCTTAACAAGGATTTTATTTTTGCTACAAAGACCAAGACCTGAAACATAGGTTAAAGGAAGGCCAATCACTAGGGCACATGGACAAGAAAGAATCAAAAAACTTCCTGCCATTTTTAAATAAGAGGTGAAATTTCCAAATAAAATTGGAGGAACTACAGCTAGAAAAACTGCTATGGCAACAACAAAAGGTGTATATACCTTGGCAAATCTTCTGATAAGTTTTTCACTGTCAGATTTTTCCTTAGGAGAATTTTTAATCAAGCTAATAATTTTATAGGCAATAGACTGATCAAAAACTTTTTGGACCCTGTATTTTATAATTCCAGTTTTTAAAATAGAAGAAGACAAAACCTTGCTATTTTCTCTAACATCAACTGGCATGGACTCACCTGTCAAAGAAGAAGTATCCAAAAGTCCCTCTCCATCAACAACTATCCCATCAAGTCCAATCCTATCACCATCCTTAGCAAGGATTATATCGCCAACATTGATTTCATTTATACTTACCTTAGAAAAAGACCCATCAGGATTTTGTCTATCAAGTTTTTTTGGAACAATATCAATAAAGGACTTAATATTTTTATCTGTCCTATCATTAGCAAGATTTTCAAAAACTTCTCCCAAAGAAAACAAGAGCATAATCACACAAGACTCTGTAAAATTTCCCATAAAAAAGGCTGCAAAACTTGCTATAGTCAAAAGAAAATTTTCATCCATCATATTTCTTTTAGAAAAAGACTCAATAGCCTCCAAAAAAACATCCATTCCCAAAAAAAGATAGATAAAAAGAAAGCCAGTCACAACATAAGACTTATTGCCAAAAACTTTTCTAATATAGGTCATAAGGCCAATTAATATAGCAAAATAAGCGAGCCTAAAAAGTTCTCTTTTCCTATCCTTTTTCATATCTTTAAATATTTCCATAATATATCCTCTCATTAGATTTTTAAAGTTATAAAAACCTACCTATCCTCATACAAATGTTCCAAACCAAGTTTAATAATAAATTTTACATGCCTATCAGAAAGAGCATAAATCATTGCCTGGCCGTCTCTTTTACTCTTAACTAAATTTGAATCTTTCAAATACCTAAGCTGATGACTTATTGCAGATTGACTTAAATTTAATTCTTTTGAAATTGTATTTACATTTTTTTCATGATCAAACAAGGAAAATAAAATCCTAATTCTAGTCGAATCAGAAAAAACCTTAAACAAATCTGCCAAATCAAATAAATCATTATTAGAAACATTTTCAAATGATTTTTCCATACTCCCTCCCAAAATTATATTCACAAAAAATTATAGCAGAAAGGGGGATTTGTGGCAAGATTTAAGGCTTTGAATCCCGAGTAAATAAGTTGAATTTAAAAAGTGAAAGTGTATATTGGAAAAGACGAAAACAGATATAAATTATTAAAAAATTACTTACATAAAGGAAGTGTAAAATGAAAGAAAATAAATTTGTTATAAAATCAGACTACACTCCAAAAGGAGACCAACCTCAGGCAATAAAAAAACTTGCTGACGGAATAAAAGAAGGAAAACACCACCAAATCCTTCAAGGAGTTACAGGTTCTGGTAAAACTTTTACCATGGCAAATATAATTCAAGAAGTTCAAAGGCCAACCCTTGTCCTTGCCCACAACAAAACACTTGCCTACCAATTATTTACAGAATTTAAAGAATTTTTCCCAGACAATGCTGTTGAATATTTTGTTTCCTACTACGATTATTACCAACCAGAAGCCTATGTTGCTGCAACTGATACCTATATTGCAAAAGATTCATCAATAAATGATGAAATAGATAAACTAAGACACTCAGCAACAATGAGTCTTTTTGAAAGGCGAGATGTAATAATTGTGGCCAGCGTTTCTTGTATTTACGGCTTGGGAGATCCAGAAGAATACAAAAAATTAGTTTTATCATTAAGACCAGGCCAAGAAATTTCTCCTGAAGAAGTTATGAAAGAATTAATTGAAAGGCAATTTGTAAGAAATGATTTTGATTTTTCTCGTGGAACATTTAGAAAAAGAGGAGATGTCCTAGATATTTTCCCAGCAGGAAATGACGAGAAGGCCATAAGGATAGAATTTTTTGGAGATGAAATTGATAGGATTTCTGAATTTGATTCCTTAACAGGAAAAGTTATAAGTCACATCTCCCACGGCTACATTTATCCTGCCAGCCACTATGCAACAACTGCCGAAAAAGCAGAAGCTGCTATTGTAACAATAAAGGAAGAATTAAAAGAAAGATTGGCTGAGCTAGAAAGTGAAAATAAATTAGTAGAGGCCCAAAGACTTGAGCAAAGAACAAATTACGATATAGAAATGTTAGAAGAAATTGGATTTTGTTCAGGAATAGAAAATTATTCAAGGCACATGTCCCAAAGAGAGCCTGGCTCAAGACCTGCAACCTTGATAGATTATTTTCCAGATGACTTTGTTCTTTTTGTTGACGAATCCCACGTTTCAATTCCTCAAGTAGGAGGAATGTATGAGGGGGATAGGTCAAGAAAGCAAAACCTAGTTGACTATGGATTTAGACTTCCATCAGCCCTTGACAATAGGCCTTTAAAATTTAAAGAATTTGAAAAATTAATAAACCAAACAGTGTATGTTTCAGCAACTCCAGGCCCATATGAGATGGAAAAAACTGGTGGAGAAGTTGTAGAACAAATCATAAGACCTACAGGTTTATTAGATCCATTAATAGATGTGAAACCAGTAGAAAATCAAATTGATGATCTTATAGAAAATATTCACCAAACAATTGAGAAAAAAGAAAGGGTCCTCGTCACAACCCTTACCAAAAGAATGGCAGAAGACTTGACCGATTACTTATCAGAAAATGGAATCAAGGTAAAATATCTCCATTCAGATATAAAAACAATAGAGCGAAGTGAAATAATTAGAGATTTAAGACTTGGAAAATTTGATGTTTTGGTAGGAATCAACCTTCTTCGTGAGGGACTCGACTTGCCAGAAGTTTCCTTGATTGCAATTTTGGATGCAGACAAGGAAGGATTTTTAAGAAGTGAAACTTCCCTTATCCAAACCATAGGAAGGGCAGCTAGAAACTCAGAAGGTCATGTAATAATGTATGCTGATAAAATTACAAGGTCAATGAAAAAAGCAATAGACGAGACCGAAAGAAGAAGAAAAATCCAAACAGAATTTAACAAAAAACACGGCATAACTCCAACCACAATCAAGAAAAATATTTCAGAAATTATCCAAGTAACAGAAAAAGCAGAAAATATAGGCGAAGAAAAAGAAGAATTCTCACCAAAAGAAATTGACAATATCCTTATAAACTTAGAAACAGAAATGTATGCTGCTGCAGAAGAACTAGACTTTGAAAAAGCAGCCTCACTGAGAGATCAAATAGCAAAAATGAAAAGAGAATTTGCTGGGGTATAAAAAGTTAAATAGATTAAAAAAAGTAGAATAAAGTAATATATTTATAGTGAGAATAGGCTACAAATTATCTCATGTAAAGGAAAAATTAAGCTAAAACGCATCTCAAGCACAGAGAAAAACTAAGCCCTACCCATCTCGAGCGAAGTCGAGAGATCTCAAGAATTAAACTTATCATTTAATTTACTTTTTTTAAAATTTCATCCTAACTATAAATTAATATAATAATAAAAAATGCAGAGACAATTGCGGAGGTATAAATGAGTGAAAATAAAATAGTAATAAAGGGGGCGAGGACCAATAATTTAAAAAATGTTGATCTGACCCTTCCTCGAGATAAAATGATTGTATTTACTGGACTTTCCGGATCAGGAAAGTCCACCTTGGCCTTTGACACAATTTATGCCGAAGGTCAAAGAAGGTATGTAGAAAGTTTATCATCCTATGCCAGACAATTTTTGGGAAATTTGGACAAGGCGGATGTAGATGCAATAGAAGGACTTTCCCCATCAATTTCAATCGACCAAAAAACAACCAATAGAAACCCAAGATCAACTGTTGCAACAGTAACAGAAATTTACGATTATTATAGGCTTTTGTTTGCAAGAATTGGAGATGCCTACTGTCCCGTTTGTGGCAAAAAAATCGAGGCCCAATCAATTGACCAAATGGTTGATAGGATTTTAAAACTTGAAAATAAAACAAGAATCCAAATACTTTCCCCAGTAGTAAGGGCTCAAAAGGGTCAACACAAAAAGAAACTACAAAATATTCAAAAAATGGGCTACGTCAGAGTGATGATTGACGGTGAAAGATACGATATAGAAGAAGAAATTGAACTTTCAAAGACAAAAAAACACGACATATCAATAATTGTCGACAGGATTGTCATAAAAGAAGGAATAAATTCAAGGCTAGCAGATTCCTTAGAAACTGCCCTCGAGCTTACAGATGGACTTGTTCAAATAAATGTAATAGATGGAGAGGACTTTATATTATCATCCAAACTTGCCTGTCCTGACGGCCACGTTTCCCTTCCAGAAATTACACCAAATATGTTCTCCTTTAACGCTCCCCAAGGCATGTGTCCTGAATGTAACGGGCTTGGATTTCATTTGCAAATTGATCCAGACCTTGTAATTCCCGACAAAAATCTTTCCATAAATGAGGGAGCCATCGACCCATATGCCACAAGTGGAAAAGGAACCTATTATAATGAAATGATTAAGGCCATTGCCAAAAACCACAAATTTTCTCTTGATGAGCCTATAAAAAATGCTCCAAAAAAAATGATTGATGAAATTTTGTACGGAACAAAAAAAGAAGTTTCCTTCACCTTTGACAGTCATTTTTCTGGAAGAAAAAAATACACTGGTCATTTTGAAGGAGCAATCAAAAATTTATCAGACAGGTATGAAAGAACAAATTCTGATGCTCAAAAGAAAAGGATGAGAGGCTTTATGAGCGAGGAAGAATGTAAAACTTGTCATGGTCACAGATTAAAAGATGAAATTCTTGCCATAAAAGTTGACGGCAAATCAATTTCAGAAATTGCAAATATGTCAGTAGACAAAACCATAGAATTTTTTGATAATTTAAAACTTTCACCAATGAAAGAAAAAATTGCAGAATTAATAATAAAAGAAATAAAAGCAAGAGTGAAATTTTTACAAGATGTAGGACTTGGCTATCTTTCCCTTTCAAGGTCAGCCTCAACCCTTTCAGGAGGAGAAAGCCAAAGGATAAGACTTGCAACCCAAATCGGATCTGGACTTGTTGGAGTTTGCTATGTACTAGATGAGCCATCAATAGGACTTCACCAAAGAGATAATGATAAATTAATAAAATCCTTAAGAAATTTAACCGATATTGGAAATACCCTAATAATAGTAGAACATGACGAAGATACCATGAAAGCTGCAGATTTTCTTGTAGACATTGGACCAAAAGCAGGAGTTCATGGAGGAGAAATTGTTGCAAAAGGGTCACTTTCCGATATAAAAAATTGTAAAAAATCAATCACAGGTGCCTATCTTTCAGGAAAAGAAAAAATTCCAGTACCAAAAGAAAGAAGAAAATGGGACAAATATATAGAAGTAAAAAACGCCAGACAAAATAATTTAAAAGGAATAGATGTAAAATTTCCTCTCTCAACCTTTACAGCTGTAACGGGAGTATCAGGTTCAGGAAAATCTTCCTTAGTAAATGAAATTTTATATAAATCAATCACAAAAAAATTAAACAAATCCAAAACCCACCCAGGAAAACACGACTCAATCGAAGGAGTAGAACAAATTGATAAAATAATTTCTATAGACCAATCCCCGATAGGAAGAACACCAAGGTCAAATCCTGCAACCTACACCAAATTATTTGACAATATCAGAGACGTTTTTGCTATGACAACAGAAGCAAAAATGAAAGGCTTTGATAAGGGAAGATTTTCCTTCAATGTAAAAGGAGGAAGGTGTGAGGCTTGCAAAGGGGATGGAACAATAAAAGTTGACATGATGTTCTTGCCAGATGTCTACGTTCCTTGCGAAGTTTGCCACGGACAAAGATATAACAGAGAAACCCTGGAAGTAAAATACAAGGGAAAAAACATCTCAGAAGTTTTGGACATGACAGTAGAAGAAGCCCTCAAATTTTTTGAAAACCACCCATCCATAGTAAGAAAATTACAAACCCTTTATGATGTAGGACTTGGCTATATAAAAATCGGCCAACCATCAACAGAACTTTCCGGAGGAGAAGCCCAAAGAGTAAAAC
Organism: Anaerococcus hydrogenalis; assembly: GCF_002871895.1. Lineage (NCBI taxonomy): Bacteria > Bacillati > Bacillota > Tissierellia > Tissierellales > Peptoniphilaceae > Anaerococcus > Anaerococcus hydrogenalis. Next base: position 5,429 of record NZ_PNHP01000007.1, on the reverse strand, counting down.
TTGCAAGCGAACTTGCAAAAAGATCCACAGGCCAAACCCTATACATTTTGGACGAACCAACAACAGGCCTACACATGGCAGACGTTCACAAACTAATAGAAGTTTTAAACAGACTAGTCGACCAAAACAACACAGTTGTAGTAATAGAACACAACCTTGACGTAATAAAAGTCGCAGACCATATAATAGACCTAGGCCCAGAAGGAGGAGATGGTGGCGGAGAACTTTTAGTAACAGGGATTCCAGAGAAAATAGCAAAATGCAAAAAATCCTACACAGGACAATTTCTTAAAAAAATCCTATAAAATTTATTACTATAATATATAAACCTATTAATATAAAATATATAGAAAAAAAGACCATAAAAAGGGCACAGATTATAGATAAAGTCTGAGCTTAATTAAAATATAGCCAAAAAAATAAAAACTTAGCCTAAAAGTAAAGTAAACAAAGCAAAACCTATCTCGAGCCCAGCCGAGAGATCTCTTTCATTAACTTTATCTATAAATTTACCAAATACATGAGATCTTTCCATGCACTCCACTTCGTTACATTTAGTCGAGATGAGTAAGATGGTATTCATTTACTGGCTAAAGTTTTGTTATTAAAATGATTAGACAAAAATTAATCAAACTCAAATATCAGAAAAATTAGTCCTTCAGTAATAAATCAAATAAACTATCACCCATCTCGAGCTTGTCGAGAGATCTCTGTATTAAATTGATATAAAAATAAAACCTAACCTTTGGCTAAAATAAAAAAGAAATCTCTCCATCCACTCCACTTCCTTATGTTTAGTCGATATGGGTTTTATAGTAATTTTATTTTTAAATTATTAAACTATCTTTATCAAGGCTCTAAGACCAAAAAAACTGGTCTTTTTTTGTTGAAATATGTAATTTTTTTGTAAAAAATAAAAAAAGTATGAAAATACTTTTTTAGGAAAAATGTAAAATTATACAAAAATAATACAAAACTATAGCAAAGATAGTCGTTTTTTAAAAAAATTAATTTTATTTACAAATAAAGATAAAAAAAATCTTATAGTAATGAATATTTTGTGAATATTAATGCCACACTATTTCCTATAAACCTATAGATTTTTAAGATATATATGATATAATATTAATGTAAAAATTTTAAATTTAATTTAAAATTTATAAGTGCGCAATAAATTATTTCTATATTTTTATGAAAATAAAAAATACAGAATTTTTATGTAAGCACTATCTTGTTGTATGTTACTAAATTTATAACAATATTTTATTAGAGTATATGATGAAAGGAAAGTTATGAAAAATTCGAAGAAGATGGCAGAAGTCATCGAAAAGAAAAGAGCATTAAGCGAGGAGAAAACTCCAAAATATGGTACAAGAAAATTATCAATTGGTTTAGTATCATGTATGTTAGGGTTTTCACTAATAATCGCACCAGGCTCTTCAAAAGCAGCAGAGGGAACAGAAACTCCAAAAACAGTTTCTGAAGAAAACATTCAAGAACGCCCTGCTGTAGACGAAACAAAACCAGCTGAAGCACCAGCAGAAGAAGTAAAACCTGTTGAAAGCGAAGAAAAAGCTCAAGCGGCAGAAACTACAGAAAAAGAAACAGTTGCAAACACAAAAGCTGAAGAAGTAGCAGAAGTTAAAGAAGAATTCAAATTAACAGATGCTCAAATTCAAAGACTAAAAGCAGCTAACTTCACAGATGCAGAAATAAGTGTAGTAGAAGAAAATATCAAAGCATATGTAAAAGAAAATAAAGACTTTGATGTTGACGCTCATATAGCTGATGTTATAAAAACTAAAGAAGCTAATGAAAAAAGGGAAGCTGAAGAAAGTAAAAAAGCTAAAGCTCAAAATAGAGCAGCAGATGATGCAGCAGTTTCTGAGGAATTTGTAGAAGAGAAAGCTAAGGAAAACTGGGATAAAAAACCACAAGACAAGAGCCGTTGGGCTGTTGGTGAAAATCAAAGGCTAGTAAGAGTATCAACATCTGATCCTGTCGAAATGAACGATGTTGACTATGACGGAACCTTTGTTGATGCTAATGGCAGAACAGTTATTAGACTACTATATAAAGAAAAAGGTGCAGTAGCTACAGGAGTATGGTACAGGGCCTTATTTAACTTTGGTGAACTTGATCAATTTATTGATCACGACTCATCCTATGTAGTAGGTGTAGACACATTAGGAAACGAAAAATCTGACAGAACAATTTTAACTCCATTTAATGATAGAAAAGAGTGGATGTTTGACCTAGGTCGTTCAAGAGGAGACCTTACTAATGCGAGGAAAAACCTGCCAATAAACCTAGTCCTTAATGAAGGTGTAACCTTAAAAGATTTGGCCGGAAAAAATTATACTGTCCAAATGAGGCTTACTGATAATAAAGGGAAAAGAATATATGCCTACGCTCCAGGTAAATCAAGCATGGACTATTCTTCTTACACCAAGACTACATCAGTATCATTAGATGACAAGGTTAATTCCCTATTCTTAAAAGGTGGTTTCCAAAAAGATAGTGAAAATGCTACAAATCAAGAGTCATTCATGTCTGAGTTTATTGCAAACCCAAAACAATACAGTGACTCCAAGCAAATTGGTATTATAAGAACCCAATACTATGGTCAAAGAAAAGGAAATGCCGCTAGTCCTACTGTAGGTGGAGAGCCTATAGCCTTTACTCAAGCCTTCGATGCCAATCTTGTACAATACCTAAAAGAAGATGATGCTGGAAACATTGCCTATGTAAATGTTTTGACTAATGATAGAAAATTGTCTAAATATACTCACAATTTTGGAATTAAGAAAAAAGATTTGAATTATTCTGCTGATGGAAAGCTTGCTTATTTCGTAATAGGTCCAAATGCATTCCAAAAAGATGGTGTAAACAAAGTTGAAGTTGAAAAACACGACCAATATACAATGCTTAGTGGATTCTACTTCACATCTATCGATTATATTGTAGATAAAACCAAGTTTGAAGACACATTTGATTCGTCAAAAACAAGAAAACTTGATTATTCAATGATATCAGGTTGGGTAAATCCAAACAAAGATGGATGGGCTGTCTATGAAAAAACTTATGAAAATGGATTTGTTGCTCAAGAGGGTGATTCTTACCTAGTAGATACCACAAGTGTCCCTACTGGTGGACAAATTATGATTAAGATTGGTGATGGTGATCAAGCAATAATCAGAAAAGGCCAAGGATATTACACATATCATGTAACTGGTAAAGTTGCCATCGAAAAAATAGAAGAGTTTTCAAAGGGTGTATTTCAATTTAAACTTAGAGAAGGGGCTACAATTAAACCTGGTGATAAGTTAAAGATATATATGCCTTATACAAAAGAGCACAAAGACCCAGTCAACTTCTTAGAGATTAATAATGCAACCAAACGTAATAAAGGTGCAGCGACCTTAACTTTAAACAACGATAGAAATATTACATTGCACATGTTCAAAGAAGGTAAAAAAGGTCACTTCGTATTAAAATATACTCTAGCTGATGGAACAGAAAGCTCTATGGAATTTACACCTAAAGGATTTTGGAGTTATTCAGATAAAGATAGAATTCTAACAGGAATACCTAATACAGCAACTCTTGATACAGGTGGAAATTTCTATTTAAACACTAAAAAATTGAAACCAGGTGCTGACATCATAGTTGAGTCATATGATGAAAATGGTCAAAAAATAGAAGATCAAACATCATCTTTCAGATATGGGGCATTAGAAAAAGGTGAAAATTATACTAATATGACCTGGGTTGACCATTCTGATACTTCATCAATCCTATCAGTAAATAAATCATTATATAAACCATACCAAGTTATCTTTACAAATGACTATGCAGAAGGAACTGATGATTTCTACAAAGACCCTAAGGTTTTACCATCTGATAATACAGCATTTATGAAAAATACTGATAAAATTCAAGGTTATACAAAATATGACGGCGGATCAATCAGAATGCGTACAGAACTTTTAAATGATATAGCACTTTTAGGAAAAACTCACGCCCTAGCTGATGAATACACAGATAAAGGTGAAATAAAAACAGATAACAGTTCTAAACTTACATTAAAAGGAGCTGATGGAGAAAAAGAATATAGGGTTTATAGATATGATATCGATCTTAATAAACTAGGAGAAATTTCAAAAGCTGGAACATCAGCTAGAGATGTTAGTGCTGAAGGAAATAATAAGCTAGTTCTTAAAAAAGACATGAAGCTCTATTTCAACGCATCAGACGGATCATCCCTACCAACTGAATTAGTTGAATCAAGAGTAAGAACAAGAGTCTTATTCGATACAACAGATGGAAAGTTTGCTGATGCTAGCACAAAATCAGTAAGAATTGCTCCAGATAACGTGAAATATCTTGAAGATACAGGATATACAGCAAACGGATTTACAGGTGCAAATGTAGCTGAAGGCACAGGAGATAAATTTGCTGAAAATCCAACAGCAGAAGGAAAAACATTCCTAGGTTGGGTAACAGAAGCAGGAAAAACTGCACTTGGAAAAACAATAACAACTGCAGAAGCTTTCAATAAATTATCAGCTGATCAAAAATTCACAGAAACAACTCCAATAACTACTCACCAAGTAGTTTATGCAATCTGGTCAGAAGAAAAATTAGTAACATTTGATGCAAATGGTGGTAAATTTGATGATGATACTGCAAGTAAAGCACAAAAAACTAACGAAGATAAAACTGTAACTGAACCAAAAGCTCCAACACAAGAAGGAAAAGAATTTTTAGGTTGGGCAAGCACAAAAGATGCAACAGCACCAGAAGATGGAATACTACAAAATGTAGAAGATAATAAGACTGTTTATGCTGTTTGGAAAGATGCAGAAACAGAAAAAACTGCAGAAAAAGTACAACCTGCCTACACAGAAGCTGATGCAGAAGCTGGAAAACAAACAACAATAACAGCTCCAAACTTTACAGATAAAGATGGTAAAGAAACAACAAAACCAGAAGGTGCAAAATTTGCACTAGGCGAAGGTGCTCCAGCAGGTGCAACAATTAATCCAGATACAGGAGAAATCACATATACACCAGCGGCAGATAAATCAGGACAAGAAGTAGATATTCCAGTAGTAGTAACTTATACAGATGGTTCAACAGATAATGTAAATGCTAAAGTAAAAGTGGCTGCAGCACAAGATGTAAAATTAAACAATCCAACAGTAACAGAAGTAGCTGACCCATCAAACTTAACCGATGAAGAAAAAGGTAAAGTAGAAGACGCAGTTAAAAAAGCAAACCCAGACTTACCAGAAGGTTCAAAAGTAACAGTAGGCAATGACGGAACAGTAACTGTAACAGACAAAGATGGCAAAGAACTCGGCAAATTAACACCAGATAAGACAGTTAAGAAAGCTGACGAAGCAACACCAGAAGTAGTAGCTCCA
>NZ_PNHP01000006.1:0-125820 GCF_002871895.1 Anaerococcus hydrogenalis | reverse complement strand
TGACCCATCAAACTTAACCGATGAAGAAAAAGGTAAAGTAGAAGACGCAGTTAAAAAAGCAAATCCAAACCTACCAGAAGGTTCAAAAGTAACAGTAGGCAATGACGGAACAGTAACTGTAACAGACAAAGATGGCAAAGAACTTGGAAAATTAACACCAGATAAGACAGTTAAGAAAACAGGTGAATCAACATCAGTAGATAAAAAAGCACTAGAAGCTGAAGCAGCTAAAAAAGACACAACAAAAGCATCAGATAAGTACAAAAATGCAGACCAAGACAAAAAGGATGCATACGACAAAGCACTAGCAGATGCTAAGAAAGTTCTTGAAGATCCAAATGCAAGCCAAGATGATGTTAACAAAGCTAAGAAAGCATTAGAAGAAGCAGAAAAAGCACTAAATGGTAAAGCTAGCAAAGATGCTGATAAGATTAGTCCAAATCTTCCTGGAAATACTAAAGTAGGAAATAAAGATAAACTTACAGATGAAGAAAAATCTAAGATTGCTGATAAGATTAAAGAAGCAAATAAAGATAAATTCCCAGTAGGAACAAATATATCAGTAGATGACAAGGGTAATGTAACAATCACATACCCAGATGGATCAAAAGATATTATCCCAGCTGAAAAATTAGTAAGCGAAAAATCAAAAGCTAGTACACCAGCAGAAAATACAAATGCAGAAAACAACCCTGCAGTAAATCCTGGTAAAATTGTAGTTGATGATAAAAATAATCTTACAAATAAAGAAAAATCTAAAATAGCTGATAAGGTTAAGAAAGTAAATCCAAAAGCAAGCAAGATTGAAGTAGCAAATGATGGATCTGTAACAATCACATATCCAGATGGATCTACAAACAAAATTGCAGGCAAAGATTTAGTAACAGAAAAAGCAAAAGGCCAAGGAACAAGAAAAGCACAAGTAAAAGCTAATGCAGATAATGATTTACACAAAGTAAAATATGTAAATCAATCAACAAATGTAAAAACAGGAATAGAATCACAAGCAGGAATAATAGCAACACTATTAGCATCAGTAGGTGGACTATTTGCAAGCAAAAAAAGAAAAAATAAATAAGTAGATAATATCTATTAAGTTTATTAAAAGAAAAAGGCAAGCTTTAAGGCTTGTCTTTTTTTGTGGAAATGTTTAGGTTTTTAGATAAGAAATAATTAAATTTAAATATATAGATGATATTATTTTGAAAGAATAGCTAAAGGAATAATTTAAAGTTAAGCGAAGTAAAAGAAAGAGATCTCTCGACTTCGCTCGAGATGGGTGATTACTTTATGTATTTAATAGCTGGAGGAAATATTAGATTTTAATATGAAAGAGGATTATATCTATTCGTAGGAAAAAAGAACTAGAAAAGCATCAACCCCATCTCGAGCGAAAGAAGTGAGTCGAGAGATCTCTTTAATTATGTAAGTCATAAGATAAATTCAAACTTAGGAAAATTTTATGCAAGTGATCTCTCGACTACTAAAATCAGTTTTCTTCAAAAACTTTTTCGTGCTCTAGCACTAATTTTTAGGGATAATTATGTAAAATCAAGGCATAATTATCGGCTCTGGATGGGTTTATTTTGTATTAATATATTTCATATGGTCTTTTTCATTTCATATATATTTCATAAAACTATATTACTATAATAACATTGAAATTCAAAATCTAAGTATATACTTATTCAATTTAGTACAGCAAATTATTGAAAGGATGAAAATGAAAAATTCGAAAAAGTTTAATGAAATTATTAGTAGAAAAAAATCTTTAGAATCAAAAAAGACTCCTAAGTATGGGACAAGAAAGTTATCTATTGGTCTTGTTTCTTGTATGTTAGGTTTTTCTTTGATTATTGCTCCATCTTCTTCAAAGGCAGATATTGTGAAATCTAATGAGATTGAGTCAGTTGATAAAGTTCAAAATCCAAGTTTGGATGAAAGAAAGGTAGAAAACTCAGAAGTTAAGGAAGATTTGAATGATGAAAATTCAAATGATTTAGCTGGGGATGAGTTATCAAATGAAAAACCAGAAGAGAAAAATGAAGAAGTTTCAGATTTAAATCAAGATAAAAATGATGAGAAAACTCTTGAAAATGAGGAGAAAAAGGAAGAAAAAAAAGAAAAGGAAGAATTTTCTTTAAATGATGCGCAAATTTCAAGATTAAAGGATGCAGGTTTTAGCCAAGCTGAAATTGACCTTGTTGTTGAAAATATTAGGGCAAAAATTTCTGAAGATTCAAATTTTGATGTTGATGCTCATTTAGATAGTGTCATAAAAACTAAAAATGAAGCAAAAAAATCTATAGCAGATGAGGATAAAAAAGTTAATGATCAAAACAGGTCAATCCAAGAACGTTCTGCTGATATTGAAGAAATTCAAAAAGGTGCAGTTTATTCGCCAGGTCAAGAAGGAGACACTCAATCCTATTCAGGAACAGCCTATATTTACAGGAAAAATAAGTTAAATGATGTGGGAAAGGAAACTCTTAGTGGGGTAAATGTATACCTTCAATGGGTTGATTATGATGGATATGTTTCTAAGGTTTATAAAACAACAACAAGACCTGATGGAACTTTTACCTTTAATTTCCAAAAACCAGAAGTTGATAAGTATGGTAATGTTCACCATTTCCAATTAGCAGCTAATCCAAATTTTGCTATTAGAACTTGGGTTGAAAATCCAGATCCTGAAAAATATAGCGTGGTAAAACCGGGAGACCAAAAATACGGCTTCCATAAAAGGTTGGATAGGACAAATGAGTCTTGGGATTTTACTGCGGGAATAAATAGGATTGTTGGAGGTCAAGTTGCCCTTCAAGAAAAACCAATGCAAAATGATTGGTTAGTAAAACCAAAAGATGAATGGAGCAAGGCTCCAAGTTCAGATGGCATTTGGGAAAATCAAGGAATATACGGTAATGTTCGTGGTCAAGTTTGGTTTGAAAATGGAGATCCAAAAGGTTCTGATGCTCGTGGTTGGAAAAAAGATTCTTGGGATGTGAATGCAACAGGAAATGAAATTGTAGGTTCATATGTAAATGATGAAGTGGCTCGACTATTTGATAAATGGAAAGAAGATCACAAAGACTACAAGATGGAAGATTTTAGAAAAGCTCAAGAAGAAATTATTAGAGACTATGAAGCTAAAAATGGAAAAGGAAGCCACATAGCAGAAACTGTTTATACTAAGGTCGATAAAGATGGAAATTATTATCTTCCATTTAGGGGACTTTATGGAATAAGCCCATACAAACAAAATTCAGGAGCAAAAATCTCTCATACTATTTCTGATGAAGAATATGGAAAACTTGTAAAGGATGAGGATATTACTCATTCAAATCTTATGGCATGGAATGGAACCATTGGTCAAAAACACCGTCATATAAATTGGCAATATATGTATGTGTCTCCTCTAATCAAACGCTATAATATGTGGGGAAATACTTCAGCTAATAATATGTTCAATGATCTATCTGGAACCTTGCTTCCAATAGGACCAGAAAGTCTTGCTGGTGGAAATATTAGAAATGTAAATTTTGCACTCTTGGCAGCTCAACCAATGCATGATATAAAAGATTATGACACACAAGATAATTATGCAAAACCAGGTGATATCGCTGAAAATGAAAGCAGCGGCCTTCTTCCAAACCATGAGTACCAAATCCAATGGTTTAAAGATGGAAAAAAATATGGGGATCCAATCAAGGTAACAAGTAATGAAAAAGGATTAGTAGGTTCAAATCCATTAACTGTCCCACAAGATTTAACAGGTCCTCATACTTTTACATCGGCAGTTTTTTATGCAAATGCAGATACAAGTGATTTGGGAACAGCCCTTGCAGCAGATTCTTTTATCGCAAGCCCTGATGCAAGCTATGATATGGTTGAAAAGAAAATTGGAGAAGAGGCAAAAACAGATCCTCCTAAGTTTGTTGATAAAAATGGAAATAAATATAGTCCAGATTTTTCAAAAGAACAACCTACTTTTGAATATGTAGAAAGAGTTGAATCAACAGATGAAAATGGACAAAAGAAGGTAGAATATAAGCCTCTTACTACAGTAAAAGTTGGAGATAAAGAAATTAAAGTTTCAGTTGATCCAAAGACAGGTGTTGTAAAGGTAGCTCCAGAAGAAACTGCTAAATTAAAAGACGGAGACCAAATAAAGGTTCCTGTTTCTATTAAATTTAATAATGGATTGAGGATGAATGCTGAGGCTCTTATTAAAATTGCCGATCCAGAATCTATGGCAGCAAATAATGAAGTTAAATATGAAGATAGCAAGGGAAAAGTTGGGGAAGAATCTAAAGTAAATCCTAAATTTACTGATAAAGATTCAAAAGAGATACCACTACCAAAAAATACTAAATTTAAATTAGGTGATAAGGCCCCTGAAGGTGCAAAAATCGATGAAAAGACTGGTCAAGTAACCTATACACCAAATGAAAATGACAGCGAAAAAACTGTAAAAATTCCTGTTATAGTTGAATATGAAGATGGGTCTAAAGATAATACTGAAGCTAATATAAAAGTAGGAAAACAAGAAAAATCAAAGGCTCCAGAAATTAATAAGGTAAGTGAAGGCGATAGAAAAATCTCTGGTAAGGGAGTAGCTGGATCAAAAATTTTATTAACCAAGGCAAGTGATAGCGAAGGGGATATAATTTCAGAAGATATTGTAGTTGATGAAAATGGAAATTGGGAAATAGACCTTCCAGATGATATTATTTTGAACAAGGGTGACCAAATAAATGCAAACCAAATTGAAAAAGGTAAAAAAATATCAGACCCAACTGCAAGAGATGTAGATCCAAAAATTGAAGATAAGAATAATTTTGAACCAAAAACAAAAGATATTACAAAAGATTTTGGAAATCCAACAAGTGAAGAAGAGATAAAAAATTCTGTAGAAATTCCAAATTATCCAAAAGATAAGAAAAATCCAACTATTACTATCGACGATCCAAAACAAATTCCTGATGGAAAGAAAGCTGGAGATTATGAAGTTGATATTACTGTAAAATATCCAGATGGAAGCGAAGATAAAACAAAGGTTAAAGTAAAGGTTAAGGAAAAAACTCCTGAAAAACTACCGGATATTATAGATGTAACAGAAAATCCAGACGCAAAAACACCAGAAGGCTATGTAAGGGTAAGTTTTGAAGCAGGTGAAGGTACAGAAATTGCTAAGACAAAAATATATGATGTAAAAGAAGGAAAATCTTTAAAAGAAGAAGATTATCCTCAAGTCAAGGCAAAAGATGGTTATGAAAATCCTACTTGGTCAGTAAAACCAGGAGAAAAAATCACAAAAGAGAATGCTAAAATTGTAGCAAGTGCTAAGAAAAAACTTACTAATGCTGAAAAATATGAGCCAATTCCAAAAGATTTGACAACAAAATTAGGTCAAACTCCTGAAGCTGACAAGGCAATAGAAAATAAAAATGACCTTCCAGAAAATTCAAAATATGAATGGGTTAAAAAACCTGATGTAGATAAGGCTGGAGAAAGCTTAGGAAAAGTAAAAGTAACTTATCCAGACGGAACAAGCGATGAAGTTGATGTTAAGGTTACAGTAGTAGATGAAATAAAGGATAAGGATAAATATCCTGCACAAAATCCTACAAAGACAAAGGTTAATGATAAGGATAATCTAACAGAAAAAGAGAAAAAAGAAGTTGAAGCTAAGGTTAGAGAAAAAAATCCAAATGCCAAAGACATAGAAGTAGGGGCAAATGGGGATACAAGTATTACCTATCCAGATGGATCAAGAAATGAGATAGGTGGAAAAGAAACTGTTGAAGAAAAAACAAGAATCGATGATAGGTACAAAAATCCTGTTGATCCAAAAGATGAAAAACAATCAACTGGTGTAAGAGTTGTAAATCCTAATAAGGATGGGTCTACAAAAATAAGTGCCAAAGATGAGGATGGAAAAAATATTCCTGTTGAAATTGACAAGGAAAGTGGAGAAATTTTTGTAAAACCAGGTCAAGACGTAGATGGACCAATCACTGTTACAGTTGAAGATGAAGACTTTGATGGTGGAAAAAAGGATATAGAAATTTCTGTAAATGGTCACAAAAAAGATAGGGATGACAACAAAAAAATTGAAAAAACAGACGCAGAAAAAAATCCGGCTCAAGATCCAGAAAAGACAAGGGTTAAAGATAAAACTAACTTAAGTAAAGAAGAAAAAGATAAGGTAAAAGAAAAAGTAAGAGAAAAAAATCCAAAAGCCAAAGAAATAGAAGTAGGGGCAAATGGAGATGCAACAATAACTTATCCAGATGGATCAAAAAATAAAATACCAGGAGAAAAAACTGTAGAAGAAATTACAGACGCAGAAAAAAATCCAGCTCAAGATCCAGAAAAGACAAGAGTAAAAGATAAAACTAAGATAAGTCAAGAAGAAAAAGATAAGGTAAAAGAAAGAGTAAAAGAAAAAAATCCAAAAGCCAAAGAAATAGAAGTAGGGGCAAATGGAGATACAACAATAACTTATCCAGATGGATCAAAAAATAAAATCCCAGGAGAAAAAACTGTAGAAGAAATTACAGACGCAGAAAAAAATCCAGCTCAAGATCCAGAAAAAACAAGAGTAAAAGATAAAACTAACTTAAGTCAAGAAGAAAAAGATAAGGTAAAAGAAAAAGTAAAAGAAAAAAATCCAAAAGCCAAAGAAATAGAAGTAGGGGCAAATGGAGATACAACAATAACTTATCCAGATGGATCAAAAAATAAAATCCCAGGAGAAAAAACTGTAGAAGAAATTACAGATGCTGAAAAAATTAATCCAAATATTCCTGAAAAAACTGAAGTAAATGATAAAAATAACTTGACTGATGAGGAAAAAGGTCAAGTAAAAGACAAGATAATAAAAATAAACAAGGATAAGTTCCCTGAAAATACAAAAGTTGAAATAGGAAAAGATGGATCAGCAAAAATAATCTACCCAGATGGTTCAGTAGATGAAATCTTAGGAAAAGACCTTGTAGAAGAAAAGAAAAATCAATCAAAACCAGATTCTATTAATCAAACAGATGCTGAAAAATTCCCTCCAGTAATTCCAGAAAAAAGTTTGGTCAAAGATAAAAATAATTTGACTAATAAGGAAAAAGAAGAGGTAAGCGATAAAATTAAAAAGGCTAATCCTCAAGTAGAAAAAATTGAAATTGATAGGGACGGATCAGCAAGACTCTACTATAAGGACGGATCTGTAAATACAATAAAAGGATCAGACCTTGTAATAGAAAAAGAAAATATTAGTAAAGAAGGAGAGAATAAAAACAAGGATAGAAAATCTATCAAGACAAATCAACAAGCAAATAATAAAAATACAAATGTAAAAACAGGTGTAGAAAGTCAAATGACAGTAATAGCTAGCCTAGTAGGATCATTTATGGGATTATTTGCAAGTAAAAAGAAAAATAAAAAATAAAACTATCAAAAATATACTCAAAATAAATTTATACAACAAGATACAAGATAAAAAAACAAGCCATGAGGCTTGTTTTTTGTTGGTAAATTTTTAAAATAAGGATTTTTTCTTACTTTCATATACATTTCACAATAGTATATTATAATGAAAAAATTAAATATAGAATTTATTTTTTTTGCTATTGTATAATATTTTTAGGAGGACTTATGAAAATACTTGTTGTGGAAGATGATCAAATAATTAGGGAAGGAGTCTGTGAATTTTTGTCGGAGCTTTCTTATGATGTTGATGGGGCTTGTGATGGGCGTGAGGCTTTAGATAAATTTTCTAATAATTCCTATAATTTACTTATTTTAGATATTCAAATTCCCTTTATAAATGGACTTAAAGTCTTGGAAGAAATTCGTAAGACAAGTAGGATTCCGGTTTTGATTTTGACAGCCTTTGATGATGAAGAATATAAAATTAGCGCCTTTACTAATCTTTGTGATGGTTATATGGAAAAGCCATTTTCGCTTTCTCTTTTAAAGCTAAGGGTGGAGTCTTTGCTTAAAAGACATTATGGGGATAGGGAGATTTTTGAGTACAAGGATGCAAAAATAAATTTTTCTTCTTATAAGGCAACTTATAGAGGAGAAAATATAGATATGAATGCAAAAGAATTAGAGATACTCAAATTTTTGTTGGAAAATGAAGGCCTTGCTCTAAGTAGGATGCAAATTATTGAAAATGTTTGGAAAGAAAGTGACGAAATTCCTTATGATAGGGTTATTGATGTTTATATTAAACAATTGAGAAAAAAATTGGGACTTGATTGTATAAAAACCATAAGAAATGTAGGCTACAAATTGGAGTTAAAATGAAAAAATTAAAATTGTTTCCTCAAATTTTTATATCTACTTTTAGTATTTTCCTCATCCTCATAATTTTAATTCACCTTGCTATTTATTTGATATTTCCATGGATGTATTTTGATTCTAGGAGGGAAAATTTGTCAAAAATTGCAGATAAGGTATCAACCAACCTCCAAGGAAAAGAAATAGATTTTGTTAAGGATGATTTAGAAATTATATCAAAATCTTTTCCTATAGATGCATCTTTTATGAAACTTGACAAGCTAAGGGATGTAAAAATAGAAGATGATCCAGGTATAAATTTTAATAGCTACAACAATTCTTTACTTATAGAAGAAAGGGATGTAAAACTTAATAACAATGAAAATATTAGGATTAAATTTGTATCCACTATTGATTTGAAACAAGAAGGCAAGGAAATGAGTCTAAGCTTTTTGCCCCTAACTCTTTTCGTTTCCCTAATTTCATCTGCTTTAATTTCTTTTTTTCATGCCAAGAAAATTTGTAAAAATATAAATCAGATTAAGGATGCCTTAAAGAGCATGATGAGTTTGGATAAGGATGCTTGTCTTGAAATTGACGGCAAGGATGAGGTTGAAGAATTAAAATATTATGTCAATATTATGTATGAAAGCCTATTAAATTCGATCGATAGTTTGGCAGAAAAAAACAAGGAGATTATAAAGCTTGAAAAATTAAAGTATGACTTTTTTAAGGGAGTTGGCCACGAACTTAAAACCCCCTTGGCAAGTCTTAAAATAATTTTGGAAAATATGAAATATAAGGTTGGAAAATATAAGGATAGGGATACTTATATTGATAAGTCCTTGGAATTAACTGACCAATTGAGTGAAAATATCAGCTTTTTACTTGCTATTTCTACAATTAAAGACTTTAAAAATGATGAAGAAGACCTCTTTATAGGCCATATTTTGGAAGAAATAATTGAAAAGTACAAAATAATGGCAAATGAAAAGAAAATTAAAATAGAAAATTATATTAAAGATGAAAAAATTTATATTGGGAAAAATGCCCTCAAAATGGTCTTATCAAATCTAATAAGTAATGCCATAAAATATAGTAAGATAAACAGTCAAATTGAAATAGGGGCAAGAAATTCCTATTTTTATATAAGAAATACCATGGAAAAAGATTTTGATATAGAAAAAATTAAAAATATTAACTTTGATATTAATAAGGAAAATAGCAAGGGATTAGGCCTTTATATTGTGAGAAATATTTTGAAAAATTATGAAATTCCGTATAAAATAAAAAAGAATGAAGAGGAATTAATTTTTTATATAAAAATTTTTGATAAGTAAGATGGGTATATATTTTTTGTAAGGAGGAAGTTATGGATAAAGTTTTAGTATTTTTGGCTGATGGATTTGAAGAAATTGAGGGCCTTACTATTGTAGATTATTTGAGAAGGGTTGATATTTCTTTAGACACAGTTTCAATAAAGGATGATTTGTACGTAAAAGCAGCCCATGATGTAATTATTAAGGCTGATAAATCAATCGATGATATTAATTTGGATGATTATACTGCCCTTTATATTCCAGGAGGAACAAAAGGAGCCGAAAGATTAAGGGATGATCAAAGGGTAATTGATATAGTTAAAAAATTTGATCAAGATAAAAAGATTATAGCTGCAATTTGTGCAGGACCAATTGTTCTTGAAAGAGCAGGTATTGTTTCTGATAAAGCTGTGGTTTCTCATCCAAGTGTAGAAGATAATCTTAAAAATATTGGGAAATATGAAAAAGATGAGCTTGTAGTCCAAGATTCTAATATCTTAACATCAAGAGGAGCTGGGGCAAGCATATACTTGGCCTTAAAATTGATTGAGAAAATTTCTGGAAAAGATATAAAGGAAAAATTAAAACCAGGCATCCAACAAGATTTTATTGAAAATTATTTTTCTTTTAAGTATTAAAAAATAAGCTGGAAAGTTATTTTCCAGTTTATTTTTTTAAAAATTTTCCTTTATTTAAAAAAAGCTCTGATTGTGTTAAAATAGAAGAATACTGAGAAGTATTTATTATAATAAAAGCCTTAATTTTAGGCTTTATGTAAGTGGAGGTATTATGAAAAAAATTGGTAAGGTTTTATTGGCCTTCTTGCTGGTAATTGGTATTGGATTTACAGGTTTTACCCTTGGTAAAAATTCTTCCAAAGATAGCCCCCTATTATCACAAGAAAACCAAAAACATATGGCTCAAATGGAAGCTATGAAAGAGTTAATAGATGAAAATTTCCTTTTCGATTATGATGAAAAACAATTGTATGACGGATCTTTGAAGGGAATGTTTGAGAATTTGAAAGATCCCTATACAGCTTATTATACAAAAGATGAATTTGAAAAGCTTATGGAAGGCGTAAACGGAAAGTATGCTGGAATTGGAGTTGCTGTTCAAGCAAGCGATGAAGGTTATATTAAGGCGATTTCTGTTTTTGATGAATCTCCTGCAAAAAAAGCTGGTATAAAAGTTGGCGATTATATTACAAAGGTTGATGGAGAGAGTTATTCTGCTGATCAACTAGAAGAAGCCGTTTCAAAAATCAGGGGAAATGTCGGAGAAAAAGTAAAAATCACAGTTTTAAGAAAAAATGACAAAGAAAAGGCTGAGGAGAAAGAAATAGAAGTCGAAAGAGCTAATGTAAAAGTTGATACTGTGGATAGCAAGGTAGTAGAAAAAGATGACAAGAAAATTGGTTATTTAAGAGTTAAAGAATTTGAAGATGTAACCAAGGAAGAATTTGCCAAAGAATTAAAGTCTTTAAAAGATCAAAATGTTGACGGAATAGTTATGGATCTTAGAAATAATCCTGGAGGAAGTCTTGATGTATGTCTTGCCATTGCTGATACATTTTTGGATGAGGGAGTAATTGTTTCAACTGTTGATAAAAAAGGTAAGGAGATAGTTGAAAAAAGTGATAAGGATATGGACAAGACTCCTATGACTGTCCTTATTAATGAAAATTCTGCCTCAGCATCAGAAATTTTGGCAGGTGCTTTTAAGGATAGAGGTAGGGCAAAAATTGTCGGAAAAACTTCTTTTGGTAAGGGCATAGTTCAAAAACTTTTCCCACTTGAAGATGGATCTGGAGTAAAAATTACAATTAGCGAATATTTTACTCCAAATAAAACAAAGATTCACAAAATAGGTGTAAAACCAGATATAGAGGTTGAAAATAAAGATAATGATAGCTTAGATATAGAAAATCTTGATAAGGACGATCAATTTAATAAGGCCATGGATACATTATTAGAAGAAATTAAGGGGTGATATTATGAACAGCTACAATAGCGAATTAAGGATAAAAGAGCTAAATGAACTTTTAGAAAAAAAAGATATTACTGCTTTGAAGGATTCTTTAAGAAGGACAAACCCAGTAGACATAGAAGAATTTATGTCTGAGCTTGATAATGAGCAAAGTTTGATCGTCTATAGACTTCTTAGAAAAGATGATGCTGCAGAAGTATTTGCAGAATTAAAACATGATGGCAAGCACCGACTTCTAACATCAATCACAGACCCTGAGCTTGATGCAATTGTAACAGCCTTAAACTTTGATGACGTGATTGATACCTTGGAAGAAATGCCGGCAACTGTTGTAAAAAGAATTTTGAGAAATTCTGATTCAGAAATGAGAAAAAGAGTAAATCAATTCTTACAATTTCCAGAAGATTCTGCTGGAAGTTTGATGACAACAGAATTTATAGAAGTAAATCCTCAAATGACCTGCCAAAAAGTTTTGGAAAGGATAAAAAGAGTAGGAACAAGTAGTGCAACTATTTATACTTGCTATGTAACAGATAAAACAAAATCATTGTTGGGATATGTTTCTTTGAGAATGATTGTAACAAGTCCGTCAGATACAAAAGTAAAAGACTTAATGTACGAAGATGTAATCAGCGTTGAAGCTTACGAAGACCAAGAAGAGGTTGCTAAAACTTTTAGAAGGTATGGTTTTACTGCCCTTCCAGTTGTAGATAGCGAAAGAAGATTAATAGGGATAATCACAGTTGATGATATCATGGATGTAATGGAGTTAGAAACAACAGAAGACTTCCAAAGAATGGCTGGTACAACACCAGATGAAGAAGAATACTCAACAACATCTGCCTTAAAACTTGCAAAAAACAGATTGCCTTGGTTAATGTTTTTGATGATTTCTGCATCATTCACTTCAACAATTTTAAAATCAAGCCAAAAAGTAATAGAATCAATAATTGCCCTTAACATGTTCATTCCAATGCTAACAGACTCAGGTGGAAACGCAGGAAGCCAATCATCAACCTTAGTTATCCGTGGTATGGCAACAGGAGATGTAGACTTAAAAAATTGGTTTAAAGTTGTAGGAAAAGAATTTGAAGTAGGTGTAATAGTAGGAGTAGTTATGTCACTTCTAGCATTTTTAAAATGCTTATTATTTGATGGAGTTGACATGGAAGTTGCTGCTATAGTTGCAATAACAATTTTTGTAATAATAATTATAGCAAAAGTTGTAGGTGCCCTACTACCAATGGGAGCCAAAAAATTAGGATTTGACCCAGCAATAATGGCAAGTCCACTAATAACAACCATAGTAGACTCAATAGGATTAATTTGCTATTTTGAAGTTGCAAAAATAATTATGGGAATATAAAAAAGCTTACTTTAATTAGTAAGCTTTTTTATTTGATAAATTAAGTAAAAAAGATATCTCTTAACATGATTTGTTAAAGATTAAATTTAAACTTTAGAATTATATAATGCATGAGATCTCTCGACAAGCTCGAGATGGGTAACTATATTATTTTTTTAATTTCTGAAGAACTTAGAGATTCTATGATTATATTTTTTAAAATAAGTAAATCATATCTTACAATACTTACTATAGTGAGTATATTTTATAAATTTCATTCAAAACTTATTTAGTATTAAATTACTTTAGTCATTAAATCCAAAAAGAATTAACCCATCTCGAGCCTAGTCGAGAGATCTCTTAAATTGTCTTTGCTAAATTTTAAATTTATTTTCAGATTTACATAAGCAATCTAATCTTTTTTTTAAATATAGCAAAAAAATACTGGATAAGAAAATCAATCTTCTTATCCAGTCTAATTTTATTATTCTTCGCTATTTTCTTCTTCTAATTCTTCTTTTATTTCTTCATGAACTGCTTGTTTTATTTCTTTATTATCTATAATGGATTTTTCTGCAAGTCTATTTAGCTTATCTTTTTCCATTTTTCCGAAATCTTCAAACTCGTCTAGTTTTCTTCTTGTTAGGACAGAAATTGCAAATCTTCTTCTCATTTCACGCTTTATTTCTTCTTTTTCTCTAAACCAAGCTATTACCAAAATTATGGTAAGGGCAAGTCCTAGGTAGCCTAAGATTGGGTATAGGATTGACATTAATTTTTTAAAGCCCATAAAGGAAAGCCCAAATCCTATTAGGGTAAATATTACTAGATTTCTTCTAAATTTATTTTCTGTATTTGAAAATCTTCTTGCTGCTGAATAAAATAGGGAAATTGATGAGTTAAAAATCATTCCGAAAATTATTAGTGACATCAAAAGTCCAAGAATTGGATGAATATTTTGCAAAACAACTTGCATTGGTATATCTGAATCTTTTACCATTGGTAGGGTGAAAAATAGGGTAAATCCAACAAGTGCTGTAAGGATTGCAACCATTAATCCCCCAAGCATTCCCCCAAGTCCTGCTTCTGCTGAATCGGTTTTACTACCTCCAAGAACAAAGGCCATGGAAATTCCACTTATCATACATAAACCAAAATAATTTAAGGTAGATAGGATAGGATTTGGTAGGGGAGATAAAACGGATTTTCCAATTTTATCTAAACTTTGCCAATCAGGACTTATTGTTATGAATGTATAAATTGATCCAACAACTGCAAATAAAATTATTAAAGGTGTAAAGGCACCTATTACTTGAGTAACCTTATCAAAGTCTAACATTCCTATAAAAATAATTAAGAGTGTACAAATTAAAGAACCTACCCAAGGCTTAAAGCCAAATTGTTGGTTTAAATTTGATCCAGCTCCTGCAATCATAACAAAGCCCATCAAAAAACAATTTATTACCAGGGCCCAATCCATAAATTTTCCTATATACTTATTTGAAATTTCATCTATTACATCGATATGACTTTCTGCAAGATAATGTGATCCTAGTTGAAGTATTATTCCTCCAACTAAAATATGAAAAATTCCTATAAATCCTAGACCAAATAGTCCAGAAACTCCAAAGGACACAAAATATTGCATAAGTTCTTGACCACTGGCAAGTCCTGCTCCGGTCAATACGCCTACATAGGCTAGCATTATACTTATAGTTTTTTTATTCATTATTTCTCCTTTTTACTTATTAAATAAAGCTTTTTTTCTTTAAAAAATAAAAGTGCTGGACTTACCAACACTTTTATTTTTAAGAAAATTGGTTAATTACAACTTTTGGTATGATTTTTTCTATTTCTTCTCTTGTTGGAAGGTCTAGAACTTCTGCAGTAGCTGTTGCAGCTGCTACTGCTACCTTGTAAGCCTCTAGGGTATCGCTTGTTCTTGCCAAAGTTCCTATAAATCCACTAATCATAGCATCACGACAAGCAACTGAATTTACTACTTCGTTTATGTGGATTTCTTCTGAAATGTATGAATGTCCATCTTTTGAGAAAAACATTGATCCTTTTTTACCATAAGATACTATGGCATTTTGGGCTCCCATTTCAATTATTTTTTTACCGTACTTATCCATATCTTCAATTGTTTCGATTTTTTCACCAAAAATTTCCATCAAGTCGTCTACATTTGGTTTTACAAGGATTGGTCCTTCTTTTATAACATCTGGCAAATATTTTGCAGGAATATCTGCTATAAAGTTTGCCTTGTTTGCCTTTGCTATTGAAACCATTCTTGAATAAATATCTTCATCAGCTTTTTCTTCCATTGGAGGAATTGACCCACCCATAACAATGGTATCTCCTTCTCCAACTCTAGATAAATAATACAAAAGTTCATCTACTTCATAGTGACTTATATTTGGTCCTTTTGAATTAATAGTTGTTTCTTCATTGTTTATAAGAAGTTTTATATTAGTCCTATTTGCTTCTTCAATTTCTACAAAATCTGTCATGATATTTTCTTTATCAAGCCATTCTTTGATGAAATCTCCTTGGTGACCACCTATAAATCCTGTTGCTACAGTTGGAATTTGTAATTGAGAAAGAACTCTAGAAACATTTAGGGCCTTTCCTCCTGGTAGGGTAAATTCGTCTGTAACATGGTTTTTATTACCAATATTAAGGTTTTTCACTTCCAAAAATACATCCACAGATGGGTTTAGTGTAACTGTGTAAATCATAATTCCTCCATTAATTTAATCTTTTCTAATCTTTTTTTAATTTTTTTATACCCTAAAATCGTAAATTGCTTCTATAACTTCTTCCATATGAAGCCCTCTAGATCCTTTTACAAAAACCAGAGTAGATTTTGTTATTAGAAGTTTTAATTTATCGATTAGGTCGTTTTTGTTTTCAAAGTAGAAGCTTCTATCTTGTGGGAAATTTTCTAAACTGGCCCTATACATTTCCTTGCAAAGAGGTCCAAAAAATAGGCAATAATTTATTTTTTTTGGATCAATATCAAGGCCAGACTTGTAGTGGAGATTTAATTCATCATCCCCAAGCTCAAGCATATCTCCCAAAACTACAATTTTATTTAAGTATCCATCCAAAAATCCAGCAAGCTCAAGACCTTGTTTTAATGATTGAGGATTTGATTTGTAGGCATCATCAAGAATGTCAAAACCATCTCTTTCAATTAATTCATTCCTATTGGCATTGTTTGATGATTTTGAAAGCCCCACTTTAATTTGATCATAAGATAGGTCAAATAATTTTCCAATCAAAACTGCTAGGGCACCATTGTAAACTTGGTGGGAACCTAGTAAGGGAACTGAATAATTTTCATCCTTGTAGGAAAAATTTGTTGATGTACTTGTATATTCTTTAGCTTCAACCTTAAAATCAACCTTATCTCCCATACCAAAGGATATAGTTTTTTGTTTTATCTCATATGATGGTAGGACTTTTTTTAAGATTTCATCATCGCCATTATATAAAAATATTCCATCATCTTTTAGGCCTTCAAGAATTTCAAGTTTTGCCTTGGCAATTCCTTCCCTTGTTTTTAATTTTAAAAGATGGGCATCACCGATATTTGTAATCATTGCCATATCAGGCCTTGCTATATTTGTCAAAACAGAAATTTCTCCAAAATCATCTGTTCCCATTTCAACAACTCCAATATCAGTATCTTCTGAAAAATCTAAAATTGTAAGAGGGACTCCTATTTCATTGTTTAAATTTCCATGAGTTTTTTCTACCTTATATTTTTCTGATAGGACTGAATGGATAATATTTTTGCTAGTTGTCTTACCATTTGAGCCTGTTATAGCTATAATTTTTATATCAAGCTCTTTTCTATAGGCCCTTGCAAGATCTCTTAGGGCTTTTTGTGTATCATCTACTATAATATAAGGAATATTTATTGATTTTGGAATTTTAAAATTTTTGTCAATCAAAAAGGCAGGTGAGCCTGCATTTTGACATTCTTCAATAAAAATTCTTCCGTCAAATTTCTCCCCAACTATGGGAATATAGAGCATATCTTTTTTTATAGTTCTTGAATCGATTGATACACCCTTGATTTTCACATGGCCATATTCAGGATCAGAAATTTCCCCACCAAGCATTTTAGAAATTTGATCTAAGCTTCTTTCAATCATTTAAATCTCCTTTTTTGAAAACTTTTAAATCCTTCTTCAATTAACATATCTAAAATTTCTTCAAATTCAAGATTAAAGCTAATTTTACAAAGTCTTGCAAAAAATGAAGTAGGAGTAAAACCTGGGAAGGTATTAATTTCGTTTATATAAAATTTATTGTCTTTTAAAAATATATCAACCCTTGCAAAACCTTGACATCCACAAGCCTTGTAGCATTTTTTTGCAAATTCTAAAAGTTCTTTTTCAAGATTTTCATCAATAGGATAAGGAAGCTCTTCCTTAGTAGATTTGTCAAAATATTTTGCATCGTAATCAAGGAAGGTGTGGTCTGTTGTGTAAGCACCAGGTTTTGATGCCATTAATTCATTTTCACCAATTATAGCAATTTCAACTTCTTGACCAATTATTGCTTCTTCAACTAAGATTTTCTCGTCATATTTTAAGGCTTCTTTTCCAAATTTTAAAAGCTCTTTTATATTTTCAGCCTTATTTACACCAACAGATGATCCGTTTGCTGATGGTTTTACAATCATAGGAAATTTAATATATTCTTGGCATTTTTTTGCAAAATCTTCATTAAAAGTTTCTTCCTTTGCATAAAGGTACCTAGCTTGAGATAATTTATTTTTTTCAAAAATGTCATTTGCAGTAACCTTGTCCATACAAACTGATGATGATAAGAGGCCATTTCCTATGTAGGCCATGTCAATTGCATCCAAAAATCCTTGAATTGTACCATCTTCACCATAAGTTCCGTGAATACAAGGAATGATTATAGTATTATCCTTATCCTTATCTTTTAATTCTAAAAGAAAGTCAGAAATTGATTCTAGAATATTTTCCTTACAAGTCTTTACAAGATCAAATTCATCATCTGTATCTATAAAATCAAAGGCCTTTGAAAACCTGCCTTTTTTGTCAACATATACAAGTTTTAACTTATATTTTTCTTTGTTTAAATTTTTTGAAATATTAAGGGCACTTCTTAAAGCTATATCATGCTCGCTTGAAGGTCCACCACATAATAAGTAAGTATTAATCATTTGTCTCTCCATCTAATTTTATATAAAAATTTTACTACATATGAGAAATTAGAGCAAATAAAAGGCAAATGAAATATGAAAAAATAAATATTTCATAAGATTATTTTAATTTTATATTTTTATTTTCCAAAACGAGTATAATGTTTTTAGAAAATAAAAATAGGAGGGTTTATGCAATACGAAGATTTACAACCAAAAGAAGTTTTTCATTGGTTTAGAGAAATATCAAATATACCAAGAGAAAGTGGAAATGAAAAAGGAATTTCAGATTTTTTAGTTAATTTTGCAAAAGAAAGAAATTTAGAATATTGGCAAGATGATGTTTTAAATGTATATATAAAGAAAGAAGCAAAAAAAGGCTGTGAAGATTATCCAGAAATTTTACTTCAAGGCCATATGGATATGGTAGCTGTAAAAGAAAAAGATTCTGACCATGATTTTTCCAAAGATCCTATAGAACTTCTTGTAGAAGGAGATTGGGTTACAGCAAACAAAACAACCCTTGGAGCTGATGATGGAATAGCAGTAGCTTACGCTCTTGCAATTTTAGATAATGATGAAATTAATCACGGACCTATAGCAGCTTTGATTACAACAGGCGAAGAAACATCAATGGTTGGTGTAAACAATCTCGATACTAAAAAATTAGGAAATCCAAAATATCTTCTAAACATAGACAGTGAAGAAGAGGGGATTCTTACAATAGGCTGTGCAGGTGGAATGGATATTAAATTCTCTTTTGAAAAAGAATACGAAAAAGCAAATGGAGAATTCATTTCAATAGAATTTAAAAATTTCCAAGGTGGCCACTCAGGAATGGAAATTGATAAATTTAGACTAAATGCAATCAAAGGCCTTGTAAGAGTAATTGACACTCTTGATTCATATAAAATTGCAAAGATTGAAGGTGGGGTAAAAAGAAATGCCATCCCTTCTCATTCATTCGCAATAGTAGAAGTAGAAAATGCTAAAGAAGCAATTAAAAAATTAGAAGAAGTAAAAGAAAATATCCTACATGAATACAAAAATTCAGATCCAAATGGACAAATTATAATAGAAGAATGCTCTTATGATGGGGAAGTTTTCACAAAAGAATTATCAGAAAAAATTGTAAATTCAAACCTAATTGTGGCTGATGGTCCTGTTAAAAAATTTGATGGATCAATGGTTACAAGTTCAAATCTTGGCTTAATTGAAGAAGATGAAAAAAATATAACATTTATAGTTCTTGCAAGAAGTGAGCTAACAAGTGCAAAAAGATTTAGACGTGATGTTATAAAAAGACAAGTTGAACTTTTTGGAGCAAAAGTTTCATCTGATAATGAATATCCAGGATGGGAAAGAGAAGATAGCGAATTATTAGAAAAAATGGTAAAAGTTTGGGAAAATTTATATGGTAAAAAACCTGAAATTTTAACAACCCACGGTGGACTTGAATGTGGACTTTTAAAACAAGATATGAAAGAAACTCAAATGGTTTCATTTGGTCCTGAAATCGAAGGAGCTCACTCACCAGAAGAAAGAGTAAATATAAAATCAACAGAAAATAATTATAAATTCTTAATAGAATTATTAAAAGAGTTAAGATAAAACAAAGAGGCTTCGGCCTCTTTTATATTTATATAAATAATATGTATAAAACAAGCTTGTTAATTTTCTATTTCATGTTATAATGTTTACAGAAAGGAAATCATTTTCTAAAATTTAAGATAATTTATTGTCGAAGTAAATCGTTGTATTATTATGGGAAAACGTGTATAATAAATATAGCGAGTTAAGGTCTTGAGTTTAAAAAATATATACTGATAATATTTATTTATCAACAAAAATATGGAGGAGTTATGTACGAGGAAAAAGTCACATTAGTGAATGAAATCGGTTTACATGCAAGACCTGCTTCTATTTTTATTAGAGAAGCTGTTAAGCATGGATGCGATATAAACGTAGAAAAAGATGGCAGAGTTTATAATGCCAAATCAATTATGTCCGTGCTTTCAATGAGCGCTGGCAAGGGTGAAGAAATTACTATAAAGGCCCAAGGTGAAGGCGAACAAGAAGCTGTAAAAAGCTTGGTAGATTTAATAGAAAATGAACTAACAAATTATTAGTTGAAAATAAACATATTAAAAATAAAATAATTACTTAGAAGAACACTTTTAGTAAAAAGTGTTTTTTATTTGTGAAAATTTTTAAAATTTTACTGAAAAATAAGAACAATAAATTTAAGATGAAATCTTTTATCAGATGTTAGGATTTCAAGTTTTGACAATCCGTACTAAAGTAGTATACTTTTTATTGGATATAAGATTTATTTTTTCGAAAATTATAAGAAGAGGTACAAAATGAAAGAATTATTAAAAGTTGAAAATTTACATGTTTCAGTTGGAGATACTGAAATATTAAAAGGAATAGATTTAAAGGTAAATGCTGGGGAAGTTCATGTAATAATGGGTTCAAATGGATCAGGAAAATCTACATTTATGAATTCAATCATGGCTAATCCAATTTACGATGTAACAGAAGGAAAAATATTTTTTGAAGGAGAAGATATAACAGACCTTACAACTGACCAAAGAGCAAGGGCTGGAATTTTTATGTCTTTCCAATCACCAGATGCAATAAATGGTGTAAAACTTAGAGATTTCTTAAAACAAGCTAAAGAAGAAGTTACAGGTAAAAAACCATCAATTTTAGGCTTTAATAAGGAACTTAAAAAAGAAATGGATGATTTAAAATTATCTGAAGAATATGCAAATAGATATGTAAATGTTGGATTTTCTGGTGGAGAAAGAAAAAAATCAGAAATTTTACAACTTAAAATGTTAAATCCAAAACTTGCTATGCTTGACGAAACTGACTCAGGACTTGACGTTGATGCAGTAAGAATTGTAAGCGAAGGAATCAAAAATTATTTAAGCGAAGATAATGCAGTAATAGTTGTAACTCACCACAATGAATTATTAGAAAATATTGATGTTGATTATGTTCACGTTTTAAAAGATGGAGTAATCAAAGAAACATCTGATGCAAGCCTAATGGAAAAAATCGAAAAAGAAGGATATGAGTGGGTTTAAAATGACAGAGAAAAAATTTGATGAATCAACCTTTAAGGATATAGATAGGGGTATTTATGATGTCATTGACAAATTCGAATACTCAGATATATCCGATAAGGGTTTGAATAAAGAAATAGTAGAAGAATTATCAAGAAAGAAAAATGAACCAGAATGGATGTTAAAAAGAAGACTTCAATCTCTTTTGATTTTTGAACAAACAGAAAATCCATCATGGGGACCAGACCTTTCAGAATTAAATATGGCAGATATAACAACTTATGTTAAGCCAAAAACTGACAAAAAAAGCAATTGGGATGCCCTACCAGAAGAAATTAAAGATACTTTTGATAGGCTAGGAATCCCTCAAGCTGAGCAAGAATCTCTTGCAGGAGTTGGGGCCCAATACGACAGTGAGGAAGTTTATCATTCAATTCAAAAACACTTGTCAGACCAAGGGGTAATTTTTACAGATTTTGATACAGCCTTAAAAGAACACGAAGAAATTGTTCATAAATATTTCCAAAGAGCAATTCCACCAACCCTACACAAATATGCAGCTCTTCACGGTGCAGTTTGGTCAGGAGGATCTTTAATTTATGTACCAAAGGGAGTAAATGTAGATATTCCTCTCCAATCTTATTACAGGTTAAACGCTCCAGGAGCTGGACAATTTGAACACACAATGATTATTGCTGAAGAAGGAGCAAAAGTTCATTTTATAGAAGGATGTTCTGCTCCAAAATATAATGTTGTAAATCTTCACGCAGGAAGTGTAGAAATTTTTGTTCACAAGGATGCTGAAGTAAGATTTTCTACAATAGAAAACTGGTCAAGAAATATGTACAACCTTAATACAAAAAGGGCAATAGTTGAAGAAAATGGTCAAGTTGAATGGATTTCTGGATCATTTGGTTCTAAAGTTTCTATGCTTTATCCAACCACAATTTTAAATGGGGAAGGAGCAAGGGCAGAATACACAGGAATAACTTATGCATCAAACGGTCAATATATAGATAATGGTTGTTCAATGATTCATAACGCACCAAACACTTATTCAACAGCTCTTACAAAATCTATTACTCAAGGAAATGGAAAATCTATGACAAGGTCTTTTGTAAAAATTGGAAAAAAAGCAAAAGGATCAAAGTCAACTGTAGATTGTGAAAACTTAATGTTATCACGTGAATCAAAATCAGATACAATTCCAACTCTTGATATAAGAAATGATGATGTAGATTGTGGACACGAAGCAAAAATTGGATCTCTTGATCAAAAACAAATATTTTATTTAATGAGCAGGGGAATTCCAGAAAACGAAGCAAAATCTATGATAGTTAGAGGTTTTGCAGAGCCAGTTGCAAAAGAATTGCCACTAGAATATGCAGTTGAGATGAATAATTTGATTGATATGGAATTGGAAGGAGCAAATGGCTGATGGAAAAAGTAAATGTAATGAGAGAGCCTACTTGGTCATATACCAAGCTAAATTATAGTGAAAAAGCTCCAAGTTTAAATGAAAAAATAGGATATAAAAATTTAGAAAGCTCAAATAAAGAAAATAAATCTTTAGATGAAATTTTTAAGGAAAAAAATTATGGACTTTCGAAAGCTTTCTTAGATGAGAATAAAAAATTTAATAATTTAGATATTTATAGGGATATTGATGGAGAAAAAGATTTAGAATTTATTAATTTAAACCTTGATCAAAAATCAAAACAACTTGTAAATAAAATTGATATAAATGCAAAAAAAGGATCAAAATCTTCATTTTTAGTTAATTTTTCTCAAAGTGAGGGGAATTCTTCCTACCTAAATTCTTTAATTAGGGTAAATCTTGAAGAAGATTCTTCTGTGAAGTTGGTTGTAGTTGTAGATTTATTAGAAAATTCTCTAAATTTACAACAAATTTCATCAATAATTGGTGATAGGGCAAATTTTGATATTTCCTATATTGAACTAGGTGCAGACAAGTCTTATGTAAATATAAGAAATTTCCTTGATGGGGAAGAATCCAATCTTGAAGAAAATGGAATTTATTTTAAAGAAAATGATGACTTTTTAGATATTGGTGCCTTCAATGACCATAAGGCAAAAATTACAAAATCAAATTGTCTTTTCAATGGAGCTCTTAAGGGCAAAGCTGAAAAAAGATGGAAAGGTGTTGTTGATCTTAAAAGAGGATGCGAGCATGCTGATGGAAAAATTGGTGATTATGCAGTAATGCTTAGTCCTGATGCTATAAATAGGTCTGCTCCAGTTTTATTAAATGAAGAAAAAGACGTTTCTGGAGAACACGCTGCAAGCGTTGGAAGATTTGATAAGGCAATGTTATTTTATATAATGAGCAGGGGTTTTTCTAAAAGAAAGGCAGAAAGTTTGATGCTTGAAGCTAATTTTGCTCCAACAATTGATAAAATTGACCATGAAGAATTGAGAGAAAAAGTAAGATATAAAGTTCACGCAATGAATACGAGGGGTTAGGATGGATATAGAAAAAATAAGAAAAGAATTTCCATTTTTGGATGAAGAAAAAACTGGAAAAAAAGTTATTTATCTAGATTCAGCAGCAACCAGCCAAAGTCCTCTTTCAGTAATAAATGCCCAAGCTGATTATTACAAATATTCAAATGCTAATCCCCACAGGGGAGCTCACTTTTTATCATGGAAAGCAACAGAAGCCTTTGAAAATACCAGAAAAAAAGTAAAAGAATTTATAAATGCAAGTAAAGATGAAGAAATAATTTATACAAGAAATGCAACAGAATCTTTAAACCTTGTGGCCTATTCATACGCATGTGAAAATTTAAAAAAGGGTGATGAAATTGTAATTTCAATTTTAGAACATCACGCAAATTTAGTTCCTTGGCAAAGGGTAGCTAAAGAAACTGGGGCAGTTTTAAAATATGTTTACCTAAATGATGATTATTCCTTAAATTACGATGAAGTAAAAGAAAAGATCACAGATAAAACAAAAATTGTTTCAATTACTGCCTCATCAAATGTTACAGGTGAGATGACAGATCAAAAATTAATAACAGAACTTGCCCACCAAGTTGGGGCGATTTCAATTGTTGATGCTTGTCAACTTGCTCCACACGGAAAAATTGATGTCAAAGATTTGGATTGTGATTTTCTTGCTTTTTCAGCCCACAAAATGTATGGACCAATGGGAATTGGAATTTTGTATGGAAAATATGACTTGCTTGATAAAATGAAACCATATAATCTTGGTGGAGATATGATTGAATATGTTTATGAACAAGAGTCTACTTTTGCAGCTCCTGCCCAAAAATTTGAAGCAGGAACCCAAGATGTTGGTGGAGTTGTAGGACTTTCTGCAGCAATTGATTTTATGAATGAAATTGGAGTGGAAAATATTTATAAGCATGAAAATGAGCTTGCAAGGTATGCTTATGAATTAATAAAAGATATTGACCATATAAAAGTATTTTTCCCAGAAAAAAGAAAAACAGGATCTGTTGTTTCTTTTACCTTTGATGATATTCACCCACATGATGTTGCAACAATTTTAGATATGAAAGGAATAGCTGTAAGAAGTGGTCACCATTGTGCTATGCCACTTCACACCTACCTTGATGTATCTTCAACTTGCAGAGCGTCATTTGCCATATATAATACTAAAGAGGAAGTAGAATATTTTGCAAAAGAGCTTAAAAATGTAAGAAAGGTGATGGGACTTTAATGGACTTAAATGATGTTTATACTCAAGTAATTTTAGAAAATTCAAGAAATCAAAAAAATAAAAGAAATTTGGAAAATCCTGATATAAAAGAGACAGGACACAATCCTTCATGTGGAGATGAAATTGTTTTGGAATTAAAACATGATGGAAATGTAATTACAGAGGCAGCTTTTACAGGACACGGTTGTGCCATAAGCCAAGCTGCAACTTCTGTTATGTGCGATGAAATTGTTGGAAAAACAATTGAAGAAGCAAAAGAGATGGCAAAAATTTATATAGGAATGATTAAAAGAGAAGATATTAGTGATGAAGATTTGGAAAAAATTGGAGATGCAGCAGCTTTCCAAAATATTTCAAATATGCCACAAAGGGTAAAATGTGCACTTTTATCTTGGAAAACCTTGGATGAAGTTATAGAAAAAGATGTCAAATAATAATATTTTTAAAGACTCTAACTTATTAGAATTTGTAACAAGTACTATAACTTTTGTCCTTCTTATAATTCTAACAATAATTCAATTTGTAAATAACAAGCCATTTTGGTGGATAATATTATTGGTAACTATTATTATGGGTGCCAATGCCTATCTTAAATATAAAAAATTTAAAGAAAACAAAAAGCATTCTTAGTTAATCTAGGAATGCTTTTTTATTTAAAATTTTTCAAAATTATTTTCAATTAATTTTTCTATGGCCTCGCCAACTCCTGCCTTATTGTTTGATAAAGTTATATAATCAGCATGAGGTTTTAGGTAATCATTGGCGTTTTCCATAGCCACAGAAAATCCTGCCATATCTAGCATGGGAATATCGTTCATTTCATTTCCTATTGCCATAATTTCATCAATTTCAAAACCAAGTTTTTCACTCATTAATTTAATGGCATTTCCCTTGTTTGCATTTTTGTTCATAACTTCAATTAAAACAGGGGCGGTTTTTGCATAATAATAATTTTCGTTTACATAGCTAGGCATATTGTCCATTACTTTTTCTATATTCCAAGGCCAACCCATAATCAAAAATCTACCAAAATTTTTGTTTTGGTCAAAATCATGGTAGGAGACTTTTTTAAGTTTTAGCTTGGTTAAAAAAGAATCGACCTTTGTAAATAAATTTGGATTTTTGTGCCTTGTATAAAAACTATCATCATCCATGGCTGAAACTTGAACCTTAAATTTTTTTAAAGAATCATCTAGGGCGATTAAATCTTTTGGTTTTTGAAAAACTCCTGTAATTACTTCCTTAGTGTAATTGTCAAAAATATAAGAACCATTTTGAGAAATTGAAAAATGTCCTTCATGTTCAAGATCTAGTTCTTTCACATAGGGAAGAATTCCAGAAAATGGCCTACCACTTACAAGAGCGATGTGGCATCCTAATTTTTTTGCCTTTAATATCATTTTTTTGTTTTTTTCAGGTAGACGCCTTAAATCAGTTAGTAAGGTTCCGTCTATATCAATTGTAATTAGCTTAATCATAAGTAGATTATATCATATATTTTTTGATTTTATCATTTTTATTAAGGATATTTTTATGCTATAATTACAAGATGAGAAGGAGATTTTATGAAGTTTAAAAGATTGTTAATTACCTTATTAACTGTAGCTACTGTATATTTCGGGTCTAATCTTTTTTTAAATAGGCTAGAAAATAAAAAAAACATTACAAATTATGGAAAAGAAGCTGCAAGTGAAAATAAATACCAAAAAGTTGATCATGAAATTTTAGTTTTGATGGTTGGGGTAGATGTTAATGAGAATAATGAAAATCCAGATTTTACAAGAACTGATACAATAATGTTGTGTAAAATAAATGCAGAAACTGGAAAGGTTGATCTTTTATCTATTCCAAGAGATTCAAGAATTAAGGTTAGAGATGAATTTACAAAGGCAAACCATGCTCACGCTTATGGTGGGATTGGTTTAACTTTAAAATCTTTGAGAGATTTTTTGGGACTTGATATAGATTATTATGTGGAAATTAATTATGACGCCTTGGTTGATATAGTAGATGGCATGGGTGGTTTAAAATATAAGGTTCCAAAGGGGATTTCTATTGACCATGGAGATGTTCATATTAGACCAGGTATTAATGATATGGACGGGATGGATGTCTTGTGGTATCTAAGAACTAGAAAAATTTATGATAATGGAGACCTTGGTAGGGTTAATGCTCAACAAGAATTTTTGAAGGCAATAGTTAATGAATTAGTTAAAAAATCTAAAGAAATTAGCATGACATCTTTGATAGAAACATATTTTAAAGATGTAAAAACTAACCTGCCTTTTTCAACCATGGTTGAATTTGCAAATAGCATGTCTAATTTTTCATCTGATAAATTTAAAACTTATACAGTTCCAGGTGAAGCAAGTATGATTGATGGAATTTCTTATTATATTCCAGATTATGAGGCTACATGGGATATTGTAAATAAAGTTTTTCCTAAATATAAATTAAAGGGATGGAAGAAGGAAGATAGTTATTATTGGGAATATGAATATTATAATTATTCTTATAAAAATTATGGGTCAAATGAAGATTATAATAAGATAAAAGAAAATAAAGATAATAATTTGAACAATTATAAGGACTTTGACGATAATAAAGATGAGGTTAAAGAAAAAACTGATGATTATGAAGATAATTCATTAGATAATAAAAATTATTTGAATGATGAAATTGAAGATTTTACAGAAGATAATTATTAGGTGATATTATGGATGAAAAAAGAAGAGCAAGAAAAGATGAACATATTGAAAATTATCTTAGAAGTGAATTTAGGTCAAAAACTCTCTTAAATAATATTTATGTTGAACACAATGCCCTAAGCAAGGTGAATTTTGATGAAATTGATACATCTATTGAATTTATGGGAAAGAAAATTTCTATGCCAGTTATGGTAAATGCTATGACAGGTGGAACAGAAATTAGCGAGGACATAAATGAAGATTTATCAAATATTTGTGCTGATTTAAATATTCCTATGGCTGTGGGAAGTGAGTCTATTGCCCTAAAGGATATCAAGGCGAGAGAATCTTTTTCTTTATTAAAAGATAAGAATAATGTTTTTAAGATAGGAAATTTAGGCTTTGAAAATAGTTTAGAAAATTTTGAATTTGCCAAAGATTTAATCGGGGCAAGTGCCATGCAAGCCCATTTAAATATTGCCCAAGAGCTAGTTATGGATGAGGGAGAAAGAGATTTTTCAAATAATTTTGAAAATTTGAAAAATATAAGAAAAAATCTTTCAGCACCTTTGATTGTAAAAGAAGTTGGCTTTGGGATGAGTAAGGAAGTTGGCAAAAAACTTTTGGATATTGGAGTTGAATATATAGATGTCGCTGGAAAAGGTGGAACTAACTTTATTGAAATAGAAGATATGAGAATTTTTGATAAAGATTATTCAGAATTTTATTCTTGGGGCATACCAACAGCAAAATCAATCCTTGATTTAAGAAGTTTATCTGATGATTTTTTCTTAATTTCAAGTGGTGGAATAAGAAATGCTACTGATGTATGTAAATCTATAATAATTGGGGCTGATATGTGTGCAATTTCTGGAGAAGTTTTGTCATTTCTTTTAAGAGGTGATTATGATTATGCCCAAAAATATCTTGAAGAATTACAAACTAAAATAAAAATATTTATGGCCCTTGTTGGAGCAAAAAACATAGAAGAACTTAAAAAAGTTCCATATAAAATAACTGGAAGGTTAAAAGAATTAATTGACTAAAAAAGAAGGATTAATCTTTCCTATGGTGTAAACAAATCCTCAAGCACGAATATCTGACTTCAAAAATTGGTGATTTCTAAATTTCAAAATTCTAAAATCGCAAACTCGCTAAAGCTCGAACAGTGCGATTTTGACGAATTTTTAAATTTGAAATCAAATCAATTTTTTCCGTAGGATATTCTTTGCATGAGGATTTGAATACTTTGTAGAAAGCCTTAAGAAGGAGTAATCCTTCTTTTTTTATTACAAAATATTTATTTCTTGCTATAATAAAATAAAGAATACTAGGAGGGAAAGATGAAATCTTATAGGAAAATTGCTATTGGGTTTGGTATAGGCTTGATTGCCATTTTAGTTTTTTATTTTGGAAAAGGTTTTTTAAATTTAGGACCTAAAAGGGATAGAAATTCAAATAATCCAGATGTTATTTTAAGTGACAGTAAAGAGAAAAATAATAATTCTAATAGCAAGGCTAAGGCAAAATATATTGAAAAAAGAGTTTCTATGAAAGAAAATTACCCACAAAAAAGTCAAAAGTTAGAATTTTCTGATAAGAAAAATTTCTTTACAATTCCAGGAAAAGAAAACATAAAAGAAGATGATTTTGGAGAATATGTTGATGGTGAGATCTTAGTTGATGTAGACTTGGATAAGTTCGATGAAAAAATATTTGATAAGTACGGGGCAAAAATCATTGGAAAATGTGACATTTGGGGTGGTTATCAAATAAATATTCCAAATAAATCTATAGATGAGCTAGAAAAAATTGCTGAGAAAATTAAAAAAGAAGAGGGAGTAGTGGTTTCTAGAGTTCATTGGTTGATTCCAGTTGGAATAAATGAATCGTATCCGGATGATAATTTCAAAATTGGTAAAAAGAATTTTGATAAAAATAATTTATGGGATGGTTATGATTTAGATAAAGGATTTGATAGAAAAAATAAAATTAGTGAAGATGATCCTTATTGGTCATATAAAATAACAAACTTATCATATATGTGGAAAAATCTTGATTTTAAAGAAGAATCTCATATTGGAGTATTTGAAAATGGAAAAATAGGAACCAGTAAAAACAAGGATACATTTATAGAAAAAGATTTAGACTTTCAAAATTTAAATACTCAAGTCATTGAAGATGAAAATAAAAGATCAAAGTCAGAAAAGTTCTATAAAGAAGCAACAAAAGATATGAAAATTCATACATATTTAGTTTCTTCAATATTAGCGGCGAGACATAATAATTTGGGATTTAGTGGTGTAGGTAAAGATACAAAAGTATATCCTACTGTTTTTGATTTTAGTATTTTTCCATACTTGTTGGCATATAGGATAGATAATTCAAGTAATCAAATAAAAATATTTAATTTAAGTTGGGGATATTTAAAAGAAGTTCTATATTACTTGAATACAGATAAAGAAAATATAAAAAAAGATTCTAAAAGCAAGAATAGGACCTTGCGTAGAATTGCGAAATTCGGGCTAAGATCAGAGGGCAGAAATCAAAAACAATATTATAGAAGATTTCAATTATATCTTAGAGATAATTCGATGGTATATAATGTAGCTTTAAAGAAATTAAAAGAACAGGGCAAAGATTTCTTGATAGTAAATTCAGCAGGTAATGAAGGGGAAATAATAAGAGATATTGAAGAATATTCTGATGTAGAGATAAAGAAAACAACCTTTTTTGAAGAAGTAGATGATGATATTAAAAAAAGAATAATAATTATTGGAGCTTCAAAGCCAGAAATGAATAAAAATGGTAAAACTATTTTTTGGAAAAACTCAACTACTAGAAATTTAGATATTGTAGCACCTGGTAATAATGTACCTGGATATGATAAAAATGGTAAATTGATGTTGTGGGATGGTACATCAGCTTCTGCTCCTTTTGTAGCAGGACTAGCAGCAAATCTTTATAGTGCCTATCCTGATAAAATGAATGGTGAATTGGCAAAAGAATTAATAGTTAAGTCTGGAAATATTGATGTAATAGATGAATTTAATGGGGAAAATTCAAAACTTGTTGACGCAAAAAAATTGACTGAACTTGTTAAGAAAAAATTTGAAGAAGAAAAAGAGGATAAGAAGGAAG
The DNA here is from genome assembly GCF_002871895.1 of Anaerococcus hydrogenalis. NCBI lineage: Bacteria > Bacillati > Bacillota > Tissierellia > Tissierellales > Peptoniphilaceae > Anaerococcus > Anaerococcus hydrogenalis. Next base: position 95,091 of record NZ_PNHP01000006.1, on the reverse strand, counting down.
AAAAGAAAATTAATAGAAAAATTATTAGGGAAAATAAAAAAGATGATAATAAAGGAAATTTAGAGCAAATTGAAAATGTTCCTTCTAATCAAAGTTCTAATAAAGATCAAGAAAATCCTCCGAGTGCTAGTAATGATGAAAATCTTTCTAAAGATAAGACCTATAAGATAATTCAAGATGGTAAAGACCAAGGAGAAATTTCCATTTTGGATATGGGAGATGCTTATTTTATAGATGTGGATAAGTTAGATGAAATTTATTTTTCAGATTCACCTTATTTTACAGACCCTGAGTATTCTGATATTGCAAATAAATACAAGAAAATCCTTTCACAAAATCAGGGAAGCTATATAAGAGAAAATCCAGATGGATCATATTATTTTAGATTATTTCTTGGAAATATAGATGGATTAGAAAATAAGCCAAACTATTCCTACCAATATTTTCCAGAATATGGAGTTTTTACTTTTGCAAAAAATAATTATATGAAAGAAAAAGAGGTAACTTTTCTAACAAGTAAGTACGCAGGAATAATTTTAAATGGAAAATTATATGTAGAGGCAGATTGGCTAGCTTGGTGGTTTGGTTTTGAGTTGGATTATACATTTGATTCAAAGAATAAAATCTTTGAATATAAGAGGGAAGGTCACGATATTGGCCAAGAAGGAGTCGATTATATAAATATTTCTACAGAAAATTATAAAGATATTTATGAATTATTGGATGATAATTTTGAAAAAATAAATTAAAAGTGAGGAGAAATTTTCTCCTCCTTTATTTTTTTGGGTATAAGATATTTAATAGTAGTATTTTTACTATAGAAAGGAGTATTATGTTAGCAGATATTTTATTAGCCCTATCTTTTAGTTTAGCTTTTATAAGTATTGTTGCTATATTTTTTACTGACAAGAAAATTTTATTTTCTATAATAGCCCTGGTACTTTTTGCTTATTTTTATAAGGTAGGATTTGATAGGGGTCAGGCAGATTTGATAACTATTATTTGCTTTATTTCTGGTATCTTGTTACTAGTGATAGAGCTAATAACGCCAAGTTTTGGAATTTTGGGAACTTTGGGCTTAGTTTTGACAATTTATTCTCTTATGGATTCATTAGATAATTCCTTGTTTGGAATAATTGTTTTGATGGTAACAGCAGCATCTGTTTTTATAAGTATAACCATTTTTATAAGATTAGGATTTTCTGCTAAGGTTTTTGAAAAATCAATTCTAACAAATGTTCAAACAAAGGAGAGAGGCTATAATTCAAAAAAAGATTATTCCTTTCTTTTAAAAAAATCTGGAAGGACACTTAGTATTTTAAGACCTACAGGAAGGGTAGAAATTGATGAAAAAATCTATGATGCTAGAACTTATGGAGAATTTATCAAAAAAGATGTAGGAATAAAAGTAGTAGAAATAAAAGATGGAAACATTTATGTTAAGGAGGATATATAATGCCAATAATTATTCCAGCTTTGATAGTAATTTTAGTAGTAGTATTTTTATCTTTAGTTCCAATTGGATTATGGATAACAGCAAGATCATCAGGAGTTCCAGTTTCTATGGGATCTCTAGTTGCAATGAGATTTAGAAGGGTAAATCCTAGACATATTGTTTATGCCTTAATCAAATCTCACCAAGCAGGTATACAAATTGAAAGCTCTGATCTTGAAAGTCATTTTCTTTCAGGAGGAGATGTAAACCAAGTTGTAGATGCCTTGATTGCAGCTGAAAGGGCAAATATTGATTTGACATTTCAACAAGCAGCAGCAATGAATCTTGCAGGAAGAAATGTTTTTGAAGCTGTACAAGTTTCTGTAAATCCAAAAGTAATAAATACGCCAACAATTGCGGCAGTTGCAAAAAATGGAATTGAAGTAAAAGTAATTGCAAAAGTTACAGTAAGGGCAAATATTGAAAGACTTGTCGGAGGAGCAGGAGAGGAAACAATTATAGCAAGAGTTGGTGAAGGAATTGTAACGACAGTTGGTTCATCTCACACTCACGCAGAAGTTTTAGAAAATCCAGATAATATTTCCCAAACAGTTTTGGAAAAAGGACTTGATTCAGGAACTGCTTTTGAAATTTTATCAATTGATATAGCAGATGTTGATGTAGGACGAAATGTTGGGGCAGAATTACAAAGAGATCAAGCAGAAGCTGACAAAAATATTGCCCAAGCTAAAGCTGAAGAAAGACGTGCCCAAGCCATAGCTCTTGAACAAGAAAATAGGGCCAAAGTTGTAGAAGCTCAATCAAAAGTTCCTCTTGCAATAGCAAAAGCTCTAGAAAGTGGAAATCTTGGAGTTTTAGATTATTATAATATGAAAAATATAAATGCCGATACTCAAATGAGAAATAAAATATCAGAAACTGATAGTAGAGATGAATACTAATGGCAAAAGATAATTTAAAAACTAAGTTTTACAAATTTATCTACAAATTAGATAAGGAAAATAATAAAGAAGAAGGAAAATATACTCCTGATTTTGACACTTGGTTAAAAGAATTAAATAATCAAAACAAAAGAAAAAATACCACAAAAAAGAAAATGAGTTTTGGAGAGGCTATGTCCTCCCTTGCAAAAGATGAAAAGAAAAATAAAAAAACTTTTGATAAGGCTTACAAAAAAGTTCAAAGAAAAAATAATAAGGATTCCTATAATAAAAAAATAAAACAATTCAAAAAATCTTCAGATATTTATTCAAAACAAATAGAGGATTATAAAAAAGAAAGACAAAAAATAAAATTGGATAAAAATGAATTGAAAAAAGCTATAATTTATTCAGAAATTATAGGAAAGCCAAAAGCTAAAAGATGAGATTTTCTAATCTTATAAGGTATACTAATCCTCAAGCACGAATATCTGACTCCAAAAATTGCTGATTTCTAAATTTTAAAATTCTAAAATCGCAAACTCGCTTACGCTCAAGCAGTGCGATTTTTTACGAATTTTAAAATTTGAAATCAAATCAATTTTTTTCGTATGATATTCTTAGCATGAGGATTTGTATACTTTAACAACAGCCGAAAGATGAGATTTTCTCATCTTTTTTATTTACCCTAAAATGGTATAATAATCTCAAAGGAGTGATTAAAATTAAGGAAATAATACAAATAAATAATACCGATATAATCATGGGTTTGTTCGGTAATTTTGATAAAAATAGAAAATATATTGAAAATAGGTTTGATGTAAAAATAAAAACTGAAAATGGAAATATAAGTATAAAGGGTGAAGAGGTAAATGTAAATCTTGCCATAAAGCTTATTGAAGAAGTAATAGAGGTTATAGAAAAAGAAAAAAGCATTGATTTTCAAAAATTAAAATACTTTTCTGATATGCTTGTTTCTGAAAACAAAGAAGTTATAAAGTCATCTTTGGACCAAGTTATTGTTACAACTGCAAATGGCAAACCTATTAAGCCAAAAACCTTAGGACAAAAATCTTATGTAAGTATGATCAATAATAACGATGTTGTTTTTGGAATAGGACCTGCAGGAACAGGAAAAACTTACTTGGCAGTTGCCATGGCCATAAGGGCCTTTAAAAATAATGAAGTAAATAGAATTATACTTACAAGACCTGCTGTTGAAGCTGGTGAAAGTTTAGGATTTTTGCCAGGAGATTTGCAAGATAAGGTCGATCCTTATTTAAGACCACTTTATGATGCACTTTTTGAAATTTTTGGTTTTGAAACTTACCAAAGCTTAGTTGAAAAAGGAGTAATCGAAGTTGCTCCACTTGCTTATATGAGGGGAAGAACTCTTGATAATTCTTTTGTAATTTTAGATGAGGCACAAAATACAACTTTCGAACAAATGAAGATGTTTTTGACAAGACTTGGATATGGATCAAAGGCAATTATCACTGGAGATATTACCCAAATAGACCTTCCTCGTGGGAAAAATTCTGGTCTAAAATCTGCATCAAGAATCCTTAGAAATGTAAGAGGAATAGAATTTATGGAATTTACTGCAGTAGATGTAGTAAGACATCCTCTTGTTCAAAGAATTATTGAAGCATACGATAAGGCTGATAAGGAAAAAGAAAATAAAGATGAAATTAATAATAGATAATACTACAAATGAAGATTTGACCCTTCAAAAAGATTTGGAAAAAGTCATAAAGGAAGTTTTGAAAGTTGAAAATGTAGATGAGAAAAAATGCGAGATCTCCCTTTCTTTTGTAGATGAGAAAAAAATAAGACAGCTGAATAAAGATTTTAGGCAAACTGACAGGGTAACAGACGTTTTATCCTTTCCTATCGAAGACTTCTTCAATGAGGATAGAAAAACCTTACTAGAAAAACCATATTTGATGCTTGGAGATGTGGTTATTTGTACAGATGTTGCAAGAAAGCAAGCAAAAGAATTGGGACATTCTTTTGAAAGAGAGATAATGTATCTAACCTGCCATTCTATACTTCATCTGTTAGGATATGACCATATGGAAGATGATGATAAAAAGATAATGAGATCAAAGGAAAAACAAGTTATGAAAAATCTTGGAGTATTCAAATGAAAGACGAAAAACAATTAATTGAAGAAATTAAAAGTCAAGTTAAAGAAGAACTGGAAGAAGAAAAAAGAAAAGAAGACGAAGCCCAAAAATATATTCCAAAGACCAGATCTGCTGGGGAAAAATTTGTTAAAGGCTTTGACTATGCCTTTGAGGGTCTTGTTTTTGCTATAAACAATGAAAAAAATATGAAATTTCATGTTTTGACCTCTATTCTTGTCCTATTTGTTTCCTTATTTTTAAATGTTTCAAGGGTAGAGATGATGTTTTTGGTTTTTTCTATTGCCTTTGTAATTTCTTGTGAACTTTTAAATACTTCTTTAGAACAAGCAGTAAATCTTGCAGGTGAAGGGAAAAAATCCAAGGAAGCTAAGGCCAGTAAGGACCTATCGGCAGCTGCTACTTTTGTATCTGCCCTAAATACAATTTTTGTAGCCTACTTGGTATTTTTTGATAAGGTTGCAAATTTCTCATCCTCAGTTGTACTAAGAATTTCGAGAAGGCCATCTCATCTTGCCCTGATTGCAGTATCAATAGTAATTATTTCAACCATATTTTTTAAAGGGATTTTTTATAAGGGGCACGGGACAGCCTTTCATGGAGGATTTGTTTCAGGTCATACATCAATTTCTTTTTGCCTTGCAACAATTGGGGCTATGAGAGTTGAAGAAGGACTTTTGATATTTATATTTTATGGACTTGCTATTATAGTTGCAGAAAGCAGGTTTGAGGCAAATATCCACTCACTTCCAGAAATTATCAGAGGGGCAATCCTAGGTACGGCAATAGCACTTTTAATATTTGGAGTATTTTCATGAAAAAAGATTTAAAAGGACTAATAAATGAGGCTATAGAAAATAAAAAAAATTCTTACTCACCTTATTCAAAATTTAGGGTATCAAGCCTAGTTTTAACAAAAAAAGGAAATATTTATAAGGGAGTAAATATAGAAAATGCAGCCTATTCTGTAACACTTTGTGCAGAAAGATCTGCCCTATCAGCGGCAATAAGTGCTGGAGATAAGGAAATTGATACTATAATAATTACAGGAGATAGTGATATGACCTATCCTTGTGGAGTTTGCAGACAATTTATGGCAGAATTTTTAGATTCAGATTCAAAGATTGTAATAGCAAATTCAACCGAAGATTATAAGATATATGGATTAAGGGATATTCTTCCATATAACTTTTCAAAAAAAGATTTGGAGGAAAAATGAAATCAGGTTTTGTATCGGTAGTTGGCAGGGCAAATGTAGGAAAATCTACCTTAATGGAAAAAATTTTGGGAGAAAAAATTTCAATAATTTCAAATAAACCCCAAACAACAAGAGATGAGATAAAAATAATATATAACGATGAAAATTCACAAATAATTTTTTTAGATACACCAGGTATCCAAACACCAAGAAATAAACTTCAAGAACACCTACTTGAAGTTTCAGAAGATAGCCTCAAAGATTCAGATATAGTAACATTTATAGTCGATAATTCCCTAACAATTGGAAGACTTGATAAGATGATTTTGGATTTATTAGAAAAGATAAAAGTACCAAAAATTCTTCTTATAAATAAGTGTGACCTATTAGAAGAAGGGGAAATTGATCAAATAAAAAAGACCTACATAGGTTTAAATGCTTTTGATTATATAATTCCAATTTCAGCCTTAAATGATGAAAATATTGAAAAATATATACAAACAATAAAAGAAATTTTACCTGAAGGACCCTTATATTATCCATCAGATATGATAACTGACAAAAATGAAAGATTTATAGTATCTGAAATAATTAGGGAGAAAGCTTTAAGAAATCTTTCAAATGAAATCCCTCATGGAATTTTTGTAAGAATTGACCAATTCAAAAAAAGAGATGATAAAAACTTATATGATATTTACGCTAGTATAGTTGTAGAAAGACCAAGCCATAAAGAGATAGTTATCGGTAAAAACGGAAGAAAAATCAAAAAAATCGGCATGGATGCAAGAGAAGAAATAGAAGTATTTATGGATAGCAAGATAAATTTAAAGTTATGGGTTAAGGTCGAAAAAGATTGGCGTAAAAAACAAAAATTGGTGAATAGGTTTGGTTACAAGTGATAATTCAAATGTAGAAGGCTTTGTTTTAAGAGAATTTACTTACAAAGAGTCAAGTAAAATTATAGAAATTTTTACAAAAAACATGGGTAAAATTTCTGTGATTGCCAAGGGAGTTTTAAATAAAAAAAATACAAATCTTTCATCAACCCAAAGATTTGTAAAAGCTTCCTACAATCTTTATAAATCTGGAGAGAAATTTTTTGGGATAAAAGATGCCTCATTAATCAAATCTTATTCGAAATCTAATAAAAATTTTGATATAATAGTATATAAATCGGCAATTTGTGATTTATTATTAAGAACAATTGATTTTGACCAAAAAGAGCTTGTCTATAATTTATTAGACAAGACTTTTGAGAGCTTTGAAAAAGCAAGTGAAAATTATTTAAATATTTTCCTTTGCTTTTTATTAAAGTACATATCTTTTTCAGGCTTCAAACCAAATTTAAAAGAATGCTCTATCTGCGGAGAAAATATCAAGCAAAATTATGTATATTTTTCTATAGAAGATGGGGGAGTGGTTTGTAATTCTTGTAGGAGTAGAGATCATCAATTGATTTATCTTACAAAAGAAGAATATTTGTTTATGTTAAAATTAATCTACACTCCAACTGATAAGGTAGAAAAAATTGATTTAAAAATAGAAAAGAAAAAACTTTTAAATTTGATAACAGCTTATGTTTTAGAGTGTTTAGAAATTAGAAAATTTAGCTCACTTGAATGGGTAATTAAATTAGTCAAATAAATAGGAGAGAAAATGTATTTTGAAGATTTAATGCTAAAATTAATAGAATATTGGGAAGGACAAGGTGCATCTTTCATGCTTCCTTATGATTCAGAAAAAGGAGCAGGAACAATGAATCCTCACACTTTTTTGAGATCTTTGGGAAAAGAACCTTGGAAAGTTGTTTATGTTGAACCATCAAGAAGACCAGCTGATGGTAGGTATGGAGAAAATCCAAATAGATTATACCAACACCACCAACTACAAGTTTTACTTAAACCAACACCTGAAAATATTCAAGACTTATATTTAAAAAGTCTAGAAGTTATTGGAATTAATCCAAAAGAACACGATATAAGATTTGTTGAAGATAACTGGCAATCACCAACACTTGGAGCTTGGGGACTTGGTTGGGAAGTTTGGCTTGATGGAATGGAAATAACCCAATTTACTTATTTTCAACAAGTAGGTGGAATAAACTGCGAGCTTGAAAGTGGAGAAATAACCATGGGCCTTGAAAGAGTTTGTATGTACTTACAAAACGTGGACAATGTTTTTGATATTCAGTGGTCTGAAAATTTAAAATATTCAGATGTCTTTAAGTTACCAGAATATGAAAATTCAAAATATTCCTTCGAAGACGCTGATAGCGAAGTTTTGGGAAAATTATTTGAAATATACGAATCTGAAGCAAACAGATTAATTGATAAGGGACTTGTATACCCAGCTTATGATAATGTATTAAAATCATCTCACACATTCAACACCTTGGATGCTATGGGAGCAATCTCAGCATCAGAAAGAAGTCACTATATTAAAAGAGTAAGAGATATTTCTAGTAAAGTTGCAAAAGCATATATAGAAAAAAGAGAAGAACTAGGATATCCACTTTTAAGAAAGGATAAGTAATGAGCAAATATTTATTAGAAATAGGAGTTGAAGAATTTCCTTCAGCTTATATAAATTCAACAAAAAAACAACTTGAAGAAAAATTCAAAAAATTAATTGAAGAAAATAAATTAAGCCTGGAAGAAATAAAAGTAGAATCTACTCCAAGAAGATTTGCAATTTTGCTTGATGGACTTGAAGAAAACAAATCAGAAGAACTTGTAAGCGTAAAGGGCCCTTCCAAAAAAATTGCCTATGATAATGAAGGAAATCCATCAAAGGCACTTTTAGGATTTCTAAGAGGACAAAAGGCAGATATTTCTGATGTAATAATCAAAGACTTTAAGGGTGAAGAATATGTTTATGTAGAAAAAAAAGAAGAAAGCCCTTCTATAAAAGAAGTTTTACAAAAAAATATTTATGATCTTGTAAAATCATTAAACTTCCCAAGATCTATGAGATGGGGAGGAAGATCTATCAGATTTGCAAGACCAATTAGGTACTTCTTATCACTCCTTGATGATGAAATTTTGGATTTTGATGCTGAAGGAATAAAAGTATCAAACACTACAAAGGGTCATAGGGTTTTAGGAAAAAGTGAAATTGTAGTTGATAAAATTGATTCTTATTTAGACCTACTTAAAGAAAATTTTGTAATTTTATCTTACAAAGAAAGAAGAGAAATAATTCTTAGAGGCCTTAATCGTTATGCCAAAGAAATTGGTGGTAAATTTCTAAAAGATGAAGATTTATTAGAAGAAGTTATAAATATAGTAGAATATCCTACAGTTTTGATGGGTGAGCTTGACCATGAATACTTAAAATTACCAAAAGAGGTAATTATAACACCAATGAAAGATCACCAAAGGTATTTTCCAATTGTAGATGACAATGAAAGTTTAATGCCATATTTCCTACTTGTAAGAAATGGTGATGATTATGCTAAAGAAAATGTAATAAGTGGAAATAAAAAAGTACTTACAGCAAGACTTGAAGATGCGAAATTCTTCTATGACATTGACAATAATAAAAAGTTAGAAGAATATGTAGATCAATTAGACAGACTAACCTTCTTTGAAGGTCTTGGATCAATGAAACAAAAGACTGAAAGATTAATTTCCCTATCAAAAAATTACCTAGAAGAATTTAAACTTGGAGAAGATGTTTCTGATAATTTACTAAGGGCAGCTTATCTTTCAAAAGCAGACCTTGTTACAAAAATGGTTATAGAATTTACAGAACTTCAAGGAACAATGGGAAGAATCTATGCTACAAATTCTGGCGAAAATATCCAAGTTGCAAATGCAATAGAAGAAGCATATAAACCAAGAAGCTCAGAAGATTCACTTCCAAAGTCAGTCGCAGGAATTGTCTTATCAATAGCTGATAAGATTGATACAATAACAGGTCATTATATAATCGAAGATTATGTAACAGGAAGCCAAGATCCATTTGGACTTAGAAGATCTGCAATTGGTGTAATAAATATAATAGCTGATAAGAAAATTGATGTAGATATAAAAGATTTAGTAAAAGATTCTTTATTTGTATATACAGAAAAAAATGAACTTTCATTCGACTATAATCAAACTTTAGAAAAGATTACAGAATTTTTCATAGATAGGTTAAAAAATATGATGAATGATAAGGGATATAGGTATGATCTTGTAAATGCAGTGTTAAATACTGGAGAATCAAATGTACTTTCTGTAATTGAAAAGGTAAAAGCCCTAGAAGAATTTGTAGGACAAGATGATAGCGAAGAAATTTTAAACTATTTCACAAGAATTAATAACTTTACAAAAGACTTTGATTCTATTGATGTAAATGTTGAAAAATTAGATGAAGGATTAGAAAAACAATATTATGATTGTATAAATAATCTTGAAAGTGAAAAATATCTAGGCCAAAAACTTTACCAAAAAGCTTTGGAAGAAATTGCATCAACAAGACAAATTGGTAATGACTACCTAGACAACACTATGATAATGGTAGATGATGAAGAAATAAAAAATAATAGATTGGCTCTATTAAATAAACTTGCTAAAGATATTTCTAGGGTATTTAATATAAAAGATTTAGTAAAATAGGAGATAAAATGGCTCGTGGTGTATTGAATGTTTATATAATAAGTGATTCTACTGGAGAGACGGCTCAAACTTTTGCAAAATCAGTTGTAACTCATTTTCCAAATGTTAATTTCAATATAAATAGAAAATTTAATATTGACAGTGAAAATAAAATTGATAAAATTGTTGAAAAAATCCCTGAAAAATCAATAATAATCCAAACTATTGCTGAAAAAAAGCTAGAAGAATATGTAAAGGAAAAAGCTTTAGAAAAAAATATAGAAGTAATAGACATACTAGGACCTGCCCTTTCTTTGTTTGAAGAAGTTACAGGAGAGAAAGCCTTAAGGGAGAAAAAACTTACAAGAAAACTATCAAAAGATTATTTTTCTATGATAGAGGCAATAGAATTTGCTGTAAAATATGATGATGGAAAAGACAAAAGGGGAATAAAAGAAGCAGATATTGTACTTCTTGGAGTATCAAGAACATCCAAAACACCAGTAACAATGCTTTTGGCTACAAAAGATTTTAAAGTTTATAATCTTCCCTTAGTTCCAGAAATAAGACTGCCAGAAGAAGTTTTTGATATAGATCCAAAAAGAATAATAGGATTAACTATAAACCCAGATAAATTATCAAAAATTAGGGAAGACAGGTCAAAAGGACTTGGCATAGATTCAAAGAGTGATTATTTTGACAAAGAAAGAATCAACAGAGAATTAGAATATGCTAAGGAAGTCTTTGAAGATTTGGATTGTAAGGTAATAGATGTAACTTTAAATACAATAGAACAAACAGCTACAGACGTTCTAGAATATTATAAAAAGAATTTTTCATAAAATATTGCTGCTTTAGCAGCTCTATTTTTTATAAAAGGAGAATTATGGAAAATACTAAACTTATATTATCAAGAAGGTTGATAATAAGAAGGTTTGAAAAAGAAGATTTAGAAAAAGATTTAGAATTTATGAAAGATCCAAAATTTTTCTATATGTCAAAAGTAGAAGATGAAAAAGGATTAATAGATACATGCCTTTTTAACTATGAAAATAAAAATAATTACAATTTTTGGCACATAGTAAACAAGGGGATGAATGATTCTATAGGAACAATAAGAGCAAACGAATGCGAAAATGGAGTTAGGATTTATATAATAATAAACAAGTCATTAAGAAATAGGGGCTATGGTAGGGAGGCTCTAGAAGCTGTAATAGATTATTTCTTTACCCTTGGGCAAGAAGAAGAAGTTTATGTAAAAGCAGGAAAAAATAATGAATCCTTTAAAACTCTTATAGATAAATTACACTTTAAAAAGTATGATGAAGATACAAAGTATAACTACTACAAGATGGATAATCTTGATTATATGAAATATTTTGCAATATTTGGAGAAATATAGGAGGGGTAGATGGAGAAAAAATCTGAAATAATGGTATTGGACTTCGGTGGCCAATACAATCAACTTATAGTAAGACGAATAAGAGAAATGGGAGTCTATGCAACACTTCATGATTGCGATGTTAACTTAAAATCCCTTGATCTAGAAAACTTAGATGGAATAATTTTGACAGGTGGACCACAATCAATCCATAGCGATGAAAGTTTAAAATTAAATCCAGAAATATTAAACTTAAACGTTCCAATACTTGGAATTTGTTATGGTATGCAAGCCTTAGCTTTCCACTTTGATGGAGAAATATCCGAAGCTGAAAAAGGAGAATATGGAAAAACTCCTTTATTTGTTGACCAAAGATCAAAATTATTTGAAAATGTAGCACAAGAATCAATAATTTGGATGAATCACAGAGACCAAGTTACAAAAATTTCTGATGGTTTCAAAAAAATTGCCTGGTCATTAAATTGCCCAATAGCAGGATTTGAAAACGAAGAAAAAAATATATATGCAGTACAATTTCACCCAGAAGTTGCCCATTCCGAATACGGATTCCAAATGTTAGAAAACTTTGTTTTAAATATTTGTAAGGCAAAAAAAACTTGGATAATGAAAGATCTTGCAAAAGAAACAATAGAAAAAATAAAAGAAAAATACGCTGGAGAAAAAATGATATGTGGACTTTCAGGTGGGGTTGATTCAACAATAGCTGCAACACTTGTTCACAAGGCAATAGGAAATGATCTACAATGTATATTTGTAGACCATGGTTTACTAAGAAAAGATGAAGCAAAATCTGTTATGGACCAATACAAAGAAATTGGTTTAAATGTAAAAATGGTAGATGCATCAAAAGAATTTCTTGATTTACTAAAAGGCGTAGAAGATCCAGAAGAAAAAAGAAAAATAATAGGAAATCACTTCATAGAAGTATTTGAAAGAGAAGCCAAAAAATTTGGTGATGCAAAATATTTAGTACAAGGAACAATATATCCTGACGTAATAGAAAGTGGAAAAGGAAAAGGTTCAGTAATAAAATCCCACCACAACGTAGGTGGACTTCCAGAAGATATGCTTTTTGAAGGAGTAGTAGAACCGCTAAGAGAACTCTTCAAAGACGAAGTAAGAGCCCTTGGAGAAAGCATAGGAGTTCCAGAGGAGATGGTATGGAGACAACCATTCCCAGGACCGGGACTTGCAATTAGAGTTATAGGAGATATAACAGAAGAAAAATTAGAAATTGTAAGAGAAACTGATGCAATACTAAGAGAAGAAGTAAAAAATGCAGGATTAAACAGAGATATCTGGCAATATTTCACAGTATTTACCCCACTAAGAACAGTAGGAGTAAAAGGTGACGAAAGATCTTATGACTATGTTGTTGTAGTAAGAGCAGTATCAAGTAAAGACGCAATGACAGTAGAAGCCTTCGATATGCCATACGAACTCCAACAGACCCTATCAAACAGAATGATAAACGAAGTAAAGGGCGTTGGAAGAATAGTCTACGACATAACCTCAAAACCACCAGGAACAATTGAATGGGAATAGTAGCAAAATTTTCTAAAATGGCTTAATTACAAGCTATAAAGAGAATGAAAAATGGCTACTGGTACTCAAATGGTACTGGAAGTAAAAAAGAATAAATTGAATAATAGTTCCAAGTGGTTTACATGAGGACAAAAAATTAGACCGTAGTTTCAAGCTACGGTCTTTTTGGGTGTGATATTGTACATAATTTAGCAAATTAATAAATAATGCGACAATAAAATGTCGGTTTGAATTCAAATATTGTCGCAAATATGATATAATAATTGTATTAGAGGAGGTCTGCAATGAACCCATATATTGAATCAGAAACATTAGAACTTAAAGAAAAATATACGGATACAATTACAAAGGAAATAGTATCTTTCCTTAATGGTGCGGGGGGATCAATTATTATTGGAGTAAAAGATAATGGTACAGTAGTTGGTGTAGACAAAGTTGATGAGGTTCTTAGAAAAATATCCGATATTATAACAACTAAAATAGAACCGAACCCACAAGATGAAATTAGCTCAGAACTCAAATTTGATGATGGAAAAACCCTTATAGTAACTCATATAAATAAAGGACGTCATCATATTTATTGTCAAAAGAAATTTGGGTTTTCTTCTATTGGATGCACAATACGAATCGGTACAACCTGCAAAGAAATGACACCGGAACAGATAAAAATTCGATATGAGAAAAAATTTATAGATAATGAATATATGCTTAAGAAAAAATCAAACTCATCAGATTTATCGTTTAGGGAACTTAAGATATATTATTCAGAAAAAAATTATCATTTGGACGATAAATCTTTTGAAACGAATTTGAATTTAAGAAATGAAGCCGGAGAATATAATTTATTAGCAGAACTATTATCCGATAAAAATAATATTCCATTTATTTTTGTGAAATTTCAAGGGGAAAATAAAGCTTCTATATCTCAAAGAAGCGATTATGGTTATGGATGTATATTAACGACTTATGGGAAAACAAAAAACAGATTGCAGGCTGAAAATATATGTATTTCTGATACGACAGTTAGACCAAGAAAAGATACATACTTATTTGATTTTGATTGTGTTAACGAGGCAATTTTAAATGCTTTGGTTCATAACGATTGGACAATCACTGAACCACAGATTTCAATGTTTCATGACAGACTTGATATATTATCACATGGTGGACTTCCTGGCGGAATGACAAAAGAGCAATTTTTTGATGGAATAAGTAGGCCAAGAAATGCAACTTTGATGAGGATATTTTTAAATATGGGATTAACTGAACACACTGGACATGGAATTCCAACCATTGTAGAAAAATATGGAAAAGATGTTTTTGAAATTGAAAGCAACTATATTAGATGTACTATTCCTTTTGAACAGGAAGTAATTGAACAAATAGACAATAAAAATGTCGGTTTGAATGTCGGTTTGAATGTCGGTTTGAATAAGACTGAGAAGAAAGTGATTGAACTTTTGATAGAAAATCCAAACTTAACATCAATCGAACTTTCAGAAAAAATTGGTGTGACAAAGAGGACTATTGAAAGGACATTCAGATCTTTACAAGAAAAGAAAATTATAGAAAGAATCGGATCAAAGCGTGATGGTAATTGGATTGTAGTCAGGTAAATAGAATATATTTCTAAATTAAAGTTTATAATAATGATTTGTTTTAGTATATTAGATATTTTACTTTGGAGATAATATTGCCAAGCTCTATATTTATTTGATTATAGAGATTTTTGAATTATTATTTAATTAAAAATAAAATTCCTAATATAAGTTAAGAATTTCATTATGTATATATTACTTTTAATTAAATATAAAATATAGATAAATTCATAATTTAAGAGATTTTTCTAAAGATGTATAATTTTTATTATTAGAAAAAGTAATAATTAAGATTAATTAAAAATAAGGAAATAAAGAATTAAATTTATTAAATCATTCTAAAGAGAAACATTTTCTATAAATTGATTACTAGAATGATATTTAATAAAGAAAAATTGTGGAAGTTATAAGATAAATATATTAAATGTATAATAAAGAGGTTGCTAAAATTATGGGATATTCAGCGAAAATAAAACCAGGTATGGCGGATCCTTATTGGTATGAATGGTCTGTGGGTCAGAAATATATCGTAGAAATGCTCAATCCAGATAGCCATATTCAATATGTTGAGCTTCAGGCAGATGTTCAATTGGGTTTAGATGATGTAGTGATTACATACGATAATGGCAAAACTAAATTTATCCAAGTAAAGCATACAAGAGTTGATGATACGATAACTTTTGGGGATATTGTTTCTACTGGGAAACTTAAAAAGGATATTAATTCTAAATGCTCATTATTAGGAGAATTAGCAAGGTCATGGAATTTGGAAAAAGGCTTACATACAGATTCGGAAGTATATATTTTTACAAATAAAAAAGTAGGAAGTAGAGCTTCATTGGCTGAAAAAGGAAAAATTAATAGGCCACCATTGAATATTTTTTTGGAAGAATTACAAGACAAAGTAAGTAAAGCTGAGAGCTTTTCAGATATAGTTTTTTCTGATAATAAGGAAGCTTGGAAAGAATGGTGTAGTGAACTTGAATATATTGAAAAGGATGAAGATAAGCTTACTTTTTTGAAAAATCTACATGTGAAAACAGATCAGGAAAGTTTGGGGGATTTAGGAAATTCAATAAAAAGTAAATTGCAGAGATATCTTTCAGTTTCTGAGGAAGTGTCAGATATTTTGCTTGGAAAGCTTGACCATGCTTTGAGAGATTGGACTACATCCAAGCGAAACAGCTCAAAAATAACTATAGAGAAATTATACTCAGCGTTATCTATAGAAGAAGAAGTTATAATTTATAATCATGATCTAATACCAGTTAGTCCTTTTTTTGATAGCAGAAATGAATTTATATATAATATTGAAATAGATATTATAGATGGATATGAAAAAGTTCTTTATTTATCGGGAGTACCAGGAACAGGAAAAACCAATATTATTAGTAAACTTTCCTGTAAAAAAGATAGTTTAGTTGACATTCGTTATTATGCATATGAGCCGATTGATCCCAATAAAGAATATTTACCATCTGACGTTTCTGAAAGAGTAAAAAAAGGGGTATTTTGGGATACATTATTAAATCAATTAAGAAAATTGTTAGCGGGTAATTTATATAAATATAAAGTACCTGTTTCAAATAGTTTTTTAAAATTGGAAGAAAAGAAAAACGAGTTTTTCAGAATTGCCTCTGAATTTGCAAAGGATAGAAATAGGATATTCGTACTTGCTATAGATGGATTAGACCATGCTGCTAGATCTGGTGTAATAGATGAAACATTTTTACCAACATTACCTAATCCAGAATATATTCCAGATAACGTAAAGATTATTATTGCAGGTCAGCCAAAGGAAGACTATAGAAATTATCCGTATTGGTTATACCAAAATTCTCAAAATGTTAAAGAATATGTAGTCCCAAATATTCAACCAATTGATATTGAAAAGCTTGTTAATGAAAGATGTAACCATTATAATTCAAACAATAAAAAAAACGTATCTAATATAATTTCTAAGTATGCAGGTGGTAATACGTTGGCTGCTATTTTTGCTGTGCACGAGGCGATGAACTGCTCTGATCCGTTGATACTGGAAGAAAGACTTAAGTATAGAAAATTAAGTGGAAATATTCAAGAATATTATAGAACAATATGGGAAGATACAAAAAAGGAAATGCAGATACCTTTTGTTGATTATAAAATGGCTGGGGTATTTGCTTTCTTTAATGAACCTATTAGCGCAAAAAAACTTAGTTCGATTTTTAAAGATGAAGGAATTAGCAATTCTTCATGGAATAATATTCTCAAAGCATTGAGTCCGCTTTTGATAGAAAAAAATAATACATATACTATTCTTCATAATGATATCCGCATTTATTTATCAGGAATTATTGGTATAGATAAAGATCATGTTAGAGAGGTTTATTCGAAGCTTGTAGATTATTATCTTTCTCAAGAAGAAAAAACCATTGGGTTTTACAGAGATGTTATTAGATTTTTAATAGCGTCAGGTAGAACAGAGGAATTTTCAATTATTTATAATCCTGAATATGTAATGAGTGCATATGTTAATGGAATTGATCTGACAGAATTGAATCATATTACGGATGAATTAATGCGTTATGTAATCAACGAAGATTCTATAGATTGGAATAAATTAAGGAGTGTGACACTTGGGTATTTGACTATTGAACAAATTCGAAAAAGTTTGTACGAGATAGAAGATGTCTCTTTTCGTAAAAGCATAAGGATTATGAACGTTCATAAATATGAATGTTATATTACATCGGTAGATAAATGGACATCAAAAATTATATTAGATGTACTTCAATTGATTAATGATTTATATGAAAACGGCGAAGAATATCGTGGAATAACTCTATTTTTGAATTGGTTTAATCATGTTAAGTTTTCGGAAATTCAAAAAATAATAAATGATGGAAATAAAGATCTTCGAGGGAGTGATGGTAGAAATATATCTGAATTACTAAGTAAAGCTTGTGTTAATACAGAACATTTTGAAATTCTAGATGGTATTTCTGAACTTGAAGCTGACAATTTTTTAATAAATACCGTTGAACATGTTATAGGTGAAATTATTGAAAATCTTCACGCAGAAAAGTTAGAAAAGGCATTCGGTTCTCTTGATTTGATTTTAATAGATCCTCTTGTAGTTGGAATAAAAAAACTAATTGAGCAAAATCGTTATGAGGATCTGAAAATTTTAAAAAAGTCGATTCAAAAACGAAAAATCTCTAACTCCATGAGTATGATGATATTCTATTTTTTAAAAATTGTGACAGGAGATGTTGATTGGAACGATAATAAAGATGGTGTTGTTTGGGATGAAATTGAATCAGTAGAGATGCCGGATGATAATATTGAAAACTTAATGACCTACTACACTATTTATGCTATTGTAGCATCATATTTACAAAATAAAACTCGCTCAACTATTGCTCAAGAAATAACTAATAAATATATTGAAGCTCATAATCACATGAAACCAGATTATTTTTTGTTATATTTTAATGCTGCTGCGTATTTGGGAAAATGGCTTAAAGACAAAAATAATAAAAGACAGTTAAATGAACCAGTTAATGATCTTAAACTTATCATAAGTAATTTATATTGTAAAAATTGGAGTATTAATGAAATTGATTTTGAAACACCCTTTCTTCGAGCATATCTTCTGAATGCATATATAATTCTTTTAGAAGACGAGAGCATTCAATTCCAAAATATGTTAAAAAATTCTTTAGAAAGAGTCTTCGAGGATAATCCTGTTAATCAATTATTTGCTCCTGGCATGCTATATTATAGAAACAATCTCAAAAGAATGCAACTATGGATTGATGAATGGCTAGCTGATAATGGAAGAGTTTGGTCAGAATCTATTGGTGATAGGAACAGAATAGTTAAAAAATTTTTAGAATCGAAAGAAAAATATGATAAATACAATGATCTTAATCTTAGAGGTGCTGTGGATAAAGTTAGATGGTCTGTTATCGGATTTGCATCACATAAGGAATACTGTGTAGATTATTTGTTGAACTGGTATACAAATCTTGTTGATAGATTTCCTGAATATATTTGTAATTATGCTGAAATTGTTAAAAATATTTCTGATAAAATTGAGGTTCTTGGGGATAATAGGATAGAATATACGTTAAATACTAAAATCTATTCTGATTTGGGTAGCGAAGGGACTTTTCGTATTCAAAGCATTTTGAAAAATAGAAGACTATTTTCTCAATGTATTTCGAATCCATCATATCTAATTGATATGTTGATTGGATACCTTAAAGATAGAAAAATTGATAAGGAACAACTTCTAATAATTTGGTCCGTAGGAATAGGATTATTAGATTGGCGAAATGAAGTTGATCATGATTCTATTTCTTCATTGCAAAGTTCAATTGAAATATGTTCGACAAAAAATGGAATCATTGATATCAAAAAGGATTTGTCAAAACTTGGACCTGCATATATTGATTTGTTTTCAGATCCAGTAAAACATATTATACCAGATAGATGGTGTGATAATGAAAATAGTGTTAAAGAATTTGAAAATGCAGAAGAGATATTGACATCATATATTACAAAAAGTGATGAAGATTTACCAGAATATTCTGATGTTATTAAGGCGATAAAGTTTCTTTATACTGATAATAAGTTAACTGAAACTCAAATTAATCGAGTGCTTGCTGTTGAGCTAAGCAAAGACAATTATGGCATTAATCAAAATAGTGTCTTAGAATTTATATTTGGTATTGCAAAAGATAATGATATAGATGAATTCTTAAGACAATACATTAGAAAGGCTATTGATAATAATAGATTCTATCCATATTTAGATCTACCATATATTATTGGTTGGAGGCTTAAACATAAGGAAGAATATTATATTGTTGACTCTTTAGAAGCGCTAATTTCTACATTCAATTGTTGGATTACAGCATCAAATCATATAGAAGGACCCGAATTAGAAGAGGGATATGATTATTCTAGATATACAAATTTTGAAAAAGAAGATATGCTTACTAATTTGTTTAAGATTCTTATGTTATTGATTACATCTGATGATGCCGATGCTGCGAGAGTTGCAATTGGAGGAATAACAGCATTTTTGAGAGTTAATATTAGTTATATTCATAAAATAGAAGAATATTGGCATAGATTACATTATCAAGCGAAAGAATGGTTCATTATGGTGTATGAATTCGTATATGAATTGTGCCCAGAACATAGAGAAAAGATTTATGGATATTTAGTTATTCACTCGAAAGATGATGATTTTAATGTAGCACTATACTCAAAGCTACTCTGTGAGAATATTAATCCTAACTATTCAAAAGAATATTGTGTAGAAAAAAAAGACTACTTTTCATATATCCCAAATAATGGAAAAAAACTATTAATAAGAACGCCTAGAAATAGTCATTTGATTAATGGAAGCGATTGTGTGTTGGAGCAAATATCGTTAATGGAAGAGCGTTTATTAATTGATTTTACGGATTTAGAAAGACGTACGGCTGATTATTTTGATAATGTAGAAGTTCAGAGTTTGTTGCCACTTTTTAGAAGAAAAACTGGAGGATGTAGAGTTGTATGTGATAAAGTGAATTTAGCTTTTTTTCGTGTATTATATAAGGAATGGTACTACGGAAGGTGGAATGGTATGGATGCTGAATTGGCTAGAATTTTACTTTCTGCGTCGGAACCATTTACTTTGTTACTTTCACCTTATAGATGGAAATGGAATGAGTGTAAGTTATTTGACAATCCTGATAATATAATTTCTTTATCAAAAACAGAAAGAAATTCTAGAATAGAACAAGTATTTAATACGGGAATAAATTCTGATTATATTGTATTAGCAGGTGCTATTGAGGACTATACATATAAAAAGCAAATTTTTGGTTATATTTTAGGATATTTAGATGTGCAAGAAATAAATGAGCAACAGGCGAGTCAAGAAGTTGAAAGAAATGCGCGTTTATTCTTAAAGAAGAGAAGAGACTATATTGAATATCAAAGCCCAAATGTAACAATGCATCAGAATGGAATTGAGAGTTTTAAGCAAAGTAACATTATGTGTGGATTTAGTAAATTCATGCTTTCGGCATTAGGGTGGAAAACAAGATTTGGGTTACAAGGCTTAGAAATAGTTAATTTAAATGATGAAATAGTAGGAAAACTAGAGTGTTTTTATGGATTTAAAACGGATATAACTAATAGATACTCTTCAAATCAACCTTATTTACAGAGGTGGATAGTAAAAAGAAAAAAATTGAATGAAGCTCTTGAAGAATCTAAATGTCCATTTCAGGTAAGAACAATAATTGACTCTTTGGTGACTAGCTTAGAAGAATTATGAATGATAAACAATATTTTATAAATTAGTTTAATTATATGCTCTAAAGAAAATGTAAAATAAATGTTGGAGTGGAGTTGAAAATAATAAATTTAATAATTCTTCCAAGTGGTTTACATTTGGACAAAAATAAGACCGTAGTTTCAAGCTGCGGTCTTTTTGCGTACATATTTTATTTTAAAAATCTTGATTTTTTAGGGTAAGATAGCTTCCAATCTTCAAACTCTTCGTCTGTTATTTCATCATTGTAATGCTTTTTTCTCATCTCATTCCATTCTATAAGAAAATTATTGAAGTCTACATCATTTGATAAAAGCCCTGTGATTTCTCCATCGCCTGCCAACGGTCTAAACTTCATGTCTTTTTCATAATCAAATATTATATGCATTATTTCAAAAATAGAATTAGGTTCATGATTAATTAATGCTGATATGTCACAATCAAGTGCTTCAGATATTTTTTGTAATTGTTCTTTACTTGGAGATCTATTTCCAAGTTCATAATTTCTTATGGCAGCATCTGTCAAACCAGACTTAATTGCAAGTTCTTTTTGAGTTAAGTTTCTCATAAGTCTTAACTTTTTTAATTTTTCTCCAGAAATCAAACTAACTCCTCCTTATTTCACAATAACTATAAATATTTTATCACAAAACGAACAAAAGCTCAACAAAACTGTTCTGTTGTAAATATTTGCAAGCATCTGAATTTTTCAGAAAAAAATAAATAGAAAAAATTTGACAGAACAAATATGAACTGTTACTATATATACATACCGTTCGATATTGAACGGAAGTTGTAAGACATATAAATTAATGCTCGCCTTTTTTGAGGATGTAGAACCTTACAAACTATAAAAGGAGGACATTATGAAAGGTATTTTTATGAATGCAAAAGATGTACAAGAATTTCTTGATGTAAGTAGGACAACAGCATATCAGATTATAAACGACATGAATCAAGATCTACTTAAATTAGGTTATCGTGTGCAAAGAGGAAAGGTAAATAGAGAATACTTTATGGAAAAGTATTGCTATAAACCAACAAATGCAAAGGAGGTTTAAAGTGCCAGCATTTAGAGATGAAAGCGGGAACAAGACTTGGTTTTGTAAATTTAATTACACCAACTGGAAAGGAGAAAAATTAACTAAGAAAAAACGTGGATTTTTAACAAAAAAAGAAGCTTTAAAATGGGAACAAGAATTTTTAAATCAACATTCTGAATCAATTGAGATGAGTTTTAGGGAGTTTTTTGAACTTTATAAGAGAGATAGAAAACCAAGAATAAGAGAAAATACTTGGAGGACAAAAGAAGCTATTGTAAATCAAAAAATACTTCCCTATATAGGTGATCTAATGCTTAATGAGATTAATAATGTAACCATCATTCAATGGCAAAATGAGCTTATGAAGATTAAGGATAAGAATGGAAAAAACTACTCTCCTACTTATTTGAGAACTATTCATGCCCAGTTATCCAGTATCTTAAATCATGCTTGTAGGTACTACAATTTAAAAACTAATGTTGCTCGTGATGTTGGTTCTATGGGTGAAAAAGAAGCTGACGAAATGCTATTTTGGACTCAAGATGAATATGAAAGATTTATAGAAGCTATTAAAGATAAACCTGAGTCATTCTATGCTTTTGAACTTTTATATTGGTGTGGTCTTAGGCTGGGAGAATTATTAGCCTTAACAAAAGAGAAATTTGATTTTGAAAGGCATACATTAAAAATTGATGAATCTTTACAAAGGATAGATGGGAAAAATGTAATAACTGCTCCTAAGACTAAAAAAAGTATAAGGACAATAGTTATGCCTGAATTTTTAACTGATGAGATCAAAGAATATATAGAAAGTTTTTATAAGTTAAAACCCAAAGACTTAATATTTAATTTTTCTAAGAGCTACCTACACCATGAAATGGATAGGGGATCTAAGAAATCTCAAGTAAAAAGAATTCGAATACATGATTTAAGGCATTCTCACGTTTCTCTCTTGATTGAACTTGGATTTTCTGCAACTGCAATAGCTGACAGGGTTGGACATGAATCAATTGACATCACCTATAGATATGCTCATCTCTTCCCTAGCAAGCAAAAAGAAATGGCTTTGTCTTTAACGCAAGTAAGAAATAACAAGGCAAATGATTGGAAAGATTTATTAGAAGAGGACGATAAAGATGTTTAGAAGACATTCATTAGATAAAATTTCACAAAAAACTAGAAATAAAGAGAAAAATAGAAAAAGAAATCGCATTTTAAATTTTAGGGTATCTGAAGAAGAATATGATCTAATAAACAAAAAGATAGAAATAAGTGGACTTAAAAAGCAAGATTATTTTATTCAAATGCTATTAAATCACGAAGTTAAGTTAGTAAGTGATTACAGACTTTCTGATAATATAGCCAAGGAAATATTTCAACTAGCAAAAGTTATTAAAAAGGTTGGAAAACTAGATGACGATGAAGCTGATATTTTAATCTATATTTTAGAAATATATGAAGAAATCAAAAAAGAAAAAAGCCCCTACTACAAAGAGTAAAGGCATACACTCCTGTGAGAAGTGTTCTCTAGACAAGTTCATTTTACCACAGGAGTCTTATTTATACCAGACAGGAGGATAAAATGGAGAGCAAATATAAAACAATAAAGAGATTAGATGGTTGTAAAAAGAAGAGGAGTAAGGCTTATGACAGATATTAAATTAAAATTCCCAGAAATAGATCAGACTTACGCCTTTTTAGACTTACAAACTACGGATAAGGGGACGGTTAGACAAATTACTGGTAATATTGTAACAGCTATTTTAAATCCCAAATATTGTCAAAATCAAAAAATAATTGATGGACAAATATTATTTGATAAATTTACCAATGAAATAAAATTCCAGGGAAAAATTATCGGAGAAAGAAATATAAAGGAAAATCAAATACGACTTTGGGATGATTCTTTAAATAATAGATTAGGCTTAGAGATAGAAAAACATTTTGGAATTAATTATAACGCAAACAAAATGTGGGAAGCTATTCGTTTTGTAGCTCATCAATATGAAGTGAGTCCGCCAAAGCAATATCTTCAAAATTTAAAATGGAATGGAGATAAAAATGCCATTAGAAAACTTTTACCAAAGTATTTGGGAGCGGATGATACAGAGCTTAACAATTGGATAATGGAACATATGATATTGGGCATGATAAAAAGAATTTTTAATCCAGGAGCTAAGTTTGATGAGATGATTGTTTTAGTTGGTGGACAAGGTATAGGCAAATCGACTTTTGCAAGATACTTATCCATAACAGATGATTGGTTTTGTACAATAGAAAACATTCAAGGCAAGGATGCCGTCATGAACCTTATGGGTAAAACTGTCGTTGAAATCGAAGAATTCGTTGCTTTAAGAAATGCAAAATCGGCTAATGAAGCTAAATCTTTTTTATCAAAACTAAGCGATAGGATAAGAATACCCTACGAAAAATATGCAACAGATGTGCCAAGAACTTGCATCTTTATAGGGACATTAAACGAAAGAACTTTTCTTAATGATCATACTGGAGAAAGAAGATATTTACCTGTTGAATGTAACCCGAATCAAAGAGTAAGGACTATATTTCCAGATAAAAATAATAAAGAAAAACTCCCGGATAAAGAATATATCTCACGCATAAGAGAAGATTTTAATCAGGCTCTAGCCTTAGGGTATGAAATCTTTAAAAACAAGACTCATGCATGGACTATACCAAAAAATCTCTTAAAAGACTTGTATAAGGAACAAGAAAAGTTCAAATATCTAAACCCAGATGTGGAAGACATTAGATATTTCTTAGAAGAATATAAGCCAAAAAGTGCAGATCCAAATATAACTTGTTTCAAAGAACTAACCATGCAAGGCTACCAAATAAAATCAAAGTCTTTTTCAGAGATCATGGATAATTATTTCCAAGAATGGATTCCAGTTAGGTCATCAAAGACTAAGAGAATATCACCAAGTGGGGTCTCAATTCCAGTAAAACTATACTATGAAAAGAAAGAAGAAAATGAAATTGACTTTATAGAAGTTGACAAGAATTTATTGCCAGAAGAATGGAAAAAAGAAAATCAATTAGAAATAGATACTGCAAATCAAGTAAAGATACAAATGTAACTTTGTAACCTGTAACCCATCGTTATAAATCTTCTTAAATTAGGATTACATAAATTAATGGCTTGATAATAAGGAGTTGACATAGACTCTTAAAACAAGCTCGCCTAATTTTGGAAGTTTTTATTTTATAAGTTACAGTTACACTTATTAATTCCTATTTGAAAAAATATAAAAAAATAAATTTTAGACTTGCTAATAATAGCAAGCACAGTAAGTGAGTACCCACTTACGAAAAAATCAAAAAATTAATAGCTTTTAAGGCTATATAATTTTATGAATTTTACCTTGTTAGGGAGAACCCTAAGACCCCAAAAGATATAAGCAAAGGAGAAAATTATGGATAATAGAACAAGAAAAAATCAACTTAAAATATATTTAACAGACGAAGAAAAAGAAATATTTGAAAAGAAAATGAAACTTGCAAATTGTAAAACAATGTCCCACTTTCTTAGAAAATGTGTGTTGGAAAAAGAAATTTATATTGTAGATCTAGAACCATTTAGAGATCTCCAATGGTTACTTTCAAATGCAACTAATAATATAAACCAGATTGCAAAAGCTACTAATACAACTGGTGTTATTTACAAGAAAGATATAGATTATATGAGAGAAAAAATAGAAAAATTATCAAGAGAAATATGGCAGATCCATTCTCTACTTCTAAATAAATCAAAAGAAAGTTCTGGTGATTAGTATGGCAATTACAAAAATACATCCAATAAAATCAACTCTAAATTTTCATGAAAAATTGATAGTTTATCAAAGTTGTGTAAAATTAAGTAAAACTCCAATTCTAGAGGAATGGATAAACATTGATAAATAAAAAATGTATCAACCCTTACCTTTTTACCAGGATTTAGGTTGATACACAAAATTATTTATAGACCCTTAAGATTTTAATTATTGATTTTATGACATTTTATATATTCCATCTGCTACATTATTTAAAAACTCATAATCATGCGAAACAACAATTACAACTTTATTGGATTTTTTCGCCAAATCTTTTATAGCTTCTGATACAATTATCATATTTTTAAAATCTAAACCACTTGTAGGCTCATCAAAGATTATGATTTCTTTATTTGAAAGTAGAGCTAAGGCAATTGTTAACCTTTGTTTTTGTCCTCCTGAAAGCGACATTGGATGCTTATCTTTATATTTATCTAATCCAAGCCTATTTAGAACTATATCTACCTGATTTAATTTATCCTCAGGTAAATTTAATTCACATTCTTCTTTTACGCTTCGAGTGAATAATTGTGAATTAATGTCCTGTGTTACAAGATATGTGTTTTTTAATCTATCTTTATTATTTAAGAGTTTATTGTTGAAAAAAACACTTCCTGTATTTTTCTTTATAAGTCCTGAAATGCACTTTAATAAACTTGTTTTTCCTATACCATTTTTCCCAACTATACCTAATACTTCACCTCTATTCAAAGAAATATTAATATCTTTAAATATGAAATTTCCATTTATTGTATACGATAAATCTTCGCATAAATACTCATCATTTTTATTAAATTCTTTTTCAAGAACTTCCAACTTCGGAGTAGATAAGGTTCTAATTTTGAGATTATCTTCTTTTTTTGAATTAAATGATTTTATCTCTTCTTGTGTGAAACAATCCTTAATTATGCCTTTGTCTATATAATATGCTTTATCAATTATGTCTTTTAAATAATATAGTCGATGTTCTGCAACTATAATTGTCTTCCCTTCTTTTTTAAATATTTCAATATTATTTTTTATCGTTTCAATTGTATCCATATCAAGATTTGAAGATGGCTCATCCAATACGACAATATCTGTGTTTAATGCAAAAATAGATGCAAAAGCTAAAATTTGTTTTTCCCCACTCGACAATGAGAAGACATTTTTCCCTAATAATCTATCTATATTTAAATTATTAATAGTTTTTTTTAAGCTCTTTTTTATTAACTCTGGATCAGTTCCCATATTTTCAAGACCAAATACAATTTCTCCCTCGACATCAGAATTAAAAAATTGAGATTTTGGATTTTGAAATATCGAACCAACTTTTTCTGAAATTTTATATTGTGATATATTTCTAGTAGATTCTCCCTCTATTAAAACTTCTCCAACAAAGTCAGTTTCTTCTTCAAAATGTGGTATAATTCCATTTATTAATTTAGTCAATGACGTTTTGCCTGAACCACTTAGTCCCATAAGTAGAATACATTCGCCTTTTTCAACATTTAAGTTGATCCCTTTTAATATTTTATATCCCGTTTTAGAGGTACAAAATACATCATTTATATTTACATAACCCATTCTAACTCACCTAAAATATAACCATAATTAAAACAACAAATAAAATAACTAATACATCATAAACGGTGAATTTAAAATCAATTATAGTTGTTTTTCTACCTGGATTCTCGACTCCTCGTGTTACAGCTGCCTTAGATAACTCTTCAGACATATCAATTGCAGAATTTATTATAGGTACAACAAATATATCCATGTTTTTAATCATACTAATCCCCCTAATCTTCATTGATTCTCTAACACAATGTATATCTTGTCTTAATGTGGGAAAATATCTATAAGTTATCATAAATGCTAAAATAAAATTTTCTGAGAATTTAAATTTTCTAAAAACTCCTGCAATTCCTCTTACGGTCACTGTTTTGTATAACAATGTTCCTGCCATTATGCAAGGAAAAATTTTCCTTGCATAAGAAACAGGTACAATAAATGTCGTTACAATCCACTTAGGTGAATAGGGAAAAACAAAATAATTTATTATTAAAAAAGTAATAAAAGTTAAATATACTTTTAATCCCGATTTAAAATTTCCGCAAACTGTCAAAATAATCAACAAATAGCTCATTAAAATTAATTCACTCGTTACAGGTCTACTTTTAAATAGAAATATATTTACTAATAAAAGCAATATTATTGATGTTCTAGGATCTAATTTTAATCGCTTGGACATTTCAATTCCTTGCCTCAAAATTTTTATATAAAAATGATTTTAAAATCCCACAAGATAATAGTCCAAAAACAAACGGTGTTAAAATTAATACAATTAACATCGGTGTGTTAATAAAAGTCTTTAATATATTAACATAATCTACTGGCATCCCCATTTCAAGCATTTTTGATATGAATTCATCTTTTAGAATCCATACTTGTGCTGGAGAACCTATCATACCTAATGAAAAGAAAGCATATGAAAGTGAATTCCATTTATAACTGTCATACTTTGATAGGTATCTTATCACTTCTGCCAAAATACTAGCAATTGCTAATGATGCAATTATTATTAAACTAAACTGACCAGTTAAATAGTATATTATAGCAACAATAGCTCCCATTATTATGACTGCTCCTGTTTTTTTTACTTTTTGAACCATAATCATATATGGTATAGATCCAACCAAGGCTATAAAGCCAGGCATAAGTATCCACATTAATGGATGAAGACCGCCTAAAAGCATAAACCCAAAATTGATTGCAAAATATATTGCAGTAAATATACCTATCGTAATAACGTCTTTTCCTTTTAACTTTTTATTATTCATTCTAATACTCCTAATATATAAATTCTTCTGCTAATTTCGTTTTTTCTAATAAATTGTTATACAATTTTGATCCTTCTATCAATTCTTTGTGACTACCTTGACTTTCCACATACCCATTTTCTATGACTATGATTTTGTCTACATTTTCTATAGATTTTAATCTATGGGATATAATAATAACGGTTTTATCCTTTATTAATTTATTCAAACTTTCTTGGATTTTCTTTTCATTGTCAACATCTAAACTTGCTGATATTTCATCTAATATAAGTATTGGTGCGTCCTTCAGAAAGGCTCTAGCTATAGAAAGTCTTTGTCTTTCACCACCAGAAAGCTCTGACCCATTTTCTCCTATAACTGTATCTAACCCATTAGGAAGTTTATTAATAAAATCCATACAATTTGCAAGGGTAGCTGCCTTTACAACTTCTTCATCGCTGGCATCTTTTTTACCTATACGAATATTTTCTAATATAGATGAGTTAAATAAAGTAACATCTTGAAAAACAATAGATATTTTCTTAAATAAAGAATCTGTGGAAATGTTTTTTATATCCTTTCCATCTATTAAAATTTGACCTTTATCATAATCATATAATCTTGATATTAATCTTAATATACTTGTCTTTCCAGAGCCAGAAGCTCCAACTAGAGCCGTTACCTCTCCCTGTTTCGCAGTAAAGCTAATGTCCTTTAAAACCTGATTATCATCATAAGAAAAAGCTACATTTTTAAAGACTATATCAAACATATTCAGTTCTACATCTTTACCCTCTTGAATTTTTGTTTCCTTAATCTCCCTAATCCTTTCAACACTTGGATCTATAGAGAACACTTCTAATAATCCTTCTTTTGATAAATCTAAAATATCTTTTATTTTTATGGCAGCCATTAAATAACCTAAGAGATATAAAATGTCAATCTCCCCAGATAGAATAAGGCTAATCCCAACAAAACTAACTACTGCAATACTTACAAAGCCAAGAGCAGAGGATAAACCCATTACAAAAAGAGAGCCTTGTTCAACTTTAAGATGTATTTTTTCACTTTCATCCATCTGCATATATAACGAAGACCTCACTTCATCGGATAAGTTAAAACTATTTATTTCTTGTTGAAGTTCAATGGTTTCTTGGAATTTTTCTGAGTTTTCTCTAAGTACCTTGTGATATTTCTTGTTTCCTTTTACCTGCGACTTTTTAGCAATAGGTATTAGTATAAAACTTAAAATAGTTGGGATCATTACTGCAAGCCCCATCTTAAAATTACCTATCATTAACATAATTCCAATTAGTGGGAAAAATAAAACCATTCCTCCTACTTTAGGTATTGAATGACTCATAGCATGTTCTACTTTTTCCACATCTGCCATAATCGTTTGAGATATATCTGATAAATTATGTTTTGAGAAGTAGGATAGGGGAAGTTTTGATAGAGTTTCAGCAATATCTATTCTTAAATTAGCACTCTCTTCATAAGTTGTAGTATAAAGATCATCATATTCTTTGGCTAACAAAACATACATTATTACTAATGTAACAACAGAAACGCCAAAATATAAATAAGGGCTTTTAACATTTTTCAAAAGAAGCTCATCTGTTAACATCATTAAAATAAAGGCAGGAACCATATTAATACAGTAGACCAAGAAACTTGATATAGTAGATTTAGTGAGATCTTTAGCCCCTTTATCAGTCAGACAAAAGCGTTTTTTATAAAATTTCCTCATCTTTAACCCTCCATTGATTTGCACTATCGTAAAGCTCTAATAATTCCTTATATTTTCCACCTTTTGAAATAAGTTCTTGATCACTGCCTCTTTCAATTATTTCTCCATTCTCTAAAACTAAAATTTCATCAACAGAACGAATACTACTCATCCTATGGGCAATCATAATAACTGTTTTATCTTTCATAAGGTTTTTAAAGGCCTTTTGAAGCTCATACTCATTGTCTGGATCAATAGAAGCACTAGCTTCATCCATAATTACAATTTTAGATTTCTTGAGCATGGCTCTCGCAATAGCAATTCTCTGTTTTTCTCCTCCTGATAAATAGACTCCTTTTGATCCGATTATGGTATTCTCCCTTTCAGGAAACTTATTTAAAATAACATTACAACCTGCAAGTTCCATAGCCTTCATAACTTCTTCTCTACTTGCCTTTCTATTAGCAAGAGCAACATTTTCGTAAATAGATGTCTTAAAAAGTTTGCTATCCTGAAAAACAAAAGAAATTGTGTTTATTAGAGCATCCTTACTATAAGACTCTAAGGGTCTCTCTCCAATTTTTATACTGCCACTATCTACTTTGTAAAAACCAGATAATAGCTTTACAATAGTCGATTTACCTGATCCTGAATGACCCACCAAAGCATATTTTTTTCCTTCTTCTAATTTAAAAGATAAATTTTCTAATACTTTATTTCCATTGTAACCGAATGTTACATTATCAAACTCTATATTATAGTTTTTGAAATTAATATTCTCTCCATAAGACAATTTATCTTCATTCATCTTTTTATATAAATCTTCCAAAGTATCTACCGCATACCTAGCGTTAAAGATGTTCATACTAGCCCACATAATTTTCATAAATGAAACCATCATTACTCCACTTAAAAACAAAATCATGAATAGTTCAACAATAAGCAAATTAGCATTATTAACTTTATTTATGGTAAAAACTAAAGGGATAGACAAAATTGCAATAATTCCAAAAAATATCCATTGATATAGTACATAAGGTTTTTTAGAACTAATTGAGTAATCAAGAGCATACTTAGAATAATCCTTAATCGCCTTATAAAGAGTTTTAAAAGACTCTACAGTAGCTCCGAATATTTTAACAACTTGCATGCCTCTGACATATTCAACTGTTTCACCACTTAAAATTTCTAAGGATTTTTGGTAGTATTCCATGAACTCTCCTCCACCCATCATGTTCTTTAAAATAAGAGCCCCTACTATTGTTAGTATAAGAATAACTAATCCCACTCTGCTACTAATAGAAAAGGCAAGTATTAAAGATAATACTGGAATTAAAAAAGCTTGAGAGTTATCTGGTATCATATGTGCTACTGCCGTATGAGTTTTAGCTGCATTGTCATCAATAGTTTTTCTTATAATTCCAGATGGGTTTAAATCATAAAAGCGAAAACTTGCTCCTGTAAGTCCATCTATACCTTTTTTTCTTAAATTAGTTTCTAAGCGAAATCCAAGTTTATGAGAAAAAAAGCCCGACAAAAAGTAAACTAATGCCCCTATCGTCAAATATAAGACAGCTTGAATGGACAAAGTCCTAGCTACTAATAAATCCCCTTCAACAATGGAACTTCTTAAAAGTTTATACAGTAACGAATATCCGTACACCATTAAAAATGCAGATAGTGCTGATAAAAAAACTGCTATATATCCATTATGTTTTTCTTCAGGCACATAGGAAAAAAGCCTTTTATAAATTTTCATATTCCCCTCCTTAATATTCCTATTAGATTAAAATTTGCCTAGGAGATAATAATTATCATTGCGTTTTTATTATACATCAGTTATAATTACTAATACAATAGTTTTGAATTAATAAGGCTAATTGGAATATTGTCTAAAAGGGATAGTGTGTTATGACATATTATGATTTTGTAAAAGAATATATGAACGTAGATGAATGTAAAAATAATAAGAAATATTCAAGTGCAGGGCATACATTTTGTTGGAGTAAAGATGATTCAATTAATGCAGAAGGCCTATATTGGTTTTATGAAGGAAATGGATTTATTATTGATATCCACGATTTTTATATCAAAGAAGAAGTTATTCAAAATAGTACTTATAGTATGGAAAACTATGTTTCGATATGCTCTAGCTATATTGTAAGTGCAAACGGTGAAAAATTTAACCCTTATCAAACTTTGACGCCAAACTCCTTATATACTCTTGATTTTGACAATATAGAAGATGACTTTCTATTTTTATTACACGAGAATAGTTACTATCTCACTGTTTCTGTTGGATTTAAAAGAGAACTTTTAGAAAAGCACCTGTCATCCATTAATATCGATCTTGAATCCTTTTATAGGGCTTTACTTCAAACAAATCAAATAATACTTACAAAGTCATTGGAAAAAGTGGCAATGGAAATATTAAATTGTAAGATGGACGCTCCTGCCGCTGATTTTTTCTTTAAAGCCAAGGCAAATGAGTGGATAAGTATAGTAATCGATACCTACTTAAATAGAAAAAAATATAAAATTGAATCTGATGATAATAAAGCACTTGAAGATGTAGCCAGATTTTTAGATGATCATTTCGCCATGAATGTAAATCAGGAAACTCTTGAAAAAATATCTAAAATGAGCGGAACAAAATTAAAAAATTTGTTCAAAGAAAAATATGGTCAAAGCATTACAGAATACACCCAAAGAAAAAGAATGAATGTAGCTGAAACTCTTCTCTTAAATACCAAACTACCTATAAAGGAAATAGCTGAATCTGTTGGATACGCATCCCATAGCAAATTTTCCATTTATTACAAAAGATACAAGGGAAAACTTCCTAGTGAAGTCCGTAATTTAGCTTGCGAGCATCATAATTTAAATTGTGATTGCAGTGATTAAACTAATTTTTTATTTATAGACCCATATTTTTAGTTTTAATGGATATGTATAGATATTTGTATTTGTGTGTATAGAGTTGATTAAAAAAATAATCAAAAAAAATAAAGGCAGTCCGAAGACTGCTGATATTTACCTCTCTGTACCTTTGCTATGTTTTTTCTTATTTGACTTGGCTTTATCATCTGTCTTAAAGTTTTTTATTTGCCCTAATATAGACTTTTTATCTTTATCTTGACTCTTTACTTATTTTTTTACTTTTAAGAGCTTAGAAGACAAAAATAGATATTATATTAAAACAATATTTCTCCGGTACTGGGACTGGGACGGGACTAAAAATTTGAAAATGTCCTATAATTAGGTGGATTTGGTGATATTAGAAAAAATAGAATCTAGTATTTTGAATGGTTTGGGATATATCGTACGTTTGGAAAAGAAGAATGGGAGTAAAGAATATTGCGAGCAATATTTTTTAAGTTTTCCACCATTTATCAAGGTGTGAAGCGCCGCAGAATAAATGGATGGAAACCCTTCTGCAGGGAAGAAAAGCCGACGCGACAAATAGGAGCGTTGGCTTTTCTGATTCGCTAATGGGAATAGTCCCAACATATAAGGGTGACCGATGCATAAGCATCGGTCATTTTCGAGACGAAGCGAAGCTGAGTCCGAAAAACTAAGCGAGAGGCCAAAGGCCACGAGAGGATATTATAGTTTGTTAGTTTAGTGAAATGAAGATGTCAAAGTGCATCGGTTATTTTCGAGACGAAGCTAGGCTGAGTCCGAAAAACTAAGCGAGAGGCCAAAGGCCTCGAGAGGATATTATAGTTAATGACTTCTATAAAATTACGACGTCAAAAATCAATGGTTACAGAAGATTAAAAACTGTAACTGGGATTAAAATGGGAACATTTTTAAAAAAGAATAAATTGAATAATAGTTCGAAGTGGTTTAAATTTGGGCAAAAAATTAGATCATAACTTAATGGTGTAAGATAAATCGTGTTGGTAGAAGTAATTGATACTTATTTAAGAACGATTTTTTTGTAAAAGAGAATAAACTTAATAATAGCTTAATGTACTTTATACGAGGAAAAAAGTAGACCCTTGTTTTTGAACTTATCCCTAAACTTGGACCTAGTAGCAGAGTTAGTGTTAAAACTTACTCTGCTTTTTTTAGCTAAAAATAGCCTTTTTTGTTATAATTATACTAACAAGGAGTGTATATATGGAAACTACTATTAATCTTTACCAAAAATTATGGCAGGCTTCTGATGATCTTAGGTCTCAGATGGATGCCAATGAATATAAGAACTATTTATTAGGAATAATTTTTTATAAATATTTATCAGATAAGATGCTTGATGAGGTTGGCAAGTTACTTGAAGTTGATGATGCCGACCTTAAAACTATTCAGCAAATTTATCAAGAAGAGATGCAAGGAGATGATGCTGATCTTATTGTTGATGAGCTTAGGAATAAATTTTCCTTTGTAATATCCCCAGTCCATACCTTTACTAATTTTATAAAGCAAATCGAAGAAGGCACCTTCCAACTAGATGACCTGGGCCAGGCCTTCAATGAAATCGAGCGAGCTGATAAGGACTTCAATGGATTGTTTGAAGATATAGACCTCTACTCAAACAAGCTAGGCAAGCTTCCCCAAGAGAAGAACAAACGCATATCAAATGTTATTAAGCAATTTGCCGAGGTCAATTTTGCCAACTATTCTGGCGATGTCCTTGGTGATGTTTACGAATATATGCTAGCAAACTTTGCTTCAGAATCAGGCAAAAAAGCAGGAGAATTCTATACCCCACAGCCAGTTTCAAGACTTATGGCTATGATAGCTATGGATGGCAAAGAAGACAAGGCGGGCCTTACTGTATTTGACCCGACCCTTGGGTCTGGGTCCCTGCTTTTAAATGTAAGAAACTTTTCCAATGAAGCAAATCGCATCAGATACTTTGGTCAGGAGCTAAACAATTCTACCTACAACCTATCTCGTATGAATATGATCCTCCACGACGTGCCCCTAGAGTATCAGAGCTTAAACCAAGGTAACACTCTATCAGATGATTGGCCAGTAGATGAGCCAACTAACTTTGATGCTGTTTTGATGAATCCGCCATATTCTGCCAAATGGGATGCGAGCAAGGGATTTTTGGATGATCCACGCTTTTCTGAATACGGAGTCCTTCCACCAAAATCAAGGGCGGACTTTGCCTTTCTCCTCCATGGTTTTTACCACTTAAAAAACACAGGAACCATGGCAATCCTTCTCCCACATGGTGTCCTCTTTAGGTCGGGGGCAGAGGAAAAGATTAGAAAAATCATGCTAGAAAATGGATCAATAGATGCTGTCATTGGTCTTGCTCCAAATCTTTTCTATTCCACAGGAATCCCAGTAAGTCTTATAATACTAAGGAAAGATAAGACAGACAGAAGTGTTTATTTTATAGATGCAAGCGAAGAATTTGTCAAAAAAGGTAACAAAAACGAGCTAACCGAGGAAAATATCCAAAAGATATACAAGGCCCTAAGGTCTAGAGAAGACATAGATAAATTCGCTCACCTAGCAGGGTTTGATGAGATAGAAGAAAATGGCTTCAACTTAAATATCCCAAGATATGTGGATACCTTCGAAGAAGAAGATCCCATAGACTTGGCAGAAGTATCAAAAGATATCAAGGCTATCAATGAAGAAACCGATAAGCTTAAAGCAGAAATCCTAGCAGATATGAAAGACCTTGTGGCAAATACAGATGAGGCCAAGGCGGAGCTTGAAGGATTTATGGAAATCCTTGGAGGAGACCTATGAGAAAGGTTCCAGAGCTAAGGTTTGCTGGCTTTGATGGGGAGTGGGAAGAGAAGAAACTTTCTAAAATTGCAAAATTTTCTAAAGGAAAGGGATATTCAAAAAATGATTTATCTAACGGAAAATATCCAATATATTTATACGGACAAATGTATACAAATTATAAAAGTCAAATAAACGAAATAGAAACTTATACGGATAGTATTAAAGTTAATTCTATTTTAAGCAAAGGGAATGAAGTCCTAATTCCCTCATCTGGTGAAACTGCGGAAGATTTGGCTAGAGCGTCTCATATGAATATTTCAAACGTATTATTAGGAGGGGATTTAAATATTATAGAGCCAATTGATGGTGTAAATTCTCATTTTCTAGCTTTAGAGTTATCTAATGGAAGTGTAAAACGATCATTATCAAAGAAGGCTCAAGGAAAATCAGTAGTTCATTTGTATAATTCAGATATAAAAAATCAAAAAATTAATTACACAAAATTTGAAGAACAAGAAAAAATCGGATATTTGTTTAAAAAGTTGGATTCCCTAATCGAAATCCAAGAAGGCAAAGTTGCCAAGATGGAAGATTTCAAAAAATCCATGCTCCAGAAAATGTTCCCTAAAAAAGATGAACTTGTACCTGAATTTAGATTTGATGGTTTTGATTCAAATTGGTTTGTTTCGAGACTTGGAGAAGTTACTAGTCTTAGAGGTGGGTATGCGTTTAAAAGTCAAAATTATATTGAAAATGGTATTCCAATATTGAGGATTTCCAACATCAATTCTAATGGTACGACTAATGAAGACTATGTATACCATACTGAAATTTTAAACGATGATAATATATCTTTAGATAATGGTGCTATTGTACTAGCGATGTCTGGCGCCACTACAGGGAAAATATCTATTTTAAAAACTCAAGGTAAAGTTTATCAAAATCAACGTGTAGGATATTTTACAAAAAGTGATAGAATTGATTATTTATATTTATCTGTGATTTTGAGATCGCACTTATTTACTAGTCAACTAGACAAGATATTAATAGCTGGAGCTCAACCGAACATATCCTCAAAAGATGTTGAAGATTTCTCTTTTAAATTTCCATCCCTAGCTGAACAAGCAAAAATAGGTCAATTCTTTAAAAACCTAGACAGCCAAATCGAAAACGAAGAAAAATTACTAGAGTCATATAAAATGATGAAAAAATCCCTACTCCAAAAGATGTTTGTATAGGAGATGTTATGGTAGAGATAAAATTTGATGATGAATTAAAATTAGAAAAAGACCTGATTAACCAGCTTATTTCAGGCAAGAGCCAGTGGACCTATGAGCCAGCTATCAAGACTCATGAGGACCTTTGGAATAACTTTAGAAGGATACTTGAGACTAACAACAAGTCTGTCCTTGCAGACTACCCTTTGACTGATTCTGAGTTTCGCCAAATCCAAAATGCCATGACTTTTTCTTCCTTTTATGAAGCGGGCAAGTTCTTGGTTGGGGAAAATGGCATAGCAAAAGTCTCTGTCCAAAGAGAAGATGCCAGCCTGGGTACCGTCAGACTTGTAGTATTCAAAAGAGAGGATGTGGCTGGTGGATCTTCTGTCTACCAGGTTATCAACTAATTTGTCGCCCCAAAGACCATGGGTCTAGACCGAGACGCTCGTTTTGATGTGACCCTCCTTATCAA
This sequence comes from Anaerococcus hydrogenalis, assembly GCF_002871895.1. Classification (NCBI taxonomy): domain Bacteria; kingdom Bacillati; phylum Bacillota; class Tissierellia; order Tissierellales; family Peptoniphilaceae; genus Anaerococcus; species Anaerococcus hydrogenalis. Next base: position 57,128 of record NZ_PNHP01000006.1, on the reverse strand, counting down.
TGGGATTCCCCTTATCCAAATAGAGTTAAAGAAGAGATCAGTTTCTCATATGGATGCCTACAATCAAATCAAAAACTATATAGCAACAGACAAGTACAGGGGACTTTTTTCCTGTCTCCAATGTTTTGTGATTTCCAATGGATCGACTACCAGATACATTGCTGCCAATACTGATACTAAGCTTAACAAAAAGTTTCTAACTAGGTGGAATGATAGAGATAATAATTCAGTGGATGACCTCTTTGGATTTGCCAGAGATGTCCTTTCCATTCCCCAAGCCCACCAGCTAATCAGTCACTACAGTGTGCTAGATAATGAGGGAGAAAATATCATCCTCCTCCGTCCTTACCAAATCCACGCTATCAAGGCCCTAAAAGAGGCGGCAAGTAAGCACGAGTCTGGATATGTTTGGCATACAACTGGTTCTGGTAAAACCTTAACTTCCTACAAGGCCAGTCGAAACCTCTACCAGATTCCCCGTATTGATAAGACTATTTTTATAGTTGACAGGGTGGACCTTGACCAGCAAACTACATCTTCCTTTTTGGCCTATGCGGCAAACGATACGGTCGATATAGAATCAACTGACAATGTCAAAAATTTGAAATCTCATCTCCTATCAGATGATAGGTCGGTGGTGGTGACAACTGTCCAAAAGCTTAACTATATGATTAATAACAGGGATAAGTGGTTAAGAGATAGTCAGGTAAATAAGCTTAGAAAACTAGAAATAGCTTTTGTTATAGACGAATGTCACAGGGCTATATCTCCATCCCAGCAAAATATTTTGAAGAAATTTTTCATCAATTCCTTGTGGTATGGCTTTACCGGCACGCCGATTTTTGCTGAAAACAAAAAGTCTGCCGTTGGAGATTTGCCACAGACTACAGAAGAACAATTTGGCAAAAGGCTTCACGAGTACACAGTCAAGGAAGCCATAGGTGATGGGGCAGTGCTAGGCTTTCAAGTAGAAAATATGGATATGATTGGGGAAGGTGTATATGACATAGTGGCAAATGTTAAGCCAGATATGGATGTTTACAAATACGAGAGAGAGGACCTAGAGCCATATATACCAGACAAGGTTTATGAAAATGATGAATACAAGCTTGCTGTTATAGACAAAATTATTAATGGAATGGCCAGAAGATTTGCCCTAGATAGGGGTAGAGGCAAGACCTATGGGGCCATACTTACCACATCATCTATCAAAGATGCTAAGGATTATTATAGGCTCTTTAGACAAGTGATTGAGGCTAGGTCTGAGGTGAAAGTTTCCGATAGGATAAAGTCTATGGTGGCTGATTTCCCAAAGATTGCCATGACATATTCTATTGTAGAAAATGATGAAAGAACAATAGAAAACAACGAAGCTATGAAAGAAGCCTTGGCTGACTATAATGAGGAATATGGAACAAGTTTCTCCTTAGAAACCATAGGCTCCTACAACCGCAACCTAAACGAAAGGCTTGCCAGGAAAAAGGATAAGTATAAGTCTAGGGCTGAGCAGGTGGATATAGTTATAGTGGTCGATAGGCTCCTAACAGGATTTGACTCTCCAAGTATGTCATTACTTTTGATAGATAGAGCTCCTATGACTCCTCAGGGACTTATCCAAGCATTTTCTAGGACCAATAGACTCTATGATGAGCGCAAGGCCTATGGGCAGATAATAACTTTTAGGGCGCCGAAAGCCTTTGAAGAAGCAATCGAAAATGCCTTCAAACTCTATTCAAATGGTGGAGAAAACTATGTGACTGCACCGACCTATCAAGAATCCAAAGAGAAATTTGACCAAAGTGTAGAAGAACTATTGACCTATGATTTAGTAGAAAGCCCAGAGATTGAGTACGGCATAGAAAAAATGGTTAAATTTGTTTCGGTCTTTCAAAAATTCGACAAGGCTAATGCATCTGTAATGGTCTACAGCGAATATGAAGAGGATGAAGAATATTACAAAAACGCTATAGATAAGAAGACCTTGGAAAAATATTTTGACCAATATAATTATATAAAAGCATTGCTGCCAACAACAGACGAAACAGACATTAATCTCCCACTAGACCTGTACTATGAACCAATCTCAATACACCAAGGAACCATAGATTATAATTATCTAGCAAACCTCATGCAAGAAAAGGCCAAAAATAGGTCAAGTAATGATGCAAAACAAGATAGTGAAATAGAAAAAACTATAGAAGAACTAGCAAAAACCAACCCAGAAAAAGCAGAAATCTACAGAGAAATCTATCAAGAAATGAAAAAAGACCCAGATAAATTTGTAGATCAAAATATCGAAGATTTGGCAAGAATTAAAATAAATAAAATAATAGAAGAAAAAATAAACAAATTCGCCGACCACTACAAGGTAAAGGTAGACGACTTGGTATTCTACACTATCAACTACAAAGACAAAAAGGAAAACAACAAGCCTCTAGGAGAAGATGAGCTAATAAAAAACGCAGACAAAGACGCCTACAACAAAGAAAATGGAGAAAACATCAGTCTGTTAAGATATAGAAAACTAATAAGAACAGCTGCCTGTGACTTTGTGGAGGGGGAAGTGCTGGGGTATTTGGATTAGGGTAGAAAAAACGAAATTAGTGAATATAAAATATTTTTTGGAGGATTGATATGGCAAATTTTTTTTAAAAATCAAATGATGAAGATATTAATGAAGCTGATATGCAAAAGATTTTGAATGATGCATCTACGGTGTCCCTTGGCTCAGGTAAAAACTATAACTATGTTGTATTACAAGTTACCCTAAAAGAAAAATTAATAGGAATAGGATCTAAAAATCTATCCGAACTCGAAGCGGTTATCAACAAGCAAGCTAAGAAAGGTTATAGACTTCACACTATATCAACAGCAGTAGGTAGCAGTGTCGGACTTGGCGGAAGAGATAGGATTCAGGCAACTATGGTATTTGAATCTATGAATTAGATATTATTCATATATATTATGCTTTTTGGTTATTCGGAAATTCCGAACAACTGAAACTATTATATGATTGTTATTAAATAAAAATTTAGGTATAAAATGGAAATTTATAACAAAGGTCAAATAGTTATATATGTATAAGATAGTGTAGCCAAGTTGATTTGAGAAGGCATTTTAATAATAAACTTCGACAAATATGCTTATTATAGTCTAAACGGAAAGACAATAGATTGGTAAGAGAAAGAAAATTAACAAGAACTGCTGTAGCTGACTATGTGGAGAGAAAGTAATTTGTATATTGATGGATTAATATTTGCGAAAGAAGAACAAATTATATATGTAGATTTTATTAAAAATCTTATAGAAAATAACTCAATTGTTGAGGAAATTAAGATAAAATATCATAGTAAGGATCTTCGATTTGTTTATTCCAAAGGAATAAAAGGCAATGTTATAAATTTTTATATTTATTTAGAGGGTGATAGTTTTAATATTGCTAAAACACTATCATATATTAAAGAATTATTAAATGTACCAGACGTTAGAAAGGAATTTTATGTAATATATGCTTTTGATGGAGTATCTGACTATTATAGTAGAAGATTATTTCCTCGAATCACTGAATTTGAAAGTAAATTAAGAAGCTTAATATACATGTCCTTAATTAATAATCATGGTTTATCTTTGATTAGCGAGACAATTGTTAAAATAGACTACGAATTAGATGAATCTAATAAAATAAAAAATGTGTTAATGAGAAATAGTAATGGATCTTTTAATATAGATACAGCCTTACAAAATTTTACATTATCTACATATGAGAAGTTTCTATTTACTAAGTACTCTGATAGAAGTTATGAAGACATAGTGAATGATATAGAAGAACACTATACTAATAATATATTAGATGACTATTCATTACATTATATATTAATGCAGAAAGAGAAAAAAAGTATTTGCCACAGATATATATAAAACATTAATGAAATTAAATTTAAATCATTGTTTAAAAAAATACTAAAAATTAGGAATAAAGTTATGCATGGAAAAGAAGTGACGTTAAAAGATTATAATGAAAATACTGGAGTTCTAAGCACAAGTGTTTTTTTAATTGAAAGTTCAATTGAAGTCTATATGAATAATGAATATTATATTGATGAAAATAATATGTATGGTTCTGTTAGAAAAACGAGATATGAGTATCTAAACTTAGAAGATATTGCTTCTAAATTAACAAAAGCCTTTGAACGGTTTTATCGGAAAGATAACGATAGATACGTAAAGGCTAGACTTAAAAAGCGTTTGAATTAGCTGATTACGTTAGCTTGAATGTTTTTGATAATACTAATAAGCTTGAATTTAACATTAGAGGGTGATGTTACATAATATATTTACCTATTCCGCAGCATCATCCTTTTTCTTTTCTACTTTTACCAAAACTTTCTAGCGAACTCTTGCCATTGGTCAATCTGGTTCATTGTCCATCTATTATTAGTTACTGGTCTTCATCCCGTCGTCTTCCAAAATATTCTACAAACGTCAACAGAACATTTATCCTAGCAGTAAGTAAGCTATCACCCTGGTACCCTTAACCATATGTCCTAGGATTTAGAACAAATCCATGAGTAAAGTAGCTTCCTTAATCTCAGCCCTATCATCAAAACTATCCCCCAAGTACTCATAAGTATTGGTAGCCAATATAATATTTTTTTGGTAGACTTATCCTTTAGTAGGCTTTTAAGAGAAAGCCTCACAGGATAAAAATTAAAATCAATCAATGGTTGATCCATAAAAACCTCGAATCTAATACAGTAAAAATTAACTATTATTAATATTGTATCAGGTTTTAGTGAATAATTGAAACTGGGAAGTAAATGATTTATATATAATATCGGAAGGAAAAAGATAAATTAAGAATGACTTATCATTTATATATGTAATATGAAGTATAATTTATAATAATAATTACCTTTTAGTTACAGATTTGATCATACTTCAACTATTATATTGATTCATAAATTATATTTTCGATAAAAAGAGGTATAGGATAGGTTTAACAACAATAAAAATATATTATATATTCAAAACATTTAAAAGAGAAAGGTTTTAAAAAATGGATTCAATTAATTGGACACAATTTGAAGCGGTAAATGAAAATACTACAAAGAGTTTTGAAGATTTATGTAGAAATTTATTCAAAAGATATTTTTTCACCAAGGATGTAATATTTAGATCTAATCCAAATCATGCAGGAACAGAGATAGAACCTTTGTTTAGTGATGTAACAAAATCATGGATTTCTTTTCAATCAAAATATCTTTCTAAAAATGATTATTCACAGATAAAAAATTCAACAGATAAAGTAATCAGTAACTATAGAGGCGAATTAGATACTTTATATTTATATTGTAACAGAAATTTAGATGTAAATAGTCAGAGATTTACTAGAATTAAAGAATCTTTAGAAGATGCTGGTATTCAAATTGAGCTTATAACAAATGAAGAAATATTAGATCAAGTATTTAAACATAAAGATTTATGTTTATACTATTTTAAAAAACACAGTATAAATAAGAAATGGTTTGAAAATGAGTCCATTAAATCTCTGAATAACCTAGGTCCAAGGTATAATCCTGAATTAAATGAGAAGACAGAAGCAGAATCCCTTATAAATTTATTTATTAGAGACGAAGAAGCTATAATAAATATTAATAATAAGAAAAAAGACTTAAAAGATTATTTGTTGGGTTTAAATCGAGAAATAAGTAGCCAGCAAATATCAAAGGTTGTAGATAGTATTTTAGATGAAATAGAAAATTTAGATGATGTAGGCTATTATACTATGGATAAAGCCCTTAAATGGTCAAGTCAATTGAAAAATGAATTTTCTAATTCAATTGAAATAATTAATAATGAAATAAATGATATAAACGAGAAAAAAGATGAACTGTCTAATGAACTTAAGATCGATAACTTACAAAATGAATATCATAATCAACTAAATGAACTAGATAGAAAGTCTCTCTATTTAAAAAAATTATTAAACTTTTATAAGGAAATTGAATTAAATGAAAATGAAAAAGAAATAATTAATAATAAAATGCTAATACTTACAGGTAAAGCTGGTTCAGGTAAATCTCATTTATTGGGTAGTACTAATAAGAGAATAATTGATAGAGATGATTCTTCAATATTGATTTTAGGACATACTTTTATAAATAATAGTACTGTTATGAATCAAATAATGGAAAATTATGGATTAGATTATAGTTTTAATGAATTTCTCGACGTATTAGAAGGTATAGGCTCAATCAATAATCGAGATGTGTATATTTTTATAGATGCAATAAATGAAAGTAGCTTCAAATCAATATGGAAGAATAATTTATCCAAATTATACGATGAAGTGAATAAAAGAAAATTTATTAAATTAGCGGTATCAATAAGAAATGGATATGAAAACAGCATTCTTGATTACTATATAAAAAATGAGATAGAGAATAAAAAAATCGCAAAAGTAGAGCACTTTGGTTTTAAAGAAAATATAATAGAAGTAATGAATCATTTTTTTAATCACTATGATATAACTTTTTCTCCTTCTGATTTTTTAAGTTATGATCTAACTAACCCTTTGTTTTTAACACTATATTGTAAAGTATATTCTCATGGAAAAAAGAATATTTCTGAGCTTTTCAATAATGTTATCGATAAAACTAGCATAGAAATAAATGAAAGATTAAATTTAGGAATAAGTAAGAATAAACTTATGAAGATATTAGAAGAAATGGCATCAGTTTTATATAATAACAGAGCTATTTCAATATCAGAGGAAGCCTTATATAGCTTATATTATTGGAATATTTACGACTTAAAGCCAAGAGAGATTGTTCCAATTTTACTCGAATATGGTATATTAATAAATTTTATGTTTGAAGATGAGGAATTTTACAGTTTTGGTTATAATTTATTAGGCGATTATTTGCAAGCTAAACATATATTAAAGAAATCTAAAAATATCGATGATTTGTTTTTAATGCTAAATAATTTATTACAAATAAAAAATGGAGAATTAGAAAGATCGGATAATCTTGATATATTTAATTTTATATGTGAGTTATCTTTTGAAAAATTTAATATAGATCCTATAAATGATACTCTTAGTAAACTAGATGATCAAAAAAGTATTGATTTACTAATAGATAATTATATTGAAGGCCAATCAATAAGAGACTCTAGTAATATAGATATTCAATCATTCAATAAAATAGTAAAAAATAATCCTATAGTTCCAGAAACTTTTTTTAAAATGCTAATCGAAAATAGTTTGAAGAGTGAATGTGAATTAAACTCGAACTATTTGCATGATGTTCTATTTAAACAAGATTTAAATAAGAGAGACAGCATATGGACGACTTATATTAATCAGTTAGCACATGACGAAGATAGATTATATCAAATAGTAAGATATATTGAAGCAGGAAGAAGTATAGATAGTTTAAACATGGAAGATAAAAAACATCTAATAACACTCCTAGCTTGGCTATTCACATCAACTAATAGAAATTTAAGAGATAAGGCTTCGAAAGCTTTAATTGAAGTATTAAAAAATTCTTATGATTTATGTTTATATACTTTAGAAAGATTTGAAGGTGTCAATGACCCTTATGTTATACAAAGATTATATGGATGCGTTTTTGGAGCTTGTACGAAAAACTTGGATAGTAACAAAAAGGAATTTAAGAAATTAGCAGAATATGTTTATTCATCAGTATTCAATAAAGAAAATGTATATCCTGATATACTATTGCGTGATTATTCTAGGCTTATAATAGAAAAATATTTATCTATAAATGAGAATGGTGAAACTTCCATCAATAGAAAAAGAATACTTCCGCCATATAATTCAGAAAAAATTCCAATAGTACCAGAAAAAGAATATTATGATGAGGAATCGCTAATAGATAATGGATTAAATAGAATTGATTCTTCTATGAGACCAGATATAAAAGGTCTAGGATATGGTGATTTTGGTAGGTATGTATTTCAATCAGCCTTACAATCTTTTGAAAATGTAGATATTTTAAATTTATATCATTATGCTATGCATTATATAATAGATAATTTGGGATATAAAAATGAACTGTTTGGAGTTTATGATTCTCATATTGGCTATACTGATGGACATGATACAAAAAAATTAGAAAGAATAGGTAAAAAGTATCAATGGATAGCATTTTACAATATATTAGCTAGGGTATCAGATAAATATAAATTAGAAGACCTATATAATGATGGTGATAAATTTATAGGACCTTGGAATCCTTATGTTAGAGATTTTGATCCTACAGTAAACATAAATATAAGTTTGCCTGATGATCAAAAGCCTAAATTTACTATATATAATAAAGAAGAATTTATATCTGAGCAGGAAAAAGACGATAAGAAAATTACAGAATGGACTAAGCTTAAAGCAAATATGTTTGACGAATCCTTAATCCAATCTGATTATAGTTCAAGGGAGTGGATTGTTTTATATAATTTTAAAGAATTATATAGTAAAGCGGATAGCTATACAAAAAATAGTGAATATAATCGTAATGGAGAGCAGAATATTTGGAGAATCTCCCAAGGATATTTTATTAAAGAAGAAGAGTTTAATAGATTGAAAAAATCGTTAATTAATAAAAACTTTTTAGGAAGATGGTTTCCGGAAGGATATAGTTCTATATACAATCTGTTCAATAGAGAGTATTACTGGTCATCAGGATATAAAGATACTTTCAAGCATGAATGGAGCGAATATTTTAAAAAGACTGGTGAGAAACAGATAATACAAAGAGAAGGTAAATTACCTAAACTTGATGGATTCAGTATAACTTTTGAATCAAAAAAATGGGAAGAAGAGATTGAATTAAAAGAGAAGGTGGCTGATATACTACCTGCATTCCATAAGTATGTTTGGGAAGAAGAGTTTGATGCATCTCAAGAAGAACCAGTGTCGTTTCATGTCCCTTGCAAAGAATTAATTACTTCCTTAATAATTCAGCAAAAAAATTATGATGGATACTTTTATGATGATAAAGATGAGTTGATTGCTTATGATAGTGTTGATAATAAATATTCTCATAGATTTTTAATAAGAAAAGATTATATAGATAAGTTTCTAAAAGAAAAAAATTATGTTTTATTCTGGACAAATATGGGAGAAAAAAGATTTAATATAGGAATTAACGAATTGAAATATAGTGAGTGGAGTGGGTTCACTTGGTATAATAAAGGAAAATATCAAGGAGAAATGTCTAATAAAAGAGTAATTAAATAGAACTATGATGTCCTTAGTAGATAATTATTAATCAACTTATATTAAAACTTCCTATCATAGGATTTAGTCCGACAAACTTTAACTATTATCAACAATACTTATATAAATCTTCCCCCACCAAATTGACACCCTCAAATCCACCAGTAAAACAACATATAGAAATATTTCTATATGAGGTGGATTATGAGTGATGATTATGAAAATTTATCTAAAAAGCTAAGGGTGATTTCTGATCCTAAGAGGCTTAAGATTATTGATATGTTATCTTGTGATGAGCTTTGTGCTTGTGAGATACTTGAGAAGTTTGATAATACTCAGCCTACCTTATCTTATGATATGAGAAAGCTCGAAGAAGCGGGGCTTGTTACTAGCAGGAGAGATGGTAAGAATACCTACTACTCTTTAGATAAGGATAGTTTGGATGAGATTGAGGATAGCCTAAAGCTTATATTTCATATCCAAGATGATTGTATTTGCAAGGAGTAAATCCAAAGCAAATATTATATAATATAAAACTTGCTAGAGGGAATATTTATAGGATTAAGAAAAGTCCATTTATCTTAGGTGTTGGTCTTATTTAGCCCTAGTTATTTTTTATCTTTGCTTTAATTACTCAAAAGACTTCTTGGGTTTTCTTGTGGGGTTTTGGCTATAGGCTTATTTTTTATTTTTACTCTAGGTCAAGGTATAAGGGAAAACGGATTTGTTTTATTTTTAGGTAATATACCTATACTAAAGTTTGTTTCTTTTGAGTATATAAAGTGATTAGATAGTTCTTATGATAAACTTAGTAATTTGATCCTTGGGATTAAGGCACATTCTACCACTTATAAACAAACTTACAAGATAAGCGATAACTAACTATTTCCAAAACTTCATCAATCCTAGAATCTGGTAACCCTAGTAGGAGTGTCCTTACTTTTAAATTTTCCCTAGCTGATAAGTTCTCATGCAAGGCAGGCATTCTATCAAGGAACCAATATCTGATAAATCGTCACGACTCCACTCATGACCTTCAAAAAAGATTTGACCAGATGTTTTATGAATCATTCCAGTAATCATCTTTAATGTAGTCGATTTACCAGCCCCATTAGGTCCTAGCAAGCCATATATAGAATTTTCTTTTATTTTTAAAGAAATATTATCTACTGCTTTTTGTTTTCCAAATGTTTTAGTAAGATTTTTTGTTTCTAATATCAATTTGTCCATAAATGAACCTCCTATTCATTAGTGTTTCAGTAGGAAAATCACTGTTAGGAAAATTTTCTTATGGTCATAAATTACGTAGTTCACGCAGTAAAAATTTTTAATGAAACTTCCTTTAAATAATGATAAAATAGATTGGACCTATATGGAAACTCTCACACAGGTTATTAAAAAACTTGTAATTAAAGATCTTGTTTTATATACAGATCAAAAGATATCCGCTAGTAAAAAAGTTATTGCTAATAATAAGGAGTGAAAAAATGTCAAATAACAATTTTGAAGTATTAAATGAATCAGAAATCCGTGGAAAAATTATTGTAAGGACGAGTATTATTGGAATAATAACCAATGTTTTATTAGCGGTCTTCAAGGCAATACTTGGGGTTTTTGTCAATTCCATTGCCTTAACCCTTGACGCTGTTAATAACTTGTCTGATGCTCTTTCTTCTCTTGTAACTATTATAGGAGAAAAATTCGCAAGCAAGGCTCCAGATAGAAAGCATCCCATGGGTTATGGAAGGATTGAATATATTTCTTCTATGGTCATAGCCGCCCTTGTCTTATATGCTGGAATCACTTCTCTAGTAGAGTGTGTTAAAAAAATTATTAACCCAAGCCCTGCTACCTACACCAAGCTTTCTATTTTTGTAATTGGTCTTGCTGTTGTAGTGAAGTTTTTCTTAGGAAACTATGTCAAAAGACAGGGAAAAAAAGTAAACTCAGGAGCTTTAATTGCATCTGGGTCAGATTCACTATTTGATTCAATTCTTTCACTTTCTGTTTTTCTTTCTGCCATTGTTTTTATGGTTTTTGGACTTTCTCTTGAATCTTATGTAGGTCTTGTCATTTCTGTATTTATGATTAAAGCAGGAATAGAAATGATTCTTTCTACTATTGATGATTTAATTGGTCATAGATCCGATCCAGAAATGGTGAAAAAGATTGAAGACTTAGTAAAAGAAGAAGACCCTGTAATTGGAGTATATGACCTTGCACTTTTTAATTATGGTCCTAACAAATATTACTGCTCTCTTCATATTGAGCTTCCAGACCATATGGATGTTGATGAAGTAGATAAACTTACAAGAAAATTACAATACAAAATCTATAAAAAAACTGGTATTATCTTGATTGCTTTAGGTGTTTATTCCTACAACACAAGGGACAAGGAAGCTGGAGAAATTAGAAGAACAATTGAAAGAAAGATTATGAATCACGATTGGGCTCTACAAGTTCATGGATTTTATATAGACAAAAATAATAAAAGTATTAGATTTGATGTTATCTTGAGTTTTGATGTGGAGAGAGATGAAGCATTAAAAGTTATTGAAGAAGAAATTTCTAAACTTTATCCTGATTACAAAATTCAAATTGTTCCAGATATTGATTTATAATCATAGGTCACTGAGTAGGGAGCACTTTTTTTATTTTGTCACTGAATGGCCCTCCCAATTACAAAGAAATTTTCAAGTATGATATAGACACACTCAAACGCAGAGAATAAAAAATAGCTACTGGTACTCAAATGGTACTGGAAGTAAAAAAGAATAAATTGAATAATTCTTCCAAATACTTTACATTTGGACAAAAAATTAGGGGATGTTGCAGAATGAATAAATTGTACCAATATCATTAGAATAACCTCCACGGAAAGTCTCACTAAGCCGACGGGCTAATATAGCCTCCATCATCCGGTAGGCGCCGATCGGCCCACCGGCCAGTAGAGGTAAAATTTCCTAAGAGAAGCTTCTAACGATGGTACGATGATTATTCATTCTGTAACAGCCCCTTTTTCTATACACAAAAGTAAAGAGTTTCAGTGTCAAGATAAATAGTTTAATTGTATCAAATATGGTTGGAAACTAGGCCTAGATTGAGTTACTGGGATAGAGACGGGACTAAAATCTGAGAATTTCCTATAATTAGGTGGGTTTGATATATTTTTAAAATAGAATCTTGTATTTTGATTGGTTGGAATATTTCTTATGTTTGGAAAAGAATAATTAGAGTAAAAATATCTATAAATGGTAGGATTTGGTTTATTATTTTTTCATTAGTTATAATTTAAAGCTTTCTAATTACTGGTCTTGTATTTTTTAATAAAAAAACTGGCTCTAGTAGTTAGTTTTATTGCTAACTTTTGGAGTCAGTTTCTAAAAGATTTATTTTATAATATACCTAGTACTTTTTGTAGTATTAGGGTTATTGAGGTTATTGCTATGAAACACACGCCACCTAGGGCAAGGGGTCTTGCTTCTGATTTTAATAGTTTTACTATATCACTATTAAAACCAATAGCTGACATTGCCATTACAATAAAAAATTTGGATAAGTCCTTAAAGGGTTTGAAAAATTCAATATTTACTCCTTTGGCTAGGGCTATGGTTGTAATCAAACTTGCAAGGATGAAGTAGATTATAAAGAATGGGAAAATTTGTATTATAGAAATTTTTTTATTATCTTCTTGATTAGCGTTTCTCATCTTAATGAGGGCTAGTCCTAAGCATATTGGAATTATTGCTAGGGTTCTAGTCAATTTTACTGTTACAGCCTTGTCAAGCGTCTGACTACCTAGATTATATATTGTATCCCATGTTGATGCACATGCTGTAACTGATGATGTATCATTAACAGCAGATCCTGCAAATATACCAAAGGCATGACCATCAGTAGTAGAAAATCCAATCATACGACCTAAGCTTGGAAATAAAATAGCAGATAAGATATTAAAAAAGAATATAACAGATATAGCTTGGGCTATTTCATCTTCATCTGCATCTATAACTGGAGCGGCAGCTGCAATTGCAGATCCTCCACAAATTGATGATCCAACACCAACAAGAGTTGCGATATGTCCTTTTATAAGTCCAGACTTGTAGGCTAGGTATGCTATTATAAGTGATGTTGATATGGTAGATAGGATGATTGGAAGTGATTCTTTACCAGTTTTTAAAACAATTCCAAGATCAAGACCAAACCCAAGGAGGATTACAGAATATTGAAGGATTTTCTTTGATGTAAATCTCACACCACCAATATAAGGTTTTTTGTCTTTTATAATTTGACCTAGGGCCATTCCAATTAGAATACCAAAGACTGCTGGGCCTACTAGTGGGATTTTTTTGCCGATTATCTGGGATATTATTGCAATTATAAGGCAGAGAATAATCCCTTTTATATTTTTTTCTATAGATTTTATCATATATTCTCCTTTCGCTTTTTTTTATTATATAATAACTTTCACTTTTGTTATTATATAATAAATAGATATAATGTAAAATTATAATTATTTACCATATGATAAAAATTTGTTATGATGGATGTGGAGGATGCTATGTTAGATTTTAGGATAGAAAGTTTTTTGGAAGTATGTAAATATATGAATTTTACAAGGGCTGCTGAAAGTCTTAATATAACACAGCCAGCCATATCTACTCATATTAAATATTTAGAAACCTATTACAATTGTAAGCTTTTTTATAGAAATAAGAGGAATTTGTGTCTAACAGATGAGGGCAAGATTCTAAAATCTGCTTTACTTTCTATGTCAAATGATCAAGATAAGTTGAAGATGATATTATCTGAGAAAAAAACTAAGAGTGAAAAAATTTCCCTGGGTTTTACTAGGTCGGTAGGAGAATACCTAATATTGGATAAGCTTATAGCCTTGATTAAAGAAAACCCTTCTTGTGATTTCCATATTTATTATGAAAATACGGACGAGATTTTAAGTGATATTGATAGTGGGAGGATAGACTTTGCCATTATAGAGGGATTTATAAAATCTAGTGATTATTTTATTAAAAAATACAAAAGCGATAGGATTGTTTGCATCAGCCACAAGGACCACAAGTTTAAAAAACAAGTAAAAAAGTTAACAGACTTATTAGATGAAAGAATTATTATTAGAGAAGACGGATCTGGCACCTTAGATATATTAAAAAATTTTCTAAGCATGGACAATATTGATACGAAAGATTTTGCAAATATCATAGAAATAAATAATATGCATTCCATAGTAGAAATGCTCAAATCGGATTGTGGCATAAGTTTTATTTTTGAATCTTGTGTAAAAAAAGAACTAGAAGAAGGTATTCTCATGGTTATTGACCTAGAAGATTTCAATCTAGTTCATGATTTATCCCTTGTTGCCAGTAAAAATTCAATATTTACTGATTTGTATTTGCAAATAGCTGAAACTTTTTATTAGAAAAAATTTCATAGTATTAGGTTAAGCTAAGATGGGTATAGAAAAATATCGTTTTATAAAAGCAAAAAAATGGCTAATCCCAAGTCTTGAGGTGTTTTATATTAGGTGATATCTTTTAGCAATATAATAAACTTAGATATAAGAACAAAGTCTGATTTTGAAATATAAAAATATGTCAAAGATGTTTTTGAAATTTAAAACAACTATATTAGCTGTACTATTCCTTTTGAACAAGAAGTAATTGACCAAATATACAATGAAAATGTCGTTTTGAACAAGTCTGAAAAGAAAGTGATAGAACTTTTAATAGAAAATCCAAGTCTAACATCAATTGAACTTGCAGAAAAAATAGGTGTAACTTTAAGGACTATTGAAAGGTCATTTAAATCATTACAAGAAAAGAAGATGATTGAAAGGATTGGAACAAAGCGTGATGGAAATTGGATCGTGGTTAGGTAAGCAAAATATATTTCTAAATTAAAGTTAATAGTTGTGCGTTGTTTCAATATATTGAATGATTTTACGATTGACATAATAAAAGAAATTATATTCTCATACAACAAAAGAAATTAAAAGTTAGAGAATTATAAAAGTAAAATTCAAATTTTTGAATTAAATGTGATATCTTAGGCAAAATAAATGAAGAAATTAATAATAATGTTAGATTTTACATCTCGTCTACTTTGGAAGGGTGTTTTTGACGCAAAAAAGAAAGAGTTAATTACGGTAATAGATGTAGTTGATAATGACAAGTATATCAAAAAAATTAAATAATGAAATTCTAGATTTATATTCATCACATTATAAAATAAATTACAATGATGAACTTGTATATTTTGACAGGGAACAAGAAAAAAAGATAAGTACAAAATGTTTAATTTACTTGGGAAACATATGAAAGGCCTTGATGAAGTAAATGACAGTTCCTTCGAGGTTGATTATAGGGAAATTTAAAGGGTTAAAAATTTATAAATTTTTGTCTGGTACTGGTATTGGGAATGGGACGGGACTAAAAATCTGAAAATGTCCTATAATTAAATGGATTGGTGATACTCTAAAAAATAGAATGTAGTATTTTGAATGGTTTGGGATATATTGTACGTTTGGAAAAGAAGAATGGGAGTAATTCCACCGTACTGGGTGACCGATGCTTTTGCATCAGTCATTTTTGAGACGAAGCGAAAATGAGTCCGAAAAAATAAGTCATGAAACTGAAAGTTTCTTAGAAGGTTATTTCCTATGTAGGAATTTTATTTAAAAAAATGCAAAGTAGGAAAACAGCTTTAGTTATAATTTTCCTTATTATCAAAATTTTAAAATTGTAAGTTATAATGAGAATGTGAATTAACTTATACTTATTAAATATTAATAGAAGTAAAAAATTTAAAGTAAATTATTGGTCCAAGTAGTTTACTATTGGACAAAAAAACAGATCGCCGCTTCAAGCTGCGGTCTTTTTTTATACGATATGGTATTTATTTATATATTAAAATATGCTCTTTACAGAAATCCTTTCTCTACTAATCCATTAGCTTGTAATATAAATATCTTGGCTTTAAATTCTTAAAATAAAGGTTTTATAGCAAATTCATATATATTTATTTAAATTGAAATTTTATAATTATAAGAATATTTTATGCTATGATATAATGTAAATAAATATACAAATATTTTAGAATAAAGTAAGTTTAAAAAATATAAATTTAGTAAGTAGATAACTTATTTTGTTTTATAGAAAGAAATTTAAAGGAATTTAATAGAGGTTATGTCAACAACAATAGAAATAAATAAGAAAAGTGTAAAAGAATTTTTAGATGCAGGAAAAAAACAAAAATTTATAATACCTGAGTATCAAAGACCTTATGCATGGTCAGAAGATGAAGTTCAAACTTTATTTGATGATATAGTTGAGTATACTCAAGAAAGAATTGATTCTCCATATTTTCTAGGAACAATTGTTTCATATACGAATGATCATAATGAACAAGAAATAATTGATGGCCAACAAAGAATTACAACCCTATCTTTGTTGCTAAGAGCTTTATATACAAAAATTGAAAAAATGGATGATACTAAGGAGAGAAATAATTTTATTGGTCAGATTGAACCTGCTTTATGGGAAACTGATGAGCTAAGTGGTGAAGCAAATAAAAGTAAGACTTTAATAGAATCTAGGGTTTATGAATCAGAGTATAATGAGATTTTAAATAATATACTAAGTACTGGTCTTTGCGATAAAGATTCTAAAGATAATTACACAAAAAATTATTTGTTATGTCAAAAACTTATAGATCAGTATGCCAAAGATGAGCCCCTAACTTTCTATCACTTGATAAACAATATTTTAAATAAAGCAATTGTTCTTCCTATCAAAGCCGATAGTCAGGATACTGCCCTTACAATATTTTCAACTCTCAATGACAGGGGCTTACCCTTATCAGATGCGGATATTTTTAAAGCAAAAATCTATAATAATATTAAAGATAGTGAAGCTAGAAATGATTTTATTCAAAAATGGCAAGAACTTAGTGTAGGTGCAGAATATGCTGGTGAAAGTATTCAGAAATTATTTTATTATTATATGTTTTATCTTAGAGCAAAAGAGAATGATAAGAAGACAACTACTCCAGGTCTAAGAAAATATTATTCAAGTAGTAATTTTTTTAGGTTATATGATTTAGAATTAATGGATAATTTGAGACTTATATTAAACTTTTGGTCAGTAGTTAATAACAAGGAAGTAATAGATGGTGAAAATTGGTCAAGTAACTTTGAAATTTTAAAAGTTTTAGATATCCTTACCTCCTATCCTAATGAATTTTGGAAATATCCAGTAATAAATTATTACCTATCCTACAAAGATTCAGTTAAGTTCGAAGATAAATTTCTTTTATTTTTAAGAAAACTATTTGTTAATTTATGTAGTAGATATATTGTAACTCCTACAATTAACGCAGTTAAGCAAAATATTCTAAACTTAAATGCAGATATCATTAATAGCGATGAACCTAAAGTTGAATTTAAAGCGGTTGATAAAAATATAATTAGAGAGCAATTAAAAAATCCACATAGAAATGTGGTAAGGATGTTATTAAAACTATTGGCTTATGATAATAACTTACAAGATGAACTTTTGCCAGAAAAATGGGAAATAGAACATATTCTTCCTAGTAAATGGCAGAACTCTTATTTCCTAAATTCTTCAGAAGAAGAGGTCAATGATGTGATTGAACATCTGGGAAATAAGATACCCTTTGAAAAAAGGTTAAATATAATTGCAAGTAATGGATATTTTGAAAAAAAGAAAGAATTGTATAGAAAATCAAAGATAGCCATAGTTAAAGATTTTTCACAAACTCATTCAAAAGACTGGAAGATAGAGCAAATAATGGAAAGGGATGTAAGAGTTTCTGATAGAATCATAGAAATATTTAATTTGTGGTCTGCTGATATAAATGATTCAAATAAATCAAAACTAACACAAGAAGATAAAATGGCTATAGAATTAATAAAGTCCAGAGGTTTGGAAGACTATTTTAAAAAATAAATATATTACAAAAATACCATATGCTATTAACATGTGGTATTTTTATATCCATTTTGTAATATATTTTTAAAAAAATCGATTTTCCCATATGTTATAATATAAACAGATTAAATAATTATAAAACAAGGAAGGTTATATGACTGATTTAAATATAAAAAATAATGAAGCCTTGCAAAGAGCTGAGCTTCATAGGAAAATTTGGGCTATTGCTGATGATGTGCGTGGTGCTGTTGATGGTTGGGATTTTAAACAATACATACTTGGAATTTTGTTTTATAGGTTTATTTCCGAAAATATTACAGAATTTTTTAATGAGGCTGAGCATGAAGCTGGAGATTTGGAATTTGATTATGCAAAAATTTCTGATGAGGAAGCAGAAGAAGATTTTAGGCCTAATACTGTTGAAGATAAGGGCTTTTTTATTTTGCCAAGCCAACTTTTTGAAAATGTAGTAAAACACGCAAGAGAAAATGAAAATCTTAATACAGATTTGGCAAATATTTTTAAATCAATAGAAAAAAGCGCTATTGGATATCAATCAGAAGATGACATTAAGGGACTTTTTGAAGATGTAGATACTACAAGTAATAGACTTGGTGGAAGTGTTTTAGAAAAAAATAAAAGATTGGCTGATATTTTAACAGGCATAGGTGAAATAAATTTTGAAAAATTTGAAAATAATGACATTGATGCCTTTGGAGATGCCTATGAATATTTAATTTCAAATTATGCAAGTAATGCAGGAAAATCTGGAGGAGAATTTTTCACACCCCAAACCGTATCAAAACTTTTGGCAAGACTTGTTATGGATGGAAAGAAAAATATTAATAAGGTCTATGATCCAACTTGCGGAAGTGGGTCCTTGCTTTTGCAAATGAAAAAGCAATTTGATCAAAATATAATTGATGAAGGATTTTTTGGTCAAGAAATAAATATGACAAATTTTAACCTTGCCCGCATGAATATGTTTTTACATAATGTAAACTATAATAATTTTTCAATAAAAAGAGGGGATACTCTATTAAATCCACTTCATAATGATGAAAAACCTTTCGATGCAATTGTTTCAAATCCACCTTATTCAATAAAATGGATAGGAGATAAGGATCCTACTTTGATTAATGATGAGCGTTTTGCTCCAGCGGGAAAACTTGCTCCAAAATCCTACGCTGATTATGCCTTTATTATGCATTCACTTTCTTACCTATCAAGTAAGGGTAGGGCTGCAATTGTTTGTTTTCCAGGAATTTTTTATAGGAGAGGGGCTGAAAAAACTATAAGAAAATATTTA
Organism: Anaerococcus hydrogenalis; assembly: GCF_002871895.1. Classification (NCBI taxonomy): domain Bacteria; kingdom Bacillati; phylum Bacillota; class Tissierellia; order Tissierellales; family Peptoniphilaceae; genus Anaerococcus; species Anaerococcus hydrogenalis. The sequence goes on along the minus strand of NZ_PNHP01000006.1, from coordinate 37,609 downwards.
ATTGACAATAACTTTATTGATTGTGTAATCCAACTTCCGGAAAATTTATTTTTTGGCACATCAATTGCAACTTGCATTTTGGTTATGGCGAAAAATAAGACGGAAAATAAAATTTTATTTATAGATGCAAGCAAGGAATTTAAAAAAGAAACAAATAATAATATCCTAGAAGAAAAAAATATAAAAAATATAGTAGAAGAATTTAGGGATAGGAAAGAAAAAGAATATTTTTCAAGATATGTAGACAGGACAGAAATCGAAGAAAATGACTACAATTTATCAGTTTCAACCTATGTAGAAAAAGAGGACACAAGGGAGAAAATTGATATAAAAGTTTTAAATAAAGAAATTGAAAAAAATGTCAAAAAAATAAATGAGCTTAGAGCATCAATTGATGAAATTGTAAGGGAGCTTACTGATGAATAATGAAATAATTATTTATAATACCGAAGATGGTAAGGCAAAAATCAATTTAAAATATGAAGATGGGACTGTTTGGCTAAATCAAAATGAAATTGCAGAATTATTTCAAACAACCAAGCAAAATATTAGTAAGCATATAAAATCAATACTTGAAGATGGAGAAGTAGATAATTCAACTGTAAACTTAAAGTTGACAGTTCAAAATGAAGGTGGAAGAGAAGTAGAAAGAGAAATTGCCTATTATTCATTAGAAATGATACTAGCAATAGGATATAGAGTTAGGTCAGTTAGAGGAATACAATTTAGAAAATATGCAACAACAGTATTAAAAGAATACCTTATAAAAGGATTTGCCTTAGATGATGATAGGCTAAAAAATTATGGCGGAGGAGATTACTTTAAAGAACTTCTAGAAAGAATAAGAGATATTAGATCAAGTGAGAAAGTTTTTTACCGTCAAGTTTTAGATTTATTTTCAACAAGTGTTGACTATGATAAAAACTCAGATTATGCAAAAAGATTTTTCGCAACAGTTCAAAATAAAATGCACTTTGCTGTACACCACTTAACAGCAAGTGAGCTTGTATATAATAGAGTTGATTCAAATAAAGATTTTATGGGTTTGACGACCTTTAAGGGAGAACTTCCTACCCTAAAAGAGGCAAATGTTGCAAAAAATTATCTAGATGAAAAAGAGCTAAAGACTTTAAATAATTTAGTTTCAGGATATTTAGACTTTGCAGAATTAAGAGCTGAAGAAGAAATACCAATGACAATGAAAGATTGGTCTGACCATGTAGATAAAATCTTACTTGCAACAGGCAAAGAACTTTTGAAAAATAATGGCAAAATATCTAGAAAACAAAAAGAAAAGAAAGTTGAAAATGAGTTTAAAGAATATAACAAAAAAACTCTATCACAAGTCGAAAAAGATTATCTGGAAAGTATAAAATCACTAGAAAAAATCGCCAAAAAAAAGGTTGGAAAAAATGAGTAAAATTTTGGAAATGATTAAAAATGAAACGGTTGAGTGGAAAAAGCTGGGTGAGATTGCTGTAATATCAGGTGCAGGAGTAAATAAAAAAGTTAAAGAAGATGAAAAATCTATAATATTACTTAATTATATGGATGTATATAAAAATTTATATATAAATAGTGATATTCCTCAAATGAAAGTTACAGCTAGTGATAAAAAAATAGAGGACTGTAATATAAAATACGGGGATATATTTATTACACCTAGTTCTGAAACAAAAGAAGATATATTTATGTCTTCAGTTGCTGTAGAAGATTTTGAAAATACAGTATATTCATATCATATAATGAGGATTAGATTAAAGGAAAAAAATTTTATAACATCCTGCTTTTTGAATTATATTTTTAGATCTGTAGAATTTAGGAAAAAAATGCAAAAGAAAGTGTTTGGGAATACTCGTCAAACAATAACAAAAACAGAGATAGAAAAACTAGAAGTTCCAATTCCATCAATAAAAACTCAAGAAAAAATTGTAGAAATACTTGACAATTTTGTAAAATATAGTACTGAATTGCAGGCTGAATTGCAGGCTGAATTGCAAAATCGCTCTAGCCAGTATGAATACTTTAGGGATTTGGTTTTGAGTAAAGATTATTTGATAAAATTAGAAGATAAATTATTTTATGAAAGAAATAAAAATATAGAAATTTATAAAATAAAAGATTTGTGCAAAAGGCAAAGAGGAATAAAAATTACAGCTAAAGAAATGGAAGAATTAAATGATGAAAATTCTCCAGTTAAAGTTTTTGCTGGTGGAAATACCAGTGCTAAAGTTAGCAAGGAAAGAGTAGGGAAAGAAAATATAATAAATAATCCGAGTGTCATCGTAAAATCAAGAGGAAATATTGATTTTGAATATTACGATAAATCCTTTACTCATAAAAATGAAATGTGGTCTTATTCAAGCAAAAATGAAAATGTTTTAAATATAAAATTTTTGTATTATGTTTTAAAAAATAATCTAGGATATTTTATAAATAATGCAATATCAGGGAAATTACCTCAAATATCAACGGGGGTTACAGATAATTATAAAATACTACTTCCAAGTATAGAAATTCAAAATAAAGTAGTGGAAGTTTTGGATAAATTTCAAAATTTAATTTCTAATGCTGAGGGATTATTGCCAGAAGAAATTGAACAAAGACAAAAACAATATGAATATTATCGTGAAAAACTCTTGACTTTTGAAAACAATATGGTACAAGGCAAGTAGTACTCTCTAGGTGCTATTTTGAAACCTTGCGTAAGGCTTGTAAAATTGTTGATGTTAATTTATTTGATATTAGATTTAAAACATTGGGAGAAATTGCTAAAGATAAACTTGAATATGGTTCAGGAGCTTCAGCTGTTGAATACAACGATAAAGTTAGATATATAAGAATAACAGATATAGATAATTTTGGTAATTTAAAGTCGGAAAAAGTATCTCCAAGTAAAATAGAAGAAAAATATTATTTGGATTATGGAGATATTTTATTTGCAAGAAGTGGTGCTACTGTTGGGAAAAATTTTATTTATAATGATAATCAAAAAGCAATATTTGCTGGTTATCTTATTAGGCTTAAAGTTAATGAAAAAGTCGCAAATCCAAAATATGTTTATAACTGTTTGAATACTACTTCATATAAAAATTTTATTTTTAGAAAAAAAGGTATGAGTTCAAAACCTAATATTAATGCTAAGCAATATTCTGAATTTAAAATTCCAGTACCACCTGTCCCAGTCCAAGAACAAGTAGTAAAAATTCTTGATAAATTTGATACATTAATCAACGATATTAACGTTGGTTTACCTAAGGAAATTGAATTAAGACAAAAACAATATGAATATTATCGTGAAAAATTATTAGATTTTAAAAAATAAAGGAGATTTTATGGCGGAAGATGTAGCAAAATATAATGCATCAACTATTGCCGAAATGAATAATGGGATTATTTTGGCAAATTTTGAAAAAGATTTAAAAGTCAGGGAGACTTCATACCAAAGCGAGGCTGAGCTTGAAAGGAACTTGATTTCTAATTTAGTTTCTCAAGGTTATGAAAGAATTTTTGTTAAGTCTAATGAGCAAATGTATGAAAATTTGAAAGTTCAAATTGAAAGATTAAATAATATTTCTTTTTCATCTTCTGAATGGGAGAGGTTTTTGCTTGAATATTTGGATTGTCCTAATGATGGGATGGTTGAAAAAACTCGAAAAATTCAAGAAAATCATATTTATGATTTTATTTTTGATGATGGAGAGGCAAAAAATATTAAAATTATTGACAAGAAAAATATCCACAATAATTTTTTGCAAGTAACCAACCAAGTTTGTGGGGAGGGTAAGTGTAATAATCGCTATGATGTTACAATTTTGGTCAATGGCCTTCCTCTTGTTCACATTGAGCTTAAAAAAAGAGGGGTGAATTTACACGAGGCCTTCAATCAAATTCACAGGTACAGCAAGGAAAGTTTTAATAGTCAAAATTCACTCTACAAGTTTGTACAAATTTTTGTGATTTCTAATGGAACCTATACCAGATATTTTGCCAATACTACTGCTCAAAATAAAAATAATTATGAATTTACTTGTGAGTGGGCTGATGCCAAAAACAAGGTTATTTGTGATTTGGAAGATTTTACTAAAACTTTTTTTGAAAAACGTGTTCTTCTCGAAGTTTTGACCAAGTATTGTGTTTTTGATGTAAATAATACTCTTTTAATTATGCGTCCTTATCAAATTGCTGCAACTGAAAGAATTTTGTGGAAAATAAAATCATCTTATGAGGCTAAAAAAGCAGGAAGCGCTGAGGCTGGTGGTTTTATTTGGCATACTACAGGATCTGGAAAGACTTTAACTTCTTTTAAGGCGGCAAGGCTTGCTACAAATTTGGATTTTATCGACAAGGTATTTTTTGTGGTTGATAGGAAAGATTTGGATTTTCAAACAATGAAAGAATATCAAAGATTTCAACCTGACAGTGTAAATGGGAGCAAGGATACCAAGGAGCTTAAAAATTGTATTGAAAGTAATGATAATAAAATTATTGTAACTACAATTCAAAAGTTAAATGAATTTGTAAAGAAAAATCCTAATCACGAAATTTATGACAAGGATTGTGTTTTGATTTATGATGAGTGTCACCGTTCACAATTTGGAGATGCTCAAAAAAATATTAGAAAATCTTTTAAAAAATATTACCAATTTGGTTTTACTGGAACTCCAATTTTTGCTGAAAACGCCCTTGGAAGTGAGACCACTTCAAGTATTTTTGGGGCTCAACTTCATTCTTATGTTATAACTGATGCTATTCGTGATGGAAAAGTTTTGAAATTTAAGGTTGATTATAATAATATAGAGGCTAAATTTAAAAGTGCTGAGAAGGAAGATGATCTTAAAAAATTAAAGAAACTTGAAAATAAAATGCTCCTTCATCCAGATCGTATTAGCGAAATTACCAAGTATGTTTTAGATGTTTTTGATACAAAGACCCACCGTAATGAATTTTATGACCTTAAACATAGGAGGATTAACGGTTTTAATGCTATGTTTGCTGTTTCAAGTGTTGATGCTGCAAAATTATATTATGAAGAATTTGAAAAACAACAAAGGACCTTGCCAAAAGAAAAGAGACTAAAAGTTGCAACTATCTATAGTTTTGCTGCAAATGAAGAGCAAAGGGCTCTTGGAGAAATTTCTGATGAATCTTTTGACGTATCTGCTATGGATTCTTCTTCAAAAGAATTTCTGGAAAAGGTCATAGATGATTACAACGGATATTTTAAAACAAATTATTCAACCAATGGCAATGAATTTCAAAATTATTATAAGGATTTATCTCTTAGGGTTCAAAAGAAGGAAGTCGATCTTCTAATAGTTGTAGGAATGTTTTTGACAGGTTTTGATGCACCTTGCCTTAACACTCTTTTTGTTGATAAAAATTTAAGATATCATGGTCTTATTCAAGCTTTTTCAAGAACAAATCGTATATTAAATAAGGTAAAAACTTTTGGAAATATTGTATGTTTTAGGGATTTGGAAAAAGCTACCAAGGATGCAATAAAAACTTTTGGTGATGAAAATAGTGTAAATGTTATTTTGGAAAAATCATACCAAGAATATATGCAAGGTTTCAAGGATGAAGAAAGTGGAAAAGTTACCAAGGGATATATTGATATTTGTAATGAATTATTAGAAAAATTCCCCGAGCCAACAGAAATTTCCTTGGATACTGACAAAAAAGAATTTGTTGAGATTTTTGGGGAACTTTTAAAATCAGAAAATATTCTTAGAAATTTCGATGAATTTTCTAATTTTGATAAAATAATTTCAGATAGGTTGATGCAAGATATGAAAAGTGTCTATGTTGATATTAGGGATAATATTTCAAAACCTAATGGTAAGGGTAATTCTGATGGGATTCAGATTGATTTTTCTGATGTTGAATTTCAAATTGATTTGCTTAAAACTGATGAAATTAATTTAGATTATATTTTGACCCTAATTCTTGAAAAATCAAAAGAAAATGAAGATATAGAAAATTTAAAAAGTGAAGTAAGAAGGGTTATTAGGTCATCTCTTGGAACAAGGGCAAAAGAAGAATTAGTTATGGATTTTATTAATAAGACTGATTTATCAAAATTAAAAAATAACGATGATATTCTAGAAGCTTTTTATACTTTTGCAAGAGTAGAAAAAGAAAATAAGATTGAAAGTTTAATTAAGCAAGAAAAGTTAAAAGATAAGGCTCATAGATTTATAGAAAAATCTATTTCAAAAGGATATGTAGAATATGCTGGAGAAGATTTGGATAAGATTATTCCTCCTACTTCTAGAAGACATGGGGCCAGGGAGAAAAAGAAAGCGAGTATACTTGAAAAAATAAGACAAATAGTTGAAGTTTTTGTTGGAATTTAATAAGGAGTTAGAATGAAATTTGTTTATATAATCATGGGACCTTTTGATCCAAAGATTGATAGAAAGGCCATTGGGAAAAATAATAATGCTGAAATTATTGGGGTTAGAAATTTAGATCAGGCGAAAGAAGTTTCTAAGTCTTTAATTGGCCTTGCTGATGTGATTGAGCTTTGTGGAGCTTTTGAGGAAAGTGGGGCAAGGGAGATTATTGATGCAACAGATGGGAAAATTCCTGTTGGTTTTGTTACTCACCTTGATAGTCAGAATGATTTATTTGATGAATTATTTTCTTAATTTATTAAATTTAGTAAAAAACAAAAAAAGTGCCAAATTTTATATTTTGGCACTTTTTAATTCTTATTTTTCAATAAGTTTGCTAATTCGATTTATTTTTAGGTTTAATTATTCCACAACTCTTCTGCTACTGGCTTCCAATCTTCTGCATAGTCTTCACATTTATCGCACAAGTCGTCTACATTTTCTTTTTCTAGTATATCTGTAGATTTTGCTTGAGATTTTTTTACCATATCTCTTAATAAATTTGGATTTTCTAGCATTGGACAAGGTCTTAACATATTTTCGTTAAAAGGTTGTCCATCGTGATATGCCATAAATAATGGAGATTGGAGACTTTCTACTAGAGTTTTTTCTTTTATATTTGAGTCAGAATAGTGTATAAATACACAAGGTTCTAAGTCTCCGTTTGCATTTATGTGAAGATAATTTCTTCCTCCTGCTATACATCCTCCAATATATTCGGCATCATTTTGAAAATCTAGGAAAAATAATGGTTTTGTTTTTCTAAATTTTCTTAATTGATGGTAGATGTGTTTTCTTTGGTCTGGTTTTGGCAATAGTTCTTTGCCTGTACCTTTTCCTACTGGCATAAAGTGGAAATACCAAGCAAATAAAGCTCCTCTTTCTATCATTTCATCTACAAATTCTTCGCTAATTATTGACTTGTAATTTTGAGAAGTGTAGCAGCAAGATATTCCAAATGGAACTTTATTATCTTTTAGTAATTTCATAGATTTTATTACTTTATTATATATTCCATCTCCTCTTCTTGCATCTGTTGTAAATTCTGATCCTTCAACTGATATTGCAGGAACTATATTTTTAAGTCTAAGCATCTCATCAATAAATTCTTGATCAATAAGGGTTGAATTTGTAAAGATTAAAAATTCACAGTCCTTGTGTTTTTCACAAATTTTTAGTATATCTTTTTTTCTTACAAGTGGTTCTCCGCCTGTAAATATGTAAAAATAAATTCCAAGTTCTTTTCCTTGACTTATTATATCATCAATTTGTTCATAGGATAAATTTAGACTATTTCCATATTCAGCTGCCCAACAACCCTTGCATTTTAAATTGCATGCTGTTGTTGGATCTAATAGTATGGTCCAAGGAATATTACAATTATATTTTTCTCTGCTTTCTTTTTTCAAATCTTCACTAAATAATACAGAGTTTAATAGAAAGTTAATAACTGTTTTGTCAAATACATCTGGATCTATAGTATTTAACATATTTAATATGTATTTATGAAAAACATCATCTGGATCACTTATAACTTTATCAATTGTTTCTATTTGTGACCTATAATCATTTGGTGAAATTTTTCTTGCTAAATTAATTGCATTTTTAAGATTTTTCTCTGGATTTTTGTGTACATATTTTAAAGTTTTTTCAACGCCATATGTCTTAACTTTGTTATTTATATTCATAATTCCTCCTTTTGAAAATATAAAAATATTAGCTTATAATTTTTTCCAATTGCTTATAAGAATTTTTTAATAAATTTATTAACTCATCTTCTTTTTCAGGATCTGCGTCATATAATTTTACTGCTAGTAAAATAGGTGAATAGAATATTGTTGATAAAACTTCCAAATCACCAAATTTACTTAGTCCATAATAATCAATAATCTTTTGTTGTTTAGTCATTGGATTATGGATAAATTTTTCTACATAAAACTGCATAGCTTGAGGATTTTTGTACATTTCTATAGATAACATTTTCCTTACTTTTGAAACAAATGGGTCATGTAGTAAATATTTGAAAATATCTATAGATAATTTTTCTATATTTAATGTTTTTTGATTATTTTTCATTATTTTATAATCTTCTACATCATCAATTTTCTGGTCTATTTTAATTACTGCATCTTTTAATATAGTTTCAAAAATTGTTTTTTTTGATTTGAAGTGCTTGTAAATAGAAGGAGCTTTGATTCCAACCTCTTTTGCAATTTTTTCCATAGACACATCCGAATATCCATATGTGGAAAATAATTCCAAAGAATTTAAATAAATTTTTTCTTTTGTGTTCATAAAGCCTCCTAAGAAATATTTCTTAAATCCATTATAGGCTAATAATAATTAGCTGTCAATTATATTTATTTTTAAATATTTTTTGATTTTAAATTTGAAATAATTTTAAAAATTTTTAAAATAAAAAATAGGAAAATATTTGTATAATTTTATTTTTATGAATACTAAGAAATATTAATTTTTCAATTGTTGTTTTGAATTTTTTATGATAATATTATATTTAGGTAAGATTTTAGTAAAATCTTTTAAATTTAATATATTTATATGGAGGAATTATGCAATTATCGGCATTATCAACATTGCAATGGAACCTGATTGCGGGTGGACTTGCAATATTTTTGTTTGGTATTAATTTGATGGGAGATGCCCTTACAAATTTTGCTGGACCTAAACTAAGGGGATATGTAGAAAAATACACTTCCAATCCTATTAAGGGAGTACTTGTTGGAATTGTTATTACTGGCTTAATTCAATCATCATCAGCAACTACTGTTATCGCCATTTCTTTTGTTAGGGCAGGTGTTATGAGCCTTGAACAAGCAATTGGCGTAATTTTGGGTGCCAATATTGGTACAACTGTTACTGCTGTTTTGATTGGTTTTAATTTAGACTATTTGTCTTATTTTATTTGCCTAATTGGTGTAGGAATTTTTCTATTTTCTAAAAAAAGAAAAGGAAAATATATCGGTGAAATTCTTATAGGTTTTGGGCTTTTGTTTATTGGTTTAAAGATGATGGGAGATAGTCTTTCTGAACTTAAAAACATACCGGGCTTTGAAGAAATAGTTACAGATCTTGGTAAAAATCCTATTATAGCTGTTTTGGTTGGTGCAGTTTTAACTGCTCTTATCCAATCATCATCAGCATTTATTGGTATAGTTCAATCTTTGTACGCATCAGGAGCTATAGGTTTAAACCTCTCTTTAGGATTTTTGTTTGGAGCTAATATTGGAACTTGTATAACAGGAATTCTTGCATCTTTGGGTGGGTCTTTATCTGCTAAAAGAACAAGTCTATTCCATGTTTTATTTAATGTAATAGTATCAACTATATTTTTATTGATACTTGTTCCATATGAAGGATTTATATCTTTTGTTGCAAATAAGTTTTCTCTAAATCCAATGATGACTATAGCTGTTGGCCATTTTTCATTTAACTTTGTTGGTATGATTTTATTTGTTCCACTTATTAAGCAAGTATCAATTGTACTTCACAAAATTATTCCCGGAAAAGATTCAATCTTCTCAGACGTTTCTGATATTGATCTTGAGGAAAGCTTGATTAATACTTTCCCAGCTGCAGCACTTGACCAAGCTAAAACTGCTATTATTAAGGAAAGTAAAATTGCCCTTGAAACTATCAAAGCTTCTAGGAATTATCTAAATTCTAGGGATAAAAATGATCTTTCAACTGTAAATCAAGCAGAGGCCTTGGTAAATGAGATGGATACAAAAATCCAAAAATATATTTTGGATATTTCAAAGTCAAATCTTGTAAGCGAGCTTGAAGGTGATATTCATAATTATCTACAAGTTCAGATAAATGTAGAAAGAGTCTCAGACCTTGCTCAAAATCTTGGAGAATATTTTGATGAAATTAACGAGGCTGGGGAAAAATATAATGAGGGAGCCTTGGAAGATTTAAATAAAATTTACGATTTGGTTATTAATAACTATGTAAATTCTATTGAAGTATTTGAGAGTGAAGATATGACCCTTTATCAAACTTTAAAAGAAGATGAGTCAAATCTTGACTTGTTAGAACAAAATCTAAGAAGGTCTCACTACAAAAGACTTACAGAAGGAGAAAAAATATCTACAGTGGCAAGTTCAGTATTTGTTGATATAGCATCAACAATAGAAAGAATTGGTGACCACGCCTTTAATATTGCTCGTATAACAGTCGATCCTGTTAAGGTTCACGATGAGTACGAAAAACAAATTGTAACAATTAAATAATTTAATAAAAATCTCGCAGATTATCTGTGGGATTTTTTATTTTGGGTAAATATACAATAACTTTTAATTAAAGGAGGAAATTTTGTTAGAGGTTAAAAATTTTACAAAAAAATACAAAAATGGAAAACTTGCTGTTGACAATATTTCTTTTGATGTGAATAATGGAGAAATTTTTGGATTTTTGGGGCCAAATGGGGCTGGAAAATCAACGACAATTAAGGCGATTGTAGGTTTGATTAAAAAAAGTAGGGGAGAGATAAAAATTGATGGAATAAAACTTGAGGATGATCCGCTTCTTTATAAAAATAAATTTTCCTACCTGGCTGATAATCCTGATTTATTTGATAAATTTACAGGGGTAGAATACATAAATTTTGTGGCAGATATATATGGGATTGATGAAAAAACACGTAATGAAAGGCTAAATACCTACCTTGATTATTTTGATATAAGAGAGGCTATGGCTGATTTGATTTCGTCATTTTCTCATGGCATGAAGCAAAAACTTGCTATAATTTCATCTCTTATCCATGACCCAGACCTTTTGATTTTGGATGAGCCTATGGTTGGTCTTGATCCAAAATCTTCTTTTAATCTTAAAAAAATAATGAGAGAGAGAAAAGACGCTGGGAAAATGGTTTTCTTTTCAACCCATATAATGGAAGTTGCTGAAAATATTTGCGACAGGATTGCTATAATTTCAAATGGAAAAATAGTCGCCCAAGGAAGTCTTGATCAAATTAGGGAAAGTCTTGATGAAGATAAGTCCTTAGAAGAATTATTCTTGGAGCTTACTGATGAAAAATAAAAGATTAAAAGTACTTTTTAAGAAGTTTTTTAAGGAGGAAATTTCTAAATATTTGCCAGGGACAAAAGTATATGGACTTCCAAATGACTATAATTTAAGAGTTTTATACCTAATATTAATGTATGGATTTTATACTATTATTGGTATTTCTACTTTTGCCTTTTTAGCCTTTTTCTATTTAAGTAAAAATGATGAATTTTCTTATTTTACATCTGGATCATTAATAATAAGTGTCTTTTTGCTAATAGCTTGTGCTGTGGATTTGATTTCAGATTATTCCAAAAGTAAGGATATAAATATTTTGATGACCATGCCAATAAAAGATGAGGAGATATACTTATCAAAATTTTTGGCAATAATTTTATCAAAATTTGAAATTTTTTATTTTTATATTTTGATGATAGGAGTCTATTTATTTAATATGGGCTTTTCTTTTATAAGAATTTTGGGACAAATAATAAATGTCTTTCCAATATTTGTAACATCTCTTGCCATAATTTCAATTCCTATAATGCTAATAATGAGATTTTCAAATTTAAGAAATTACAAAACAATTTTTAAATTTATAGGCTATGGATTAGCCTTATTTGGGCTTGGTTTTATTTATTTTTCAGCCTTTGCAAAAGAGGGAAAGTCAGCTAGTATAATTTCAAATTTAATGAAAATATTTGTAAAACATGCGGGCAAGGCTTCATTCTTATTTTTTCATACAAGACTATATGGGAAAAGTTTGAGTGGAAATTTGGGTGATTTTTTCTTGTATAGCTTTTTACTATATTTATATAGCTTTATAATTTTGTTTATCCTTTCAAGGCTTGCATCAAAAATTTATCTTGATTCTTTAACAGGAAATGAACAGGTTAAAATTCACAAAAAAAGTAAAAATCTTTCCTACAAGAAATCATCAACTATACATGCTATTTACAAAAAAGATCTAAGAACAATTTTAAAAAGTCCGGTTTATCTTTTTCCAGTATTATCATCAATAATAATGCTTACAATTTTGTGGGGATTTGGGTCAAGTGGACTTTTTGAACTAATAAAAGAGGTAAATCTTAAAAACAAAGAAATATATTTATTTATAATTTTGGGATCATTTGTCTTTAGATTTTTTGTATCAGCAAATGATATTGGAATAAATTCATCCCTATCAAGGGAAGGAGATAGTCTGTACCAAACTTTGACTTTGCCAATAAGCCCCAAAGAAAATGTACTAGCAAGGGCCCTATCCATAAATACAGTAAATTTTCTTATAAATTTATCTCTAACGATTGTCCTAAGCCTTATTACAAAAATAAATATTTTGGCAGCTATTTCAATTTTTATAGGATTTAGCCTATCAAGTCTTATCTCATCCTTACAAGGTCTATTGATGGATGCAAGCTCAATAAACATTCACTGGGAAAAGGAAAGAGACCTTACAAGAGGATCATCACAAAATATTGGTTACTATATAGTAGAAGGATTTATCCTAATAATAGTAGGAGCCATAAGTTTTATAATTTACCAATTTACAAATATTTACCTTGTATTTTTATTTATAATGGCATTAATTGTCCTTACCATAGTATTCTTGTACAAAAAAGTAATAAAAAAATACCAAGAAGGATTTTTTGATCTATAAAAAATAAATAAAACTAAGAAACTCCATCTCGAGCAGATAAATATGCCTTGATTTGGCATATTTATCCCTAAAACTAGTGCAGATTTATAACCGTTGATTTCGGTTATAAATCCTGAAAACTAGTGTGAGAGCACGGAAGAATTTACCTAGTAAATGAGTTTTCATAAGCACGGAAAAATTTGCTAAGCAAATGGATTTTAGTGTCTAGAAATATCATTATTACTCAGATTAGAATTTAATAGAAACTTGATATAAAAAAATATTTAATTAAAACAAAATTTTCCAAGAAAAAAACTTCAAGCAATTAAGCTTGAAGTTTTAAATTTATATCTTATTTAATTTTAGTACCAACCATTGTTGTTCCAAAATGCAAGTGCATTATCCCAAGAACCATATCTTTGAGCTACATATTGATCAGCAACTCTTTCTTGGTTAGCTGGTGAATAATCTCCATTTAAGTAAGCTGAAGATAATTGATATTTACCAATATATTGACCATTTCTAGCATTGTATGATCCACCAGATTCTCTTTGAGCTATAATTTGTTTAGCTGATGAATTGTTTGCTGTGTAAGTTGTTTGAGCAGGTGCTTGGTAAGTTTGTGCAGGTTGTTGGTAAGTTTGAGCTTGTTGTTGGTATGTTTGTGATGAAGCTTGAGTATTTGCCTTAGTATTATTTTGACCTACTTTTTGGTTTTTATTTTCTGTTTTTTCTGCTTCAACATTTCCCATAGCATTGTTTATAATGTGGTCTGAAACTTCAAGAAGGTTGCTGTATACATATCCTTCTTTTCCTTCAAAAGCAACTTTTATATAACCATTTTTTGCAATTTCTTTAACTTCAACTACGTCTCCAGCATTAAGAACTTGGTAAATTTCAGAATTTAAATCATCAGAACTTCTAAAGTTTGCAGGGCTTAAAACTTTAGCTTCTTCTGTTACATTAAATAAGTATCTTGCAACAAATGCTTCTTTTCCGTTATAGTTTATTTTTAACCAATCATTTTCTGATCCAATTACTTGATAAGCTGTGTGGTCATTGATTCCACCAATTACATTTGAATCTAATCCAGCATTTTCTCTAACATTTACAACGTGTGCTTTGTTTTCATCTTTAACTGCAACAGAAGCTTCTGCCTTGTTAGATGCTGTGAAAATTGTCGGTATTACTATTGCCGCTGCTAGGGCATATTTTTTTAAGTTTGTCATAATGATTACTCTCCTTATGTATTTTTTTAATGTATTGTAACTATTTATAGTTTTTTTTATTATTTCTTTTTCTATTTCGTAACATTAGTTACAAAATATTTACAACTCATTTTTACAAGGATTATAATAACTTATGATTGTGTGGTAAATATGTAGAAATAAAATATTTTTTAAAATTTTAATACCCGTTTGATTTTTCTTAAAATTTATTATTTGTTATAATAGATGAATGTACAAAGGAGTGGATTAATATGAGCTTTGTTAAAGCAGAAAATTTTACTGATCAAAGACTTTTGGAATTGATTAGCGATGATAAATATAATGAATATTTGGCAAAAAAAGCCGATAAGGTAAGGCAAGAAATATATGGTAAGGATGTTTACGTAAGGGGTCTTATTGAATTTTCGAATTTTTGTAAAAATAATTGTTACTATTGTGGGATTAGAAAATCTAATTTAAATGTAGAAAGATACAGACTATCTTTTGATGAAATTATTATGTGTGCAAAAATTGGTTACAAATTAGGTTACAGAACTTTTGTCCTCCAAGGTGGGGAGGATTTAAAATTTAAAGACGAGGATATTTGTAAAATTGTTGAAGAAATTAAAAAAATTCACCCAGATTCTGCCATCACCTTATCTATTGGAGAAAGATCAAAAGAAGCTTATAGGTCATTTTTTAATGCTGGAGCTGATAGGTATTTATTAAGGGAAGAAACTTCTAATAAAAATCACTATTACAAACTCCATCCAAAGGAAATGTCTTTTGAAAACAGGAGAAAGGCTCTTTTTGATTTAAAGGAAATTGGCTTTCAAGTTGGGGGAGGATTTATGGTTGGATCTCCTTATCAAAAAGATGAAGATTTGATTTCGGATTTGAGATTTTTGCAAGAATTAAAACCAGATATGATTGGAATCGGCCCATATTTGTCTCAACACGACACTCCATTTAAGGATATGGAAAATGGGTCCTACAAAAAAACTTTAAGGCTAGTTTCGATTTTAAGGCTTATGTTTCCTTATTGTTTGATCCCTGCAACAACTGCCCTTGGAACTATAAATCCTTTTGGTAGGGAGGAAGGATTAAAGGCAGGAGCTAATGTATTAATGCCAAATTTATCTCCTACTTCTTATAGAGAGCTTTATTCTTTATATGATAATAAGATATGTACTGGAGATGAGGCTGCTGAGTGTAGAAATTGTTTGGAACTTAGGATAAAAAAAGCAGGCTACAATATTGTAACCCACAGGGGAGATGTGTCTGAGTATAAAAAAATGTATGAATAAAGGCTCTTTAGAGCCTTTTAAATTTCTATAATTTTTTCCTTTTTATTTTCAAAATATGATAGGTGATCAAAGCCCAATTCTTTTAGATGGTCTATGCCATCATATATTTTGTAAGATACTGTATCATTAAAGTGAGAATCGGAACCTATTGTTATTGTTGTTCCACCTAATTCTTTGTATCTTTTTAAAATTTCATCTTTTGGATTCGCATGAGGAAGATTATTCCTAAATCCTGCTGTATTATATTCTATGCCCCTATTTGTTTTTATTATTTCTTTTAGTATTTCATCAATTAAGTCAGAATAGAAAGAAAATTCTGGGATTACATTTTTATCTTTAATAAACCTATCAATAAAATCAATGTGGCCAAGAATATTGAACTTATTACATTTATTTACAGATTCTAGCATACATTGGTAGTATTTTCTAAAATGATATTTTGGATCTTTTTCTATATTTTTTCTATTTTGCCAAATATCTTGAAAATCCATGGCGTGGATTGATCCAATTACAAAGTCAAAATCATTTTTATCTATAAATTCATTTATCTTATCAGCATTATCTGGGCCTAAACCTATTTCTATTCCCTTTAGAATTTTTATTTGACCTTGATATTTTTCTCTTAAAGTATCTATAGTAGAAAAATATTTTTTTAAATCAAAATTTAAAGTTTGGTCATGTTTACAAAAAGTTTCGTCGTGGTCTGTGAAGGCCATTATTTTTATATCATTTTTTATAGCTTGTTTTACATTTTCTTCTGGATCGGCACTTGAATCAAAAGAAAAACTTGAATGTAAGTGTAAGTCTTGCATTTTTTTCCTCTCTTTTTTCTATTATCGTTTCTTTCTATATGATAACACAATTTTTATTTTTGTTTTCAAATTATCCTACAAATTTATCCAAAACTTTGTTATAATAAATAATAGATGTTAAACGGGAGAGGGGAATAATGAAAAAAAGTAATAAAATTTTAGCTTTGGGATTAGGACTATCCTTAATTTTTGCACCAGCAACAAGCCTAGTTTCAAATAATATTAATTTAGTATATGCAGAAGAAAGCCAAGAAAAACAAGAAAAAGAAGTAAGTCCTGAAGAATTTGTAGCTTATGCAAATGAATTCGTAGACTCAGATGAATTTAAGGCCTTGGATGAAAAGGATCAAAAAACATATAAGGAATTGATAAAAGATTTAACTGCCGAAAATCTAGGTCAAGATGAGATTGATGAAATAAATAAAACAATTGATGATATTAAATTTTCTTATATTAAAGATAAGTATGATAAGTTGAAACAAGAACTTGATGGCTTAAAGGCTGATAATTTATCTGATGATTTAAAAGAAAAAATTAAATCTTATGAAGATTCTTACCAAACTTATGACAAATATTTTGAAGCTGTAGATAAGATAGAAAATACAATAAAATCTATTGAAATTTATAATAAAGATTTAAAATCTCACAAAGATGTGCTTAAAAAAGCTATAAAAGCTATAGAAGATAATAAAAATTTTAAAATTGACCTAAATAATGAAAAGGCTGTTTTAGAAAATAAAAATGCAAAACTTGATGAAGTTGATAATGCTATTAAGAATTTAAATATTAAGGTTAATGCCTATAATAAAAAAGTTGAAGAAGAAAAAAATAGACTTTCAAATATGGCGAAGCTTGAAGAGAAAATGGATGGCGAAAAATCAACAAAAGAATCTACAAACTATAAAAAAGCTAGTAAGGCTATAAGGCAAGATTTTGATAAGAAAATCCAAGCTGTAAAAGATGCTTATAATAAGCTAGATAAAAAAGAAAAGGTAGAAAATGTAGATCAAATAATTTCAAATTATAATTCAGCCTTTGATAAACTTGATGGTGATAAAAATCTTGAAGCATATAATAAGTTATTTACTTATTATAATGAAAACAAGGAAAAATTATCAAAAGAAGACCAAAAAAAATACGAAGATCTTATAGAAAAGCTTGATAAAAGTGAAGATTTTGGTATGGATAAGATAAATGAATTAAAGTCTCAAATAGAAAAGGCTATAAAAGATGATGAAGATTCTGCAACATTAAAAAAAGTAGGAGCAAAAAAAATAGGAGTTCAAAAATCATCAGGTCCAAAGGTAAAAAGAAGTCGTTCTTTTGTAAGAACTGGAGTAAAATCTGTAGGAATTGTCCTAATAGTATTAGTTGTAGCAGGACTCGCTTACTTCTTTGTAGCAAAAAAAGATAAAAAGTAGAAAATAAAAAGATCTTCAAGTATGCTTAAGCATAAACTTGAAGATTTTTTCTTTACTTAAAATTTTTCCCTTCATCAATCACTTGTAAAAGTTCTGTTAAAACTTCAATCCTACTTTTTATTTTTTGACCTTGATCTGTGTCTTTTATGAGCATTCTTGGAATTAATTTTTCTGTTTCATAAATTTTTGGGGTATAGGAGCCCATATTATCTCTTATATTTGTATAGGAAAGGTGTTCTGCCAAGGCTAGGTGATGAGAATTGTACATCAAAGTGTAACCTGCAATGCCAGTCTTTTTTTGGTAGGGTTTAGAAATTCCACCATCTATTACATACAGTTTTCCATTTGCCCTTACAGGTTTTTTTCCTTCCTTTACTCTTACAGGAACGTGACCATTTATAATTCTTCTTCTCTCACTTTTTAGGTCGAATTCATCTAAGATTTTATCACAAATTTCTTCCTTTTTATTTAAATCATAGTATGGATTCATCTCTTCTTTTTTCAAATCCTTATCATCAACTAAGGAATTTTCAAAATATGAATACTGACTTTTGCCAAAAATTGGAGATTTTTTCCCACAAACTAAATACCAACAAATATCTTGGGCAAAAAGTTTTTCGGAAGGATCTTTTGAAAAATAAGCATCTCTTGCAAGTTTATCAAAAATATCAAGCATGGCACGACCCTTATAAGATTTTCCCTTTATTGTAACAGTTTGAAAATTTCCATCCTTATCCATGGGTATACAACCATGAAAGAGCAGGGACCCGTTTGATTTTTTATACATTGATCCATTTTCGTAGATAAATTTAATGTGCTTGTTCAAAATAATATTTTTAGAAAATTCTTTTTGCAAAATATCAATAATATATTCTTCTTCAGGACTTAATTTACTTGGATTTTTTGGATCTATAGTTGGAAAATTTGTATCAAGAAGTTTGGCTTTCTTGTAAGTCATATTTGAAAAATCTATAAATTTTAAGGAGTTTCTATCTTCCATATTAAATTCGGGATTCCTATCTAAAAGTTGGCTATCAAGTTTATACCTAATAATGCTCATTGCTTTGTGCATCTTTGCTGCAATATCCTTATTTACCTTGTCATAGATATTTTCTTCAAAAACTTTAGGCATAAAGCAAAGGCAAGGATCATCCCTATAAGTTTTCATAGAAAATTCATACAAGGGTCTCAAATTAATCCCATATCCTTCTTCAAGAAAATCAAAATTATTATAAGAAATAGAGCTACAAATACAAGCTGCAACCAGGGCCTTGTTTCCAGCACAGGCTCCCATCCATTCCATATCGTGGTTTCCCCATTGAATATCAACGCTTGGAAAAGAAATCAATTCATCCATAATAATATGAGCACTCGGACCCCTATCATAAATATCTCCAACTATATGAAGGCTATCAACAGAAATTCTTTGGATTAAAGTCGATAAAACAATAATAAAATCATCAGCTGACTTATATTTGATAATATTTTCTATTATTTTCTCATAATATAGTTTTTTATTAAACTCAGAATCATTGGTGTAGAGAAGTTCATCAATAATTTCCCTATAATTTGTAGGGAATTTTTCCTTAACAGTCTCCTTTGGATACTTTGTAGAAACAAACCTAAATAAATTAACTAGCCTGTGGATATTTATTGTATACCAATCATTATCAATGATATTTTCTTCCTTCAACCTAAGTAGCTCTTTTTGAGGATTATAAATTAAATTTGCCAAATCATCTTGGTCTTTTTTAACTAGAGTATCACCGAAATACTGCCTAGTCTTATCCCTAATATTTCCTGCAGCAGACCTTAAAAGGTGAATAAAAGCCTTTGCCTCACCGTGAAGGTCAGAAAAAAAGTACTCAGTTCCCTTAGGTAAATATAATTTTGCATTTAAGCTTATAAGCTCGTCAACCAAATTAGTCCTACTTGGATAATTTTCTCTTAAAATATCTAAATATTTTTCATTCATAAAAAACCCTTTCATAAGTTTTAAAAAAAGGGATGTTGAAAATTATAAATAACACAACATCCCTTAAAACACTAAGAATCAAGCTCTTTCGTATTTTCTCTTATTTCATCTTTATCAATTTTATCTTTTGAATCCTCTAAATCTTCTTGGTCTTTATTTTTATCAGATTCCTTCTCTTCTTTAATTTCTTCTTTAGGATTTGTATCCTTATCTTCTTGATTGTCATTTTCTTTTTCATTTAAATCATCAAAACTTTGAAGCTCATCCTTTTTTACTATATCTTCACTGTCTTCATGATCTTTATTAGAATCTTCATTTGAATCGGAAAAAGTAATATATTCATCTTCCTTATTTTCATCTTCTTCATTATCATAGTATGTATCACTTTTTTCCTTAAGAGCAAGCATAGCCCCTACAATAAGGATAAAATTAAAAACATAGGCAATAATAAAAATCCTATCTCTTATAAGGACATGGCCAATAACAGAAACAAAGATAAAGAAAAAACCAGTAAAGATATCAAACAAGTAATTTTCTTTATATTTAATAGATTTAAAAATCTTAAAAGTAATATTTGAAATTATTAAAAAGATTAAAAATAGCATCACAAAAGATATAGGCTTTATAATTTCAAGTGAAATATTTGAAAATCCTAACAAATCAAATATAGCAAAAACATATTTTCTATCGACAAACAAAGAAAATAATGATATCAAAAAAAGCCCAAGACTTATAAATAAATAATAAATCGATGCTAGTCTTAAGAAAAATTTACTAATTTTTTTCATCAAACCCTCCTATTTAAATTAATTATACCATAAATAAATAAAATTTATGAAGGTAAAAAGTGAGTTTCTAAAAGTATTTATAGTATAATAATATAAAGAAGAGAAGGGAGATATTTATGGAATTTGATAAGGTGATAGATAAAAGAGTTTCAACAAGAGCTTTTTTAGATAAAAAAATTGAAAAAAAAGACTTGGAAAAAATAGTAGAGGCTGGAGTAAAGGCCCCAGTTGGAAAAAGTCAATACGAAAATATGGCCATAAGTGTAATTACTAACAAAGAATTTATAAATGAAATTTTAGAAGAGGCAAGAGAGATTGTAAATGATCCAAAGGCAAATCCAATCTATTCAGCTCCGTATTTAATAATAATTTCAGCAAAGGATGGACATGTAACAAGACTTGAAGATACAGCCTGCATTATAGAAAATATGTCTTTAAAGGCAACAGATCTTGAAATAGGCTCATGTTATATAAGAGGAATGTTTGAAAGATTCGATAAAAAAGCAAGATTTATAGAAAAATTAAATATAGAAAAAGATTTTTACCCGGTTCACGGATTAATTTTAGGTTATCCTAAAGAAGAATTAAAGGGAAAAAATCATAGTATTAAAACAAACTACATTGATTAGCTTATTTGACAAAAATTAATAAAAAAATATAGTAAGAAAAACTTATAAATAGAGATAAAAAAATCTCCTAAATTATTTGACATTTACTAGCGTGTAGTGATATAATAAACAATTGCTAGAATTCTAATTTAGCGAGATTTTTTATTTATGTAAAAAAGGCTTGTTTTCAAAAGAAAATGCTGTAAAAATTACATAAAGGTCAAAAGCGAAGTTTTAGGCTTAAAGCAAGATAAAGGAGTAATTTATAGTGCAATATCATAAAGAGTTATTTGGTAAAACTGAACGTGTTAGCTTTTCTAAATTTCCTCAAGTTCTTGATTTGCCAAACCTATTAAAAGTACAAAAAGATTCTTATAGGTGGTTTATAGAAGAGGGCTTGGGAGAAATCTTGGAAGATATTTCCCCAATCGAAGATTATAATGGCAATTTAATACTTGAATTTGTTGGATATGATTTTGATGATGAAACAAAATATACAATAGAAGAAGCAAAATATAAGGATACAACATATTCTAGAGACCTTAAAGTTAAGGCAAGACTTATTAATAAGGAAACTGAAGAAGTAAAAGAACAAGAAGTGTTCATGGGAGATTTCCCAATGATGACTGATTCAGCAACTTTTGTAATTAATGGTGCTGAAAGAGTTATAGTAAGTCAGCTAGTTAGAAGTCCTGGAGTTTATTATGCATCAGAGCTTGATAAATCAGGAAACAAAATGTATTCTTCAACAGTTATACCTAACAGGGGAGCTTGGATTGAATTTGATACAGATGCATCTCATACAGTAAATGTAAGACTTGATCGTACAAGAAAACTTCCAGCAACAACTCTTGTAAGGGCTTTACTATTTGAAAATGATGAGGAAATAATTGAAGCCTTAGGTGATACTGAACATTTAAGAAATACACTTGAAAAAGAAAATTCAGAAACAAGTGAAGAAGCTTTAATAGAAATTTATAAAAAATTAAAACCAGGTGATCCAGCCAGTCTAGAATCTGCACAAAATTTAATAAATAATCTTTTATTTGATGATAGAAGATATGACCTTGCTAAAGTAGGAAGATATAAATACAACAAAAAATTAGCCCTACACGACAGGCTAATTGATCAAATTTCTGCAAAAGATGTTATAGATGACGAAACAGGAGAGCTTTTTGTTAAGGCAGGAGAAATGATTGATAGACAAACTGCTCTTAACATAGAAAACAGTGGAATTAATGTTGTAGATGTAATTGTAAAACAAGAAAACGGTGAGGATAAAGAATTAAGAATTTGTGGTAACCACTTTGTTTACCTTGATTCTTTCGAAGAATTAGAAGAAATTGATCTCTCAAACATAGAATTATCTGAAAAAGTATATTATCCAGTTATGAGAGAAATACTTGATGATAATGAAGATAAAGAATCAATTATAAATGAAATTGAAAGAAGAAAGAAAGAACTTTGTCCAAAAAATATAGTAAAATCTGATATTCTTGCTGCAGTAAATTATCAATTTAACCTTTTCGAAGGAATTGGCGATGTTGATGATATTGACCATTTAGGAAACAGAAGAGTAAGAGGAGTTGGAGAATTATTACAAAACCAATTTAGAATTGGTCTTGCTAGGATGGAAAGAGTTGTAAGAGAAAGAATGACAACTCAAGATCCAGATCTTGCTACACCTCAAGGGCTTATCAATATAAAACCAGTTACAGCTGTAATAAAAGAATTTTTTGGTTCCAGTCAGCTTTCACAATTTATGGACCAAACAAATCCAATGAGTGAGCTTACTCACAAAAGAAGATTATCAGCTTTAGGACCAGGTGGACTTTCAAGAGATAGGGCAGGAGTAGAAGTAAGAGACGTTCACGATTCCCACTACGGAAGAATTTGTCCAATAGAAACTCCAGAAGGACCAAACATCGGTCTAATCACATCTCTTACAACTTATGCAAGAATAAATAAATATGGATTTATTGAAACACCTTACAGAAAAGTTGGAAAAGATGGATATGTAACAGATGAAATAGATTATCTAACAGCAGATATTGAAGATGATTTTATTATTGCCCAAGCCAACGAACCACTTGATGAAAACAATAGATTTATAAATGATCGTGTATCAGGTCGTGGTATTAACGGTGAGAATGATATTTATCCAAGAGAAAGCGTTGAATATATGGACGTTTCTCCTCAACAAATCGTATCAGTTGGAGCAAGTTTGATTCCTTTCTTGGAAAATGACGACTCAACTCGTGCTCTAATGGGTGCCAACATGCAAAGACAAGCAGTTCCACTTTTAAAATCCCAAGCACCAATAGTTGCTACAGGAATTGAACATAGGGCTGCAAAAGATTCTGGAGTTTGTGTAGTAAGCAAAAACGCCGGGGAAGTTGTTTATGTTGGTGATGAAAAAATCAGAATCAAAAGAGATTCAGATGGGGAAATTGACTATTATAGACTTCTTAAATTTAGACGTGCTAACCAAGGAACAACAATTAACCAAAGACCAATTGTAAAACTTGGAGATCATGTTGATGCAAACGAAATAATAGCAGATGGTCCTTCAACAGAACAAGGAGAGCTTGCTCTTGGTAAAAATATTCTTATTGCCTTTACAACTTGGGAAGGATATAACTACGAAGATGCTATGCTTTTAAATGAACAACTAGTAATGGATGATGTTCTTACATCAGTTCATATAGAAGAACATGAATGTGAAGCTCGTGAGACAAAACTAGGTGCTGAAGAAATTACAAAAGATATTCCAAATGTTGGAGACGACATGAAGAAAAATCTCGATGAAAATGGTGTAATAAGAATCGGTGCTGAAGTTAAAAGTGGAGATATCTTGGTAGGAAAAGTTTCACCAAAAGGAGAAACAGAACTTTCACCAGAAGAAAGATTATTAAGAGCAATATTTGGAGAAAAAGCTCGTGAAGTTCGTGATACATCTCTTACAGTTCCACACGGAGAAAGTGGTATTGTTGTTGATGTAAAAGAATACAATAAAAAAGATGGTGATGAATTATCACCAGGCGTAAATAAAGTTATAAGAGTGTTTGTAGCAACCAAAAGAAAAATCATGGTTGGAGATAAAATGTGTGGTAGACACGGTAACAAGGGTGTCGTTTCAAGAATTATGCCAAGAGAAGACATGCCATTTTTACCAGATGGAACACCAATTCAAATTTGTCTTAACCCATTAGGTATTCCTTCACGTATGAATATAGGACAAGTTTTGGAAGTACACATGGGTCTTGCTGCAAGAACTATGGGATGGAAAATAGCAACTCCGGTATTTGACGGAGCACTTGATACAGAAATAGAAGAAGCTTTAGAAGAAGCTAAAAAAACAGCTCCATACGTAAATAAAACAGGAAAAATTAGACTTCGTGATGGAAGAACTGGAGAAGAATTCCAAAATCCTGTTACAGTTGGAGTAATGTATATGCTAAAACTTCACCACATGGTAGAAGAAAAAATTCACGCAAGAAGTATAGGACCTTATTCACTTGTAACTCAACAACCTCTAGGAGGTAAAGCACAATTTGGTGGACAAAGATTTGGAGAAATGGAAGTTTGGGCTCTAGAAGCATACGGAGCAAGCCATACTCTTCAAGAAATGTTAACAGTAAAATCAGATGATGTTACTGGAAGAGTTAAAACTTACGAATCAATTGTCAAAGGAGAAAATGTACCAGAACCAGGTACACCAGAATCTTTCAAGGTATTGGTAAAAGAATTACAATCTCTAGCCCTAGATGTTGAGCTTTTAGATGAAGATGGAAATGTAATTGAATTAAAAGAAAATATTGACGAACAAGATAAGTTCTCAGATGTTGAAAAAATTGATGCTTCAAAAATTAGAAGCCAATCAAAAAAACTTAGTGGAGCAAATCTTTCAAAATTAGAAGATAAAAAGGTAGAAAGTACAGATTCTACAAATGAAGGTGTAGAAGAGCTAGAAGATTAAGGGGGATTTTTTGTCAGAATTACAAGAATTTGGTGCTATGAGGATGAAAATAGCATCTCCTGAAAGAATCAGATCATGGTCCCATGGTGAGGTAAAAAAACCAGAAACTATAAATTATAGAACACTTAAACCTGAAAAAGATGGTTTGTTCTGTGAGAAAATTTTTGGACCTACCAAGGACTATGAATGCTCTTGTGGTAAATACAAGAGAATAAGATATAAGGGTGTTGTTTGTGAAAAATGTGGTGTTGAAGTAACTAAGTCTAAGGTAAGACGTGAAAGAATGGGACATATAGAACTTGCAGCCCCTGTAAGTCATATATGGTATTTCAAAGGAATACCATCAAAAATGGGTCTTTTATTAGATATGAGTCCAAGAGTTTTGGAAAAAATCTTATATTTTGCATCATATGTAGTAATAAACCCAGGAGAAACTGAATATTACGAAAAACAAGAATTATCTGAAAGTGAATACTCAGAAGCTCTTGATAATTATCCAGATGATACAGAATTTCAAGCTGAAATGGGAGCAGAAGCTGTTAAAAAACTTCTTGCTAACATGGATCTTAAAAAAGAATACGAATCATTAATGAAAGAACTTGAAGATGCAAAGGGACAAAAGAAGGTAAGAATCTCTAGAAGACTTGAAGTTGTCGATTCATTTTTAACAAGTGGAAATAAACCAGAATGGATGATACTTGATGTACTTCCAGTTATGCCACCTGAACTTAGACCTATGGTTCAACTTGAAGGTGGAAGATTTGCCACAAGTGATTTAAATGATTTGTACAGAAGAGTTATAAATAGAAATAACAGACTAAAAAGACTACTTGATATTGGAGCTCCAGAAATTATTGTTAGAAATGAAAAAAGAATGCTCCAAGAAGCTGTAGATGCTCTTATAGATAATGGTAGACGTGGACGTGCTGTAACAGGTGCATCTAATAGAAATATGAAATCTCTATCAGATTTATTAAAGGGTAAAAGTGGTAGATTTAGACAAAACTTACTTGGTAAGAGGGTAGATTATTCTGGTCGTTCTGTAATTGTAGTAGGACCTAACCTTAAATTTAACCAATGTGGTTTGCCACAAGAGATGGCTTTAGAATTATTTAAACCATTTATCATGAATAAGGTTGTAGAAAAAGACCTTGCCCATAATTTAAAATCTGCTAAAAAAATGGTAGAGAAAAAAGACCCTAGAGTTTATGAAATTCTAGAAGAAGTTATCAAAGATCATCCAGTTTTATTAAACCGTGCCCCTACACTACACAGACTTGGTATTCAAGCTTTTGAACCAGTTTTGGTTGAAGGAAAGGCAATGAAACTTCACCCATTGGCTTGTCCTGCCTTTAACGCAGATTTTGATGGGGACCAAATGGCTATACACTTACCTTTATCAAATGAAGCTCAAATTGAAGCAAGACTTCTAATGATGTCAACAAACAATATTCTTGGTCTAAAAGATGGAAAGGCAATTACAACTCCATCCCAAGATATGGTATTGGGCGCTTATTATCTTACAACTATAAAAGAAGGCGCTAAGGGTGAGGGAATGATTTTTGAAGATATTTCAGAAATGAAAAAAGCCCTACTAAACCACAATGTAACCCTTCAAACAAAAGTTGGAGTTAGGATAAGAAAAGATGAAAATGATCCTGGAAAAATTGTAAATTCTTCAGTTGGTAGATTTATCTACAATGAAGGAATTCCACAAGATTTAGGATATGTAAATAGAAAAGAAGATCCATATTCACTAGAAGTTGATCAAGTTACATCATCTGGTGTTTTAAAAGAGATTGTTGATCGTTGCTTTAGAAAACATGGAAATATTAAGACTGCTTCAGTTCTAGATTATATTAAATCTACAGGCTATAAATATTCAACCCTTTCAGGACTTACTGTTTCTATGTCAGACGTTACAATCCCTCACCAAAAATGGGATATTGTATCAAAGGCAGATAGTGAAGTTGATAAGTATGAAAAACTTTATAGACGTGGATTTATAACAGATAACGAAAGATACGAAAAAGTTATAGATATTTGGAGAGAAGCTACTGATGAAGTAACAGCAGCCCTACTTGATGAATTAAAATCTGACAATAATATTAAAATATTTGCAGATTCCGGAGCCCGTGGTTCTACAAACCAAATCAGACAATTAGGTGGAATGCGTGGACTTATGTCAAGGGCTGATGGAAAAATCATAGAAATTCCTATAAAGGCTAACTTCCGTGAAGGACTTTCAGTACAAGAATACTTTATTTCAACTCACGGTTCTCGTAAGGGACTTACAGATACAGCTTTAAGAACTGCCGATTCAGGTTATCTAACAAGAAGAATGGTAGATATTTCACAAGATGTAATTGTAACAGAAGATGATTGTGGTACAGATGGATATGTTATAGCTCGTGAATTTAAAGATGGAAACGAGTTAATAGAAAACTTGTACACAAGGATTGTAGGCCGTACATCATTTGAAGATATATTTGACAATGATGGAGAACTTATAGTTGGTAAAAATCAAATTATTGATGAAGATAAGGCTGACAATATTGTTGCAAGCGGCATTAAAGAAGTTAAATTACGTTCAGTTCTTGAATGTAAATCTAAACATGGTGTTTGTGAAAAATGTTATGGTAGAAACCTTGCTACAGGTAAGAAAGTAAATATTGGAGAGGCTGTAGGAATTATAGCTGCCCAATCAATCGGTGAGCCGGGTACACAGCTTACAATGAGAACCTTCCACTCAGGAGGAATAGCAGGAGTTGGAATTACTCAAGGTCTTCCAAGGGTTGAAGAGTTGTTTGAAGCAAGAAAACCAAAAGGACTTGCCTTTATTGCTGAAAACTCTGGAACAGTTTCACTAATTCAAAATGAGAAGAAAACTGACGTTGAAATCTTATCAGAAGATGGATATTCTAAAAAATATAATATACCATTTGGTGCAAGACTTTTAGTTTCTGAAGGCGATGTAGTTGAAAAAGGACAACAACTTACAGAAGGTTCCCTTGATCCACATGATGTATTAAAGGTTCTAGGAAAAGTTGGGGTTCAAGATTATATAACTAAAGAAGTTCAAAAAGTATATAGACTTCAAGGTGTAGAAATCGACGATAGACATATAGAAGTTATAGCAAAGCAAATGCTTAAAAAAGTAAAAATAGAAGATGCAGGAGATACAGAATTTTTACCAGGTTCTTTACAAGAAATTAGAGAAGTAAGAATTGTAAATGAACAAATGGTAAAAGAAGGTAAAAAACCTTGTGAGTATTCTCAACAACTTCTAGGAATTACAAAGGCATCCCTTGCTACAGAATCTTGGTTATCAGCAGCATCCTTCCAAGAAACAACAAGAGTTCTTACAGATGCTTCAATCAAGGGAAAAGTTGATGATCTTAAAGGATTAAAAGAAAATATAATTATAGGAAAACTAATACCAGCAGGTACAGGTATGAAAGTTTACAATGACTTTGATATAAACTATGAAAATAAAGATCTTGAAGATGCACAAATACAAATGAATATTGAAGAAATTGAAAATAGAGAAAAAGAAGCTCTAAATGAATAAAAAAATAAGAGTCGGCAATAGCCGGCTCTTTTATATTGCATTTATTATATTTAAAACTACAAATACCAATAAGAAAATTGTAGTTAGTTTTTTATATTTTATATCTTTTAAAGAAATATTAACTTTTTGGACCTTTGCCAAAAGCGATGATACAATAAAAAATCCTATGGCAAAAACAAGCGATCTTTTAAATGAATCTGCTTGATTATTTTTGTAAATATAAAAATATGCTAAATATTGTACTAGCAAAATTAAACTTGCTGCACATGGAAGGCTTAAAATATAGTCTCTAATATTATCATTTGTATTCATAATATCTCCTTTCTTTTGCTAATAATACTATACTGGACTTAGGATTACTTTTTTATGTGAATATTCACAAAATAAAAATAAATTTCACTATATGTTAAGAATACCTAAATTTCAATGATTGTTGACATATATCTTTTTAGAGGATATTATATAAGCATAAGATACCGTTTACCTAAGGAGGGGTTAAAAAATGATGGAGAAAATTCAAAAGTTCGGCGGGGCGATGTTTACTCCAGTAATGTTATTTGCTGTTTCAGCAGTACTTATTGGTTTTGGAATATTGTTTACTAATGAACAAATACTAGGATCTATTGCCGCAGAAGGAACTTTCTGGAGAGGATTCTGGGATATGGTTCTATCTGGTGGATGGACCGTGTTTAATCAGTTGCCACTTTTATTTGCAGTTTCACTTCCAATAGGACTTGCAAATAAACAAAATGCTAGAGCTTGTATGGAATCTTTAGTTATTTATTTAATATTTAATTATTATGTAGCTTCCATACTAGGAACTTGGGGATCAGTTTTTGGTGTTGATTATGCACTTGAAGCTGGAGCAGAATCAGGACTTGCAAATATTGCCAATATTAAAACCCTAGATATGGGTATGATGGGAGCTTTATTAATTTCAGGACTTGCAATATTTTTACATAATAAATATTTTGATACAAGACTTCCTGAATGGCTTGGAGTTTTTAGAGGATCTGCTTTCGGAGTAGGACTTGGCTTTATAGTTATGATTCCAGCTGCAGTACTTGCTTGTTTGGTTTGGCCAAAAATTCAAATGGTAATATCAGGCTTCCAAGGATTTGTAACAAGTGCTGGAGGACTTGGTGTTTGGGTATTTATCTTACTTGAAAGATTGTTGATACCTTTTGGTTTACACCATTTATTGTATGCACCTATTTATTATGATTCAGTTTTAGTTTCTGGTGGAATTTATGCTGCTTGGGCAAAACAATTACCAGAACTCGCAGCTAGTACAAAACCACTATTAGACCTTGCACCTTATGCAGCATTTACTTCTACAGGTTGGTCAAAATTATTTGGTTGTGCTGGTATAGGACTTGCTTTTTATAAGACTGCAAAACCAGAAAACAAAAAGAAGGTTGCAGGGCTTATGATTCCAGTTGTAATTTCAGCTATAATGTGTGGAGTAACTGAACCAATTGAATATACATTCTTATTTATTGCACCACCACTATTTATAGTTCATGCAATTCTTGCAGCTTGTCTTTCAACAGTTATGTATTATTTGGGAGTTGTAGGAGTATTTTCAGGTGGAGCTATAGAGATGGCTTCTTTAAACTGGATACCACTTATGGCAAATCACTGGTCAACTTATTTAAAAATGTTGGTAGTTGGAATTATTGCAATTGCAGTTTGGTATTTTGTCTTTACTTTCTTAATTGAAAAATTTGACTTCAAAACACCTGGTAGGGAAGTTGAAAGCAATGTTAAACTTTATTCTAAAAAAGAATACAGGGGCAAAAAAGGTGGAGCTAAGGCAGAAGATGCTACAAAAGTTGATGCTAAAGACGAATTCGAAGTTATGGCTGATGAAATATTAATTGGACTTGGCGGAGCTGAGAATATAAAAGACTTTACAAACTGTGTAACAAGACTTAGGGTTAATGTAAATGATCCTGAGAAAGTCATGGAAAATGACTACTTTAAGCAAATTGGAACTTATGGAACAAGTAGAAACGGTAAATCAGTACACGTAATAGTTGGTACAAATATCCAATATGTTGCTGATGAATTTGGAAAAATATTAGAAAACGAATAAGAATAATAAAATAATAGAAATTTAAAAAGGAGATTTAAAATGAAAAAATACGCTATAACAATTGCAGGTGGTGGATCAACATTTACACCAGGAATGATTCTAATGCTTATGGACAATCTTGATAGATTTCCAATTAGATCAATCAAATTATATGATAACGATGAAGACAGACAAAATATAATTGGAAATGCTTTTGACATCTTTATGAAAGAAAGACATCCTGATATTGAATTTATTCATACACTTGATCCAGAAACTGCATTTTCAGATACAGACTTTGTAATGGCACAAATCAGAGTTGGTAAATATGAAATGAGATCTAAAGATGAAAAAATTCCACCAAAATATGGTGTAATAGGACAAGAAACTTGTGGACCAGGTGGAATTGCTTACGGACTTAGATCAATCGGTGGAGTAATTGAAATCTTAGATTATATGGAAAAATACTCACCAGATGCTTGGATGCTAAACTATTCTAACCCAGCAGCTATAGTTGCAGAAGCAACAAGAAGATTAAGACCAGATTCAAAAATCATAAACATTTGTGATATGCCAATTGACTTAATGTACAAGATGGCAGATATGGTAGGACTTAAACACTGGAAAGATTTAGACTTCTCATATTACGGACTTAACCACTTTGGTTGGTTTACAGAAATTAAAGACAAAGATGGAAATGATTTAATGCCACAAATCAAAGAACATGTATCAGTAAATGGATTTGCTGATGGAATCGGAACAGCACAACACCTTGATGAATCTTGGGTTGAAACATTTACAAAGGCAAAAGACGTTTATGCCCTAGATCCAGAAACAATTCCAAACACTTATCTAAAATACTACCTATACCCAGACTTCGTTATGGAACACACAGACATTAACCACACAAGAGTTGATGAAGTAAAAGAAGGTAGAGAAAAAGAAGTATTTGGTTTATGTAATACAATCACAGATAGGGGAACAGCTGAAGGAATCGACTTTGAAATAGACGCTCACGCATCATATATAGTTGACCTTGCAATTGCCCTAGCTGAAAATACAAAAGAAGTATTCTTATTAATAGTAGAAAACGACGGAGCAGTATCAAACTTTGACCCAACAGCAATGGTAGAAGTACCATGTATAGTTGACAAATCAGGATACAAAAAAATCTGTCAAGGAAAAATTCCACAATTCCAAAAAGGTATGATGGAAGAACAAGTTTCAGTAGAAAAACTAGCAGTAGAAGCTTGGATAGAAGGATCTTACCAAAAATTATGGCAAGCACTTACACTTTCAAAAACAGTACCAAGTGCAAAAGTTGCAAAATTAATCTTAGATGATTTAATCGAAGCAAACAAAGACTTCTGGCCAGAACTTCATTAAAGATAAAAATAAATCCTAGTAGCAGTATAATGTTACTAGGATTTTTTTATTTGGAAAAATATATATTAATCATATAGATTTTTAAAGCAGGAGATATAATGAAGCTAGAAGAATTGATAAAAAAAAATAAGGAAAAATTTACTCAAACAGACCTTGCCATAGCAGACTTTTTAATGGATAACAAAAATGACGAACTAGACCTATCTATAAATGAATTAGCAAAAAAATGCCTTACATCAAGAACAAGTATATTAAGATTTACTCAAAAAATTGGCTTTGGAGGCTATAGTGAATTTAAATACTTTCTAAAGCAAAAAGATCATACAAAAAAAGATCAAACAAAAGAAGACGATAAAAAACTTAATCAAATATTAGAAAGTCTCGACAAGTCAAATAATATCTTTATATATGGAAATGGAGATTTTGAAGATATAATAAAAAAATCTATAAAATCCTATTTAAAAGACTTAGGAAAGCTATCAGAAACCTTTCAAGGAAGGGATGAAATAAGCACCTTCAACAAAAATTCTCTAAAAGATTCCACAATATTTATAATAGATTTATCAGATGATCCAAATACCTTAGAGCTATTAAGTCTTATTTCAAACTTAAACACAAAAAAAATCCTAATAACCGACACTTATTCCAAATCATTTTTGGGAAATTATACAATTCACATAAAAAAGCTAGAAAAAAATAAAATAAACTCGATAGCAAAAAATCTTGAAGAAATAGAAAAGTTTTTTGTAAAATACCAAGAATATAGGATGAAAAATGAAAGTAAATGATTTAATAAAAGAAAATTACGATACCTTAGATAAAAACGATATAAAGTTATATTCTTATATAATGCAAGAAAAAACAGATTTTATAGAAAAAAATTTAAAAGAATTTTCTAAAAAATCAAAATTTAATGAATCATCAATTGTAAACTTTGCAAAAAAAATAGGACTAGATGGATACTCGGAATTAAAATATCTAATAAAGTGGGAAAGAGAAAAAATAGTTGACTTCGATGAAAATGAAATAGATTATACCTACAATGACATATCCTTATCAATGAATATGATAAAGGGATTAAATTTAGATGGCTTATTTGAAAGCTTATATAATACGAATAAAATATATTTAATATATACAGGCTATATTCAAAAAAATTTGGCAGAAGAGCTAAAAAGAAATTTTCTAAACATAGGTATAATTGCCTACACCCTAGATATAAAAAATGACCTAGAATTATTAAATAAAAATATAAAAAGAGACGATATACTAATAGCCATATCATTTTCAGGTGAAAATACCATCTTACTAGACTTTATAAAAAAAATAAGAAAAAAAATAATTTTAGTATCAATAACAAAACTTTCAAACAACAAGCTATCACAAATATCTGACTACAATCTTTCCTTTGTATCCCATGAAGTATATAGGTACGAAGAAAACACATCCATAAGACCTGTATGCCAGTATTATGTAATAGTAGATTTTCTAGTTTTAAAATATTTAAATTACAAGTCAAAATATAAAAAAAAGCAAGAAAATGCTTAAATTACTTGACATATAAATACTTAGAGTGTAAAATATTTAAGGATTGGCGTAAAAGCCAATTTTTAAGATGATTAAAATTTAGAAAAAAGGAGGTGCATTATGCCTACAATTAATCAACTTGTTAGAAAAGGTAGAAAGACAATAAAAGAAAAGTCAGCTACACCAGCTTTAGGTTACAACTTCAATACACTTAAAAGAAGACAAACTAAATCACAATCACCACAAAAACGTGGAGTTTGTACTTCAGTAAGAACAGTAACACCTAAAAAACCTAACTCAGCTTTGAGAAAAGTTGCCAGAGTTAGACTAACTAATGGTGCTGAAGTTCTTTCTTATATACCAGGAATCGGACACAATCTTCAAGAACACTCTGTTGTACTTATAAGAGGAGGAAGAGTAAAAGACCTTCCAGGTGTTAGATACCATATTATAAGAGGTACTCTTGATACAGCAGGAGTAGAAGGAAGAAAACAAGGTAGATCTAAATACGGAGCTAAAAAAGAAAATTAGTAGTATTTAGATGTAGTGCATAGTGTACTAATTAATATAAAGTATATGTGCACACAAACGGCTTTAAGGTCGTTTAAGGCCTTATGGTCGAGTACTAAAGATATTACTAAATTGGTAAAGGAGGGAAGCAAAGTGTCAAGAAAAGGACATATACCAAAAAGAGAGGTAATGCCTGATGCTAAGTATAACGATAGAGTTGTAACAAAACTTATCAACAATGTTATGCTAGACGGTAAAAAAGGTGTTGCTACAAAAATAGTTTATGATGCTTTCGAAATAGTTGGAGAAACTTCTGGAAATGATCCATTAGAAGTATTCTACCAAGCTTTAGAAAATATTATGCCAACACTTGAAGTTAAAGCAAGAAGAATAGGTGGAGCTAACTACCAAGTACCTATGGAAGTTAGACCAGAAAGAAGACAAACTTTAGGTTTAAGATGGTTAGTAAATTTCTCAAGAGCACGTGGAGAAAAAACTATGGTAGAAAGATTATCTAAAGAAATTTTAGATGCATCAAACAATGCTGGTGCCAGCGTTAAACGTAAAGAAGAAATGCACAGAGCTGCAGAAGCTAACAAGGCTTTCGCACACTATAGATATTAGGGGGATCAATGTCAAGAGATGTCTCATTAAAAGAAACCAGAAATATAGGTATCATGGCACATATCGATGCTGGTAAAACAACAGTAACAGAAAGAATGTTATATTATACCGGTAAGATATATAAAATTGGTGATACTCATGATGGTACAGCAGTAATGGATTCTATGGACCAAGAAAAGGAACGTGGAATTACAATCGGATCTGCTGCAACAACATGTTACTGGGATGGTCACAGAATTAACATCATAGATACACCAGGCCACGTTGACTTTACAGTTGAAGTTGAAAGATCTCTAAGAGTTCTTGATGGTGCTGTTGCGCTATTTGATGCTAAAAGTGGTGTAGAACCACAATCTGAAACAGTTTGGAGACAAGCTGACAAATACGACATTCCAAGATTTTGTTTTATAAATAAAATGGATGCTACAGGCGCAGATTTTTATATGTCTGTAGATACAATCAAAGAAAAATTAAAAGCAAATGCAGTACCTATAGAAATTCCTATAGGAGCTGAATCTGAATTTGAAGGTGTAGTTGACCTAGTAACAATGGAATCTGTAACATACAAAACAGAAGACTTAGGTGCTCACCCAATAAAAGGCGAAATTCCAGAAAACTTAAAAGAAAAAGCAGAAGAATATAGGGCAAACCTATTAGAAGAATTATCAGAAATTGACGATACAATCATGATGAAATATCTTGAAGGTGAAGAAGTTTCTGAAGATGAAATTAAAGCTGCTATAAGAAAAGGAACAATAGAAAAGAAAATTTTCCCATGTCTTTGTGGATCAGCTTACAAAAACAAAGGTGTTCAAGCATTACTTGATGCAATAGTTGACTACATGCCAAGTCCACTTGATATACCAGATGTTCAAGGAACAGATCCTAAAGATGACGAAAAAGTTCTTCAAAGACACCCTGGAGATAATGAACCTCTATCAGCTTTAGCCTTTAAAGTAGTAACTGACCCATATGTAGGTAAGTTAATATATGTAAGAATCTACTCAGGAACAATCGAATCAGGTTCATACATCTATAATGCTACAAAAGGAAAAAGAGAAAGAGTTGGAAGAATCCTACAAATGCACTCAAACAAACAAGAAGAAATCGAAACAGGATATTGTGGAGATATAGTAGCTCTTCTTGGACTTAAAAATACAACAACAGGTGATTCACTATGTGTTCAAGATGATCCAATCATCCTTGAAAACATGGAATTCCCAGACCCAGTTATCTCAGTTGCTATTGAACCAAAAACAAGAGCATCACAAGATAAAATGGCTATAGGACTTCAAAAACTTGCAGAAGAAGATCCAACATTTGTTACAAAAACAGATGAAGAAACAGGACAAACAATAATTTCAGGAATGGGTGAATTGCACCTTGAAATTATCGTTGATAGATTACTTCGTGAATTTAAAGTAGAAGCTAATATTGGTAACCCACAAGTAGCATACAGAGAATCTATAACACAACCTGCAGAAGCACAAGGTAAGTTTGTAAGACAATCAGGTGGTTCTGGTCAATACGGTGATGTTGTTCTTAGAATTATGCCAGGCGAAGAAGGAGCAGGAATTACATTCGAATCTAAAATCGTCGGAGGAGCTATTCCAAAAGAATACATCAAACCAGTTGAAGAAGGTGTTAGAGAAGCAGCTACTCAAGGTATACTTGGTGGATACCCAATGGTTGATATGCACGTAGAAGTATTTGATGGTTCATACCACGAAGTAGACTCATCAGAAGTTGCCTTCCACGTAGCAGGATCTATGGCTCTTAAAAATGCTGTAGCAAAAGCTAAACCAGTATTACTTGAGCCAATGGAAAAAGTAGAAATTACAACACCAGATGAATATCTTGGAGATGTAATGGGAGATGTTTCATCAAGAAGAGGAAAAATTGATGGAATGAATCCAAAAGATGGAATTCATATATTAGATGCATTCATTCCACTTTCAGAAATGTTTGGATATGCAACAGATCTAAGAAGTAAGACTCAAGGTAGAGCAACATATTCAATGCAATTTGACCACTATGCTCAAGTACCTGAAAGTGTAAAAGAAGAAGTTTTAAATAAAAATTAGGAGGACGACATGAGTAAAGAAACATTTGAAAGAAGTAAACCACATATTAATATTGGTACAATCGGACACGTTGACCACGGTAAAACAACAACAACAGCAGCAATTACACAAGCTCTAAACAAAAAATATGGAACAGGTGAATACGTAGATTACGAACACATCGATAAAGCTCCAGAAGAAAGAGAACGTGGAATTACAATCAACACATCAGTAGTAGAATACGAAACAGAAAAAAGACACTACGCACATATAGACGCTCCAGGCCACGCTGACTACGTTAAAAACATGATCACAGGAGCAGCACAAATGGACGGAGCAATCATAGTAGTATCAGCTGCAGATGGTCCAATGCCACAAACAAGAGAACACATTCTATTAGCAAGACAAGTAGGAGTACCAAAAATCGCAGTATTCTTAAACAAAGAAGACCAAGTAGATGATCCAGAACTAATCGAATTAGTAGAAATGGAAGTAAGAGATTTACTATCAGAATATGAATTCGATGGAGACAATGCACCAGTAGTAGTAGGATCAGCATTAAAATCTTTACAAGAAGGTGGAGAAGGCCCATGGTCAGACAAGATCCTTCAATTAATGGATGAAGTAGACGAATACTTCGACATCCCAGAAAGAGATAACGACCAACCATTCCTAATGCCAGTAGAAGACG
>NZ_PNHP01000005.1:58822-161399 GCF_002871895.1 Anaerococcus hydrogenalis | reverse complement strand
TTTTTTCTTGACTATTTTTGAGATAAAAAATATAGCTGTTAATCAAACAGCTATATTAGTATATTATCTTTTTTGACTTTTGTCAAATATTTTTTTTATTTTTTTATTTTTCTCTAATTTTCAAGGAACTTACTACATAGTATTCTCTAGCTGAGCTTATTAGGGCAGCATTTCCTATTCTCATATATGGGGAGATGAATTTTTTGTTGTAGGCAAATAGACCTGTTACAAAGGAAAAGTCTTCTAGTTTTGCTTTGTCATCTTCCATTTTTATGAATTTTATTGGTTTTACTGTGTAGTATTCTTGGTAGATATAGTCCTTGTCTTTTATTTGCTCTAATATTTCTTCGAATTCTTTTTTGTCGTGTTCTTTTCCTACATATATACCATGGGATGCATAGCCTTGGATTGGTTTTAGTATATACTTGTCTTTTTCTTCTAATATTTTTTCTTTGTCTTTTTTATAATTGAATTTTTCTGTGTATGGTATGTGTTTTTTTATAAATTCATTTTCTTTTTCTGATAGGATTTTTTGACTTTCTTTCAGTCTTAGGATTCTAAATATGTCTTTTGTGTAAAATAAGGTTGACCTGAAGGAGCCTATTGTCATTACTTCGTCATTTAGATAGGCATCTATTAGGTTTTTGCCTATGTCTTTGTTTTCTATTAGATCACTTGTCACAAGTCTTCTATATACTAGGTCTATTTTCATATCATCTATATATAGACCGCCATCTTTTCTTTCTAGATCTTTTAGGTTGGCTATTTTACACCTGTGTCCTTTTTTTTCGAATAATTTTTGTATGGTTTTAAATTCTATATTGTCAAATTCTACTATGTCTACTATGGCTATGTTTATTTTTTCTTTAGTTTTTTTTGTTTTGTAATACAAAACTTCTATAGAATCTACTAGACTTTGTAGTAGGTCTGTGTGGTCTATGACATATTTTTCTTTTAATTTTTCTATAGCCTTTGTTTCTTTCATCAAGTCTGCGAGAGACTTATCTTCTAGCATTGCAGATGATCCGTCTGTGTTTAATTCACAAAATTTATAGTCTTCTCTTCCATCATACATTACATCAAATCTTGCTATAGGTGTTGATATATTATAGCCTGGGTCTTTTAATATTAATTTTTCTGTCAAGTCATCTAGGGCAAATAATTTTCTGTAAGATTCATTTTCTACATATTCTTTAGTTACTTTTTCTACTATAGACATAAAGGTATCTATCATATCATCATAAAGTTTATAGTCTTCTTGGCTATAAAAATATGCATCATATAAGGTAGGAATTTCTTCTTCTTTATATGTTGCTCCATATTCTTTTCTATTGTTTAGTAATTTTTCATAGTCTTTTTTATATTCTGAATAGTTTTCATTTATTATCTTTTCATAATCAATTTTTATTTGGTCATTTATCATTAATTCCTTTATCTCCTTTAATCTTCTGGTTCGTAGTTTACTATTGATACGAACTTTCCTTCTTTGTTTTGTATCTTTCTAATTCTTTTGTCAAAGTCCATTCTTTTTAACCAAACTAATTTATCACAACCTAGACACCTTAGTTTCATATCTGCTCCCATTCTTTCGATTTTCCATTTATTTTCTCCACAAGGATGGGGTTTTTTTAAGCTTACTATGTCGTTTATTTTATATTTTTTCATATATTTCCTCTTCTAATAAACTGCTTTTTATATTTCTTTTTTCCATTTCAATTTTTATTAGCTCTCTTACTTTTCTTGAAATCTCCCACTGAGTTCCTATTTTTACTAGGGATGTTACCCTTACCTTGTAGGAGAAGTCTTTAAATTCTGTTATTTCAAAAAAACTTAAGTCTTCTATAAAGGCCTTTTTGTATTTTGGCATATTTTTTATTTTTTGAGAAACTGTTTCAATCATAGCTTTTACATCTTCAAGTTTTGTATCGTTTGATACGCAAAAATATGCTTCACTTCTTTGGGCTCCCCTGTTGTAGTTTTGAACATTTGTAATGTTTGAGTTTGGAATTATGTGAAGAGATCCGTTGTAATCTCTTATTTTTGTAATCCTAAGATTTACTTCTTCTACTGTTCCTTCTACTCCAGAGCATACAACCCATTCTCCAACCCTTAATTTATCATCAAATATTATAAAAATTCCTTTTACAAAATCTGCAATTAAGGTTTGGGCTCCAAGGGCTATGGCTATACCTCCGATTCCTGCAGTCGCTATTAGGCTTGAGGTATTTATGCCAAATATATCCAAAATTATTGTAATAGCTATAAAAATTATTATTACCCTAGCCGTTGAATAGAATACTTTTATTAGGGTTTCAAGTTTTGCTGAATTTCTATTTATTTTCTTCTTATTCCTATTAAAAAACTTGATTATAATTTTGTGAACAAGTTTTAGTGCAAAAAAACAAACTAAAACAACAATAGCTACTGAAATTATATCTATAATTATTTTATTTCTCATAAATTCAGGCAATAAGGAACTTTTTTCTACCATCTTATCAATATCATTTATTTCATTCATCTATATCATCCTTTATAATTTTCTCGATTTTTTCTGCTAACTTTTGGTGAAAAATCTTTCCCATATGAAGCCCATCTAGGTAGTAGGGGTCAATTTTTCTTGAATCTAAAATAAGGGCATCCAAATCGTACAATTTCTCTGCAAAATCATTTATTTTTTCATTTACATAAGTATATATTGGATAGACCTCTTCCTCTTCTAGAAGGGGTGGGATAATTATTAGATTTTTCTTGGCAGTCGATAAGTCTAATATACTTTTGACATTTGAATATGCAAGATTCACACTTTCTCCATTTAAAAAATCATTAGACCCACCAAATATTATCAAATAATCTATATCTTTGTATTTATTTCTTATTTTTTTATACCTTTTAACCATATCAGAGCTTGTAGAACCATTAATGCCGAGATTTATAATTTCAAAACCCGCCTTTGTTAAAAAGCGGGTGTAATTATTGCATTCTACAAGATAACCTTGGGTAAAGGAATCTCCTAAGCAAATTATTTTCATTATTCTACCTTCTTTAAGGCAAGGGCTGTTCTTGATGGAATATAAATTTCTATTCCATCATAGTCAGTATTTTCTAAATTTTTAGATTCGTAAATTATATCTTTAGATATCCTACCAAGTCCACCAAATTCTTCATCATCAGTATCTAAGATTACTTTAAATTTTCCCTTATCGTGAATTGGCACTTGAAAAGAATCATAGGAATTTCGTGGGTGGAAGTTGAAAATATAAACTATATCCTTATTTCTGTAGGCAATAACCTTCCTATCATTATCAAGCCATAGCCTAAAAATATCATTTCCTAATTGATCATCTTCTTTTATTTGATCAAGCATTTTCTCGTCCCATTTTAAAAGCCAGTCATATTTTAATAAATCATTATCTGCCAAAGACCACAAACGTCTTGCGTAATGGAAGGAATAATTATTTCCTTCTCTTGGAAAATCTATCCATTCAGGATGACCAAATTCATTTCCCATGAAGTTTAAATATACTTCAGCCCCCATAGAAATTGTAATCCACCTTATCATCTTGTGAAGGGCAATAGCCCTATCTATTATAATATTATGGGTTTTCTTTTCCATATCCCAATACATAGCAGAGTCTGCAAGCCTAAAAATTGTAGTTTTTGATCCAACAAGGGCTTGGTCATGACTTTCTACATAAGAAATTCTTTTTTCTTCTGGTCTGTAGGTAGAAAGTTCATACCACATCTTTCCCATATCCCAGTCTTCATCTCTTTTTTCCAAGGCCTTTTCCCAAAAATCTGGCATGCCCATAGAAAGTCTATAATCAAAACCAATTCCACCATCTTTTATTGGAAGACACATTCCTGGCATGGCTGACATATCTTCAGCAATTGTTATGGCATCTTTTTTAACTTCTCTTATAAGTTCATTGGCAAGTTGGAGGTAGTTTATAGCTTCTATGTCTGTATTCATAGAAAAATATTTTGAGTAATTATCAAAGCTTTCTCCTCTTCCGTGATTTTTATAAATCATAGAAGTTACCCCATCAAACCTAAAACCATCAAAGTGAAATTCCTCTAGCCAATATTTTATATTTGAAAGAAGGAAATGACATACTCCAGGTTTGTGATAATCAAATAATTTAGAATCCCAATCAGGATGATTTCCCTCATCTCCTTCATGGAAAAATTGGTATTCTGTTCCATCAAAAAGGTTTATTCCCTCGTTAGTATTTTTTACAGAATGAGAATGAACCAAGTCCATTATCACATTAAGGCCCATCTGGTGAGCTGTATTTATTAAAGATTTTAATTCGTCATTTTCTCCATACCATGAAGATGGGGCAAAGAAATTCGAAACTTGGTAACCAAAAGATCCGTAGTAAGGATGTTCTGCTATGGCCATAAGTTGGATGGTATTGTATCCTTCTTTTTTAATTCTTGGAAGAATATTTTTTTCAAATTCCTTGTAGGTTCCAACACCTTCTCTCTCACAAGCCATACCTATATGGGCTTCATAAATTAAAAGATCATCTTTTTTTATCTTAAATTTATCGTCAGTCCACTCAAATTTTTTTCTAGGATTTTCTAGGATTGCTGAAAAATCGTGGTTTTCATCTCTTTCTACCCTTCTTGCAAAAAGGGGTATCCTATCTTGAAAACTATCTCCATAGTCAACCATAACCTTAAGTCTGGATTTGTGGGGGATAGTTCTTATCCCCTTTATGAAAATTTCCCAATCACCATCATTTATCTTTTTTAAAGGATGGGAATGTCTATCCCAATTATTAAAATCTCCAACTAGGTAAAGCCCCTTAGCATTAGGTGCCCATTCCCTATAAATCCAACCTGTTTTTGTTTTATGAAAGCCGTAATAATTGTGGGCATTGGCGAAGTCTTTTAATTTTTCACCTTTTTTCAAAAGTCTATTCTTTTGTTTTTTATACTCTTCCATCCTAAGGTCTATATCATTTTTGTAGTCCTTTATCCAAGGATCAATTTCCAAAATTTTCCAGTCTTTCATTATTTTGCCCCTTTTCTAAACTATATTTTAAATAAGATTTTATTCTTTTTTATTAGCTTCAACTATTTTTTCAGTCAAGTCTTTTGGCACTTCTTCATATTTTTCAAATTCCATTGAGAAAGATCCACGAGCCTGAGTCATTGACCTTAAATCTATAGAATATGTTAAAACTTCACTTTCTGGTGCAAGAGCTGAAATTATTTGGGAGCCGTCTTCTTGTGGTTCCATTCCCAAAATTTTTCCACGTCTCTTGTTCATATCTCCCATAACATCGCCCATGTACTTATCATCAACTTTAATTTCAAGTTTCATAATAGGCTCAAGTAGGATTGGTTTTGCCTCTTCAATTCCTTTTTTAAAGGCAATTCTTGCAGCAGATTTGAAAGCTTGCTCGTTTGAATCTACTGGATGGTAAGATCCATCATATAAGGTAGCCTTGATTCCAACAACCTTATATCCTGCAAGAGGTCCTTCTTCCATAGAGTCTTTTAGACCTTTTTCAACTGCAGGGAAGTAATTTTTAGGAACTGCCCCACCAAATACTTCTTCTTCAAAAATAAATTCTTCATCACAAGGCTCAAACCTTACAAAAACATCACCATATTGGCCGGCACCACCAGATTGTTTTTTGTGTTTACCTTGAACGTCAGATTTGCCCTTAATAGTTTCCCTATAAGGGATTTTCAAATCAACAACTTTTGTATTAACAGAATAATTATCTTTTAACTTATCCATTAAAACCTCAAGTTGAACATTTCCAAGTCCTGCCAAAACTTCTTGGTGGGTTTCAACATCTCTTCTATCTTCAAAAGTTGGATCTTCTTCAGATAATTTTTTCAAAGCTGCTGATATCTTATCCTCATCATTTTTACTTTCAGCCTCTATTGCATAAAATAAAACTGGTTTTGGATATTTAATTCTCTTATATTCAATAGGATTGTCCTTTGTACATAAAGTATCTCCAGTTTGAAGGCTATCTTGTTTAGAAAATGCTCCAATATCTCCAGCAACAATTCTTTCAGTTTTAAATTGTTCTTTTCCTCTTAAATAGAAAATATTAGAAGCCTTTAACTCCTTATCCTTAGAAATATCATAGAAGGTTTGGTCTTTTTTAATAGCTCCAGATAATACTTTAAATATAGAAATTTTACCCAAAAACGGATCAGCAATTGTTTTGAAAACAACAGCAGAAAAAGGACTATCTTCACTGACTGCAAATTCCTCATAATCATCAGTAACTCTAAAACCAATATTTGCAGCCTTGTGGTCTGGAGATGGCATAAATCTTGTAATAATATCTAATAATAAATCAAGACCAATTTCTTTTTCTAAACTACCAGCCAAAAGTGGAACAGCGCTACCATTTACAATAGCCTTCCTAAAGCCTTCCTTGAATTCTTCTTCTGTAAAACTTTCACCAGAAAAATACTTATCCATCAAGGCATCATCACTTTCAGCAACAACCTCTAAGATTTCCTCATAAACTGCATCTACTTCTTCAAGTCTAATTTCTGGTATTTCGACTTCTTCTCTTACACCATCTTTATATTTATAAGCTTTTTTATCTACAACATCGATTAAACCTTCAAAGTCTTCCCCTTCACCAAGGGTTAAGGTTAGTGGGATTATTTTTTTAGAAAATTCTATGTGCAAGTCACTAACTGCTTGGTTAAAATTAGCATTTTCCTTATCTAATTTATTAACAAAAATTATTCTTGGCAAAGAAATATTTTCTGTATATTTCCAATATTTTTCAGTTCCAACTTCAATCGGATT
Source organism: Anaerococcus hydrogenalis (assembly GCF_002871895.1). NCBI lineage: Bacteria > Bacillati > Bacillota > Tissierellia > Tissierellales > Peptoniphilaceae > Anaerococcus > Anaerococcus hydrogenalis. The sequence goes on along the minus strand of NZ_PNHP01000005.1, from coordinate 154,603 downwards.
TTCTCCATCAATTACAAACAAAGCTGATTCACTTGCCCTAAGTGCATTTAAAACTTCACCTTCAAAGTCAAAAAATCCAGGAGCATCGATAAAGTTTACCTTATAATCTTTATATTCAACAGGAATTATTGAAGTTTGGATAGAAATTTTTCTTTTGATTTCTTGTTTTTCATAATCAGAAACAGTGTTTCCATCAGAAACTTTTCCTACCCTATCAATGGCCTTTGTATGGTATAGTAAAGATTCAGTTAGGCTAGTTTTACCTGCTCCTGAATGCCCTACTAAAGCTAAATTCCTTAATTTGTTTGTTTTATAATCTTTCATAATAAAATAACCTCCATTTAGTCGATGAAAACATTTTTTTCATTCTATGTATTTTATATACCCAATTTATCAAATTTAATTTATATATTTTTATAAAGAAGTCAGATTTTTTTGGTGAAAAAGTTTTTATTGTTAAAATTTCTTCTAAAAATACTTACCATATTAAATTTCCCCATAAAAAAAGACCCAGAAAGTCTGAGTCTAAGGTTGTCGACAAACTAGAATTTTACTCATTTCGACCGAGTGCAACGAGCGGAGAAATCTCATGAGATCTCTCCATGCGTTCGTTTCACTCACTTAGTCGAGATGGTACTTAGCTTGATTTTATTTTAAAATAAAATTTTATATAAGTCTATACTTTGTCTACGCTCTGAGACCCAGAGAATCTGAGTCTATTTTTTTATTAAATTTTTAAATCCTCTTTTAATTACTTCAAAAAACGATAGGGACCTTCTTAATTTATTTGAATCTATATAATTATTTAAAGCTCTCAAAACTTTTTTATTATCCCTACTTGTAAAAATAAAATTCCCATTTTCCCTTGTATGAATTGCAAACCTGTTTATTTTTTTGCCAAATAAAACTGATGCGCTTACAAAAGAAATTTCCTTATAAGGAATTTGTATATAATCTTCTAGATTTTTCTCATTATAATATTCAAAGGCCTTATCCCCTATCAATATGTCCCCATCAGAAGTAAATCCATTAAGGCACCTTGCCTTAATGGATAAATCTACTTTTTTATTTTGACTTTGAACCATTACATAATTCCAAGTACAGATGCTATAATTCCTATAATAAATAGGGCTATAATTATAACAATTGGTGATACATTTTTCTTTAATAATTTACAAATACCAAGAGTAAGTAGCATTGGAACAAGTCCTGGTATTAATTGGTTTAAGTTATCTTGAAGGGTTGTAACTTTTACTTGGTCAAGTCCTGCTGATCCTAATTGATCATAAAGTTTGAAAGCCTCTTGAAGGCCCTTGCTTCCACTTGATAGGGAATTCCAATCAATAAAAGATCCCGCTTGTTGGGTTACTTCTGATACATTTACTGTAAATGTAACATTTACCCATCTTTGTACCAAAGCTCCAACTATAAACATACCTACAATTGATGCAACTAGGTTTACCTTTCCTAAAAGACCACCTGATAAGTCTTTGGTAATTTCATTTCCTACCTTATAACCAAACTCTTGACTCTTCCATTCAAATAACATTCTTAAAACATTCCATAATACAAAGAATAATATTGGTCCAATAGGATTTCCTGTAAGAGCCATTGATGCACCAAGGGCTCCTATGATTGGTCTTGCTGTAAACCAGAAAACAGGATCTCCTACACCTGCCAAAGGTCCCATCATTCCTACTTTTACTGAGTTTATTGTTTTATCTTCGATTGGAGCCCCGTTTGCTCTTTCTTCTTCCATAGCAAGGGTAACTCCCATTACTGGGCTTGAAAGATATGGGTGGGTATTGTAAAACTCCAAATGTCTTTTTAGAGCAGCTTTTCTGTCTTCGTCTGATTTGTATAATTTTTTGATAGCTGGAATTATTGAATAACACCAACCACCATTTTGCATACGTTCGTAATTCCAAGAACCTTGTAGGAGTTGATGACGATTAAATACTTTTATCCTATCAGATCTTGATAATTCTATTCTTTTTTCATTTACTTCAGTCATATTTCCTCCTAATAATCATTTATAATATCGCCAAGTGGATCTCCAGTATTATTTGATCCATTTGATGAAGATGATTCTTTAAGTTTTAAATAAATTAGGGCAAGTGAAAATCCTACTACACCTAGTCCTATTAGGGTTAGTTGTGGGATTGCTGCAACTGCAAAACCTATAGCAAAAAATGGCCAAGTTTCTTTTGTACTCATCATATTAATTACCATAGCATAACCTACTGCTGCAACCATGCCTCCACCTACTTCCATACCATGTGTTAACCAATCAGGCATAGAATTTAAAACGCTTGTTACAACTTTTGGTGAAACAAAACAAAGTGCTGCTGCAGGAATTGCAATCCTAAGTCCTTGCATTAAAACTGCAAGCATTTGTAAGACTTCAATTTTTCTAAAATTTCCTTCTTCTGCTGCTGCATCCATTCCGTGAACTATAGGAATTGCTAAAGTTCTTGCTATCATTGTTAAAAATAGACCTGCTACTGAAAGTGGAATTGCTACTGCTATTGATGTATTTATGGCATTGTTTACATTTCCTGTTCCATCTTGTAGGGCCAAAACCATAATTATGGCACTTGCTACTGATGCAAGGGCTGCATCTGGGGCTACTGCTGCTCCTATATTTGCCCAACCAAGAGCAATCATTTGAAGAGCTCCACCAAGCATAATTCCTTCTTTTAAATGTCCACTTACAAGTCCAATCAAAGTACAAGCTACAATTGGTTGGTGAAATTGGAATTGGTCTAGGATTCCTTCCATACCTGCAAGTAGAGCAACTATAACAATTAAAATAATACTAATTGCTGACATAATTCCTCCTTAAGCTAAACCAAGTTCTGATTTTGCTTTTTTCATAATATTTTTAAAGTTTTCTGGTTGATTTGCTGGAACTTTTCTTACATCAATTTTTACTCCCTTATCAAGTAATTTTTCAAAAGTTTCAACATCTTCCTTACCCATAGAAACTGTAGAAGTTACATAGGCCTTTCCTTGTGAGTGGGCCATTGATCCAAGATTTATTTCATCTAAATCTACTCCTAATTCTATAAGGGCTAAGGCATCTTGAGGTGTTTCAAATAATAACATTGCCCTTGTATCACCAAAACGTGGGTCTTTAAAAATTTCTGCCATCTTCCAAACTGGTACAACGTGAGCCTTAACTCCTGGAGGAGCTGCCTCTCTTATCATTGACTTACGAAGCTCATCCTCACTTACATTGTCACTTACTACAATAATCCTTGAAGGATTTGTTGCCTTTGTCCATCCTGTTGCAACTTGTCCATGAAGTAATCTTGTATCAATCCTTGCAAGAACAATATTAATTTTTCCACTTCCAATTACAGTTCCTTCTGGAATCGATCCCGAAATTTTTGGAATATTTTCTTTAACATCTTCTTTTTGATTTGACTTATTATAATCGTCCATCAAGGATTCTGGTTTAGTTTTTACTCCTTCTTTGGCAGGTTCTAGTAAGGCTTTTGCAAGATCGTGTGATTTTTCTTCCATAAGTCTTGAACCTAAGGCCTCAATTAACATGGGTAAATTAAGTCCGGTAAGAACAGCCCAATTTTCTTCATGTCCATCCATAAGAGCTGAAACTTGGTTAAATGGTGTTCCACCCCATAGGTCGACTAAGAAAAGTATCTCTTGGCAATCTAGTTTTTTGATTTTTTCTTCAAGTTCAGCCCTTAAATCATCAGGGCCCATTGATGGTAAGAGAACAGCTGTTTCGAGTTTTTCTTGTTCTCCGAAAATCATCTCTCCAGATTGTCTTATACCATTTGCAAATTCTCCGTGACTTGCCAGTATAATACCTATCATTTACTTCCCTCCTTAAAATATATTGATTTATATTATAAACCTACTTTAATTTTACCCTATTTCTTATAATTTATTAAATATTTTTTTAACTATGTTTTTCTATTAATGAGATAAAATTTATTTAAGAGTATAGTCCTAGTAAATATATAAAGAAAGGATTTATTTATGGAAAAATATATCTTAATAAAAAATAAAAAATATGAAAAACTTGGCCTGGATGTTTTTTTATATGAACATAAAAAATCTGGGGCAAGAATTAATTATATAAAGGCTGATGACAAAAATAAAACTTTTGCCATAGCTTTCAAAACTCCTCCAGAGTCTTCCAAGGGGATTTCCCATATTTTGGAACATTCTGTTTTAAATGGGTCAAAAAAATATAGGACCAAAGAACCTTTTATGGATATGATTGGATCAAGTCTTCAAACTTTTTTAAATGCCATGACCTATCCTGACAAAACTGTCTATCCTGTGGCAAGCGAAAATGACAAGGACTTTTTTAACCTGCAAGATGTTTATCTTGATGCAGTTTTTAATCCAAGAGTTTTAAATAAGGAAGAAATTTTCTTACAAGAAGGAAAATCTATAAAAATCGATGAGGATGGAAATTTCTCTATATCAGGAGTTGTTTATAATGAAATGAAGGGTGCTACTACAAATCCTGACACCATTATTATAAATGAAATAAACAAATATCTTTATAAAAACTCCTGCTACCAATATGTCTCAGGTGGAAACCCTTATGATATTTCAAAATTATCCTACCAAGAATTTTTAGATTATTACAAGAGATTTTACCACCCATCAAACGCCCAAATTTTCTATTATGGGGATATGGATATAGAAAAATATTTAGAAAATCTTGATGTGGAATACTTATCCAATTACGAGAAAAAAGAAATTGTGGCTGATTGTAGGGTTTTTGAAAATTATTATAAAAAACCTATCTTTACAAAATTCCAATCAAACAATGAGGATAAGAATAAATCCTACCTAACCTATTCATTTTTAACTAACAAAAGAGCTGATATAAAAGACCAGCTTGCAAATGCAATCTTATCTATCGCCCTTTTCAATTCAGATTCTTCTGAAATCTCTCAAAGAATTTACAAGGAAATTTCTCCAGAAAGTTTTTATGCAAGAACAGGTTATGGGGATATTTCTTCAATTCAGATTACAGCCCAAGGCACATCCTATGAAAATTTGGATAAATTTGTTGAAATAATTGAAGAAGAACTTGAAAAATATGCCAACCATATTCCAAAAGATTCCCTAAAGGCAGCCCACGCACTTTTTGATTTTTCTCAAAGAGACCAAATAAATTCAGCCTCAAAGGGAATCGAATATATACTCATGCACAATTTAGATAATGAAATTTTTGAAAGTTTAAATTTGATTGACTATATAAATGAACTGGGAGATTTGATCGAAACAGATTATTTTGAAAAACAAGTTAGGAAATATTTCCTTGATAACAAGACAAAATTAGTCCTTGTGGCAAAACCTTATAAGGATTATTTCAAAAATATAGAAGAAAAAATCGACCAGGACTTAGAAGATTATAAAAATTCCTTATCTAAAGATCAAATTGATGACTTAAAGAAAAAGGAAGAAAGATTAAAAACTTTCCAAGAAAGAGAAGATTCAAAAGAGGATAAGGCTACAATTCCTACTCTTGAAATTAGTGACCTTGACCTTGAAGTTGAAAAAGTTCCAAGACAAGTTGAAGACGATAATTTTAAATTTATCTACCACGACCTTGATAGTGCGGGGATGATTTATAGTGAATTATTCTTTGACGTAAATCACATGGATCTTGAAAATCTAAAATACCTTTGCCTAATATCAGACTTTTTGGGATCAATTGATACAAAAAAATATTCCTACCAAAAATTAGATGACTTAATTCCAATAAATATGGCAGGTCTTAATTTCACCGTCCAAAATATTAAAAATAAAGAAGGTCAAATCAATAATTTTATAAAAATTTCCTTTAAAACTACCCTTGATAGGTATGAAAAATCTCTTGGAATAATAAAAGAAGTCATGAAAAATACTGATTTTTCTGATGAGAAAAGAATTAAGGATATTTTAAAACAAATAAAGGCCATGTTTGAAATGAACATGTATGATTCTGGTCACAGCCTTGCCCTAACCCGTTCTTTCTCACATTTTGATAAGCTTTCATACATCAAAGATCAGCTAAATGGTTTTGGATACTATGAATTTATAAAGAAAATTTCAAAGGATGTAGAAGAAGACTTTCTTACTTTCAAGGAAAAATTAGAGGATTTATACAAGGAAATTTTCTCAAAAAATCTTCTAATTAATATTACAGGATCAAATGAAGATTATAAAATTCTTAAAACATATATAAAGAAAGAATTTTCAGACCTTGATAAAATAGAAAAAGATAAGGCTAAGATTGAATTTAATAAATCTTATTATAAGGAAGGAATTTTATCCGATGCAAATGTAAATTATGTTTCAATGGGGGCAGATTTAAAAGAATTTTCTGATAAAAAATTAAATCTTTTGGCCCTTTCTTCATCAATTATTTCAAATCCCTACCTTCACGATTTAATTCGTGCAAAAGGGGGAGCCTATGGGGCAGGCCTTATGATTGATAAGTATGGAAATATTGGTACCTATTCTTACAGGGACCCTAATATAGAAAAAACTGTTGAAAATTATAAAAAAATACCAGATATTTTAGAAAATTTAAGGCTTGATCAAAACGATTTGAAAAACCAAAAAATTTCAAAAATGGGTTCATATTTAAAACCTCAGTCTATCCAATCCAAGACTTCTTTAGATTTTCTAAGGTACTTGCAAGGATTTTCTTATAAGGAGCTTCATGATAAACTTTTTGATATAAAAAATGCTAGCTTAGATGATATAATAAATTTGAAAGATGCTTATAAGGATATTTTAGATAAAAACAACCTTACCGTTTTTGGAAATAGAGAAAAAATAAGGGAAAATGAAAATTATTTTGATAAAATAATAGACCTTGATTCTTAAATATATGAATATTTTTATTAATATATTTGAATCTAACAATCAAATATTAAATAAATATTAAAGATGATTTAAGATTTAAAGCTTTCGGGTATAATTTTATTAAGGAGTTATTATGACAGATTTTGATAAAGAAAATGAAAAATCTTTGGAAAATAGTCTAAATAAGGCTATTTCCGACATGGATTTTTCTGACATAAGTGAAAAATTAAAAAATAGTTTGGATAATTTTATTGATAGGACTATGGCCTTTGTAAATTATAGGCCAAATAATAAGCCTGTCCTTCAAACAAAAAATCCCCAAGTTTGCGCCCAAAATTTACCAGAAAAATCTAAGGCTGGACTTTTGAAAGCTGGTGGTATTTTTTCCTTCATAGTTACTTTTGCAAGTGGCCTTTCAGTTTTTGATGGTGGTCCTGATATGTTTACAGATTTAATTATGGCTATCGCTTTTGGAATTATGGGAGTTTTTTCTTGGAAAAAATTTAAAGAAATTGATATGATTTCAAAAGATTACACAAGATTTTTAAAAGAACTTGGCCATAATACTGTAATTCCCATAAGAGATTTGGCATCATCAATTCAAAAATCTGAAGAAGATACAATAAAAGAGCTTATGTATATGATGAATAAGGGATATTTCAAACAAGCTAGAATTGTTGAAAATGATTCATTATTCTTGCTAGATATTCCAACTTTCAAATTATATAAAGACCAAAAAAGTCAAATGCCAAATTTGTCTTATGAAGAAAAAAAACAAATAGAAAATGATGCCCACAAGAATGTAAATATAGAAAAGGCAGAAAACATAATACAAATTGCAAGCAAGGAAATAAATTCCATAAATCTTGATATTTCTAGGATTAAATCTAGGTCTTTTCTTGAAAAAGTAATAGAAATCAAAAAAAACATAGAAAATATTGTAAATATTATAAAAAGATACCCGGACAAGGCCTATGCCTTGGATAAGTTTATGGATTATTATTTGCCAACAACTGTAAAATTAATCGATGCCTACGCAGAATATGAAATTATTGAATCTAAGGATCCAAAAATAAAAAATTCTCTTTTTGAAATTGAATCTTCTATAGAAACAATCAACCAGGCTTTTGGAAAAATCCAATTGGAACTTATGGAAGATAGGACAATGGATATAAAAACTGATATAGATACAATGAAAATTCTCTTAAATCAAGAAGGGTATTTAGAAAAAGATTGGAGCAAAGATGAGTGATATTAAATTAAGGCTAGACGGAGCCGACCAAGATCCAGAATTAGAAGCAGTTTCCTATAAAAATGAAATTAAAATAGACGAGTCTATTAAGTTTTCACCAGAAGAAGAAAAGCAAATTGACGATTTTTCTAAAAAAATTGACCTAGAAGATTCAAATATAATCTTACAATACGGAGTTGGAGCCCAAAAAAAGATTTCCAATTTCTCAGAAAAGACCTTAAATACAGTAAGAAACAAGGACCTTGGAGAAATTGGTGGACTTTTGGATAAGGTAGTTACTGAAATAAAAACAATGGACCAAGATGATGGTGGGGTTTTTGGATTTTTCAAAAAGCAAAAATCAAAGCTTGATAGTATGAAATTAAAATACCAATCAACAGAAAAAAATATTGATGAAATTGCCAAGGCCTTGGATATGCACCAAATAACCCTATTAAAAGATATTTCCATGCTAGATCAAATGTATGAATTAAATGAAGATTATTACAAGGAACTTTCCATGTATATAGAAGCTGGAAATAGAAAGCTTCAAAAAACTTTTACAGAAGACATACCAGAGCTTGAAAATAAGGCCCAATCTTCAAACCTTCCAATGGATGCCCAAAAAGCAAATGATCTAAAAGCCCAAGCAAACAGGTTTGAAAAAAAATTGCACGACTTAGACTTAACCAGGATGGTTTCAATGCAAATGGCCCCACAAATTAGGATGGTCCAATCATCAAACTCAATTATGGCAGAAAAAATCCAAACAACAATTGTGAACACAATTCCCCTTTGGAAAAATCAAATGGTTCTAGCCCTTGGCATGAGCCACACAGAACAAGCAATCCGTGCCCAAGAAGCCGTAACAAATCTTACCAATGACTTATTAAAATCAAACGCCGACAAGTTAAAGCAAAACACAATCGATACAGCAAGAGCAACCGAACGTGGTATAATAGACCTTGATACAATAAAATACACAAACGATAGACTAATCGAGGCGATTGATGAAGTAAGATCAATACAAATCGAAGGAAAGAAAAATAGAGAAGATGCCAAAAACGAACTTGGCAGACTTGAAGAAGAATTAAAAAGAAATTTATTAAAAAATAGTTAGGAGAAAAAAATGGCAGAAAAAATAGAATTTAAATTTGATACCCAGCTTTTAATAGCAGGAGAAGACTTAGACGAAGACGAAATTTTCGATCATATAACAGAAAACTTTGAAGGAGATAGCCTCCTTGCAGTTGGAGATGAAGATTTAATAAAAATCCACTTCCACACAAATAAACCATGGGAAATATTAGAATACGCCCAATCAATCGGAGATATATTTGATGTAGTAGTAGAAAATATGCAAAGACAAGCAGACGGCCTAAAGGGATAAAGAAAAAGACAGGAATTTTTCCTGTCTTTTTTTGAATAAAATAAGAAACTCAATCTAGATTTTTAAAAATTTCTCTTTTATTTACTAAATTTATATAAATCATAATCCTTGAGATCTCTAACTTCATTCGAGATGGGTTTTTGTTTCACTTGCTTAATTACTAAAGTATATAGCTAACTATGATTTTAAATTTCACTGTTATTGTATTATTGTAATTCTTACCATTAATTTTAATTTTACTTAATTCAAAGTTAAAATATAATAAAGACTCAACTCATTCGAAGTATATAATATAATAAAGACTAAGCTCCATTTCGAGCCTTTCGAGAAATCTATTTGCTTATCTTTAGAGTGTCATTTATTTTTACCTTGGATTTTATATATCGTATTTATTGCCTACTTTATTTACAGATTTACTTAATCCATGGGATCTCTCGACTACTAAAACCAGTTTTCTTCGAAAACTTTTCCGTGCTCTCGCACTAGTTTTAGGGATAAATATGCCAAATCAAGGCATATTTATCTGCTCGAGATGGGGTTTGATTGACCTTGTTTGGTTGCTAAAGTATAAGGCTAATTATCATTTAAAGTTTTATTATAATTACTTTTAATATTTTAAGATTAATTTAACTCCATTCATAGTAAATAAAAATAAGTAAAGACATAACCCATCTCGAGCTTGTCGAGAGATCTCTAAGTTAAATTTATCTTATAATACGTACTTTCCTTGAATTTTCTTCTAAATTAAAATCAGATTAACTGTACCAATCAAAAGATAAATCTCTCCACTTTGGATTTATTGAGTTTATCAAATTATTTTTCTTATCCCTAGACCATCTTTTTAGTTGCTTCTCCCTAGATAATGCCTGGTATTTATCGTCAAGATATTCATAATACACTAATTTAGTGCAATTGTATTTGTCAGTAAAGCCTTCTACTACGTGGTTTCTATGTTCATATAATCTTTTTTCTAGGTTATGAGTGTAGCCAATATATATGGTGGAATTGCTTTTATTTGCTAGTATGTATACATAATAATCTGACATAATATTCTCCATATTTTGTATTTATAATAAAAAATACCCATATTTCAATTTTTTAATGCACGTTCTAATTTTAAATGAATTTAATTATAAGCTATATTAATATCAGAGATCTCTCGACTTCGCTCGAGATGGGTTATGATTTTCTTTAATTGGTTGCTAAAGTATAAGCTTATTTATCATTTAAAGTTTCACTTAATTCTTTTATATTTTTGTTATTTATATTCTTAATTTTAATAATTAAAAATTTTCTATTAATATTTTTCTAATATCATTTTATTAATTGTGATAGTTAATAGTTTTCTATTTTTATTTTAAAGCTTAATTTATCCCTATTCGTAGCAAAACCTATAAATAAAGATTAACCCCATCTCGAGCTTGTCGAGAGATCTCTGGATTGTATTGTGATTATAATTCCATTTTTACCTTGGATTATATAAGGATATTTCCTTAAATATTTACTTTTTCTCTTGATTTACTTATTACATGAGATCTCTCCACTCCCTTCACTCGGTCGAGATGGGTTAATGTTCTCTTTATTTTATTACTAAAGTCCTTATTTTATTTATATGCTCTATTTATTTTTATAATTCGTTCTATATTAAATTTTTAATAACCAATCGAAGTCTTATCCATCTCGAGCTTGTCGAGAGATCTCTTTCTTATTTTTAGATTGCAATTCTACTCTTTCCTTGGGTTTTTTATAGAATTTTCTTTACATGCATACTTTATTTCTAAATTTACTTAATCCGTGAGATCTCTCGATTCGCTTTGCTCACTCGAGATGGGTTGATTTTTCTTATTTAATTGCTAAAGTAAAAGCTTATTTATCATTTAAAGTTTTACTATAATTATTTTAAAATTTAAAAATTGTATTTTATTTTCTATTTATTTTAAATTTCTCCACAAAAAAACTACCCTGCCAAGCAAGGTAGTTTTAAAATTATTTTATTCTTTAGCCCTAACAAATCTTATTCCTACTCCTATCATCAACAAGGCTATTGCCATTATTAGTAGGATTGTGTTATCTCCGGTTTTGGCCATTGATTGTAGGTTTTTGCCTAGTCTGGATCCTACTGTTGTGCCACCGTTTGGGGTAGTTTTTGTTGGTGGGGGTGGGGTTGTTGGTTTAAAGTTTTTTATGCGGATTGTTTTTGTGTGTGAGTTTTCGTTTATTTCGAAATCATTTGGGACTGTGTTTTCGATGTAGCCTTGTGGGGCTTTGGTTTCTACTAGTCTATATTGTCCGTAAGGGAGGTTTTTTGTTTTAAATTCGCCCTTGTCGTCACTTGTTAGGGTATAGATTTTGTCATTTTCCATGACATCTTCATAGCCCTTGTCGGTTTTGACTTGAACTTTAAAAACTGCTCCTTTTAGTGGGTCATCATTTGTGCCGTCAATTTTTATAAATGAAAAATAATTTTCTGGATTATCTTTTTCATTTGTCATCTCGATGCTACCAGTTTGAGCTGGGTCACTTTCTTTTCCCACTTGAGATTCATAGCCTTTTAGAGGCTTTGTCTCTTTGAACTTTACCTTTTCTTCTAGACCATAGATTTTAATTTGTCCCTTTTCGTCAGTGAAAAGTTCTTTGATTTTCCCGTCTTTTTTGTAGGTTAATTTTTCTTCTCCCTTATCATCTTTTATTATTTCAAAGGAAAGAATCTCACCTTTTTCATTTACCACTTCAAAGCCTACGTTTTTTAAAACTTCACCAGAATTTTTGTCCCTTTTGGTTAGGGTCAAGTCGTCTGGGGCTTTTTTGGGATAAATTGTGAGGGGATTTTCTGTATTTTCGTCAATTATTGCTAGAAAGGGAATATATGGTCTATTAGAATCTTTTGACCTATATCTTAATAGATAGGCTCCCTTTTCCAAATTATCAATACTTGCAAAATACATGCCATTATTTTCTTCTGACTTGTTTGATGATTTCATCTCACCCAAATCTTTTGAAATTTCCTCGTCTGTTTTATCTTTATAAAGATTAATGAAATCAAGATTTTTTTGAGGATCTTTCAAATCTTTTGCTTTATCATCTGGAATTTTCCAGTAATCTACATAATCTACAATAACTTCTTTACTTTCACCATCTGTGAAATTTGTATTTATTAATAGGCTATTTCCGCTTTTAGCGAAAGCTAAAAGAGGAGTAACTAGGTGTAGTAAAATCGCAAGGACTACTACTCTTATTATTTTTTTATTAGTTTTTGTCATAGTAACTCCTCTGTTAGTTAGTATTAAGCTTGTTCTTTGTTAGCTTTCATTTTGTAAGCTGCAAGTCCCATAATCATAAGACCAGCTACTACAAAGATGATAGAACCAATTCCACCTGTTTGTGGGATTACAACGTTCTTATTCTTGATTTGTAGTCCGTATCCCTTTTCAGCGTTATCTTTGTTGTATTGAAGTTCAGCATCTGTACTTGCGTATGAGCCTTCTTTTACTTCAAATTTTTCATTAGATTGTAGCTTAGCATATCCCTTTGGTGCTGTTTTTTCTTCTAATTCATATCCTGCTTTATATTCAAGACCTGAAATTTCAAATCTACCTTCAGCGTCGGATGTTAATACAACAACATTAGGATCAGTTTTTTCGCCCCAAGTATATGCTGTTGCATTATTCTTGAATGCTTCATTGTAAGCTTCTTGTTTTTGATTAATTAAAGTTTTAGCATCTGTTCCTTTTTGACCTTTTTGGTCTTCAGCTGAAAGCCCGTTGTAAGCTTTAACTGCTTCATCAAGAGCTGCTTTTGCATCTGTAACTGCTTTTGCGTCTTTTTTAGCTGCTACTAGATATTTATTATCTGCGTTTTTAACGTAGAATTCTGCTCCTGCAAGTCTTTCTAGTTTAGCGCTTCCTTTATCTTCGTTATTTGTTTTAACGAATTTTCTTCCACCAAGTTGAACCTTTGGTTCTGTTGGATTAAGTTCTTTTGGGTTATCTGTATTTTTGTGGTCCTTGATTTCAATTTCGCCAGTTTCTTTGTTGTATTCCATATATTCAGCTTCATAGCCTTTTACAGACTCAACGATTCTGTATGTTCCATTTTCATCAAGATTATCAAAAGTTACTGTGAATGCATCTTTTTCTGTTTTTTCAACAGTTTTTACATCTTCCCATTCGCCTTTGTCGTTTTTCTTTTGAAGTGTAAAGTATGCTACTACATTCTTATCAGCTTCTGTTATAGTTTGATCTCCTGTAATATCCCATGATTTTTTCATTTTGATTTCTTTTTTACCAGGAGTAAACTCTTTTGGTTCATTATCTTTACCAGGTTTATTTGAATAATCTAAAGCAATGTCGTTTAGCTCTGGATTATCAACAACTGCATCTCCATTTACTGTTGCAGAGTATACTAATTTAATTTCAACATCTGCTGCTTTTGCTGCTTTTTCGATTTTATCAATACCTGTTTGTTTAAATACTAATGTAAATCCTCTATCTGTTGCGATTATTGAATAATCAGCAGCAGCAAGAGCATTCTCTCCTGTTAATTGGTCTGATGAAACTACTAAGTCTTTATTATAAGTAAGACCTTTTGTCATGTTATCGTTCCATACCAATTTTTGATAGTGAGAATCTTTTGGTATTTTTGTTTTTACTTCATAAGGTATTTTCTTTCCAATATCTGCTGTTACTGTAGCTTTATTAGCTTTATAATTGTTGTAATCAGCTCCAGCTTTTTGGTTTCCTTCTTTATCTTCAACTGTTGTTAAATCATTATCTTTTCCAAAGTTTTTGTCAATTTCTGGTTTTTCTTGAGTGTTCTTTGGATAAACGTGAGCATCTTTTACGATACCTTCTGCATCATTTACTACTGGTAATACTAAAAGAGTTGGAACTGCTTTAGATGCAGCTAATAATTCTCCATTGTCTCCTTTATATTTTGATTGTTTCAAGTCTTCAACTATTCTGTAAGTACCTTTTCCAAGTCCCTTTGTATCTAGTTTTAGACCAGCATCGTCTTTTGTTAGTCCAGATTTACCTTCTATATCTGTCCATTGAGCATCATTATTTACGTCGATGTCTCCCTCAGCTACGTCAGCATTTAATTTTTGAAGTTTGAAATAAACTCCATTAATTTCTTTTGCTTTTTGATCACCAAAGAAATCTTTGATGTTTTGAATTTCATTACCATCATATTTCTTGTCTTTGTCGTGAGCATCTAATGCTTCTTTTGTCAACAAGATTTTGTGAATTGTTACAGATTCTGTTTCTGTAGCTTCAGCCGCACTAGCATTTACAAAAGGTGCTGCTATTATTCCGAACACCATTGCGAATGCTGTTAAAAATGACAAAATTTTGTGTTTCATAATTTTCTCCTTTATATTTTTTTGTCAATATGCATTGATATATCTTGGCTTTCGCCTATCAATTATGTATAATCTTTATTTCAAGATTTATACTAGAAACGTTCCTACATTTATAATTTACCCTGTTACCTTGGGCAAAAAGCCCAAAGACAAGGTTAATTAACTATTTTCTTACTACTAGTTTATCTTTTCTTTTGAAATAGGTCAATACTGATGTAAACATTACTATTAAACCTATCACCATAAATCCAATCCAAACTCCAGGGCCTCCTGTGGAAGGATAATGTGCTTTTTTGTTTGTGATTAAAATTGGCTTATTAGCAGTATTTTCTTTTATTTCTTCACCATTATTCAAGTCAGTTTTAGAAATATTAAGATCTTTAGCATCTATATAATATATTTTACCATTTTTCACTTCAAATTTGAACTCTTTTTGTCTAAATAATATATATCCTGATGGTGATTTGGTTTCTTTTATCCTATATTCTCCATCTGGGATGGATTTAAATTCAAATTGACCTTTATCTCCAGAAGTCGCCATCCATTTTTCAGCTGTTTTATCTGTTTCTTCTATTTGTTTTCCATTTTTATCAATGGATACATAAGCTTTTCCAACTTTTTGTTGAATTTCAAATTTAGCTCCTGCTAAGGCAAGATCTTCATTATCAGCGTCTACCTTTTTAAAGTAGATATCTGGTTTTTTGATATTTCCTATATCTGTTGTTAGTAGGTTGATGTCACGGGCTAGATAGTTATCTGTGTAGGCTTTCATATCTACTTTTGTTTTTTCATCAATTGTAAGATTTGTTTTTTCTACGTATTTATCTAGACTTACCTTATTATTTGCATCAAATTTTATTTTGCCATCTTTATCAAGTGATCCTATTCGATAGGTAGCTTTTGCTCCTATTCTTCCTTCGTCTTTGTATGGCATATCTACTATAAATTGATATTCTCTTACTTTGTCATCGTCTGATGATGTTTGATCAGAATTATTTTCTTGGCTTGAACCTACAGGATTGTTTTTCTTTTCCTCTCTGTATGGAGGGTTTATCCTTAGGGTTAAGTTTGAACTTTCGCCATTATTAATATCGACAGTGTAAGTTGTATTATCTTTTTTAACTATAGAGTCGCCACTTGCTTGTACCAATCTTACTTTTGTATTAGCTTGACTTAATTTTAGGTTATTATCTGTTGAATCTAAAACTAATCTTGCTTTTTCAAGCTCGCTTGGTTTGGCTTTGATGGTTATTTTTTGTCTGAAGGTTTTAGATTCTTGGTCTATCCCTAAGATTTCTGATTTTAGATTTTCTTTATCAGCATCTCCAGAATAGGTATTTACAGAAACTTTCTTCATATCATTTGTATCATCAAAGGAGTTTGTCCATTTGACTTTACCATCTTTTGTGACTTCTAATTCCCATACTTTGTCAGATTTAGTGTAGCCTGTTGGGGCTTTCTTTTCTTCTAAGGTGTATTTTCCTGCAACAAGTTTATCGAAAGTTGCTAGACCATCTTTTCCTGTTGTTTTTGTGAGAGCAGGATAGTTTTTCTTAGGGTCTTCAGGGTCTTTTTGTCCACTTGTTGGGGTGAGCAAGAATTTTGCTCCTTGAAGAGCCTTTCCATCTTGGTCAGTTTTTCTTATTTTTATTTCAGCTTTTCTGTAGTTTTCTAGGATTTGTTTATTGTTTTTGATATTTACAATCTTTCCATCTTTATCTACTTCAAAGGTTGAAATCGCATCTTTTGGCAAGTCATATTTTTCATCATCTGGTGTTTTTGTTTCTATGACTTGGTAGTTGCCAGGTGCTAGGCCTTCCCAAGAGAAGATTCCATTGTCGTCTGATTTTTTCTTTGAATCTGTTAATTCAGTTCCATCTTTCTTAAGAGTAAATTCTGCTCCCTTTAGAGGATTTCCTATTCCTAAATCTTTTAGGGTATTAGGATTTTCTGCTTCCTTATCTACTACATTTGATAAAACACCTCCATCTACTTTTGCAAATTCAATTTTGTTTTTGAAGTTTACAAGTTTGATTTCCTTGTTGACATTTCCACTTGCTCCTGGGTTAAAGAATTGTGACCAGGTTTCGAAGTGAGATTTGTAGGAATCCTTGTAGGTTATACGGTTTTGTGTCCTGTAATTGTAGTGAGTTTCATCTGCCCTAGTTTTTAGTGACTTGGCATTTTGGTTTAACTCACCCTTAATTTCTATTACATAGGTTGCAGTGCTTGAATCGCCTTTTCTATTTAAATATCTTGCTGGGATATCTATTTTTCTAGT
This sequence comes from Anaerococcus hydrogenalis, assembly GCF_002871895.1. Classification (NCBI taxonomy): domain Bacteria; kingdom Bacillati; phylum Bacillota; class Tissierellia; order Tissierellales; family Peptoniphilaceae; genus Anaerococcus; species Anaerococcus hydrogenalis. The sequence goes on along the minus strand of NZ_PNHP01000005.1, from coordinate 137,496 downwards.
GATATTATCAGCTCTGTTGTCCTTGGTGACGTATCTGTAATATCTATAGGTCCTAGAAGTGTAGTCATATCTATAGAAATCATATCCATCATAGTAGTTGACTTCTTCTGAATCTGTCCAAGTTTTGGTTGTGTACCAGTTATAGTCATCACTTATTAGACTTAAATCAGAGCGTACTTTGAGATTACCTTTTTCATCTTTTTCATATATGTCATATGAGTCTGGTAGGTCTCCATTTCGCCATCCACCTTTATCAGTTGGATTACTTCCATTTCCTGATTTGATATAGGTTTTTACTGATAGCTTATCATTTACAAGAATATCTTCATCAGTTGTAAATGATAGGGTCTTGCCTAACATTTCTCTATTCCATGGATTTAGATAAAGAATAGCTGTGAAGGTCTTACCATCTGGGTTTAACCTTAACATATAGGAAGATACGTCTGTATTAGGATTTTGGTAACCATCGTAGTTTACTGTCTTTCCATCAGAATCTGTATGGGTATTTTGTCCTCTATAGTTAATATTTATAGAATCTGAGTAATGATAGTTAGTATTTGTTGTATCAGTATTTTTTTCTATATTAGCTGTTACAGTAATGTCTTGGGTGTGATCTACTTTTCTTCTGTTAGGGAAGAGTTGTAGGAACATGGACATTGATTCTGGCTTGTAGTCTTTTACATAGTCTGTAAAGGTGTAAGTGATTGATCTTCTGTCATCATTTACCTTTGCCTTTGCAAGAAGTCCTGCAGGGCCTATGATGTTGAAGTATTCGTCACCCTTTTGACCCTTGTCATAGTAATCTTTGTTGATTCCATCTAGGTCTACATTGTCGGAGAATTTGATTGTGAAGAAGTCTCCAGGTTTGATGGTTGTTTTTTCGTCAATCTTGAAGTTGAATTTGGCAAAAATACCCTCGGCCTTGTTTGGATATACAATATCTTTTCTCTTTGAGTCTGCTGTTGATACAAGCTGGTCTTGGGTGCCATAAAATTTGATTGCTTTTGATACATCATCTTTTGGTTTTTCTGGTACTTTCCATTCTTTGTCTCCGCCTAGGGCTATTAGTTTCTTCTTGGTGTCGAGGATATAACCGTTTTTGGTTTTTGTTTCCTTGAGCCAATAGTAGCCGTAAGGTAGGCCGGTGAATTTGATTTTACCATCAGTACCTGTTTTATAAACTTTATCTCCGATTGGAGTTTCGTCTGCGTCTGTCTTGTGGAGAGTAAATTTAACTCCTTCTAATTTACCACCTTTTTCATCTTCCTTGGTTAGGGTAAATTCGCCCTTGCCTGGTTTTTCGTTAATGATGTTTGTAACTGTGGCTTCACTTTTCGCATCTACTTCTGCTTCTTTAATCTTTTTGGTATCTTTGTCGTATGTGTAAATTTTAACCTTACCATCTACTACCTTGAAGGTCTTGATTGGGCCATTGACTTTCATGTACTCTTCGCCATTAGCATCTTTGGCTGCTTTTGGTTCTATAAGTCTATAGTAACCGTCGGTTAGGTCTGTTATTTTGAATTTACCGTCTTTTTCAGATTTGTAGATTCCTCTGTGCGTTTCTGGAGTGACTTCCTCATTTCCAAGTGGTCCTGTAAGCCAAGTTTTTTTGCCATCTTCTTCTTCGATGTAGTAGTGTGTGAGCTTGTCACGTCCTACTTCTGACTTGATATATTTCATATCTTTTGTCAATGGATAATAACCTTGGTTTTCCTTTTGGATATCGTCTGGGTCTTGTTTTTCTAGGTAGAACTCAACGTCTTTTAGTGGAGTTTCTTTGTCTTTAAGTTTACCATCTTCTCCCTTGACCTTATCTTTTCCTTTTTTGGTAAAGACAACTTCGGTTTTCTTGTTTACGATTTGGAATGGGAATCCAGAGTTAATGGATTTGCCATCTCCTAGATATTGACCAGAGTCTGATATATTTTTGCCTTCCTTATTTGTAAGTGGAACCCACTCCTTGGTACCATCTTCCTTTTTAACTTCCTTTAGGACTGCTACTAGGGTTGCTACAAATGGAGTGTCCCAGGAATTATCATAGGCAAATCTTAGTTTGTACCTATATTTGGTCTTAGCATATCCATCTGGGGATTTAACCTCTTCTAGGAGATAGTCTCTTCCAAATTGGATATTGTTATTTAAGTCTATACTGTAAGGGGCATTTTTTGATAGGTCTATGGTTTGTTCATAGACATTTGTATCAGTGTTTTTCTTATCAGCAGGGTCAGCGTAGATTTTTACCTTTAGCTTGCCCTTGGTGATATTTTTAAACTTACCTTCTTCCATAAAGCCTTTGTATAGGTTAAAGAAATATGGTTTGGACTTATTGATTACATAGAAAGTGCCATCCTTATCTACATGAGTTTCTGGATTTGTGGTATTTCTATTTAATAAGTTTTGGAAATCTCCAGGGCTTTTTACTAATTCCTTACCACCTTCCTTGGTAGTCTTTATTTCAAAGAATTCTTTTTGTAAGGCTCCCTTTGAATCTTCATAGATCTTTATTCCTATTTGCCTATCCATGATATCATAGCCGTCTGGGGCTTTGGTTTCTTTTAACAAGTAGACACCCTTGGCTAGGTTAGTGATTTCAAAGACACCTTCATCACTTTCCACTTGGTAAGGTGGGAATTCTGATTGACCTGACTTGGCAGAGTCTAAATCCTCTGGATTATTTGAAGTTTTTAATAAGACGAACTTGGTGTCCTTCTTTATTACATTATCTGTATTCCTGCCTCCAATTTTCTTCCACTTAAGGTCGGTTGTGGTCTTGGTGTTGGTAATCTCGTAAGGATTTTTCTTACCGTCACCGGTAATATTGGAGTTTTTCTTAAAGTTATTCTTTGAGTAGAACTTGTCGTAATAGTCCTTATCGTATTTTTGGAAGTATTCTTCTTCGACATCGTGACTTTTACCTTTGCTGTCCTTGTATGTTCTTACTATCTGTAGGCCATCATCTGTCTTTTCTACTTTAAATATCCACTTTAATTGCTTGGTGTTAGATTGGTAGCCTTCTGGGATTCCCACTTCTTCTAGTTGGTAGATACCTTCACCGAGGTTTTGGAAATCTACCCTACCAGAAGATTGTGAACGACGTAGGGAGCTGTACTTGCCTGTGGCATTTGAGATTGCATCTGGTTTGACCTTTTTGTCCTCTTCTGTTGGTGTTTGTCCACCTACACTTATCAGATTCTTCTTTTCATCATACTTATATTCTTTATTATCGTATGTGAATTTTTCTACATTGCCTTCAGAGTCGTATTCTGTAACCTTCTTGCCGTTAGTATATTTCTTAAGGCCTGCACCATCTTTTTCTTTGTGGTACTCGTAAGCCTTTGCTCCTTCGTCCATTGAGAATCTTACTTTTGTAAGTCTAAAGTAGGCGTCTTTTAATGGAAGTTTTTCTCCTTTGTCATTAGTCTCATTTCTAAACTTCATGAAGGAGAAATTGGTCTTGGAGTAGTTTCTGATTTTGATGTCTTGGAGGTTACCATCGTCATCATAATCAGGATCTCCATTTGCCTTGGTCTTAAATCCTATGGACTTATCAAGTGTACCATCTGGGTCATTTTCAAAGACAATTTTTAACTTGTGAGTTTTTTCGTCTTGAACTACATTGAAGAACCATGGGTCTGGTTTTTCAAATTTTGTAATAGCTCTGGTTTCTTGGAGCTTGTAACGACCTCGAGGAAGGTATTTGAACTCGAAGTGAGAGTTGGCGTATGAGTAGATAGTCTTATCATAGCCTCCATCAATTTTTTTGCCATCCTTATCAACTTGGGTTAGCTTAAAGTCGGCAGATTCTACTTTGATGTCCTCTCCATTCGCCCCCTTTTTTCCTTCGATTTTTTGGAATTTGAGGTCGATGTAGGCTTTTTCGTTGTTTACACTTACAAATTCGCCCTTTGTGTTTTTAGAGAAGAACTTGTTTGTATCAGACATCTCTTGATAGATGCCTTGTTTGTTTTTCTCGTAGCCTTTTACCTCTTGCTTCCATGAACCTTTTTCATCTTCTGTGAAGGTGATAGCTAGGAAGGAATCGGTAGGCTTGAAGCCGTCGGCTGGTTTTATTTCTTCTAGGATGTAGGTACCTTCACCGATGTTGGTAAATTCTACACCTAGTTGGTCATTTGAAACTGCCTTGGCAAATTTCTTGTCCTCATCATAAGGTTGGACTCTGATTGAGTCTAGCTGTTCTGGTGTTAGAGGCTTGCCATCAGCGCCCTTTGTTGGTTCTTCTTCATAAGCTGGCTTGTTATTTTTAAATACTAGCTTTCCTTCTTTATCAAGCTTAGCTTTTCTTAAGGAGAATTCTGCTCCTCCTATATTTTGGTAGGATGCCTTATCCTTTTTGAAGAAGTTTAGCTTTGTTTTATTTTTGTAGTTGGTAACTCTAGCATCGTGGATCCACTTGTATGGGGCGTCTGGTCTTGCTGGGTCGGAACGACCATCATCTTTTACTTCCTCGATGTATCTAGCAAAGTCTGGGTCTCCTTTTTTGAAGCCCTTGATGGTTTTGACGTCTTCTATAAGGTGTTTCTTTTCAGCTTCACTTATGCCGATGTTGAAATCGTCTTTTTCAGAGAAGGTGTGTTCAAAGTCAAAGGTGATATCCATGTAGTTGGCATCTCTTGGTACTTTTTCTTTGTTTATTACTACCTTGAAGTACCACTTCATATCATTACCATTTTTATCCTTTGGAGGTCTGTAGGTATTATCTGGGGTCTTGATTTCTTCAAGCTCATAGATACCTGGGGTTAGCTCTCTGAAGTAGTTATCTCCTGGCTTACCAGTAGCCTCTGACACTCCGTCGAATTTTTCATCGTAGTATTTTGGAAAACCTGTTTTGCCTGTATCGGTGTAGGTACCATCTTTGTTTTTCTTATAGATTGGAACTCTTTCACCATTTACAAGCTTACGAGCCTTAAATTGTGAACCTGTTAGAGCAGCCTTGTTTTCATTGACCTTGGTAATTCTTAGCGGAATCCTAAAACCTGTTTCATCGTGGTTGAAGATTTCTACTAGGTTACCATTTGTGATATTGACTATTACAGTATTATTCTCTTTAACATCTCTAGAGTCAAATCGGTATTCTGATACAGTCTCAGATCCCCAACCACCAGCTATTTCTGTATCTCTGGTATAGACTAGTTTATAATCAGAATCTAGGTCAAGACCTTTGTATTCTAAGGTGCCCTTATAACGAGCAGGTCTTTCGCTTCCAGGAACTTTGACCCAATTGTCTACTAGGCCTTTTCTTTGGTTGATGAAAAGTTCAACTGTACCTGGAGAACCTTTTGGCTCATCCTTACTATTATCTATTCCGTCCTTTTGGTTGGAATAAATGAAGTTTGCCTTTAAGATCATCTCACCTGTAGGATGAGGGGTATTTTCATCTATAAAGGTTGCTTCTACATTTACATCATGATTAGGCATTTCGAAAGTAGCGGTAGATCCATCAACATAGGCTGTGTCATTATTAATTAGTAGTTCAGCTAACTTCTTGCCAGGATTAGGTGTAATAGTTATTTTTACTTCTGTGCCTGGTATGACATTATTTTGTGGGCTTGCACTAATGCTTCCACCACCTGTACTGCTTGTGATGACCTTGTGGCCTTCTGTTGTTCCAGGGTCTGGTGTTGGAGGGTCTTCTTTGATTAGCTTAGTTTTTATAAAGCTATTGTTAATATTATCATATGGACTTATTTTAGTTTCTTTTCCTTCGTTTGTAAAAACCATGCTTTTAACTACTTCATATTCCCTATTACTTTCAGGTTTAATAGTAGCATTATCTTTTACTAGGTTAATTTTATATGAAAAGTCTAAAGTTTGGCCTTTTTTAAGGTTGATGTTTTCTAATTTGGCTGAATGATTCCTTTCATTTTTTGATAAAATTGGTGTTAAATCATTATTTCCAATTTTTGCGCTAGCATCTACTAAGTTTATAGCATTTTTTAGACTTACCTTAAGGCTAGCATCTTTTACTAGATACTCATCACTTGGTTTTTCTATAATTTTTCTTTCTTTAATGAAGTTATCATCAGTTAAAATATTATTGTCAAAAAAGTCTTTACTTGCATTTTGACCTTTACCGTTATTGTTATGATCATCATTTCTAAAGAATTTGAAATGATCACTTAAAATATTTCCTGACGGATCATTTGCTGTGTTATTTGCCATATAATCTGTATATTCACTATTTAAACCAGAATATAAGTCTATATGGGCCATCCAAGTATCAAAATGTACTGGATTATCTTTATTTCTAAATGGCCAAATTATTTCAGCAGCTTGGAATTTTTTTGTATTTCCTTCATAGAAAGTTTTTGTTCCAGTAGAAATAAAGTTTGATATATCAATAAATATTCTTTTATCGTAGGCCTTATTTGTGTTTATGATTTGCCTATAATAGTCGTCCCTATTTTTTGCAAGCCTATCGTTTCCGTCAATATTATTTGCAACTCTATTTTTAACTCCAATTTTTCCTAGGTAATCTTTTATTGTTACATTCTCCCCATTTGGATTTGAAGGAGTTGTCATTGTGTAAGTTTGAGTATTTGATATTGACTGATCAAGTGCTAGTAAGTCTTGATTTACGCCACCTACTAATGAGTTTCTTGCGTTATCATATTGAATAAAGGTTGCATCAACACTTGCATTTGATTTTCTAGCCTTATCAACTATATCAGTTATCAATTTGTTGATATTTTTATCTATAGTTGGACCACTTGGATTTTTTTTATTTGTTAATTCTGATGCATCCTTGGACCTATCAATAACAAAGACTAGTTGGATCTTATTTCCAATTATTTGCTCTTCAGTCTCTTGAGACGCTTTAGCTTTTGGACTTATTGATAAATCAATAGTTCTACTACCATCTGTGGTGTCAACTTGGCTTGCCCTAACTTTTATATTCAAATCATCAGAGCTTGCATCATATTCTATATCTTGTAGATATGATTCTTTTGGAGTTGCCATTAGTCTTGGCATAGGTAATTTTTCTGAAATATCTAGGCTTGCCATCCTAAATCTTGGGCTGTTGGATGTGTAATCCATTTGTTTTGGGTTTCTAGTTGTTTTTGGATTATCCCTGTATTTTTTGACTGTTCCATCTCTTTCTACTAGGATGTACCAAGGGTTTGGATCTCTTTCGTATCCTGCAGGTCCCCTAAATTCTTCTAGGACGTAGTGGCCTGGTTTTAGTTGGTCGAAGGTTATTATACCTTGGTTTGGTGGGAGTTTGTCAGGGTCTTTACCCTTTTGTCCACCCTTGCCGTCATCTTCTGTGATTGGATCTCCAGGTGTTACCTTTTGGATGTATTCTTTTGGATACTTTTTGTCCTTATCCTTGTACTCTATCTCATAGTTTTCATTTGCTGTATAGAGTCTGAAGTAGGCACGTCTTAGGCCGACTCTTATTGGGTTACCATTTTTATCGGTGTAACCTATTGCATTACCGACTTTCTTTATGGAGAATTTTCCTAGTTTTTCATCTTCTAGGAAGTCTACTACTCCCTTAAATACTGAGTGGATGTCGGTTTTAGCGTTGGTGTTAGGGTCTCTTACGATTACCTTCATTTGGCCTTCGTTGGCTATGGCCTCTGCCTCTACCTTTAGAAGGATGTCATCAGCCTTGTTATAGTCTTTTGGTGGGTTTGTTTCTCTTAGGATATAGTAGCCACCAAATTCTAGGCCATTGAGGTGGAAGATGCCCTTTTCATCTTGGATGATTGGTTCTTTATTGATTGGAATAAAGTTTCCTTTTTCGTCCTTTTCGCCAATTATTGCCCCGTAGAAGTCTGACTTGTAGAGGTTGAAGCTTACTGGCTTATTATCTTTGCCCAATAATTTTTCATTAACTTCTGTAGCTTCTACTTCTGTTTTGCCATTTTCTTTTTCTACGATTTTTCCCTTGTATTTTTTGAAGTTTATATCTATGGTTCTGGCGTCGTTTCCTATTTGATAGGCATCAACTTTTTCATGACCCTTAATTATATTAGATATCTTAACTTCTCTTAGCTTATCGGAGTTAAAGATTTTATCTTGGTTCTCTCCAGCTTTTGCCTTTGGAACTTCGTAGAGCTTGTGGGTGAAGTTGCCTTTTTCGTCTAGGCTTACTACAAGCTTCCAACCGTAGAGGTCAGTTTTTTTGTAGCCTTTTGGAGCTTCTAGCTCTTCTAATAAGTATTCGCCGACTTTTAGGTCTTTGAAGGTGATATATCCGCCACCCTCAGCTTGTTGGCCATCGACCTTTTCTCTTGGAGCTTTGGTTTTGGTGGAATTATCTGTGTAGGCTTCTTCCATATAGAAGTCACCGTCTACCATTTTTAGGGACATGAGCCTAAATTTAGCATCTCCTAGGCCTAGGTGTTCTTTGTCTGTTCCTAGGTTTTCGGTTCTTACTTTTCTAAATTTGATTTCTGTCTTTTTGGTTTTGTTTCTAATTATTGGTAGGTCTACTGTTTTGCCATCTCTTCTTGCTTTTTCTGTTTCAAGTTTAGCATCTGCTACTTTTGCTTCTTTTTCGCCCTTTTCATTTGTAACTTCTTTGTATTCTTGTACAAAGCTTACTTCAACCTTTTTCTTGTCAGAAGCATCTGTCTTTTCCTCTGCGTGGATTAGGTAGAGTGGGGCTTTTTCGTAGCCTTGTGGTACTTTTGTTTCTTCTAATACATAGAAACCAGCTAGGATTTGGTCGAATTTAAATTCACCAATATTTCCCTTTTCGGTCTTGTCGTATTTTGAATCATAAGTTAGGTCTGCCGGATTCTTGAATTTATTTTTAGCATCAGCTAGATCTTTTGCATTTATTTTTCTAAGTGTAAATTCTGCTCCGTCTAGTTTGATAAATTTATTTCTTTTTATAAATTCAAGTTTACCGAGGTTATCTTCTATATTTGTAACCTTGACTTTAATTTTGTTGTCTTTATCAAGTACTACAAGAGGGGTTTTGCCGTCTGTATCTTTTGGAACAGTTTTTTGGTCTATTGACACTTCTGTTTCGAAACCATCGTTGACATGGATTCTTGGGAGCTTCTTGGCATCGTATGAACCATCATCTGGATAGATTTCTTTTCTTATTACTTCTATATCGAAGTCTTTGATTTTTTCAAAGCCTTGTGGAGTTTCGATTTCTTGGACTTTGTACTTACCTGGTCTTAGGTAAAGTTTGTGAGGATTATTATCTTCTGTTGATTTCCACTCTTTTTTCTCACCTGTATCGATATTGGTAAATCTGAATTCGGCATCTTTTAGCTTGCTGCCATCTTTCTTATATTTATCAATCTCGATTGGAGCCATGACACGACCTGCGATTAACTCTTGGTATTTGCCTTCGTCGGTGTGGGAATAGAATACTAATTTTACAGAATCTGCCTTGTCAGCATTCCAATCATTATTAGCTTTATAAGAAGCTATTACCTTTTTATATAGCTTTTCTGCCATTTCATATTGGGTTGATTGGACTGGTGGGTAGTTTCCTATCTTAGTTTCATTATCTTTTAATTTTCTAGGAGCGCCTGGCTGATTATTTATTCTCCTGGTTTCGTCACTTCCTGCAAAAGATCCATCCCAACCTGTTTTTGGGTAGGTTTGACGGATACCTGATAGGGTGTGGCCGACCTTCCATTCATCTATATTGTAGGATGATGGGGCTTGGAAGTAGTCATCTTCTAGGGACTTACCATCTGTGAAGTGGTGGATCACCCTTTGGTACATGGATGCTTCTATCATCCTGTGCATCTGTTGGCCCTTGGTATTTTTATCATAATTACCTTGGGTGTATTCTTTCTTTACTTCCTCACCATAGAAGTAGATTTTTTTCATAAGTTCTTCCATGGCTTGGCCTTGGCTTAAATCACCATTATGGTTTAGAGAAACTCCGTCATATAAAGTCCCAGCTAAGTGATTTGTTAACCTATAATTAGGTGTTGGTCTACCATGGGATTCATTTAGCCTTGTGATTAGGTAGTCACCTGATACATCCTCATGTTTATCTAGGAAGACCTTGGTGTTGCCTGTGTATACTGGGGCATTGACACGGTCGTTGAAACAAGATACCATATCGAAGTTTCTATTGATACGCATGATTGGGTATGGGTTTTCTGTATAGGCTATATAGCCGTTGGCTAGGTCTTGGTCGGAGATTTTTTCTGTAAAGAGATTCACACGACCACCTTCATAATCGTAAGACTCATCGATGTTGAATTTCTTCTTTTCTTTTAGGTTAGGCCTAAAGTTGTAGGTGTCGTCTCTTTTTCCTGAGTGGTTAGGATATTCATAAGAAACTATGGTTCCTGGGAAATATTGACCATTTTGTAAGACAACATCTCCTGCTTGAGTAGTTCTCCTATAGCCACCGTCTTTGAGTGGTAGGTAGTAGACCTTTTTTGCCTTAATAGTTCTCTCATCTTTGCCATTATTTCTATCAAAATCAGGATTGTCTAGAGCTGGGTCTTGGGTCTCACCACGTCTTATAAGATCTAGGGCATACCAATCTACCTTAGTATCTGATTTTCTATTTGCTGTTATAGTTCTGGTGTTGTCGTAGTAGAATCTCTCGTTGGTAAACTTATCTGTTAGGCCAAGGAAGGTTGCAGGTATATTTGTTTCTACCAAGTTGAATGGCACTTCTGCAAATCTTCTAGCATCTTCTACACCCTTTAACCATTTGAGTGGTGGTGGAACTGGGATAGCGTCATATTTCTCTTTGATATCTTTAAGCATCTTTTGGATGTAGTTAGAATCTGGATTGATCCTAAAACCTATAGAGTAAGTTTCGTGAACTTGGTTAGGGTCAATTGTTGCTTTGACCTTGATATATAATTTATTTCCAAGATCATTTTTACTTATTTGTGAGTTTTGGATTAAAAGTTCTCCAAGATTTGTTGAAGAAGTGTAGCCTGCTGTTGTTTCAAGGTCTTCTTTATTTTTAGATGCCTTGTAGTAAATATTTGTAAGGCCTTGGTTGGCTGATCCAAATACTGTTAAATTTAAATTCTCAAATTTAAGTGGGTTTTTAGGATCTACAAGCTTATCTGTATCGACTTCTATATCCCATTCTACATAGGCTCCTGTTAGTTTGGACTTGTCCAAATCAACTAACTTTTCTATTGGGTTTCCCTTATTATCCTTAAGTTTTTGGGAGGTCGTTCTCCAGTCTAGTTGGTAAGGGTAGGTTCCTGTTTGGGTCTCTCCCTCATCTTTTACAACATATTCACTTGTAACTGGACTTGGTGTATTTTTATATACTGTTATTGGATCTAGGCTTTGAACCGGATTATTTTTTGGAGATACTTTGATATTTAGGGTAATTGGGTTTTGGTTTCCAATTGCATTTGTATCAAAGGCTAATTTTTGGTCTATATCTAAGTCTATGGACTCTGTAACCTTTCTTACATAGATGTATCTAATGATATTGTCATTACCTCTTTTAAAGATTTGGGCAGTTGCTACTAGACCGAGTTTGTCATTGTAAAGGTCATTAATTCCTTGTCCTATATCTTCTTTTAGGTATGGTCCAAGATTAACATCAAAGTACCAACCAGATGGAATTGGCCAGCCTGGTGCTGCCTTAACCTTCATAGTTGTTTTTAGGTTAAATTTTTTACCATCAAAGCTATTAGATTCTTGGCTTGCTGCTTGTCTTAGCATCAAAGCCCTAAAGTTTTCTTCTCTATCTTTTTCAACAAGGTCTCTTATTGACTTATCATTTTCAGTCATAAGTTTTTCTTGGTCGGCCTTGTTTAGTTTATATTTTTCTCCAAGTGTGGTTAGGAGTTTTTGTAGGTCCTCAAGGCTTAGCTTTTTATTTTTAAGAGCCTCTTTCAATTCCTTATCTGCTTTTGAAAGGGAGGATTCTTCTGAGTCTTTTTTATCCATTATGGACTTAGGACTTTCTTCTTTTTTGGGGAAGTAGAGTTTTTTGTCAGCCTCTTTCTTTTTTTCTTGGGCTTTTTTCTCAGCATCTTCTTTTGCCTTTTGAGCCTCTTCTTGGTTTTCTTTTTCTTCTTGGGCTGATTTTTCTTCTTCTTTCTTCCCTTCTTCAGCTTTTTCTTTGGAAGAAGATTTTTCTTCTATTTTGGAATCTTCTTTTGATTCTTTTTCAAGTTTTTCTTTTTCAGCTTCTTCTTTCTCAGCTTTTTCTTTTTCAGCCCTTTCTTCTGCTAATTTCTTTTCTTCTTCGGCTTTGGCTTTTTCTTCTTGGGCCTTTTTCTCGGCTTCTTCTTTTTGCTTTTGGGCCTCTTGTTCTTTTTTCTCTTCCTCAGCCTTTTTCTTTTCTTCTTGAGCTTTTTTCTCTTCTTCTAATTTTTTTCTTTCGTCCTCAGATTTTTTATCTTCCTTGTATTGATTTAGTTCGTTAAAATCATTTGATAAAGAAGATGTGTCATAGATGTTAACTTTGTCATTATCGATTAGGGCAAAGATTTGTCCTTGATCTTTAATCTCATAATTTCCATCTTGGTCTTTTTTAAACAAGTTGTAAGATGGATCTGGGGATATGTTTTGGGTAAATTCTAAATTAAATACTAATTTATCTTTTTCTAGTAATTTTTGATTTCCTTTTTTATTAAAATCAAAATCGTCTATTATTTTAAAGTCTATGTATGAATAATTTATCCCGTAAGAATTTTCTTCTGAGTCTTGGTCTTGATTTTTTCCTACGATTTTGTAACCTTGGTCATCTTTTATTATATCTATTTCTATATCAAGGCCTTGGTCTTTGAGCTTATCTTTGATTTTCCAATACTCCTTGGATGCCTCTTCATTTGTAGGAAAATACCTATCGTCATATAATTTTAGGTCGTTTCTTTTTACTAGTCTAAAATTTGTACTCGTATCGGAGATACCTAAGGCGATAGTAAATTTACTTTCATCCTTTTTCTTCTCTTTTTTGTCATAAATTTTTTGCGAATCTGTGAGTGAAAAGTAAGAGTCTGGGTCTTGGTCTAAATTTTCAATGTTTTTTATGGAATTAGGCTCGGCTTCTTCTGCCTTGGACTTTGTAGCAAAGGCGGGGAGCATAACTTGCAATACCATAAAAAGGGCCATAAATAATGACGTCGATTTTCTCAATAACTTTTTCATGATAACTCCTTTTTTATTTTAGCTAATTTGAGTTTTTTAAAATTACCTAAAATTTGATGACTAATCGCTTGCACTTTCTTCTTGATTTTTATACTTACGGGATATAAAATTAATTTTTCTAACCTTATATTTTTTTATTGTACTTTGATAAAGTGATTGGGTAAAAAATATAAGGTTTGAGAACTAATATTTTTTTAGATATTGTTTTCATTCTAAGTTTATTTAATTATATAACTTAAAAATTTTTGTGTCAACATATTTTTTACATATTTTTTATTTTAATTTATATTGCTAAAATTTTTTCAATATTTTATAAAGATTTTATAAGATGGTTGGATATAAATTTTTTTGATTTTTTATTTATTTTGTAAGTCAATGATTGTAGTTTATTGTTTGACATAATTTGTGCATGAGATCTCTCGACAAGCTCGAGATGAGGTGTCTTGGTTTTTTTGTTAGAGAATCGTTTATATTTATTATTAGGTAGGTAAAAAAATCCCACCTTTGGCAAATTATTTTGCTTTAAGGTGGGATTATTTTTATTTTCTTATTGTCTTTATTAAGTTTTTTATTACAAGGATTATTAAGATTAAATCTATTAGTAAAAATCCTATATAGGCGTAGTTGGTTCGCTTTACTTTTTTACTTATCTCAGTTTTTTGAATTTGATCTTTTGGATCTTCATTTTTGTCTTCTACTCTTTTGGCATTTATTAATAATCTGTTAGGCCTTGGCCATATGAATGGGTGACAAGTTAATAAAGTTATAATATCTTCACCTTCTATAACTTTTAATTTTTCCCAATCATAAGGTCCAATTACTTCTTTTGAACAAACTGAATATTTTAAAACTTTATCAGATCTTTTTACATATATCATATCTCCTTTTACCAAGTCATCAGCATATAAGAGCATAGTATCGCCCCACCATCCCCTATGTCCAGCTAGAACACTTCTGGTAGATTCACCTCCAATTGGTACAGATGTTCCTGATACTTGTCCAAGTCCCCAAGCTAAATGATTATAAGAGGCATTTAAATATATAGGAATATTTTTATCCAATTTTGGTATTTGCAAGTATGCAAATATATCATCTTGGTTTTCTAGGATATTTACTGAGCCAAGATTTTTACTTGTAAAGGGGTCAACCATTGATATGTCTGAATTTTTTACAATTTCATTATATTCTTGGGCCTTTTTTTCTATTTGGTCGAATTGTTTGTCTTCTTTTTGGGCCTTGATCACTTTTTCTATTTGGCTTTTGTTTTCTATGTTTGAGTATATTCTTCTTGAAAATGGAAAGGCTAGGGTTAAAAGTCCTAGTAATATCAGGATGTAACCTATTATTTTACTTTTCTTTTTCGCTGAGTTTTTGTTCAATTTCTAGTACCTCCATATTCATCTTTTTGGCATTTCTTTTTTCTCTTAAATATACCATTATTGTAAATAATAATATTGGCAACAATACTAAAAATAATTGGAAAAAGTTTGGTTTTAGTCTTGGTGTATTTGCTGATCCATCGTCTATGGCTTGGGTGTAGGGTATCCTATATCCTCTTACCAAAAGTCGGTGGGAGTTTATCATATAGGGAGTACAGGTTAAAAGGGTCGCGTAATCCTTTTTTTCTACTACCAAAATGGGCTCAAAGTTTGATGGTTCTACTACTTGGATTTTATCGACCTTATAGGCTAAGGTTTCTTTTATGTTGTGGATATAAAATATATCCCCCTCAACCATTTGGTTTAGGTTTCTAAATAAAAGAGCATTTGGAAGTCCCCTGTGGGCTGTTATTACCGTGTGGGTTGAAGATCCACCGATTGGAAGGGAGGTTCCTTCCAAGTGGCCTGCCCCTTTTTCCAAAACATCATCGCTAGTTCCTGCATAAATAGGAAGGTCTACTGCAATTTTTGGTATTTCTATATGGCCCAACATTTCGTGGACTTCTAGCATTTTTGCATATTCTGCCTTAGCATCTTTTACCTTTTTATCATATGGGTCTACAAGTTTTGATGGGTCAAGAGTTTGGTTATAAATCCTTGCAAGTTCCATCCTTCTTTCCAATTCTTTCTTGTCGATTTCATCTTTTGCCTTATTAAAGACAACAATCTCATCGTTGGCCTTTATTTGGTAATATTTTTGGCTTATAAAGGGGTAAGAAAAAATCAAAAATCCTATCAAAAATATGATTATGAAGGGAAGATTTTTCTTTATATTAGTCTTTCTTCTCATCATTTTCACCTAGTTTATCTAGTTTTTCTTTGATTTGATCAATTTTGCTTGATGTTTTTTTGTTTTCTTTTCTTAGTTTTCTAATTCTTAGCAATAATATGATTATAATTATTAAGGCTAGGAAGAATAATATTCTAAATATCCAATTTGTTTTGTTTTCTTTAATCAATTCTTCATCTACACTTTCTACATATTCTACCCTGTGACCCCTTACTAAAAGCCTATGAGAATTTATCATAAAAGGTGTACAGGTTAGAAGGGTCGCATAATCATGGCCTGGAGCAATCATTAAATCATCAAAATTGCTTGGCTCAATTACCTTTATTTGGTCAACTTGGTAGGCTAAAGTTTTTTCTATATTATGGATATAAAATTTATCGCCGACTTCAAGTTCGTTTAAATTTGTAAATAAAGTTTTTTCTGGAAGTCCCCTGTGGGCTGTGAGAACTGTGTGGGTATTGTTGCCCCCTATTGGAAGAGAAGTTCCTTCCAAATGGCCCACGCCTTTTTGCAAAACATCTTCGCTAGTTCCGGCATAAATTGGTAGGTCTTGGTTTATTTTTGGAATTTCTATATGACCTATCATTTCCTCAACTTCAAGCATCCTCGCATATTCTTTCCTACCTTCCTTATATCTTTTTTCGGTAAAAGGATCATTGGTTGGCCCTCCCGATAAGGAATCATTGTAGGCTTTGGCAAGGCCCATTCTTCTTTGAATTTCTTCTTTGTCTAGTTTATTTTTTCCTTGATTGAAGACTTCGACTTGGTTATTAGAATCTATCCTATAATAAAATCTTGAGATGATTGGATAAAGTAGGACAAGAATTCCAATTAAAAATATAAGTCTCCACAAAATATTAGATATTTTTGATTTTTTCTTTTTATTTTTCATTGTATCACCGTTTTTAAATTTTCTTACTCGAATTAATCTTACACTAAAAAAGATTATTAATAAAGGTTTTTTTAAAAAATCAAAGAAAATTTAGGGACATTTTGTCATTTTTCTTTATCTATATATGAAAGGAGCGATAATATGAAACTTAGAATTAGATATGAAGTAAACGATGGTGAGAAGCTTAGAAAATTTTCAAGAACATTTACAAATCTTGATGATAAGCTTACAAATGAAGATTTATCAAATTTCGCCAAGGCCTTTGTAGCCCTAAGTGAAGTTGAAAATCACATAGTTGAAAAAGTCACAGAAGAAAGAATCTAGGCTTAGAAAGGAGCAAAAATGAATACAAAAATATTAAAACTATCTTTCAAAGATAGTAAGGGAAAAGGAAAGATGGTAAGTATAAATCATCCAAAGGCTGATTTAAATGACCAAATTGTAAAATCTCAAATGCAAGCTATGGTAGATTCCAAGGTCTTGCAAACTAAAGATGAGAAGGTTACAGGTTTGAATAAGGCTTATATGGAAAATATTTCTAGAGATGATTTTAATTTAGGATAAGAAGATAAGAAGAAACCGGGGTTTGGCCCCGGTTTTTTTGTGTGTATTTTTCTATTTTTTTGAATAATTTAAGCAATTGATTTTAGTATTCGCAATATTTAATCTATGAGATCTCTCGACTGGGCTCGAGATGGGTTATGGTTTTTCTGGGTTTTAATTCTAAAGGTTATTTTTTTGTTTTTATTTTAAAAAATATTTTTATGATAAATTTCTTTTATTTTACTTTTTCTTTTTGTAAAGGTCTTTTAGGCTAATTTTTTTTATTTTATTTGCCTTTATCCAATTAAACTTTTTTTAAAATTTTTACTAGAATTTAGGTGTCGACAAATTTAAGCGATCGCAGTTAGGAAATTTTTATGAAGATATGTTTGGAAAATTTGGATGCGATTATTGAAAAATATGAGCCACTTTTACTTTCTATGAGTGGGCGTTTTCCTGTTTTTGATAGGAATGAGGCCTATATTATGGCAAGGGATATGGTTTTTGAAATTGTTAGGGATTTTGATCCTGATAAGGGAAAGTTTGGTGGATATTTAAAGTACAGACTTTATTTTTATTTTTTGAATGAATGTAAGAAGGAAAGGGTTGATTCTTTGAATAATCTTGATAAAAACGGGGTCGAGCTTATTGAAAAAATTGATGATGATAATTCTATTGAGGATGATTTTTTTAAGGATTTGGAAATCGAGGAGCTTTTTAAGGCTATTAAGACTTTGAAAAAGCAAGAGAGGGAAATTTTGTATTTGAAATATGATAAGAATTTGCCCCACAAGGAGATTGCAAGGCTTTTGAACCTTTCTACTAAGTCTATTACTAATTATCATTATAATATTGTTAGAAAACTTAGGAAATATTTTATTGATAATGATTTGTTCTAGTCTTTTATTGACTAATTAAACTTTTTGTTGTACACTTAACGTCTAGAGAAGTCTTTCTTCTTTAAAGAAAGGAGGATTTATGGACAAGATTGTTGCCATCCTTCCAGCCGAGATTAAGGGAGTTGGGATTGGGTGTGAAGTTTATACTGAAAAGAGAGTTTTTGTTGATAGGAGCACTCCTTGTCTTTTTTTAAAGCACATGGCAAGTAAAAGGTCTGTTTCTATCAAGCTTATGCACAAAAATATGAAGGAAATTTTGAAGGTTTCTAGGAATTTACCCTATTGTATTGATAGTTTTAATGTCTTTTTTCCTTTTAAGATTAGGCAAACTGATAATGATGATCTAAGACGAGGTTTTGTGAATTGTTATTTTGTTGAGGATATTCGTAATTGTGAGATAATTCTTAAAAATGGTATGACTCTTTCTTCTCTTAATAGGGACAGGGCCTTGAAGAATAATTTTAATAATGCTAGCAAGATTATGTATATGATGTTTGCAAGAGAATTGTCTAAAATTAGAAGGTCTATGGATTTTATTGATGATATGGCCTTGTAATTTTGAAATTTAAAAAAGATGATGCAAGATTGCATCATCTTTTTTTAGTCTTCTATTGCTTCTTTGTCTACAAAGAGGTAGCAATTTGGGTGGAGTAATAGAAGGGACGCTGGGAAGTCTGTGGAAATTTTATCTGTTTTTAGTAATTTTTTTACGACTTCTTTTTTATTTTTCCCATTTGCTATTACTATTAGTGTTTTTGCATTGAAAGCATCTGCCATTCCCATTGATATTGCGTATTTTGGAACATCTTCTTTTGAATCAAAAAATCTTGAATTAGCTTCGATTGTTTGGTCTGTTAATTCTATTATTGATGTTCTTTTGTTTAAAAACTCTCCAGGTTCGTTGAAAGCAACGTGACCATTTGGTCCAAGTCCCAAAACTTGAAGGTCCCTTGTACCAAATTCATCTAATAATTTATTATATTCTTCTGTATATTTTTCATCGTTTCTATCAGCTTTTGGTAGGTGAGTATTTTCTTTTTTTATGTTTACATGGTCAAATAAATTATCGTTCATGAAATATTGGTAAGATTGTTCGTTTTGTGGATCAATTCCTACATATTCATCTAAGTTTATTGTTTTTGCCCAATGAAAGGAAATTTCTCCTTCTTTTTGTGCTTTTATTAGATTTTTATAAAGGCCTACTGGTGATGATCCTGTTGCAAGTCCTAGTTTTGATTGGGGCTTTTCTTGTAAAATGCTTATAAAAAGGTCAGCTGCCTTTTTTGATAATTCTTCGTATGAATCTGAAATTATTACTTTCATTTTTACTCCTTTTTCTTTACTTTACTAATCTGGTCCTAGATAAATTATCCAGTCCTTAATAATAGTATTTTACTAGAATTTTATTTTTTTAAAAGATTTTAATTTTTAAATGAATGAACAGGAGCAGGGATTCTGCCTCCCCTATTTACAAATTTTTCTGCACTAGAGTCTCTTATATCCATTATTGGTGCATAGCCCAAAAGTCCACCAAATTCTGCAAATTCTCCCTTTTTCTTTCCAATTACAGGAATTACCCTTACGGCTGTTGTTTTTTGGTTTATTACTCCAATTGCTGCTTCATCTAAAATCATGGCAGAAATTATTGAGGCTGGTGTATCTCCAGGAATTGCTATCATATCAAGTCCAACTGAGCAAACTGAAGTCATGGCTTCTAATTTATCAAAAGTTAAATGTCCAGCTTCTGCTGCCTTTATCATTGCCTCATCTTCACTTACAGGAATAAATGCTCCAGAAAGTCCTCCAACCGATGATGATGCCATAAGGCCACCTTTTTTAACTGCATCATTTAACATGGCAAGGGCTGCTGTTGTGCCATGACCTCCCACATGGTCAATTCCAATTTCTTCCAAAATTCTACCAACACTATCGCCAATTGCAGGTGTTGGGGCAAGGGATAGGTCTAGGATTCCAAATTCTTTTCCAAGTCTTTTTGCAACATCACGGCCTATCAAATCACCCATCCTAGTAATTTTGAAGGCTGTTTTTTTGATTGTTTCATAAACTTCGTTAATTGGCTTTCCCTTATCTTTTTCAATGGCAGCTTTTACAACTCCAGGACCTGATACTCCAACATTTATAACCGTATCTCCTTCTCCTACTCCAAGAAAAGATCCTGCCATAAAGGGATTGTCTTCAACTGCATTTGCAAAGGCTACAAATTTTGCACAACCAAGTGAGTCTTGGTCCTTGGTTAGTTCTGCCAGGTCTTTTATTTTTTCTCCCAAAAGTTTTACAGCATCAAGGTTTATTCCAGTTCTTGTTGAACCAACATTTACAGATGAGCAAACATAGTCAGTAGAAGATAGGGCGTGAGGAATAGAATTTATCAAAATTTTATCAGATTTTGTCATAGACTTATGGACAAGGGCAGAAAATCCCCCAATAAAGTCAACTCCAACTTCTTTTGCAACCTTATCTAAAACTTCAGCATAAGGGGTGTAATCGTCAATTTTTGAGCTTGCCGCTACAAGTGAGATTGGTGTTACTGAAATCCTGTTATTAATTATAGGAACACCGTATATTTCTTGGACAAGCCTTGTAGTTTTGATGAAATTTTCAGTTTCTTTCATCATTTTATCGTAAATTTTTTGGCAAGATTTTTTATAATCACTATCAGCACAATCAAGAAGTGAAATTCCCATGGTTATGGTCCTAATATCAAGGTGTTCTTGGTCGAGCATT
The DNA here is from genome assembly GCF_002871895.1 of Anaerococcus hydrogenalis. Taxonomy (NCBI): domain Bacteria; kingdom Bacillati; phylum Bacillota; class Tissierellia; order Tissierellales; family Peptoniphilaceae; genus Anaerococcus; species Anaerococcus hydrogenalis. The sequence continues at coordinate 117,099 of NZ_PNHP01000005.1, read as the reverse complement.
TTTATAGTTTCAATAATTTGTTTTGTATCCATACTAAATCCTTGCCATCTTATCAAAAAGATCTTCATTTTGAAGTCTTAGTTCAAGGCCAATTTCCTTACCAAGCTTTGTCATCTCATCTTTTATTTTTTCAAAAGATTCATTTGCATTTGTCATATCAACATTCATTATACCAACAAAATTTTTCTCCATAATTGTTTGGTTAAAATCTAAAATATTAATATTAAATTTATAAAGTAGTTCGCTTACCCTATAAACTATGCCTGGTTTGTCGTTTCCAATAATTGTCAAAATTGCTTTCATAAAAATCTCCTTTATTTTCTTACAAATATTCTAGCACATTAGAGAAAATATGGGAATAAATAAAATTTTGGATAAAAAAAATCCTGCCTTAGGCAGGAAATTTTTTGAAAGATTCTAATTTTTATTTTTTTTATAATTCGTTTCTATATTCTACTTATTAATAGTTAAAGTTTGCAACTTCGAAGAAGTCTTGTGGGTGTTTACAAGCTGGGCAAATTTTTGGTGCTTTTTTGCCTTCATATAAGAATCCACAATTCCAACATTTCCAGATAACTGCTTCTTCTTTTTCGAATACTGTTCCGTTTTCGATATTATCGTGAAGTTTTTGATATCTATCTCTATGGCCTGCTTCTACTTTTGCAATATTTTCAAAGCTTCTAGCTATTTCATCAAATCCTTCTTCTTTTGCAACTTTTGCAAATGATGGATACATATCTTCAGCTTCTTCATTTTCTCCACCGATTGCACCTTCAAGGTTTGTTAATGTATCGTGGAAAACAACTGGGAATGCTGTGTAATCAGGATTTAATTCGATTGTATCAAGTTTAAATTCTTCTTTTAAATATTTGTAGAATTGTTTAGCGTGAACTTGTTCGTTTCTTGCTGTTTCTTCAAAAATTTGTTGAATTTGAACGTATCCTTCTTTTTTAGCAATTTTTGCAGCTATTGTATATCTCATTGTTGCTTGAGATTCTCCTGCGAATGCAGTGATTAAGTTGCTAGCTGTCTTTGTACCTTTTAATTCTGGCATATGTATGTCCTTTCTATTAATAATTATGTGTAACCGTTTCGTCTTTACAATTATTACTATAACCTATATTTTTTATTTGTCAAGAATGATTCTAAAGTTTTAATCATTCTAAATAGTGATTTTTATTATCATTATCAGTTTATTTGAGGAAATATTTTTATAAACATTGATATTTAAACAAAATCTTAGTCTTTTTTGTTTTTTAATCATTTAATTTTAAAAATTCTTATAGAATATTTTATTTATATTATTATTTATTTTATTATTTGAAATTTTTTTACCAAGGTTTTCCTTATTTTAATATAAGAATCAGAACGTATACAAATCCTCAAGCACGAATGTCTAACTCCAAAAATTGTTGATTTCTAAATTTTCAAATTTGAAATCAAATCAATTTTTTTCGTATGATATTCTTAGCATGAGGATTTGTATACTTTGTCAACAGTCTGTGCCTTATTTTATATAAGGATATTTTTTTATCGTAAAATTTTTTTATTCTATTAATTTATCAAAATAAATTTTTCATATTTTCTAATAATGGGTATAATTTAACAAAAGGAGGATTTGTAATGAAAATTGATTTTAATAATGTTGACTTATCAAATCTAGATTCCTATAAAGAAAAAAGTTTAAAGGCTTTTTCTACTTTGATGAACAAAGAAGGAGAAGGTAATGACTTTTTAGGATGGATTGATAGGGCTAATAACCTAGATATGGAAGAATATGAAAGAATTAAAAAAGCTAGCAAGAAAATCCAAGCAAATTCCGATTGTTTAGTAACAATAGGAATCGGTGGTTCTTACCTTGGTACAAAGGCAGTTGACTATGCTATGAAGGGATATTTTTCAAAATCTGATAAGACTGAATTAATTTATGCAGGTCATCAAATTTCTGGGGAATATTTGTATGAGCTTCTTGATTATCTAAAGGAAAAAGAATTTTCTATTAATGTTATTTCTAAGTCAGGTACTACAACTGAACCTGCTATTGCCTTTAGGTTTGTTAAGGAACTTTTAGAAGAAAAATATGGAAAAGAAGAAGCTAAGGAAAGAATATTTGTTACAACTGATAGACAAAAGGGTGCTTTAAAAGATTTGGCTGATAAGGAAGGCTATGAAACTTTTGTTGTTCCTGATGATATTGGGGGAAGATTTTCTGTAATTTCTGCAGTTGGTCTTTTACCTTTATGTGCAGCTGGAATTGATATCGATAAGTTTGTAGCTGGATTTAGAAAAGGAATTGAAAATTATACTGTAGATTCTTTTGAAGAGAACAAGGCTATCCAATATGCAGCTATCAGAAATATGTTATACGAAGACGGCAAGGCTCTTGAAGTTTTGGTAAATTATGAACCAAAATTAAAATATGTGTCTGAATGGTGGAAACAATTATTTGCTGAAAGTGAAGGAAAAGATGGAAAAGGACTTTTCCCAGTTTCTGTAAATAATACAACTGACCTTCACTCTGTTGGACAAATGATCCAAGATGGTGAAAGAAATTTATTTGAAACTGTAATTAAGGTTCAAAAAGCTGACAAAGATTTGACTATCAAAGAAGATGCTGATAATCTTGATGGTTTAAATTACCTAGCTGGACGTGACATGAGTTTTGTTAATGAAAAAGCAATGGAGGGAACAATTATTGCCCATGTTAAGGGTCAAGTTCCAAATATTTTATTGACAATTGATGATGTATCTAGCGAAAGTTTGGGTGAATTATTCTATTTCTTTGAAATAGTTGTTGGTGTTAGTGGATATATGTTAGGTATCAATCCATTTAACCAACCAGGAGTTGAAGAATACAAGACTCAAATGTTTAAATTACTTGGTAAACCAGGATATTAAAAAATAATAAAAAATGTGTTTTACAAAAAATGAGGCTGATTTTACAGCCTCATTTTTCATCTTCAGAATATTTTAATGCTCCTCCCAAAATTCCATCCACAAAATCTCGGGATTCATAAATTTTATAATAGGAAAATTTCTTATCAAGAAGAAGTTTTGCCCTAACAGTTTTTTCCTCTTGTTTTTCATCGGATAATTCTTTGATAAAAGTCTCGTGGAGCCTATCTTTTTTCAAATTATCAAAGACATCTATGTAACAAACATTGCTAACTTCAACGTCAACCTCTAGCCCATCCTTGGTTTTCTTTTTATCCTTAACAAGGACATGCAAATTTTTAAAATTAGCCTTTAAAAATTCTTCCTGCTCCTTTTTGTTTGTAGAATATGACTGTTTTAATACATCCTCCACCTTAACAATCTTATCAAAATACTTATTTTGCTTATCATAATCCAAATCTTTGATGGCCTCAACTGCCTTATTGATTGATCTTTGAGGAGTATTAATAAATTTTTGATAGATAAATAAAGGAGATAAGAGAATAAGAACAAAGACAACAAGGCTTATAATTCTTCTACGCCTGTATTTTTTTCTTCTTAATTCTCTTTTTTTATTTCTAGATATCCTGTCGGATCTTTGTGATCTATTTCTTTGGCTTTTTTCGGCAAAAGCCTCACTTCTTTTCTTTTTTGGCATAATTTCCCCTAAATAATTTTCTTTTAGGCTGATATTATTATATAATCAAAGTGGTGATACTATGAAAAAACAAAAACTAATAATAGCAGACCTTATAGCAATTATTTTTACCCTAATTACAATATATTTACCCTTATTTACAAATAAAATAACGTTTTTGCCTATGTATTTTGTCTATATATTTGCATACTTTGCAGTAATATTTTCAAACCAAAAGGATAAAAAAGTCTTGACTTTTTTTATACCCCTTTTTACACTTAGCCTCATACTTATTTTATTAAATAAAGTAGATATTTACAACTTAAAAATAATAAAAACCCAAGTAATAGGAATTTTTAAGACAAATTACAGCCTTATCCTATACATATTTGCCCTTTATTTTTTAGAAAGACTATCCACAAAAATATTTGGCTCATATTTTAGCATAGGACTTGCCCTTATTTCTTTAGGAATATTTCTAATAATATTTAACACAAAATACCTAGAAAACCTTAGAAAATACAAGGATTATTTCTTCTATATCTTTATATACTTCTCCTTTGCAAGGATATATCCTGCCAAAAAAATAAATAAGTATTTATATATAATAATAATCCTCTTATTTTTCCTAGAAGTCTTAGTAATAGACAAGTACAAAATCTTTATAGGCTTTCACATATCCCTAATTTTAATAATATATTTAATCTTAAAGTCAAATGTCTATGAAATAAATTTTGAAAAATATTTTCTAAACGGGCTCATATACTTATATCCCTTCATAAATATAATCTTAGAAAATATCCTAAACTTTAACTCTCCAATAAAGGAAGTGGCCACAGGCCTTATAGTTTTCTTCTTGACTTTAATTTTTTACCAAATAAAACTAGGATTTTTTGATTATTTATTTTTGGGTATTCATAAGGAAAAAAAATAAAGGTGATGTTGCAGAATAGGTAAATCTATTATGCTCATCATCTTTTTTATTGTGTATCTATATCAAGCTATTAGATCTATAAAGTCTTGCTGTAAATGCCTATAAACTTATGGCAAATGAAGGAATAAAAATCCCTGAAGACCTTGGCATTATAGGTTTTGACAATATCCATGCAAGAGACTTTACCAACCAAGCCATAACTTCCATAGATCAGAGAATTTCCGACCAGGTTGATTTTTCTATAGATAATCTTCTAAAGATTTTAAATGATGAAAAGGCAGAAACAAATATTGTTTTAGAAGCAAAATTAATTGAAAAGGAAAGCGCTTTTAGGGGTATTAATATATAAGAAGATTTTGTTTAGGAAAGCAAATATTCGATATGGAAAAATTGGAGGAATAATCATGACAAATTTTATTGAATCTTTTGATGGCACAGCTTTATTTTACAACAAGGAAGAAGCAAAAAATGCCAAGGCTGCAGTTGTTATTGTCCATGGATTGGCAGAATATTCTGGTAGGTACGATTATGTGGCCGAGAAATTTCACAATGCAGGTTTTTCGACCTATAGGTTTGACCACAGGGGCCACGGCAAGTCTGAAGGTGAGAGGGGATATTACAAGGACTACGAAGACATGCTAGAAGATGTAAATGTAGTTGTAGATAAGGCTATAGAGGAAAATCCTGATAAGCCAGTATTCTTGCTAGGCCATTCTATGGGTGGTTTTGCAGTAAGCCTTTACGGGGCAAAGTATAGGGATAAAAACCTTGTTGGAGTCATAACTTCTGGTGGTCTTACCCACGATAATAATAAGTTGACTGAAATGGTAGGTCCTGGCCTTGACCCACACACAGAACTTCCAAACGAGCTTGGCGACGGAGTTTGCTCTGTAAAAGAAGTTGTAGAAGCCTATGTTGCTGACCCATTAAACCTTAAAAAATACCAACTGGGTCTTTTATATGCATTAAAAGATGGAATAGCTTGGTTTAAGGAAAATGAAAAAGACTTTTCTTACCCAGTTTTAATCCTCCACGGCAGGGACGACGCTCTAGTTAACTTTAAAGATTCTTTTGACTTTTTTGAAAACAATTCATCTAAAGATTGCCAAATTAAAATCTATAAGGGTCTTTGCCATGAAATCATGAATGAATATGCCAAAGACGAAGTAATTGGCGATATCATTGCTTGGATAGATAATAGGCTATAAGCAAAAAATCAACATTAAAAACGCTAGGGGAAATTTCCCTTGGCGCTTTTTATCTTTATTGGAAAATATTTTGGATATATACGGAAAGTTGGAGAAAGTAATAAAATAATCGTAGTTTTTTAATAAGTATAATGACCTTATTACGGAGGATTATGCTTTCTAAATTTTTTAAAAAAGTCCCAGCGGCTACAATAGTTGTGCCAATGATTTTGGCTTCTATATTAAATACCCTTATGCCTAATCTATTGAGAATTGGGCAAATAACTGAGGCTATTACGAGCAAAGAAATCTTAAATGCTATTATTGACATTACCCTTGTAGTAGTTGGAAGTTAGCTTACCATAAAGAGGCTCAGGCTTGCCCTTCACAGGGGTTTGGTCTTGCTTTTATCAAATGGCTTACAGCTATAGTTTTAGGCTTTATATTTTTTACAAGCCTTAGTTTAACATCATCTTGAATATATACTTATGTATTTATGTTTAATTTTAATTGAATTGTATCATTAACTAGTGTAAAATTAGTTAATGATGATGTATTACTATTTTGTTTCATAAATACATTGTATCAGAAAAAGACGAGGATGTTTAGCTTCCTCGTCTTTTTTCTATATTGGGACTTTTGCAACAGCCCCTTTTTTTAGTCTATTTTTTTGTATTGATCTAGGATTTTTTCAAATAGGCCTGGTCTTTGTTTTTTTGTTATTTCTGTGTATTTTTCTATTGCTTTTTCTATGCCATTTTCTTTTATATATTCTTGAATTTCCATTGCTTTTTCGTCTTCTTTGTTATCGTATTTGAAGGCGTAAGCTATGGCTTTTGAAAGGTAGTCATAGGATGAATTGTTATCGTAAGCGCTAATTGCTGGTGATACTAGCCTATCTGTTTTTCCTAATTTTCTTTGTGGGTCTCTTGCAACTCTTGCCACTTCGTCATGGCTTGCTGTTTTAAGGAACCTGTTTAATTTTGCTTCTTTGAATTTATCTAGTTGGTCTTTGTCAAAGCCGTATTTTTTGATTAATACTTCTGATGATTCTTCCATCAATTTTTTTACATCTGATAAAATTTCCTCATCTCCAAATGCCTCATCCATCATTGTATAGCCCTTGTGGTGGCCAAAGTATGATGTTGCTGCGTGAACTCCATTTACTAAGAATAGTTTTCTTTCTAATTCTTCGTCGATATTTTGTGTGTATTCAGCATCTTTGATTGGTTTTGAGTTTGGATCTTTTAATTTTGTTTGTTCGATTACAGCTTCGAAATCGTCAGATATTTCTACTACAGATCTTCCATCAACCATCTTATTTTGTACAATCCTATCTGTTACTGTGTTTGGGAAAGTGGCTAGTTTGTCTAGGTCCTCTTCTTTGAAGTTTGAGTTTTCTAGTATGTGATTTTTTAGGATATCACTTGCCCTAAAGGCATTTTCAAATGCCATTATGTCAACTTTCGGACTATTTGCTTCTTTTTTTTCTAAGCCCTTAACTAGGATTTTTGATGTTGAGTCTAAATTTTCCACTCTTACTGATGTGGTTATTATGTCAGCTTGGGCAATTTTTTCGTAGATTTTTTCTAAATCTTCTGTCTTTGTTGAGCAAAGGGCAGATACCTTATCTAGTTTTATAGCTTCATTGTCATGGTCCATCAATTCTAAGCCTACATATCCATCTTCATTTATTTGATCAACTATTTTATCAAATACATCAACGAATACTAGCTCGTATCCTGAATCGTGGATTATTTTTCCTAAAAGTCCACGTCCTATTGCTCCTGCTCCAAATTGAATTGCTAACTTCATTCTTATTCTTCCTCTCTTGTTAAAATTTCATATATTTGGTCTTTATTTCCATTTTCTACAAGTTCGTTTACAATTTCTTCTGTGTTTACATTATTGGCAACATTGGCAAGAATTTGTAAATGGTCATCACCTTTTCCGGCAATTCCTATTATTAATTTTACCAATTCTCCATCCCAATTTACACCTTTTTTAGATGTTATTACTACAAGTCCTGATTTTTTGATTTCTTTTTTAGTTTCATTAGTTCCGTGAGGAATTGCAAGGCCTATGCCAAAGTGGGTTGGGGCTTCTTTTTCTCTTTGAAGCATGCCATCTTGGTAGCCCTTACCTACAAAACCAGATTTTTCCATCATTTCTTGAACTTTTGCTATGGCTTCTTCCTTGTTTTGGAAATTTTGGTCAAGAACTATATTTTCTTTTGTCAAAATATCTGCTTTTTCTTCTTTTATTTCTTCTACTTCTTCTTTTTTGCTATTTTCATTTGAAAGTTGAGGATTTTCACTTTCTTTTAATCTTTCTACAACTCCATCATATTCCGGTGCTTGCATAAAGTTATCTACTGATACGTGAATTGCGTTTGGTACAATTTGTTTTGCACGTTCTGTTAGATCTTTATGGGTTACAACAAGGTCAACGTCTTTTGGTAGGTTTGCAATTGCTACGTTTGTTATGTCAATTCCTTCAAGAAGGCCTGCTTGTTTTAATTTTTTCTTTAAAATACTTGCACCCATTGCTGATGATCCCATTCCAGCATCACAGGCAAATCTTATTTTTGAGATGTTTGAAAAAGATTTTGTCTCATTTTCTAGTGATGATTTTGATGAGTTTTTGCTATCTGATAAATCTTTACTTGCTTGGTCAAAAGTTTTTGATGATTTTGAAGTTTTCAAGATAAATGATGCTACAAGAAGTGATACTAAAGTTGCTACTACAAATCCTAAAATTGTTGCAAGGTAGGATCCTTTTGGTGTCATTGCAAGCCATGCAAGGATTGATCCAGGGCTTGGTGATGCAACAAGTCCACCTTTTAAAATTTCAAGTGTAAATGTTCCTGAAGCTCCTCCAAGGATTGTAGCAAGGATTAATTTTGGATTCATCAATACATATGGGAAGAATATTTCGTGGATTCCCCCAAATACTTGGATGATTGCAGCTCCTGCTGCTGATGATCTTTCTTCTTTTTTTCCAAAAAATGTATAAGCTAAAAGCACTCCAAGACCTGGTCCTGGGTTTGATTCAATCATAAATAGAATTGATTTTCCACTTGTAGCTGCTTGGTCAAGTCCTATTGGTGTAAAAATTCCATGATTAATTGCATTATTTAAGAATAATATTTTTGCAGGTTCTATAAAAATATGAACCAAAGGTAATAATGATTTTTCCAATAAGAAATTGATTCCTGCTGCTAAAATTCCAGTTAAACCTGAAATAAGTGGTGCTACCAATACATATGAAATTAATGAAAGTCCTAGGGCTAAAAATCCTGCTGAAAAGTTATTTACAAGCATTTCAAAACCTTGTGGAACATGTCCATCATAGGCATCTTGTAATTTTTTTAATAACCAACCAGCCAAAGGTCCTAATAGCATAGCTGCTACTAACATTACTTCATTTTCTGCTGCAGCAATCGCTCCCAACAAAGCTACAACTCCGACAACTCCACCCATTTTGGGATTTACTAAATTACCTCCTGTATAGGCAATAAGCATTGGAATTGCATATTTTAAAAGTGGGCCAACGATTTTATTAAAGTTTTCATTTGGCAACCAACCAGTTGGAATAAATAAAGCTGCCATAAAACCCCAAGCAATAAGTGCCGCTATATTTGGCATTACCATGCTTGATAGAAAAGATCCAAAGTTTTGAACTCTAGACTTTACGCTTTTTTTCTCTGACATAATATCCTCCTAATATATTTTATTTCTATATCATTATACCCTTTTTTTAAAAGAAAATATTTTCATAATTTTTTCGTTCAAATAAAAAAACTGACTAAAAATTCTTAGTCAGTATACATTACCTTTTCAATTTTTTCTTTGTAATCTTTTCTCAAGAAATACACACAATAAAGTCCTGCAATAAATTCTGCTATTATAAAGGAGTACCAAATTTTATCTATATCTCCAGTTCTTTGACCTATAATATACATCAATGGTAATAAAATTATAAATTGTCTTAAAAATGGTTCAAAAAGGGCGATTCCTGCACTTGATAGGGATTGAAAGATTGATGCACAAACTATAGAAAATCCTACTGGTAAATATGAAATTGAAATTATCCTAATCATAGGAATACCAATTTCTTTCATCTTTGGTGTAGCTGAAAACATATTTAAAATTTCTTCAGGAAAGGCTATAAAAATTACCATACCAAAAATTATCATTAAGGTTGACCAAGTTATGGATAATTTGATAGATTTTTTTATTCTTTCTTTATTTTTTGCCCCATAATTGTAAGAAATTATTGGAACCATGGCATTTGATATACCTAAAATTGGCATAAATTCAAAACTTTGAAGCTTAAACATTACCCCATAAGCTGCGATGGCTGATTGACCAAAACCTCTAAGGATTGTATTTATAAAAAATACTGCAAAGGATGTAATAGCATTCATTAGGGCTGCTGGAAGTCCTATTGAAAATATTTCTTTAAATATCAAATGGGACATGGAAAAATTTTTAAAGGAAAATTTTATTTCCTTATTTTTTATTAAATTAAGACTAAGTCCTACCAAGGCCCCTGTAATTTGTCCAACAACTGTCGCAATGGCTGCTCCCTTTACTTCTAGTCTTGGAAAGCCAAAAAGTCCAAAGATAAAAATCGGATCTAGGATTATATTAATAATAGCCCCAACACCTTGGGTAATCATGGTATAGAAGGTAAGACCTGTTGATTGGAGAAGTTTTTCAAAAAGTATTTGGAAAAATACCCCAAAAGAAAACAAGCAAACCACATGAAGATAATCATTTCCGTAAGAGATAATCTTTGGGTCATGACTTTGCATTTTTATAAAGGATTCTACAAAAAATATAGCAATAATAACAAAAATCAATGATAAAATACCTGCCAAAATAAGGCCATGAACTGCTACACTATTGGCCTTTTTTTGATTTTTCATTCCCAAATATCTGGATAAAAGAGCCGATACACCAACTGAAATTCCAACACTAAAGGCTATAATTACATTTTGAATTGGAAAAGAAATAGCTACAGCTGTGAGGGCTTTTTCTGATAACCTAGCTACAAAAATAGAATCTATAATATTATAAATAGCTTGAACAAGCATAGAAATAATAATAGGAAGACTCATCTCAAATAACAATTTTCCCTCAGGCATAGACCCAAGTTTTTCTGATTTTACTTCTGCCATCAAAACTCCTTTCTTAATTTAAAACAGAAAAAATAACGGCATTAGCCGCTATTTATTCTTAATTTGTTTTTTCTTATTTTTTTGAATCTAAATTAAATAAACCATAATAATAAATTTTTTCAACTATTTTTTGTTTATTTAAAATTCATTCTTAATATAATCAAATTTTAAAATCTATTTTATATTTGTATATAAGTTTTTATATTAGGGTGTAGACATATTAGTTTATAACTTTTTCTCAACACTATATAACTTTGAGAATATTTTATTTAGTATCTTTTCTATATTTTTACGATATTTCTCTAATATAAAATTAAAATAAATAAGTAATATATGAATATTATATAAGATTATAATAGAAATATATTATATACAAACACCTAGTTTTTATAATTATCCATATATTTCTTTTTCAAGATTTCTAATGCTTCTTTTTACGTAAAATTGTCTCTTAAGCGAATTATCTTTACTATTTTCCATAGCATTTAATCCATTAGTTTCTCTTTCTTCGTATATATTCATAAATGTTTTATCTATATGTTCCTTTGAACACTTATTACTAAGAGTCCTAAGTAAAAATTTATTATTTGTTCTTTTTTCTTGTGATTTGCCAAAAACTAAATCATTTACCGTCGCCTCTATAAGATTTACACCAGCAAGTGTTGAATAGTAGAAAGTTCTTCCTTGTCTAATATTCATTTCAAACACATAAACCTCACCTGTCTTTGAATCTATTTTGAAATCAAAGTTAAATAAACCATTATAATCCATACTATCAACCATTTTTTTAGCAAGATCATAAAGCCTATTATCATTATAGTCGACTTGAACAAGATGATTTCCAACCCACATATCTCTATGATCTGATAGTATATTTCTAGCTAAAGCCATTGAAATTTTTCCATCTTTTGCTCTATAACCATTTATAGAATATTCACATCCATTTCCACCATTTATATATTCTTGTACAATCATTTTTGAACTATAACTGCTTTTATATATATCATTCAAAACACTTATACATTCCTCTTTGGAAGTTAATTTATAACCTTTCTTCATATTTTCAAGATCTTCTAAGTTTTCAAATTCTTCGAAATTGTCTGGCTTCATAAATAAGTCACCATCTAATTTTAAAGAGTTTATATTATCTTTAGAGATAACTTGTGTCTTTGGATATCTAACTCCTATTTGATCTAAATATTTATAAAATTCGGACTTATGAAATAATTTATAAGCCATTTCTTCATCAGGATATGGTAATTCTATATTAAAATCTAGTTTATTCATATTTCTTAAAATTTTATTTAAATATTCTTCATAAGGCATAAAAATTATATTCTTTTTAGCCGGATTTTTTTTTGCAATGTAATTTAAATGCTCAACAAAAGCGTCGTCAGTTTTTGCGGTTGTCGCAAAATCTTCTTTTAGATATATATCTGCAATTTTTGTATCAACAAAAGGTGTCAAAACTGCTTGAGCGCAAACTATAGCTTTTTTTCCAAAAGCTTCATTGTAACTTCTAGCTAATGAATAGCATGATATATCAGTTCCTAAAATAATTACGTTATAATCTTTCATATTATCCTCTTTCCAAATTTTTAATAGTATTCAAAAATTAACTAGTATTCAATAAAATAATTATTCAGTTCTACTTAAAAATAATCTTGGGATTTTTTAATCTATTATAAAATTCTTAATTTTTATAGTATAAAAATATCTAAACACCTAAAAAATCCAATTATCTATAGAAAAACCATTTGGCAACAATAACTTAAAAACTAATTAAAGAAACTATATTCTTAACTAAGATTTTTTTCAGAAATAATTTAATTTTAGTTCAAAAATAAATTATATTAATTTTCCCTATGTGTCAATCAATTGTCGAGTATCGATAAAAACTATCAACAAAATAAATTTACTTGATTATTCATATTTTAAATTTTTATTAAATATTATCATAATCTAACAATATAAAACTTTTAAATTATGTTTCAAGATTCTTGGCATTGTAAAAATGTGTTAGTTATTAATTTACTAACTCCATATAAATTTATTATATATAGTATAATCTAAATTCAAAATATACAATAAGTTAAGTTTTTAAGAATACTACAATATATTATTTCTTGATTACTTTAAATATTATATAAGATTTAAAAGTATTTTGACAAGTTAAAAGGGCGAGTAATTTTTTACTAGCCCTTCTTTTTAATTATGCTTAAAATATAGACTCAAGAGCCTTAGAATCTCTTTCTTGATTTAATTTTTCAATAAATTCTTCGAAAGATACGTCTTTTGTTTCTTCTCCGTCTCTATTTCTTACTGTTAATTTGCCAGATTTTTCTTCGTTTTCACCTACTACTAGCATGTAGTTTGTTCTCATAAGTTGAGCTTGTCTGATCTTATATCCTACTCCCTCACTTCTGTGATCAACATCTACCCTGTAGCCTGCTTTTTTGATTTTTTTAGCTAAGTCATCAGCAAAATCTGCAAATTTATCTGATACTGGAATGATTGCAACTTGTTTTGGATTTATCCAAAGTGGGAATCTTCCTGCAAATTGTTCTGTAACTGAACCAATAAATCTTTCAACTGATCCAAGAAGGGCTCTGTGAAGCATAACTGGTCTTTTCTTTTCACCGTTTTCATCTATATATGTTAAATCAAAGTTTTGAGGTAATTGGAAATCTAGTTGGATTGTTCCACATTGCCATGTTCTTTTTGCTGCATCTTCTAGGTGGAAGTCTATTTTTGGTCCGTAGAATGCTCCGTCTTTTGGATTTATTTGATAATCAATTCCTCTTTCTTTTAGGGCATCTTCTAGGGCTTTTTCTGCAAAATCCCATTCTTCAATTTTTCCCATAAAGTCATCTGGTCTTGTTGATAATTCTATCTTATATTTAAAACCAAATGTTGAATATAAAAGATCTGCAAGGTCGATCATTTTAAATACTTCATCTTTTACTTGGCTTGGAAGACAATAAACGTGGGCATCATCTTGAGTAAATGTTCTTACTCTGAAAAGTCCGTGAAGGGCTCCTGATAATTCATGTCTATGAACTTGACCGTATTCTGCAAGTCTAATTGGAAGGTCTCTGTATGAATGTGGCTCTTCTCCATAAACTAAAACTGATCCAGGGCAGTTCATTGGTTTTACTGCATAATTTTCCCCATCAATTTTTGTAAAATACATATTTTCCTTGTAATGATCCCAGTGACCTGATCTGTGCCATAATTCTTCATTCATGATAAGTGGAGTTTGGATTTCACCATAGCCATTTTCAGCCAAAACATCTGTCCACCAATTTAAAAGCTCATGTCTTAAAATCATTCCGTTTTCTTTAAAAAATGGGAAGCCTGGAGCTTCTTCGTGGAAGGAGAATAGGTTCATTTCTTTTCCAATTCTTCTGTGGTCACGTCTTTTAGCTTCTTCTTGAAGTTTTATATATTCATCTAATTGTTTTTTCTTTTCAAAGCTTATACCATAAATTCTTTGAAGCATCTTCCTATCAGAATCACCTCTCCAATAAGCTCCTGCTATAGAATTTAATTTTACAGCCTTGATAGCCTTTGTTGAAAGAAGGTGAGGTCCCTTACAAAGGTCTACAAATACATCATCTCCCATTTCATAAAGGGTAATTATTTCATCTTCTGGTAAATCTTCAATCAATTCAACCTTGTATTCTTGATTTTCTTTTTTGAAATATTCCAAAGCTTCAGCTCTTGAAATTTCTTTTCTTATCATTTTCAAATCTTTTTTAGCAATTTCTTTCATTTTTGCTTCGATTTTTGGAAGATCTTCTGGAACAAATCTGTGTTCAAGGTCTATATCATAATAAAATCCGTTATCAATTGCAGGTCCAATTGCAAATTTTGCCTCAGGCCACATTTCCTTAATAGCTGCAGCCATAACATGACTTGATGTATGCCAGAAAATTTCTTTTCCTTCTTTATCTTCAAATTTTACAACTTTAAAATCAGAATCTTCGTTTATAGGTTCAGCATAACCCATAACTTTTCCATTAACAACAGCCCCAACTGCTGACCTAAATAAGCCTTCAGAAATATCTTTTGTAACATCTCCAACGCTTACGCCTTTTTCGTATTCTTTTACACTTTCATCAGGTAATTTAATTTTAATCATCATTTACTCCTTATAATTTTTTCTATTCGTAACATTTTTTTTAAATAAAAAAGACACACCATCCCAAAGGACGATGTGTCGTGGTTCCACCTTAATTTATACTCATTGATGTTTTAAGGCAGGTCATGCCTTTCGTATTAACGAAATTATCAGGGGTGGTCTTGGGGATAATCTTTAATAAAAGCTCTCAGCTAACACTTTTTCTCTGTAAAAAAAGTAAAATCCTTACTCTTCCCGTCATCTAAAACTATTTTTCTTATAGCTTTATATTACTTGCAAAATATTTTTTTGCAAATTATTTTTTAAAAAATTTAGGCTTTCTTTGCGAAATATGTCATTATTTCTTTTTCTTCTTTTAAATTTGTCCACCTATTTTCTTTGCCATTTACTAATAAGTATTCATTTGGACCTATTAGGGCAGCTTTGTTTTCAACAACTGGTTCATAAACATTGTAGTCTTTCCAAACGCCTAATTTTTTTATGTCCTTATAAGAATCATATCTTTTTGTAACAATAGCTAAGGCTTTTTGGTATTCTTTATTATTTTCCATACTTTTTCTCCTTTATTCTTTTTCTATTGAAGTTAATTATAAACCCATTTTTTATTTTGTCAACTTAAGCTAGTAAAATATCTTAAATTATTTTAAATATCCTTGATTTTTTCTTGTAATTTTTTATAAAAACCTATGTTTTATAGCAACTTATTTGCAATGATTCTTTATTTTATGATAAAATGGTAAAGTATTTTTTCAAAAAACTAAAAACTAAGGAGGTTTTATGTCGAAAAAAAATAAAAAAACTAGGGATGCCAATGACGTAGGTGGTTTTTTAAAATCTGTCGAAAAAATTGGTAACAAGATGCCTCATCCAGCTATTATATTTTTATTTTTAAGTATGATAGTTGTTGTTATTTCTCATTTTGCAGCTAAAGCTGGTCTTAGCGTTACTTATTTTGATGCAAAGGCCGGAGAAGAAGTTACAAAAAAAGCTATTTCTCTTCTAAATCTTGAAGGTTTAAGATATATTTTTAATTCTGCAACTGATAATTTTATGGGATTTGCTCCAATCGGAACTGTTTTGGTTGCTATGCTTGGAGTAGGTGTTGCTGAAAACAGCGGACTTTTTAATGCAACTTTGAAAAATTTACTTTCTGATGTTTCTCCAACACTCTTAACAGTTGCTGTAATTTTTGCAGGAATTATGTCAAATATTGCATCTGATGCAGGTTATGTTGTTGTAATTCCTTTGGGTGCTATGATTTTTGCGGCTGCTGGAAGAAATCCATTAGCTGGAATTGCGGCGGCATTTGCCGGAGTTTCTGGAGGATTTTCTGCAAATTTACTTTTGGGAACAACTGACCCACTTTTGACAAATATTACAAATGAAGCCTTAAAAGCTGTAGGAATGGATATTCAAATTTCTGCAACTTGTAACCTTTATTTTCTATTTATTTCAACATTTTTAATAACTTTAGTTGGAACTTTGGTTACTACAAAAATTGTTGAAAAAAACTTGGGTGAATATACAGGAAATTACAAAGCTGACCACAAGCCTTTGACAGATCTTGAGAAAAAAGGACTTAAAAATGCCTTAATTTCTTTGATTATCTTTGTAATAATCATGGCTTTATTGATGTTTCCTAAGAATGCTCCATTAAAAAGTTTTGATGAAAAGACAGGCCTTATAAATTTGGATGAATTTTTGTCTTATGGACTTATTCCTGCCATGATGCTTTTATTTTTAGTGCCAGGATATGTTTATGGAAGAACTGTAGGAACAATTAAATCTAGTCACGACCTAATTGATGCTATGACAAAGTCAATGGCCGGTATGGGTGGATTTTTGGTTTTAGCATTTTTTGCGGCTCAATTTGTTGAATATTTTTCAAAATCAAATCTTGCCTTAATTTTGGCAAAAAATGGGGCAGAATTTTTACAATCAATCCATTTGAAGGGCCTTCCACTTTTATTAATGTTTATTTTATTAACAGCATTTTTAAATTTATTTATGGGATCAGCCTCAGCAAAATGGGCAATTATGGCTCCAATTTTTGTGCCAATGATGGCAGAGCTTGGACTTTCTCCTGCCCTTACTCAAGTTGCTTATAGGATTGGTGATTCCTCAACAAATATAATAACCCCACTTATGTCTTATTTTGCAATGATTGTTGTATTTATGCAAAAATATGACAAGGATGCAGGTCTTGGAACCTTAACTTCAATGATGCTTCCATATTCTCTTGCCTTTTTGATCTCTTGGTCAGGACTTATGATTGTTTGGTATCTATTAGGACTTCCACTAGGACCAGGGGCTCCTTTGATGATTTAATTTTAAAAGACCCTCCGGGGTCTTTTGTTTTAATTTTTTTGAAAATGGCTATAAATAGGATAGGAGGCTATGATGAAAATTGATGGTGATAATTTAGTTTCTATATCCGAGGCTAACAAAAATTTTTCAAAAATTGCAAGGATGGCTGATAAAAAAGGATCGGCTGTTATTTTAAAAAATAACAAGATTTCTTATGTGCTTTTACCATATAAGGAAATTGAAAAAGAGGAAATTTTTCCTGATGAGAATATGGAAGAGATAGCCCAAAGGCTTATTGAAAAAATCAAGAATGAATACAATATTCAATTGAAATTGGACCTTTAATTTTTTCTCACCCCAAGGGGTGTTTTTTTATGGGTATAATTATAAAAAGGAGATGGTTATATGTTAAAATTTATGAAAAAAATCCCTGGAGGGCTTTTATTAATTCCCATGTTAATTTCTGCACTTTTTGCAACATTCGCACCAAATTTATTTAAGGTAGCTGGAATTACGGAGGCGCTTTTTACAACAAAAGGGATCAATTATATAGTAGGACTCATTTGTTTTTTATCATCTACAGCCCTAGATCTTAAGAAGTTAAAAAAAGTTATTAGAAAACAAGGATCTATTCTTTTGTTAAAGGTTATTCTTTGTTTTGGATTTGGAATTTTATTTATAAAAATATTTGGCCTTGGTGGAGTTTTTGGTATATCTGCCCTAACTTTTATCACAGCCATTTGTTCTTTAAATCCATCACTTTATCTTGCCCTATCCCACGATTATGGATCAGAAGATGATGAGGCAGCCTTTGGACTTACAGGAATTTTGTGTGTGCCTGCCTTTCCAATTTTAGTTTATTCAATTGCAAAGGCATCAAAAATTGATTGGACACCTGTAATTTCTGTCTTGATTCCAATAATTCTTGGAATAATTATTGGAAATTTAGATAAGGATATGGCAGGATTTTTTGGACCTGCTGTAACTATCCTAACTCCATTTATGGGTTGGGCCTTTGGGGCAGGAATCAATATAATCAATGCTGTAAAAGCTGGTTTTCAAGGAATAATTTTGACCCTTATTTTTTATCTATTAATGTTTCCAATAATATTTTTCTTCGAAAGAAAAATATTAAAAGAAAACGGGATTACGACTTTTGGAATTTCATCCATAGCTGGACTTTCAGTTTCAGTACCAGCAATAATAGCAAATTCGGACCCTTCTGTTGCAGCAATGTCCCAAACAGCAATAGCCCAAATAGCCCTAGGAGTTGTCCTTACCAGTATAATAACACCAATACTTACAGGAATTTATACAAAAAAAATGGGGATAGAAAAAAACAAAAGAGCTTAATTAGCTCTTTCAGAGCATAGACAAAGTATGAATGTAGATAATATTTTATTTTAAAATAAAATTTAAACTACGTACCATCTCGACTAGATAAATGTGCATTGATTTTGCACATTTATCCCTAAAGCTAGTTCGAAAGAACGGAAAAATTTGCAAAGAAAATGTGTTTTAGTGTGAGTGAAACGAACGCACGGAGAGATCTCGTGGGATTTCTCCACTCACTACGTTCGGTCGAAATGGACAAATTTTTAGTTTGTCAACTGTCTGAAAGAGCTAACTAGCTCTTTTTTTATTTTCTTCAATTCTTTTTATAAATTTCTATTTTCTTCCAACTGATGATATAATTATAAGGTAAAATTTAATAGGTAGAGTAGGGCTAAGGCGTTAAGTGCTGGAAAATGGGATGTTGTTTTCAGACGAAAGATTTTAGTCCGCATCCGCTACATCATTTCCTATGATGGCAGACTACCAAATAGGAGGAAAAAATGAAAAACTTAAAGAACATCAGAACCTTGATTTTGCTATCATTTTTTATAGCGTTATCCATTGTAGTTTCAAGATTTTTTTCTATAACTACAGTAAGCAGAAAAATCGGTCTAGGATTTATAGTAACTGCAGCTATGTGTTCAATTTTTAACCCATCTCTTGCAGTCCTTGCATCAATAATTATTGATGTGGTATCAAATCTTATATTTCCAACAGCTGGGGGATTTTATTTTCCCTTTATAACAACAAAAATTGCATCAGCTTTGATTTATACTTACTTTTTTTATAGAAAGGAAATTACAAGAAAAAATATTGTATTTTGTACCATTTTAAATTCGCTTGTTACAAGTTTATTTTTAAATACCCTATGGACAAGCCAGCTTACCGGCAATCCTTTTATGGCACAATTTATGCTAAGAGTTCCAACAATGGCAATAAATTTTGTATTTCATACCATAGTTTTGATAATAATCTTGCCTAAACTTGCAAAAATTTTAAGAATTGAAATTAAAAAATTAGGAGCCCAACCAGAAAATGCTCCTTACTAGGAGAATTTTATGAAATTATTAAAAATAATAAGTTTAATTTTATCCCTTGCCTTTATATTTTTCGGCTACAATATCTATTTTAGGAAAAAATATAAGCTAATAAATAATTTTGAAAAAGATTATAAAAATGGATTAAAGGATGAAAAATATGCAAAAAAAGTGGGTATGGTTGAATTAATACTCGGTATTTTATTTTTTCTAATTTTTTTGAAAATTTCTTTATGATAAAATACACTTGATGTTTTGCAAACATCTCTATACCTTGTGTAGGGAGGTGATAAAAATGCATATAGAAGACTTGTTAACTACTATTGCTCTTAATATAATGGCAAATGCAATTTATGATTGCATTAAAATTCTAATTGAAGTTAAGAGTAGAGCAAAACATTAAGAAAAAAGACAGGAGTTGCAGCTCCTGTCTTTTTAAATGCATATAACTTGTTAACTTCTATACACTTTCATTATACAAGCTAATAATTTAAAATCAATATTTAAAAATAAACAAACAAAAAGCAGGACTTAATCCTGCCTTTTGCCAATGTAATAGCATATCATATAAATATTATATACTAGTTTTTTAAAAAAATCAATAACTTTATAAATATTTATAAAATTATTTTTGAATTATATCTAGTGTCTCAGCGTCAAGCTCTACATCATCTCCGCCAACTACGTCGATTTCGTAAACTGTTTTGCCTTGGTCATTTACATCTAATTCATAAGATTTTGCAAAACCTTTGTTGTTTTTTAAGGCTTTTGCTATAGCTTCTTTTGGATCTTTTATTTTTGTAAAATCAATTGCTTTTTGATCAGTATCGTCTTCTTTATCTTGTTCTTTTGAAATTACTTCTCCGCTTTCAGCGTCTATTTTTGCTTCAAATTCTTCATTTGCCTTAAATCCACTGATATCATATGAATATTTTCCGTTATCTTCGTCAAATTCTACAGATGAAACTTCTATTTCATCGTCATTGAAGGCTTTTTTGAATTTTTCTACAGCATCGCCAATAGAAATAGCAAATTCTTTTTCTTCTATTCCTGTTGTTGCTTGGTCAACTTTTTCTTTAGCCTCATCTTTTTTCTCTTCGGCCTTTTCTTTTGTTGAAGCAACTTTTTCAGATACAGCTGCCTTTGTATTGCTTGCTGCGTTTTTTGCATCTTCTTTTGCTTGTTTAGCATTTTCTCCTGAACATGCTGATAGTAAAAGAGCAAGGGCAAGTGCTGATGCACCATATTTTAAATTTTTTTTCAATTTCATAATTTCCTCCGATTTTTCTAAATCTTTATATTGTTAATATACTTCTTTTAAAAATTAAAACAAGTATTGATAATTTTTAAATAATCCTTATTTCTGTATTAATTTTATTTATTTCTTTTAAATTAATAAATATTCTATTTATTTTTCCTTATAATCTAAGGGTGCAAGTAAAATTTTTCCACTTCCCGTGTATACATTTACAAAGCCTTCTTCTGTCATGGCTGATGATACTAAGGATTTGGAGGCTTTTTTTACTGAAAAATCTAGGCTATCTGACCAGGCTATGGCGTAAGAACCGTCAATTTTTATTTGGTCATTTTCTAGTTCTATTTCTATCAAGTCATCTTTTGCAATGGGACTTTCTAAAGCAAGAATTCCCTCTCCTTCTAACTTCAAATTAAATATTCCCTCGTTTCCCATTAAGGATGATGAGAGGTTAGTTCTTGTTTTTATTTTTTGTTTTAAATTTGATGTACATGCTAAAAAATATCCATCTTCTAGGACAATGGAATTGTTCCACTCAGCTAAGTCTATTAAGATTATATGCTTGTAGGTAGGTTCTAAAATTACCCTTCCACTTCCCCTGTATTCTGGTTTTACAGCACTTTCTTTTGTCACAGATCCTTTGATGGATTTTGAAAAGAAATCTCCAATTCCTTTTATACCACTTGTTAATTCTACATCTCCAACCATCCATTGCATGGCACCCGTTTGGCTTGTCACAGGTGAAATTGATAGGTCACAAGATAATTGTCTTTTTCTAATTTGCATTTTTGATGAAAAATATTCACTCATAGCAAAATTTTTGTCGACTGAAAGATTTTTTTGATATTCTAAAACCTTAAAGGGTCCTTTTTCTTCTTTTATTTCTATATTAGGATTGTCATAAAAATTATTTATTTTAAACACTGTATTTCTCCTGTCCATTTAAAAATGTTTTTAGTAAGTTTAGGTCATAATCTAATAAGATAAAGTCAGCATCATAGCCTACTTTTATTTTTCCACAAATATTGTCTATTCCTACAGATTTTGCAGGAATTAAAGATGCCATTTGGACTGCCTCATAAATATCTGCAATATCCCAATCAACCACATTTTTTACAGCTTCTTTTAATTTTAAAATTGATCCTGCAAGATTTCCAGACTCAAGCCTTGCTGTCCCATCTTTTACTTTTACTGGAAAATCTCCAAGCTTATAGGACCCATCAGGCATTCCTCCTGCCATCATGCAATCTGTAATTAGGGCAATTTTTTGGTAGCCTTTTTTATTTATCAAAATTTCACAAGCAGCAGGGTTTACATGGTGGCCATCACAAATTAATTCTGAAATTGAATCAGAATTCATGGCAGCTCCTACCATACCAGGATTTCTGTGGTGAAGTCCACTCATTGCATTAAAGGTGTGTACAAAAATATTTGCCCCATCATCTACTGCTTTCATGGCCTGGTCATAGGATGCATCAGAATGGCCAAGAGCCACATAAACTCCCATGGCATTTGCTTTTTTGATAAAATCTTCTGAACCAGCTCTTTCTGGTGCTATGGCAATTTTATTTACCAAGCCCCTTGATAATTCTTTCCATTTTTTTAATTTTTCTATATCAGGGTCTGACATATAATTTTCGTTTTGGGCCCCCTTATATTTTTCTGTAAAAAATGGCCCTTCCAAAAATATTCCTCTTACCTTTGCCCCTTCAAGATTTTCATATTCTTCTCCAACAATTTTTACTGCCTGGTTTAATTTTTCAGTTGAATCGGTAAGGGTTGTTGGTAAAAATGAAGTTACTCCACACTCAAGAAGGCCTTTTGAAATTATATTCAAAGCTCCTTTTTTGGCATTCATTATATCTTCATTTTTATATCCATGAATATGGGTATCTACTAGTCCTGGAGCCAAAATTCCTTCTAAGTTTATAAATTTTTCTGGCTCATTTTTTGAAAGGGACTTTATCTTCCCATTTTCAACTTCTACAAACAAGTCTTTTTCTATTTTTTCTTCAAGTATCACATAATCTGCTTTATAAATCATAAAATCTCCTTATTCCTATTTTTAGGATACCCTTTTTTTATAAAAATTAAAAATTGACTAATAATTTTTATTATGGTAATATTATTCAAAAGAAATTAAAAGCTTACAAAAAGAAGAGTAGCTTAAAATAATGATTAAAGAGAGCTTTGTTGTGGTGAAAAAAGTAGATTTGTTTTAGGTGAAGATGGTCTTTTTAGCTTAACTTGTGATATGTAGCAGGTTAGGGGTATGCCCCTTACAGCAGATGGTATTGTTTGATACCTACTAAGTCTATTATTGTGAGATAATGGAAAAATAAGGTGGTAACGCGAGTCTTCGTCCTTTGGATGAAGGCTCTTTTTTTATTTACATATTAGAAAGGAATTATTATGCCAGTTATTTTATCGGATAAGCTTATTAAAGAAGAAGTTTTGAAAAAAGAAAATATTTTTACTATTAATAAAAAAAGGGCACAAAGTCAGGATATTAGGCCCTTAAAACTTGCCATAGTTAATTTGATGCCCAACAAGGAAGAAACTGAAATTGATCTTTTAAAATTAATTTCTGCCAATTCTTTACAAATTGAAGTTGATTTTATTAGAACTGTAACCTACAAAAATAAACACTCAGATCCCGAAAGATTAGAAAGTTTATACAAGTCCTATGATGATATTAAGGATGAGAAATATGATGGGATGATTATTACTGGAGCTCCCATAGAAAATATAGATTATGATGATATAGAATATTGGCAAGAGCTTAAGAAAATTTTTGATTATGCAAGAAAAAATGTTTATTCTACTATTTTTATTTGTTGGGCATCCCTTGCTGCCTTAAATTATTACTATGGGATTGATGCTTTTTCTTATGATGAGAAAATTTCTGGTGTCTATCCATTTTTAAAAGAAAGTGAGTCTAGACTTTTTGATGGTTTTGATGATGTTTTTAATATGCCCCAATCAAGGTATAAAGGGGTAGACCCTAGCCTTTTAGATCCCTTTGATGACCTTGAGGTCTTGGCAAAATCAGACCATATTGGTCTAAGCCTTGCTGCTAGTAAAGACCTTAGGTTTATATTCTCTCTGGGACATTTTGAATACGGAAAATATAATCTTGATAAGGAATATAAAAGAGACCTTAAGAAAGATAAAAATACCAAAAGGCCTGTAAATTATTATTTTGAAAACAGCTCCAAGGTAAATATGTCCTGGAAATCTGCATCAAGTCTTTTTTATTCAAATTGGATAAATTATGCAGTTTATCAAAATACACCCTTTAAAATTGAAAATATAGAAAGTAAGTCTGTATCAAAATTTGGGGGCTCTTCCCTTTCTGATGCTGGTCAATTTAAAAGGGTTAAGGATATTATAAATAAAAAATCTGACAGGGACCTAATTGTGGTTTCTGCTCCAGGAAAAAGAAATGATCAAGATATTAAAGTTACTGACTTATTAATCTCTCTTACCGATTCAAATCAAAAAATTGACCAGCTAAAAAAAGAACTTTTGGCAAATGAAGATATTAGAGATGAAATTCTATCCAGGCTTAGGGAGAGATTTTATGAAATAATTGATGATTTGGACCTTAGAATAAGTCTTAAAAAAGAAATTGATAAGTCCTTAGATATTTTAAAGGACTCCTTAAAAAGAGACTACAACCTATCAAGGGGCGAGTACCTAAATGCAAAAATTCTTGCAAGTTTTCTAAATTATGACTTTATTGATGCAAAGGACCTTATTATTTTCAATGAAGATGGACTAGACCTTGAAAAAACCTACCAGAAAATTATGGAAAAAATAAAAGAAGGCGACAAGGTTGTAGTTCCTGGATTTTATGGAAGTTATGATGGAGAAATAAAAGTTTTTGAAAGGGGAGGGTCTGATTTTACAGGTTCTATCCTAGCATCAGCCCTTGATTGTTCTGTATATGAAAATTGGACTGATGTTTCAGGGATAATGAACCATGACCCAAAAAAGGATAAAAATGCCAAAAAATATGAAAAATTAGCCTACCAGGACTTGGAAAAAATAATTAATAAGGGAGCTGGCGTCTATCAAAAAGATGCCATAGGACCTGTTAGGGATAAAAATATTACTATAAAAATTTTAAATACAAATAGGCCAGATGATTCTGGTACAACAATAAAGGATTAGGAGGAAAAAATGATTAAAATAGGACTATTAGGTTTTGGAGTAGTAAATTCTGGAGTGTATGAAATATTTGAAGAAAGAAGAAAATACATAGAAGAGGCAATTAAAGATGAGTTTTCAATTGAAAAAATTCTTGTGAAAAATCCAAAAAAACACTCAGATATTAAAAATTTATTGGTTGATAATATTTCAGAAATTATAGATGATGATTCCATAGACCTTGTAATAGAAGCAACAGGAGAGGTTGAGGCAATTGAGGATGATATCAAAAAAATTCTTTCAAAGAAAAATTTGATTTCTACCAACAAGGCCCTAATTTCTAAAAATTTTGAAGAATTTAATAGGATAAAAAAAGAAAATAAAACAAAATTAAGATTTGATGCCTCTGTTGGAGGGGCAATTCCTGTAATTGAAAATCTTTATACCATAAGTATCTTGGATGAAGTTGAGGAAATAAGTGGGATTTTTAATGGGTCTTGTAATTTTATTTTATCAAAAATGGAAGAAGGCTATAGTTTTAAAGATGCCCTAGAAAAAGCTCAAGAATTAGGCTTTGCAGAAGCTGATCCAAAAGATGACATAGAAGGCTATGACTCTATGAGAAAACTTAGGATAGCTGCATCGATTTTATTTAGAAAAGAAATAAAAGAAGAAGATATAGACCTTGAAGGAATTACAAAAATAAAAAAAGACCATGTAAAAAAAGCAAGTGAAAGAGGCCTAAGGTATAAGCTAATAGCCTATGCAAATAAGGATGGTATCTATCAAGTAAGGCCCGAATTATTGGAGAAAAATTCTATCTTTGGAAGTATAGAAGACAATGAAAATATATTCCAAATAAAATCCTCAAACTCCAAAGATTTAATTTTAAAAGGAAGAGGAGCCGGAAAAAGAGAAACAGGCTTTAGCGTTTTAAATGATTTTCTAAAAATATATAGTAAAAATTAAAATCCTGCTTAAGCAGGATTTTTTTTAATATTATTTTCTTTTATCTTCAATTTTTTTCAATTCCCCTTATTATTTTTTCTGCAATTTGATTTCTCTTTTTGCTCATCTTAAAGGGCACTACCCTTCTTATAGGCTAGGATTGAAAGATTTCTTTTATAAAAATTATCCACCCTTTCCTATCAGATAATCCATTAGCAAAATATATGATTCTAATACCATTGAAACAACGGATCCCACAAATTAAAATTATTTTTAAAAATTCTTGCAAATCACTTGCAAGTAAAAAATTTTTATAGTAAAATTATTGAGATAATATTGCAAATCATTCGCAAAAGGAGATTTTATGAAAGAAAAAAGAAAAATATTTCTAGGAATTTTTCTAATTTTGGGATTATTTTTAGCATCTTGTTCTAATAATTCTAAAAATATTTCAAAAAAGGAAAATTCTTCTGAAAAAAAATTAATTTACACAAGCTTTTTTCCTGTAGAAGAGCTTACTAAAAGAATTGTCGGTGATAAGTTTGAAGTCAAATCAATTATAGATAAAAGCCAAGAGCCTCATTCTTTTGAGTTAAAAACTGAAGATATTAAGAATATAATCAAGGCTGACTTGGTTATTTATAATGGAGCAGGTATGGAAACTTTTATTGATGATTTAAAAAATTCTACTGATGATAAGGAGAAATTTGTCGATCTTTCAAAAAATTTAACCCTTCTTTCTTCTGCTAAGGATGGGAAAGTTTCTAAGGATAAGGTCAATCCCCACACTTGGCTTTCTATTAAAAATGCCATGGTTGAGCTAGAGGAAATTTATGAGAAAGTTTCAGAAATTGATCCTGACAATAAGGATTTTTATAAGAAAAATCTTGATAAAAATCTTGATATGTTTAAAAAAATGGATGAAAAGTTTGCAAATGAGCTTAAGGATGTTGACCAAAACAAGAGATATTTTGTAGTCTCCCATGCAGCTTTTAATTATCTAGCTGATGATTATAATTTAAAACAAGTTGCAGTTACAGGAATTTCTCCTGAAGATGAGCCTTCTGCTAAGCAATTAAAAACAATTGCTGATTTTGTAAAAAAACATGATATTTCTACCATATTTTTTGAAGGAAAGGCTACTCCAAAGGTAGCTGAAACTTTGGCTAAATCTACAAATACAAAAACTTCTACTTTGTACACTATGGAAAATTTGACCAAAGAAGAAGCTGAGATGGGTTATTTGAAACTTATGGAAGAAAACTTAAAGTCTTTGAAAGAGTCTTTTGATGAGTAATTACGCCTTAGAGATTGAAAATTTATATT
Organism: Anaerococcus hydrogenalis; assembly: GCF_002871895.1. Classification (NCBI taxonomy): domain Bacteria; kingdom Bacillati; phylum Bacillota; class Tissierellia; order Tissierellales; family Peptoniphilaceae; genus Anaerococcus; species Anaerococcus hydrogenalis. The sequence continues at coordinate 89,718 of NZ_PNHP01000005.1, read as the reverse complement.
TTTCTTATGAAGATGAAAATATTTTAGAAGATTTATCTATGAAGATTGAAGAAGGGAAATTTGCCTTAATTATTGGTGAGAATGGAGCTGGAAAGACAACTCTTATTCGCTTGATTTTAAATCAATTAAAAAAAGATTCGGGAAGTATAAAGATTTTTTCTGATCCTATAGAAAAATCTAATCACTACCAAGATTTGGCTTATATTTCCCAAGCTTCTGTAGCTTCTTTTAAACTTTTTCCTACAAATGTGAAAGAAGTTATAGAAAATCACCTAAAATTTTTGAAAAAATCTTATGATATTGATAAGTTGTTGGAAGATTTTGATCTAATTAAGCAAAAAAACCATGCCCTATCAGACTTATCGGGGGGGCAAATTCAAAGACTTTCTTTAATTTTGGCAATTATAAAGGATCCTAAAATTTTGATTTTGGATGAGCCTACTGCCGCAATTGATATGAAATTTTCTAAGGATTTTTATGAGCATTTGAAAAATTTAAGTAAAAAAGGAAAAACTATTTTGATGATAAGTCATGATTACAAGCTTGCTTCTATTTTTTCTGATGAGATTTTTCATTTATCTGATAAAAAGATTAGAAAAATTGATAGGGCAAGGCTAAGAGAGGGTTTGGGAGATTTTTATGTTTAATATTTTTGAATATGATTTTATGCAAAGAGCCTTTATTGCTGGGGCTTTGATTGCTGTAATTCTTCCTTGTATTGGTCAATTGGTTTTGATTAAAAGGCTTTCTATGATCGGAGATACTCTTTCCCATTCGTCATTGGCAGGACTTAGTATTGGGCTTTGTTTTGGAATTAGTCCAATTCTTTCTGCCATGCTTTTTTGTGTTTTTGCTGCCTTTTCCATTGAAGTTATTAGAAATAAATTAAAAAATTACCAGGAAGTTTCTACAGTAATTATTCTTGCAGCCTCTATTGGAATTGCAGGAATTATGGCTGACTTATCGGCAAGTGCAAACGCAATTTGTTCATATCTTTTTGGTTCCATTGTCACCATATCCGACCAAGAATTTTATTTATTAATTGCTTTGAGTCTTTGTTTTTTAATAATTTATTTTACTTATTACAATGACTTTTACATTTTACTTTTTGACCCAACATCAGCTCAAATTTTGGGACTTAGGGTCAAGTTTTTAAATTTTACCATTAGTTTTTTGACGGCAATTGCTGTTGCAATTTCTGCAAAAACTATAGGTTCTTTGATCGTTTCGTCACTTTTAGTCATACCTTCAATTATGGCTATAGAAATTTGCAAATCTTATAAAAAATCACTCATACTTTCAATTATATTTTCATTAATATTTGTATTTTTGGGCTTGTTCTTATCTTATATTTTCAACCTAAGACCTGGTTCAGTTATAGTTTTGATTGCAGTTTTGAGTTTGATTTTAGTACTTTTAATAAAAAAATAGGAGCTTATATGAAAAATAAAAAATTACTCGCCCTAGTTTTGGCTACTTCTTTTGTTTTAACATCATGTTTTAGCCAAAATAAGGAAAATATTATAGATAAAAAAGAAAAAAATCTAAGTGTAAAAACTGAACAAAAAATTAAAGAAGATAAAACTACAGAAGTTTTAGTTGATTCAGAAATTAAAAAAGAAGATATAGTAAAATTTTTTAAACATGGAGATCACTGGCATATTTTTACAAAAGATGGCAAGGAGCATATCTCCTACAAAGATCCTAATTCTTTTGGAAAGGATGGAGGCGTTGACCTTGTTGATGTAGTTGATAAGAACAAATTAAAAGATAAAAATGTAGTTGCTATCAAAAAACACGGGGACCACTGGCATGTTTATACAAAAGATGGGGGTGAATATTTAACTTATGATAATCCATCAGGGCTTTTTCCTAATATAAAAGTTGGAATATACACAGGAAGTCATGGTTCAAATACTATAAATTCCTCATCAGCTCTAAATAAAAATTCTTCCCAAAAACTTTCAGGAGATAGGGTTGTAAAAATTCTAAGACATGGAGATCACTGGCACATCTATACGGCTAATGGAAATGAATTTATTTCATACACAAATCCAAGCTCTGCCTATCCAAATATAAGGATTGGAACATATAGAGGAAGCCATGGTTCAAATTCACAAAATATAGCCAACAATAAGAATTCTTATAATATTGTAAAAACAAATAAGAAAAATCATCAAGTTTTTGAATACAATAAAAAAATAGGAAGTAGTCAAACAACAAAACCACTTTATAAAAAAGAAAATTCCGAAAACCAAAGAATAAATGCTATTAAAAACTTAAAATTAATACCAATTTTGGGACAAGGAAAGATAAATAGGTTTGATATAGTAAAAATTCTCGTCCACCAAGACCACTATCATATTTACGATTCAAACAATAGGGAAGCTATAACTTATACAAATCCAAAAAATTTATTCCCTAATGCATATTTTGGTGAATATGGAAATAAGAGTCATAAAGAAGTAGCTGAAAATAATAGTTCTCATGTTAAACCTGATGAAAATAAAAAGCCTCATGCTAAACCTGAAATTAAACCTGATAATAATAAAAAAGCTCAAGTTAAACCTGAAATTAAACCTGATAATAATAAAAAACCTCAAGTTAAGCCTGAAATTAAACCTGATAATAATAAAAAACCTCAAGTTAAGCCTGAAATTAAACCTGATAAAAATCATATAGCAGATGTAAAACCTGACCAAGATAAAAAAGATGATGAAAAATGGCCAAGTGGAATTACAAAAATAATAGACCACAAAGACCACTGGCACCTTTACAGGGGTGATGAGGAAGTAGGCGTGGTGAAAGAAAATCCAAAAGACATCTATCCTAATGCTGAGTATATAGTGGAAAAATCAGAAAGCGATAATATAGCCGTAGCTGACGACGAAATTTTCAACTACCAAGATGTAAGAGCTGAGCTAATAAAAGGAGTAATCCCTTATCTTGAAGGGGACCTTTCCAAATTTACAAATTATGGAAATCTTTCTAAAGAAGATGCAGTTTATGGGTCAAATGGAGTAAGGGAAAATATATTCTATTGGTTCCATCAAAACCACTACCATGCCAAGACAATAAAACAAATAATTCAAATGGAAAAAGATAATAAATTTGGAAAATACACAGCCAAAGATGTAGTGAAAACAATAAAATACAAGATAGAAAATCCAAAAACACAACTTGAATACAAACCTGAGGTAAAAATTGAAGATGTAAAAGAATTCTTGAAAAACCACTACCAAGTAGAATCTTACGATATACTAAACATTGGTGACTCACTCGTCCAAGTATTTATAAAAGATGAAACCCTAAATTTCTACCTAAGGGATTTTGAAATGAAAGATGGAAAACTATCCTACAAGAAACAATTGCCAGTAGTAGAAGATAAAAAAGAAGAAAATGAAGAAAATGAAGAAAATATCAAAGAAGATGAAATAAAAGAAGAATCAGAAGATAAAAAAATAGAAAATACTAAAAAGACAGAAAATAAGGAAACAAACAAAATGGAAAATAAGCAAACAAATAAAGTAGAAAATACTAAAGTAGAAGATACAAATAATACAGAAAATAAAAAAGATCAAACAAAGCCAAATCAAGAAGAAAAAGAAGATAAAGAAGCTTCAGAAAATAATATAGATAAGTAAAGATCTAGGCTAGGTTAATTTGTGAAATTTACAAACTTTAATTTTTTTTGAAAATTCTTAAAATTTTAAAAATCCTGACTAATAAGGATTCAGAGCGTAGACAAAGTCAGTTTAATAATTAATCGATGATTTAAACATAAAATTATGCTAAAACCCATCTCGACTAAGTGAGTGAAACGAACGCATGGAGAGATCTCTTGAGATTTCTCCGCTTGTTGCACTCGGTCGAAATGGGAAAATTTTTAGTTTGTCAACAGTCTGAATCCTGCCTTAGCAGGATTTTTTTTAATATTATTTTCTTTGATCTTCAATTCTTTCAATTCCCCTTATAATTTTTTCAGCAATTTGATTTCTCTTTTTGCTCATCCTAAAGGAAACTACCCTTCTTATCGCCTTTGGATTGAAAGATTTCTTTCTTTTATAAAAATTATCCACTCTTTGGGTCATTTTTTCTTGGAAATTTTCCTCAATTTCATCTAATTTCTTTTGGAAATTAGTCAAGTTGACAACTGTGAGGGTTATATCTGATGAATGGATTCCTATAAGAATAAAGGGCAAAATAATTATTAAAATCTCTGGCAAAAGATAATAAAAACTTTCAGCCTTTGGTATCAAATAATCCATTACCAAAATAGCAGCAAGTCCAAAACCAATAGATGTTGGAACTGAAGTTCTTCCATTTAAGTTCAAAGGAACATCCGAATAATCCCACCACCTAGCGTGAAATAATTTCTCCAAAATATATGAAGTTGGATATTCCAAAACCATTGATACAATAAAGCCCACAATAAAAATTTGTGGAATTGAAAGCTTTTCCAAACTCCCTTTATTTACTAAATCATAAGCAAAAAGGGCAAAGATTGAACCAAAACCATAAATCGGGCATAAGGGCCCATACAAAAATCCCCTATTTTGCCATTTTTGACTTTGAGATGTGCAATAAATGCTCTCCCAAACCCAACCCAAAAGGGCAAATAAAAAATAAAAAATTATATACCTATTAATAACCATAACATACCCATTTCTTTCTTTTCATATTATTATTAACATTATAAGGGATTTTGAAAAAAATTTAAAATTAAAAAAATTTTAAAAAACCAAAACAAAAAAACCCATTTGCTTCGCAAATTTTTCCGTGCTCATGAAAACTCATTTACTAGGTAAATTCTTCCGTGCTCACGCACTAGTTTTCAGGATTTATAACCGAAATCAACGGTTATAAATCTGCACTAGTTTTAGGGATAAATATGCCAAATCAAGGCATATTTATCGGCTCGATATGGGTGATTATTGTATTAATTCTACGCTTTTCTTTAATTTTTATAATAATTTTAAGAAGTTTTTTAAGCTAAGGTCGATTTTATTTTTTCTACTTAGCATTAAAATTTTCTAGAGCTTTTTAGTCTAGGCTAAATTTAAAAACCCTCTTATTTTCCCTTAAAAAATCAATTATTCCTATCAGCTCTTCTTCATTTTTGTTGTGATACTGAAGTTCAAGGGTTAATTTGTCTTCTTTATAATTAATAGATTTTTCTACAAATTTTATATTTTGAGATTTTAAATATTTATTTATTTTTTCTATACTTTCAGGTCCATCAAGAACTATATCTAGGGTATAGGGTTTTTTCATAAATTTAAATAAGCCATTATCTTCATTAAAAAATAGTTGGAGTAAAAGTATAACTAGACTTGATGTTATTCCTACTGCATACATACCAGCTCCTATGCTCATGCCTATTATGGCAGTTGTCCATATTCCTGCTGCTGTTGTAAGGCCTGATATGTAATCTTTTTTTATAAATATTAATCCACCGCCCAAAAATCCTATACCAGATACAACTTGGGCTGCTATTCTTTGGGCATCGTAACGACTTGAATCGAAAAAACCATATTTAGAAACTATCATTGCAAGAGCAGAACCCAGTGCCACTATGGTATGGGTCCTTATTCCTGCAAATTTCCCTTTAAATTCTCTCTCAAGACCTATCATAACACCAATAAAACAAGATAAAAATAATCTTGCAACAAGTATTTCTATAAATCTTAAGTTTTCCATATATTCCTACTTATTTTCAAAAAAATCTTTTGTTTGTTCTCTAACTTTTTTAACCAAGACTAAAAGGGCTAGTATATTTGGAATTATTACAAGTCCCATTGCTATATCTTGTATTGTCCAAACTAAGCTTATTTTCCCAAGACATCCTACTATGCAAAGGAAAGGATAAACATATTTAACTTTTTCTGTAAATTTTTCTCCATAAGCATAAGTAAAAGATTTGGCAGCATTAAACCATTGTCCCATCAAGGTTGTAAAGCAAAATATTAAAAGGGCAAACATAGCAAGGTATGAAAGTGGTTTATAAACTGTTCCTATAGCGTGAATTGCCATGCTTGATGCTTGAATACTTTCTCCATCAAGGGGTATTTGTGAAACTCCAATTGTTATAGCTGTTAGTGAACAAATTATTATTGTATCTAAAAATACTTCTGTAACTCCTGTGATTCCTTCTTCTACTGGATGATCTACAATTGCAGTTCCGTGAGCAAAAGGTGCTGTTCCTTCACCGGCTTCATTTGAATACATTCCTCTTGCTATACCATATTGCATAGACCTTGCTATAACTAAGCCACCAGCTCCACCAGCTGCTGCCTTAAATGAAAATGCTCCTTCAAAAATTGCCTTAAATACTAGGGGAACATTTTTTATATTTACAATAATTACTAAAAGACATAATACAAGATAAAGTATAGACATAATAGGTACTAGGCTTGTAGCAACTCTTGCCAATCTTTTTAAGCCACCTACTGCTATCATAAATAGTAAAATTGTTAAAATAATTCCTGTCAAAAGGCTATTAAAGTTAAAATTATCTGAAAGAATTGTCGCTATAGTATTTGATTGAACAAGGTTTGCCCCCATCATTTTTATAGTCATCAATACTGCTATAACTACACCTAGAGCTGGTGCCTTTAGCCCATCTCTTATGTAATACATAGGTCCTGATAAAATATTTCCATCTTCATCTTCACCCCTGTACAATTGTGATAGGATAATTTCCCCATATTTTAAGGCCATACCAAAAAAGGCAGCAAGCCACATCCAAAAAATCGCCCCATATCCACCGGCAACTATTGCTGTAGCAACTCCTACTACATTTCCTCCACCAATATTTCCAGCCAGAGTAACCATCATGGCTTGGAAGGTTGATAAGGATCCTTCTCTTTTTTCAACATTTCTTTCCTTAAAACTTTTTACCAAGGTATTGTGCATTATATATTTAAAATGCCTAACTTGTACAAAATTTGTAGCAATTGAATATATAATTCCCAAAGTTAAAAGCACAAATACCAGCCAATTTCCCCACAATATTTTATTAACCTTATCTAAAAATAATTCCAAATTTTCCATAATATCTCCTATTTATTTTTTAATAATTCACCAACTTCATCAGGAAAATCGCTTATGATTCCATCTAAATCCATACCTAGACAATCTTTCAAATTATAAGAAAGTTTTGATGAAAGCCAAGCATTTACCTCTATTCCTTCTTTGGAAAATTCTTCTAACAAATTTTCATCAATAGTATTTATTAGAGGGTGGAAACAAGAAATTGCATTTTCCTTTAAATATTTGATAGGATTTACTAAAACAGACTCCTCCAAAAAGGCATATTTCAAATTCTTATCGATTTCCTTCATCCTAAGAACAGATTCGTGGTTAAATGAAGAAATAATTACCTTATCAAATAAATCATATTCTTTTATCATTTGGTATAATTTCTCCTCAATTCCCTCGTATTGAATTACTCCATTTTTAATTTCAATATTTGTAATTAAATTTGTATCTTTTACAAAATCAAAATACTCCCTTAAAGTTGGAATTTCCTCATTTAAACCCTCATATCCCACAGCTGCATTTAGCTTTTTAAGATCTTTTAGGGAAAAATCTTTCACAAGTCCGTCCACTCCACAAGTTCTTAATAAATTTTCATCGTGGATAATTACAAGCTCTCCATCTTTTGACAAGTGAGCATCTAGCTCTATTCCGTCAGCTTTTGCCTCGTAAGCTTTTTTAAAGGCAAGCATGGTGTTTTCGGGGTATTTGGACTTAAATCCCCTGTGTGCAAAATTTAACATAAAACCTCCCTTATAAATAAAAGCCCAGAAAAATTTCCGGGCTTTTCTGTCGTATATTTATACATGAATTATAACAAGTTTTTATTATCTAGTCAATTTTTTTTACTAATATTTCTCTTTATAGGACTAAATTTTTAAATTTATTTTTCTTCCCATAAATTTGGTGAATATATTTCCTTTTCAAACATTTTTTTAAATTCTTCTTGGGCTGGTTTCAAATCTTCTTTGTAGGTGATTCCAATCCACTGATCATCAGTTGGAATTACCTTAACTCTTGCTTTTTTATCTTCCAATAATTCTTCTACCATATCAGCTAATATATATTCGGCCTTCATCAAATTATCCTTATTTTTTTCCAAATATTTTTCAAAATATCTTTCACTTATTTGAATAAAATTTGGGAAAGATGCCCATACATTCATTGAAACTAGAGATTCTAGGTTTAAAAAATCTGCTGGACGATTTTCTTCTGATTTAATTTTTCCACCCTTATTTTCGATAGCATGGGTTTCTTTTATGCTAATTAGCTCATGATTTTCATTTTCAAGGCAAACTCCCCTGTTTACAGATCCGTTATCTGATAGGGTATTTTTTAATTTGTAGCCTGCCATGGCAATTTGAATTTTATCTTGGTCTAGGTTGTGGGGATCATTTAAATATTTATACATTAATTCAAAGACTTCTCGTCCATAATAGTCATCAGCATTTATTATCAAAAATGGTTCATTTATAAATTCTTTGGCTGAAAGGATGGCTGGAACTGTCCCCCATGGTTTTTTTCTTTCTTTTGGGACTTGGTATCCCTTAGGAAGTTCATTTTTTTGGAAGGCATATTCCACATCTATTATATTTTCAATTCTTTTTCCAAGAATTTCCTTAAAATCTTTTTCAATTTCTTCTCTTATTATAAAAACCACCTTGTCAAAGCCAGCTTTTTTTGCATCATAGATTGAATAATCCATAATCGTGTGACCATACTCATCCATTTTGGCAAGTTGTTTAACACCTGCCCCATATCTTGAGCCGATTCCTGCTGCAAGAATTACTAAACTTGTTGTCATTATTCCCCCTCGTATCCATTTGGATTATTTTTTTGCCATCTCCAAGAATCCTCGCACATTTCATCAAGTCCATTCTCACAAACCCAGCCAAGAACTTCTTCTGCCTTTTTTGCAGAGGCAAAACATTTTGCTATATCTCCTTCACGCCTTTCTTCTATTTGGTAGGCAATTTTTTTGCCACTTGCCTTTTCAAAGGCCTTAATCATTTCAAGAACAGAATATCCAGATCCTGTTGCTAGATTAAAAATTTCAACCCCATCAAGTTTGTCTATTGCCTCAATAGCCTTTACATGGCCCTTGGCAAGGTCTACTACGTGAATATAATCCCTAACTCCTGTTCCATCTTCTGTGTCGTAATCATCTCCAAATACGTGAACATAATCATATTTTCCAACAGCAACCCCTGTTATATAAGGGATCAAATTGTTTGGAATACCTTTTGGATCTTCCCCAATAAGGCCAGATTTGTGGGCACCTATTGGATTAAAATACCTAAGAAGTATTATTTTCCATTCATGATCTGAAATATATAAGTCTGTCATGATTTGCTCCATCATGGACTTACTCCAACCATATGGGTTTGTGCAAGCTCCTTTTGGAAAATCTTCAGTTATTGGACAAGATTTTGGGTCTCCATAAACGGTTGCAGATGATGAAAATACAATATTTTTTACCCCTGTATCATTCATTGCTGAAAGAAGGCTCAAAGTTCCTGTAAGGTTGTTATGGTAGTATTCCAAAGGTTTTTTTACACTTTCTCCAACAGCTTTTAAGGCTGCACAGTGGATTACTAGGTCAATTTTTTCATCTTTTAAAACTTCCCTTAACTTATCCCCATCTAGCACATCTGCCTTATAAAATTTCAATTTTTTATTTGTAATTTTTTCAACCCTTTTCATTGATTCAAGGGATGAATTTGATAAATTATCATAAATTATAACATCAAAATCTTTTTCTAAAAGTTCAACAGCAATATGGGAGCCAATATATCCTGCCCCACCTGTTATCATTATATTTTTCATATTTTCTCCTAAATTATAAGTCTTTATCTTAAGTCTACTACTTTCATTATATATAAATTACAAATACTAATCAAGAATGGGTATTAGTATAGGGAGGTGAAATATGAAAATAATAATAATCGGAGGAGTTGCTGCAGGAGCAACTTGCGCAACTAATATAAGAAAAATTTCAGATGAAGATCAAATAATTTTATTAGAAAAAGGCAGGGACACATCTTTTAAAAATTGCGAAATTCCCTACTACCTTTCCTATATGGTAGAAGATAGGGAAGATTTAATAGCAAGAAAGCCTGATGAATTTAAGAAAAAAAATAATATAGACGCTAGAAATTTTTCAGAAGTTGTAAAAATAAACAGGGAAGAAAAATTTGTAGAAGTTAAGGATTTAAGGGAAAATAAAACCTACAAAGAATCCTACGACAAATTGATTATAGCCACAGGGGCATCTCCTTTTATACCTGATTCTATTAAGGGTTTGGATAAGGAAAGGGAAAATGTCTTTAAGGTTGAAAATGTAGTTGATGTTGAAAATATCAGAAAATATATCAAAGATCATAATGCAAAAAAAATTATAGTTAATGGGGCAGGTTTTATTGGAATTGAAAGTGCAGAAAATTTGAAGGAACTTGACCTTGATATCTCTCTTGTAGTAAGAACAAGAGTTTTGGGAAATATTGACGAAGAACTTGCAGGATTTGTTGAAGAAAATATTTCAAAACATATAAATTTAATAAAAAATGATGAAATAGTAAAAGTAGACGACCAAAAATTAATATTTAAAAGTGGAAAAGAAAAATCATACGATGTCTTGATAAATGCAATTGGGGTAAGGCCAAATTCAAAAATTGCAAAAGAATCAGGCCTTAAACTTACAAAATCTGGCGCAATAGAAACCGACAGAAACTTAAAAACAAATGACCCAGATATTTATGCCATTGGAGATGTAATTGAAGTATATAACCCACTTACAAAAACCAAGGCAAAATTAAACCTAGCCTGGCCAGCTCACAGGCAGGCGAAATTTGTGGCAAAACACATAAAGGGACTGGGACAAAAATCCCCATCATTTATAGGTTCTTTTGCCCTAAGATCATTTGATATGAACGTGGCTTCAACAGGTCTTAGCAAAAAGCAATTAGATATGGCAAAAATCCCCTACAAATCAACCCTAATCACCCACAATGATTCAGTAAATATTCTCCCATATTCAAAACCTATGAATATGAAAATTTCCTTTGATCCCTACACAGGAAAAATTTACGGTTTTCAAGCAGTAGGAGAGGGTGATATAGTAAAAAGAGTTGATATAGTGGCAGGATTAATTGGCATGGGAGCAGATATTTATGACCTGTATGATACAGAAATATCCTACCAACCAATTTATTCAACCCCAGAAGATGCCCTAAACACCCTTGCAAGCCAGGCTATAGATATTTTTGAAGGAAAAATCAAAAATATTGAAATTCCAAAACTTCAAGAGAAAAAAGATGAATTTATCATAGTTGATGTAAGAGAAAAAGAAGAATTTGAAAAATCTCACATAGAAAATGCCATAAATATACCAGTGGCAAAAATTAATCCTGATTATTTCAAAAACAAAAACAAATACCTAATCTATTGCCAAAGCGGCAGGAGGGCAAAAACTGTAGTAAATAATTTACAAAAAGAAGGCTTAGAAAATATTTACTACCTAGAAGGCTCAATGAATTATCTAGAAAAATACCAAAAAACTATGGGAGTTAATATTTTAGAATAAAGAAAAAACACTACTATGTATTAATTAGTAGTGTCAGAGCATGGACAAAGTACGAATGTAGATAATATTTTATTTTAAAATAAAAATCAAGATACGTACCATCTCGACTAAGCGAGTGAAACGAACGCATGGAGAGATCTCATGAGATTTCTCCACTCACTACATTCGGTCGAAATGGTCAAATTTTTAGTTTGTCAACAGTCTGACACACTATGTATTAATTAGTAGTGTTTTTTTCTTTATTTTTACTATTTTCATCCAAATTTTGATCGGACTGATTAACCTTTTTTATTCTTACAATTTTTATCCTAGTTTCTTCTATATAGAGGATTTTAAATTCGTAATCCTTATAGATTACAGTTTGGTCGCAATCATCATCTGGGATAAAGCCTAATTTATCGATTATAAAACCACCAACTGTATCGTATTGGTCGTTTTCTTCATCTATATCAAGACCTAAAATATCATTTAAGTCCTTAATGGAAGTTGAACCCTTTACTATATAAGATCCCTTTGTTGAAGTCCTAATATCTGGAAGGTCCTTGTCAAAAGTATCATCCATATCACCAACAATTTCTTCAACCAAGTCTTCCATGGTTACAAGTCCAGAAAATCCACCGTATTCATCAATCAAAATTGCCATATGGGTGTGGTCTTTTTGCATTTGGGAAAATAATTTGTCAGTTTCAATCTTCTCTGGCACGAAAAATGCAGGTTTTATTAATTTTCTAATATCAACACTAGCAATTCCAACATCTATTGCCTCTAGAAGATAGTCTTTGGTATAAATTATTCCTAAAATATTATCAACTTCTTCATCATAGACCGGGATTCTTGAATGTTTTAATTTTATAAATTCATCCAAATATTTCCTATCCCTATCCTTTATGTCAATCATAAATACTTCAGGCCTTGCTGTCATTATCTCCTCAGCCCATACATCATCAAATTCCATAATCGAATTTATCATTTTTGACTCCAAAGGCCTTAAAACCCCCTGGTCTTCTCCAACTTGGACAATTGATTTAATTTGCTCTGCTGTAACTTCTTTTTCAATAGCCTTAGACTCTATGCCAAAAATATTCATAATTAGGTTGGTTACCTTATTAATAATATTTACAAAAGGCTTGGTCAAAAACAAGATAAATTTTGCAAATCCAGCAGTTTTTTTAGAAATTGTATAAGGATTTCTAATGCCTATTCTTTGGGGGATCATATTTGCAAAAATTCTTTTAAAAACTACAAATAATACCACCATAAAAACCATAATCACAAGTTGCATAAAATCAGATTCCCTATTCAAAAATATTGCCAAAGAATCCTTTATATTTAACAAAAGATAGGTAATGGTAATTATAGACAAGACTGCATCTTGAAAATTTTGACTTTGCATAAGTCTTTGTTGGTCTTGGGATATTTTTAAAACATCCTTGGCCTTCTCATCTCCATTTTCAACCATATCCCTTAATTTTTGGTGATTTATGGAAGTTAAAGATGAAAAAATCATATTTATAAGGGCATTTAAAAAAATAAGTGCCAAAACTATCAAAAAAATTCTTAATTTCCAGTAGGGTCCTTCAGTATCCATTCATTTCTCCTTTTTAATTTATGTATTAAAAGGACGCTTTAAAAACGTCCTTTTTATCCTTATTACTAAACTATGAATTTTTTTCTTTTCAAGACCTAGGCTTCAGATATAATATCTTTTACCTTCATTAGTCTTGAGATAGTTGCCCTTTCGTTTTCTTCTAGCTTAGCTCTAATATATTTTATTGTCTCTTCCAAATCTGGAATTGTCCTATATTCTAGGGCGTTTACCCTTCTTCTTGTTCCTTCAATTTCATCTGCCATAAGTTGGGTTGATTTTTCAAGCTCTGCCAAGGATAGAAGTTTATCCATAACCTTGTTTAATCCTTTTATAGCAAGGTCCAAATCAGCTGATGTTTGGGCAAGACCATAAGGATACATAGAGGCATTTTCATTTCCACCCTTGTCAATTTTAAATTCCATTTGAGGAATTCTTACACTCATGACATTTTTTACCTTTATATCTACCCCAATTTTTTGTGTTGGAAAACTAACTGCTTCTTGTAAAAATTCTGGGCTCATAAAAGATGACGCCATCAAAAATCCTTTTGATGATTCTTTTAAATCAGCCTCAACTTCTTCACGAAGTCTTTTATTCTCTCTGATTTTTTCAAGAAATTGTCTCATTAGCTCATCTTGCTTATCTTTTAAAAGTTTATATCCTCTTTTTGATGTAGCAAGTCTTTTCTTTAGGGTATTTAAATTCATCCTGGTTGGAGTTACATTAAGCCTTGCCATAGCCTAAGACTCCTTTATGTTTTCGTCTTTATCCAAATATTTATCGATTAATTCGTCATCGATTCTCTTAAGTTCAGATTTTGGTATAATTTTTAATAATTCCCAACCAAGATTTAGGGTATCTTCTATAGTTCTATTTGTGTAGAAACCTTGATTTATATATTCTTCTTCAAATCTTTTTGCAAATTCTGCAAAGGCAAGGTCTGCTTTTGATAGGGCAGAATCTCCAAGGATTTTTTGAAGCTCTCTTGCATCAACTCCTGATGCGTATGCTGCATAAATTTGGTTCATGGTATCAGCATGGTCTTCTCTAGTTTTTCCCTCACCAATTCCCTTATCTTTAAGTCTTGATAGGGATGGAAGAATTGAAACTGGTGGTTGGACACCTTGGTTATACAATTCATTTGAAAGAATAATTTGTCCTTCTGTAATATATCCTGTCAAGTCTGGGATTGGGTGGGTTATATCATTTTCTGGCATGGTTAAAATAGGAATTTGGGTAATAGTACCTGGTTTTCCTTTTAATTTTCCAGCCCTTTCATATAAAGTAGCAAGGTCTGTATAAAGATATCCTGGATATCCACGACGACCTGGAACTTCTTTTCTAGCTGCTGAAACCTCACGAAGGGCCTCTGCGTAGTTTGTCATATCTGTCATTATTACCAAAACTTGCATGCCTTTTTCAAATGCCAAATATTCTGCTGCTGTAAGGGCCATTTTGGGTGTTGATAAACGTTCAATTGCAGGGTCATCTGCAAGGTTTATAAACATTACTGACCTATCCAAAGCTCCTGTTTTTTCAAAGTCTTGTCTGAAAAATTGAGCTTCTTCAAAAGTAATTCCTATAGCGGCAAAAACTACAGCAAAGTCTTCGCTATCATTTAAAACTTTTGCTTGTCTTGCAATTTGGGCTGCAAATTTGTTGTGTGGAAGTCCTGATCCTGAAAATATTGGAAGTTTTTGTCCACGAACAAGGGTATTTAAGCCATCAATTGTTGATACACCTGTTTGGATAAATTCTGACGGGTAATCACGGCTTACAGGATTTATTGCAATTCCGTTTACATCTCTTTTTTCATCAGGAATTATTGATGGGCCATCATCGATTGGTCTTCCAAGTCCGTCAAAAGTTCTTCCTATCATATCTTCGCTTACACCAAGCTCAAGTGGTCTTCCTAAAAATCTTACAGATGTTGATTTTAAGTTAATTCCAGAAGATCCTTCGAAAAGTTGAACTACAGCGTTGTTTTCATCAACTTCTATAACTCTTCCCCTTCTTCTTTCTCCTGTTTGAAGTTCTATATCTACAAGCTCTTCAAAGTTAACTCCACTAACATCTTCTACAAGCATTAGGGGTCCAACTACTTCTGATACGCTTTTATATTCTTTTAGCATTATTCATCCTCCCCCTTTGCTACAGCTTCTTTGCATTCTTTGTCGATTTGTTTTTTAACTTGGTCAAATTCTTCCAAGTTTTCATCTTTTATTAATTTTAATCTTGTAATTTTTTCTTTTACTTCAAGTTCTTCAAGTTCATCAAGATTTGCCCCATCAGATAAGGCTTCTAGACTTTTATCGTAGAAATAAAGAATTGTATCAAGCATTAAATCTTGTTTTTCCATTGGACAGAAGGCATCTGTTTCATGGAAGGCATTTTGTTGCAAGAAATCTTCTCTTAGTGACTTTGTTACATCAAGTTTTAACTTATCATCATCACTTAAGCCATCACGACCGATTAGTCTTACAATTTCTTGTAGGGATGATTCTTGTTGAAGAAGACTCATTGCTCTCATCCTATTTTTTGAGAATTTTTCATCAACGGTCTTATCTATATATGAATCCATCTTATCTTGGTAAAGTGAGTAAGAATTTAACCAGTTTATAGCTGGGAAGTGTCTTTGGTAAGATAGGTCATAATCAAGTCCCCAGAATACTTTTACTATACGTAGGGTTGATTGGGTAACAGGTTCTGATAAGTCTCCACCTGGAGGAGAAACTGCTCCTATAACTGAAAGTGATCCTTCTTTTTCCACTTGTCCATTTACTATAACTTTTCCACTTCTTTCGTAAAAATCTGCTATACGACTTGCAAGATATGCTGGGAATCCTTCGTCTCCTGGCATCTCTTCCAAACGTCCACTCATCTCACGAAGAGCTTCTGCCCATCTTGATGTAGAATCTGCCATTAGGGCAACTGAATATCCCATATCTCTGTAATATTCTGCCAAGGTGATTCCTGTATAAACACTGGCTTCTCTGGCTGCTACTGGCATGTTTGATGTGTTCGCTATAAGTACAGTTCTTTTCATGATAGATTCGCCAGTTTTTGGATCTATTAGCTCTGGAAATTCATCAAGTACATCTGTCATTTCGTTTCCACGTTCTCCACAACCTACATAAATTACAACATCAGCATCAGCATATTTTGCAATTTGGTGTTGGATAACTGTTTTTCCTGAACCAAATGGTCCTGGTATTGATGCAGCTCCTCCTTTTGCAACTGGGAAGAAAGTATCAATTACCCTTTGTCCTGTTATAAGTGGTGTGTCTGGGTCAAGTTTTCTATTAAATGGTCTTGGAGTTCTTACTGGCCATTTTTGAATCATATTTACTTCTTTATCGCCATTTTCTGTTTCAATTACAGCAACTGTTTGATCAACTGTAAATTCTCCATCCTTTATTTCTTTAACTTTTCCCTTTACTCCATTTGGAACCATGATTTTATGGTTAATTACTGAAGTTTCATCAACACTTCCTAGGATATCTCCAGGAATTACTTGGTCTCCTACTTCTTTTTCTGCTTTAAATTTCCATTTTTTTTCTCTATTTAGTGGTGGGGCTGTAACTCCTCTTTTTAGGAATTCTCCTGCCAATAATTCAAGTTTTTCTAGTGGTCTTTGGATCCCATCATACATTCTTTCAAGTAGTCCTGGTCCAAGTTCAACTGAAAGTGGGCTTCCTGTGGAAACTACTTCATCCCCAGGTCCTATTCCAGTTGTTTCTTCGTAAACTTGAATATTTGCAACATCCCCTCTCATCTCGATAATTTCTCCGATGAGCTTATCTTTTGAAACTTCGACCACATCATAGATATTAGCATCAGATAATCCCTTTGCTTCTACAAGTGGACCTGATACTTTTGTGATTTTACCTTTATTCAAATTTGGTCTCCTTTTAGTTCAAAATGTTAGCTCCAACAGCTTTTTCTACACTCTTGTTTATATCTGCCATTCCAAGTCCAAGATCTTCCTTGTTGGATGGTATAAGTATAATTGCTGGAGTCATTTCTTCTCTGTATTTGTCTATAGTATCTTGGATTTTAGCTGCAAAATCTTCTGTAATAAATATTATGCCAACATCTTCTTTGGCAAGTTTATTTACAAGTTTTTTAGCCATATCTCCATTAACTGCTGTATATACATCAACTCCCAAGGCTTTAAACATTAGGACTGAATCTTTATCTCCTATTACGGCTACCCTATACATATAGATCACGCAACCTTTCTTCCATAAATTCACGAGAAAGTGAATTTAGTTTGGCTGTTAGGATAATTCTAAGATTTTTAATTTCCATTTCACGACTTATAAGATATCCCATAATAACTTCTGGACCATAGCTTACTTTTTTACTTTCTTTGGCAAAGTCCATCAAGTGATTGTCTATTACTTTTTCAAGTTTTTGCATAGCTTTATTCAAATCATTTTCTTCCATAGATTTTTTTACCTGTGGGTAAATTTTTTCTTTGAAAAATAGGTTTGAATAGGAGTTTTTGTCGGCATTAAGTGAATCTCTAAAGAGATTTTTGTCGATATTTCCTCCATCTATTAGGGCTTTTTCTAATAAGTCCACACTTTGACCTTGACCTTTTATTCTCAAAAGTGTTTTTAAGTTTGTTAGGTCAATTCTTTCTTTGGTGAAATTTATCAAACTTTCATAGTCTAGATTTTCACTATCTTCTAGAAGTTTTTCATAAAAATCTTTGTCTAAGGATAAGTCTATATCCTGAGGATCCTTATTTTCTTTATATAGGTCTAGAGCTTTTTTGGCATAGGATAGGTACTTGTCATTATCAGTTAAATCTTCTTTTAGATTTCTTTTGATTTTTACAAGGTCAATTTTTCCTATATCTATATATATTGAGCTATAGTCATCATCTTGAATTAGCTCTTTTACTAGAGTTTTTAAATTATGAAAATTATATTTTTCTTCCAAATAATGAACCAAATTTTCATCAGGGCTTACTTTTATCATAGCCTTGTATGAATCTAAAAGCATTTGGGATAGGATTTTTTCATAATCTTCTGCTCTTTCTAGCTTTTGTATAAGCTCACCATACTTTGTATCATTTAATGATGATAAGGCCTCTTCTAGATTGTCTGTATCTATTATCCTTTTTAAATTTTCTGAAGTAAGGAGATTTTTTTCATATACTCTTGTTGTAATGGATGCTCGAATAAATTTTTCTCTATCCACCTAAATCACCTCACTTAAATATTTCATCTACTATAATTTTTTCTAAAGAATCTTTTTCGAAATTTACCAAGGACTTGTAGGTGTTATCATAAGAAATTTTTCCATCCCTTACTACAAAGCCACCTTCTACAAATTCATCTGATATTTTAAGGCCCTTAAAGTCTTCTCCTTTGAAGTGGTATTTCATATCTTTTTGTAGAAGAATTTCTCCTTTTTCAATTTTTGAATCTTTTAGTCTATTCAAAACAAAGGCTTTGTATGAGTTTGGACCTAATTTTTCTAATTTTTTTACTAATTTTTCCAAAACATCTTCTACAACTTGGTTTTTTGCTCCAATTTTTATATCTCTTGCCTGTCTGTCTGCAGTTACTTTTGAGTTTTCTTTTATTCTCTTTGCTTCTTTTTGGGCATTTTCTATAATTTTTGAAACTTCTTTTTGGGCTTTTTCTTCTGATTCTTTTATTATTTCTTCTTTTCTTTTTTGACCATTAGATAGGATGTGATCGGCTTCTTTTTGGCCATCATCTTTTATTCCATCTAATAATAAATCAAGATTGTTCATAATAAAGCCTTATATATTGTTTACTAGAAGTAGGGAAATTACAAATCCTAGGATTGCATATAACTCAACCATTACTGCGTAAACTATACCTTGTACGAAATTATCTTCGTTTTTAGCTAGAATATTCATACCTGATACTGCAACTTTTGCTTGGGCTACTGCTGAGAAATATCCTACTACTCCAATTGGAAGTGCTGCAAATATATAATAAAGTCCTTGTTGGAAGTTAAGGTCTCCACCCAATTTTCCTAAAATCATAAATCCAATTACAAATCCGTAAAGTCCTTGTGTACCTGGTAAAAGTTGTAGTACAAGTGCTTTACCAAATTTTTGAGGTTCTTCTACAGTTAAACCTGCAGCTGCTTCTCCTGTCATTCCTGTTCCTTTTGCAGATCCCATACCTGATAAGAATACTGCTATAGCAACAGCTACTGCTCCCATTATGTTTCCACCGTTTTGAACTAAAAAATCAACCATTGTATCCTCCTGTGATTATATTTATAAATTTACTGTTTTCTATCATCTGTCTAAATTTCTTGCCGCCACCTTCATAAAACTTGTTAAACATTTCTACATAAACAAGTCTTAAAGAGTGAACATATGCTGATAGGGTTGATAGGAATAGGTTAAATAATTGGAAAATTACAAAAACTATAACAGCTCCTATCTTTCCTAAAATCCCTGCAGGCCATAGCATTCCTACAATCAAGTTTACTGAATAAGCTACAAATCCTCCTGAAAGAACAAGGGCCATAAGTCTTAAAAATGATACGAAATCTCCAATCCAAGAACTCATACCATATAGAGAATATAATCCTCCAGCAGCCTTTCCTCCAATTGATTTATTTTCACGTCCTCCAGTAAGGACTATGCCTACCATACCTATTATCATTATTATCTTGGCAATATTTTTACCTGAACCATCAAGTAAGTAAAGGGCTATTGCTCCTCCTACTGCCATATACCATAGCATAACATCAAACAAGGCTCCTAGTGGATTTCCATCTCGAATTTCCATGTATCCTTTTACGCCAAGGGCTGTAAAAAGTGAAATTCCACCAATAATTAATGAAATTACCATTAGGGTGTTGAAATCTTTTTGTGTATCAATTAGTCCTGGAAGAGGAATAATTCCTCCAAAAAATGAACCAAATATTAATCCAAATACACAGCCTGAAAGTCCTACCCTTGTAAAAAGTCTTGCCATTTTGTCAGTTGACTCTGGTAAATCTTTATATTTTCTAAGTAAAATTGTTCCAATAAAAAGTATTAATCCATAACCCAAATCTCCAAGCATAAAACCTGTAAATATTGTATAAAAAATTGAAACCAATAAGGTTGGGTCAACTTCGTTATATTTTGGTAGAGAATAAGTTTCTACTACTGATTCATAAGGTTCAATAAGCTTGTTATTATCAAGGATTATTGGAACATCTGGGTCATCTTTGTCTGCTTCTTTTAAATCAAGTACAAAATCATCTCCCAAAACTTCCTTCAAATCACTATTAAATTTATCCTTTAATTTGTGAGGAATGTAGCCTTCAACAAGGTCTAATCTTTTTGTTTTTAGGAAATATTCGCTACTTGCTTCTTTTCTTCTTAAATTATCTAAATAAGCTTGGTAAAGGTAAAAATCTGGTAAGAATTTTTTGTTCTCTTTGATTTTTGCCTCGCTTTCTTTTAGATTTTTTTCTTGTTTTTCAATCTCTTCTAAATTTAAAGCTATTTTTTCACTAACTTTCTTATGGGTCTTGATATTGGCTTTTGAAAAACCATGGTCTCTTAGAAATTCTCTAAATTCATCCTTTTCTTCAAGACTTGATATGGCAATTACATAATTTAGGCTTTCCTTTTTATTAAGATCTATAACCATAGCTGTTTTGAAGTCTTTTTTTACAAAATCTGTATCAAAATCCTTATAAAATTGGTCGGCTATTGATCCTACTTCTACGAAAAATCTGTGAGAGTCTTCTATAGATTTAATATCCACATCAAGGTCTTTAAACACTTCCAACTCTTCATTTGAAGCCTTTAAAGATTTGATTCTTTCCTGACTTTTTTCTCTCAAATCCAATTGTTCTTTTAGGAGAGGATATATTTCGTCAAACCTAAAATTATTACCTTCTTGGTATAAAAGATCAAGGCTCATATCCTTTTTTTCTATAGAATTTTTCTCATCATCATCTAGAAATTTTTCTATAGAATTAATGGCATATTCTAGTTTTGATCTTTTTTCATCAATTCTTGTAAGCCTGTCTTGGTTTTTTACCTTTCTTAGGTAATCTTCCCCATCATCGACCTTTAAATCGTTAAAATGAACATAGTTAAACTTTTGTAAAATATCTAGAAGGCTTGTTCTATTATTTTCAAAAGAGAAAAGATTAAACTTATCCATTTTAACTATCGCCATTATTTACAATCCTTTCTGTTAAAGAAGTTAAAAGTGAATCAATTTTTCCCTCATCTTGCTTTAAAATATCTTGGCTTTCATCTTTTGCCTTTTGGATAAGGGGCATTTTTTCATCTTCTGCTTCTTTTTTTGCCTTGTCAATTAAATTTTGACCATCTTTTTTTGCCTTTTCTATTTTTTCTTTGTAGGCCTTTGAAGCTTCAGCTTTAGCTGATTCAATCATTTCTTTGGCACTTTTTTTGGCATCGTCTACAAGTTTGTCAGCAGCAATTTCTGCATCCTTAACTTGGTTAATTACATCACTTGCCATCCTTCACCTCCTACTATATACAGTATAATTATAACATATTGACCATATAAATATATTCTACCCAATTTCTTCAATATTTATAGAAAATTTAAAAAACTTACTTATCTTTATCACAATCATTTTTAATAAAAATATTTAAATTTTCTCTTTTATTATATTTTGAAATCTTATTATTTTTATGTAAGCATTGACAAAAAATTCTCTAATTTTGTATAATATGAGTGATAATTATTATCATTATCAGAAAGGAATTTTTATGCAAGCTTTCAACAATTCAAATAATTTAAAAAATAGTAAAAAATTTTTTTACCTATTTTTACTTACATATTTAATGGTAAGCCTTATCCATCTTTTGATTAGAAATTTTTTCTTATCAAATATTTCATGTATTTTTTTAGGGATTATTAGCTTATTTTTTTTAAGTAAGGCTAAGTTAATCCCAAAAAAATCTCAATTTATTTTAAAAGCTATCCTTATTATTTTTATTTTTATAGCTTTTTTGTCCTTATTTTTGGTCTAATTTTTGGTCAAGTTTGTGGACAGAATCTATAAATCTTATTGTTCCTGAAGGAAGTCTTAATAAAAGGGATTGGGTTTTGGCCATATTATTTTTCATATAGGATACTCCTTTTAAAAAGCTACTGTCTGTGATTCCTGTTGCTGCAAATAATACGTCATCTCCTTTTACCAAATCATCTATGGTGTAAACTTTGTCAAAATCCACTCCCATTTTTAGGCATCTTTTTACTTGCTTTGAATCTGATGGGGCAAATACCCCTTGGAAGTCTCCTCCTAAACATTTTAAGGCTGCGGCAGCTATTACTCCTTCTGGGGCCCCACCTATTCCCATTATTAAATCAATTTTTCCATCGGATAATTCTGTGGCTATGGCTGTTAAGACATCTCCATCTTCAACCATAGAAATTCTTGCCCCAGCATCTCTTATTTCTTCTATTAATTTTTCATGTCTTGGCCTGTTCAAAACTGAAACTGTTATATCTGATACTTTTTTATTTAGGGCCTTGGCTACATTTTCTATATTTTCTTTGGTTGATTTATTTATATCTATTACGCCTTTTGCCCTGCTACCTGTGGCAATTTTGTTCATATAAACATCTGGTGCATTTAATAAACATCCTTCTGGTGCAACGGCAATTACTGAAATCGAATTTATTGTTCCATTTGCAAGGGATGCTGTTCCATCTATGGGATCAACAGCTATATCTACCAAGTCATCTTGGTCCATACGACCAATTTCTTCTCCAATGTATAACATAGGAGCCTCGTCAATTTCACCTTCTCCAATTACAACCCTTCCATTTATGCCCAAATAATTGAACATGGCCCTCATTTGGTCTACTGCAATATTGTCAGAATCGTTTTTCTTTCCTTTTCCCAAATATTTCCCACTTGCAAGGGCTGCAGCTTCCGTTACCCTACATAAGTTGATACCTAAATCTCTATTCATTTTTTCTCCTTTTAATAAAATAGTAAAACCATTTCCTATGATTTATAATACCAAGAAGTTGATTTTTTTTAAAGACTTTTTTTATTTAATTTTTAAAGATTTATGATATAATCAATAGGTAAAATAATTTTTGGAGTTAATATGAAAAAGTTTTTGATTTTTTTATTTATTTTAATTTTTTCATCTTGTACTAAGAATGAAGGAAAAATAAATAGCAATAATACCAGTATAAAAGATAATAAAATTTCAAGTTCTTCTAATGAAAATAAAAAGGAAAAAAGATTAGTTTACAAGCACGATAATATGGAAGGTTTTGTAAGGGATGATTCTATTGTTATTGATAGGATGCTTGGTGATTATCCTAATGATGTTTCAAGTGATCCCAAAGATCCTTATACAAAAGATGAATTAGAAAATCTTGATTATGATAAAAATATTTCTCTTTCTGCCTTTAATATAAGGATACCAAAGAGATGTATGGTTTTTTCAAAAGACGAGGGATATGTAATAGATTTTCCAAAAAATGACCAATATGATATTGAAATCAATGTTAAAAAATTATTTGAAGATGGGGAAAAATCTGAAGCTGAAATTAAGGATGAGCTTTATACTATAGCTGACAAAGAAACTTACAATTCTTCAATTAAAAATGCAAATGTGGTTCAAAAACCTATTCTTCTTGAAAGTGACTATAAGAAAATCTCCTATTCTATAATTGAGGATAGTAAATTTTCCTACACAAATATTTTTATGGCAACACCTACAAATATTTTAGAATTTCAAATTGTTGAAGATAAGGAAAAATCATCATCATCTCCTTACATAATGACAGATTTATTATCAACAACCTATCCTGAAAGTGAGGATGTGGATATGGTGGCAAAATCTTTTAAAAATTTTGAGAAAAATATAGACCTTTATGCCACAGAAAAAGTTGATATGGGAGAATTTTCTCTTAACCTACCTGCTAATATGAAAAATGTACAAGATAGCGAATCCCTTACACTTTATGAAAGCCAAGTTTCTGGAAAAACCGTAAACCAAGTTTTAATTTCAAAAATAAAAAAAGACAAGGACCTTGATTTAGCTAAGTCCTTTGCTCTAAGCCAAGGAAGTAAAATCCCACCAGCCTTTATAAGTCCAATGGGAGAGGTCAAAGAAGAGATGGTCCATGATAAGTTGTTTATGAAATCAAAAGTTAGAATTTATACAGAGCAATTTACAAAAGAAGGCGAGAAGATAGCCTTTGAAACTGAAAATTATTATGTAAATATAATCCTTACAGGGCCTTTAAAAAATACAAATAAGACCAGACTTTTAAATGATAATATTATAAATTCTTTAAAGTTTGAATAATCGAAGCAAAAGACAGGTTAATCCCTGTCTTTTTTAGTGTTTACAAATGAAGATTTAATGCTGATATTTGAGGCAAAAATACTTCTAGAAATGACCTTAATCCTATATAAATTTAATAAAAGAGATCTCTCCACAAGGTCGAGATGGGTGATTGCTAAATTAACTTTAATTACTAAAGTTTATGTTTTTATATTTAAAAATTATTTTTTCCTTTAGCCATTAAAAAAATTTATCATTAACCCATCTCGAGCTCAGTCGAGAGATCTCTTTATTTACTTTGCTATTATAAGAAATTTCTTCCTTGATATAAACTCTAGCTTAAAGAATTTGGAAATAAGAATTTTATTTTGCAAATAATTGATAAACCTTCTCATTTTCTGATAGAATGTTAGGGGGTTTTTATGAAAAAATTTAGCTTTACTTACAAATTGTGGAAAAATTTTCTAGTTTTTTTCGCAATTCTTATTATTTGGCAAATCATTTATAAAATGGGGATTTTTTCACCAATTTACCTGCCTGGGCCTTACAAAGTTTTTCAAACTTTCCTTGCTATGGTTTATGATGGGTCGATTTTTGAAAATATCTTAGCTTCACTTTATAGGGTTTTGGTGGGATATTTTTTGGCTTTTATCCTTTCTTTTATTTTAGCTTTGATATTTTATTTAAAAGCTGATATTTTCCCATATTTTTCAAATATTTTAGATTTTTTAAAAAATATTCCTCCCCTAGGTCTGGTTCCTCTTTTGATTTTGTGGGTTGGGATTGGTGAATTTAGCAAGATTTCCATAGTTTTTATGGCATCTTTTTTCCCGATTTTTTTGAATATTCAAAAAGGTTTTATGGAGGCTGATAAGGATATGGTAGAAATGGGCAGGGCCTTTTCTTATAATGATAGGGAAATTTTTACAAAAATCGTACTTCCTTCAAGCTTAAAGGATATTTTTGTGGGAGCAAGGATTGGTCTTGGCTATGCCTACAGGTCCATTATTGCTGCAGAAATGCTTGCTGCATCCAAGGGCTTAGGATATTTGATTAATTTTTCAAGGCTTATGTCAAGGACTGACAAGGTTATAGTGGGAATTTTGGTAATTGGCTTTATAGGCATGGTATCTGATAAGATTTTTGTTAAATTTGCAAGCTTATTTTTGAAAGGAGATTTGAAAAATGACTGGTATAAATCTATCTAATCTTTCAAAAATCTATGAAATTGACGATAAAAAAATCAAGGCCCTGGATAATTTAAGCCTAAATCTTGATATTAAGAAAAGAAATGTCTTGATTGGCCCTTCAGGCTGTGGAAAGTCTACACTACTTAGGATAATTGGGGGGCTTTTGGAAATTGACCAAGGGGAAATTTTAAAAAATAAGGTTAAAACTTCCTTTGTTTTCCAAAATCCAAGACTTTTAGCTTGGAAAAATATAGAAGAAAATATAAAATTTTCAAACGATGACCCAAAACTTTGCCAAAAATGGATAAAAATAATGGGCCTTGAGGGATTTGAAAAAGCCTATCCTTCCCAACTTTCTGGAGGAATGAAGGCAAGAGTTTCCCTTGCCCGAGCCCTAATTTTTCCAAATGATTTTATGCTTTTAGACGAACCCTTTGCATCTTTGGATGAAATTACAAAGGAAAAATTAGAAGTAGAGTTAATTAATTATATGAAAATCAAAAAATCCGGTTTTTTATTTGTAAGTCATGACCTAGAAGAAGCCCTCAATGTGGGCCAAAGACTTATAATTATGAAAAAAGGAAAAATTGTTTCTGATTTTGACCTTGAAGATAAGAAATTCTCCAAGGAAATTTTGAGAAATAAATTTAAAAAAATAATAGGAGAAGAAAATGAAAAATAAATTATTAAAAATTTTATCACTTTTTGCCCTAGTTTTTGCAATTACTGCTTGCTCAAACAAGGATAATAAAGAAAATAATTCAAATGAAAATATTTCAAATCAAACATCACAAAGTAATGAAAAATTATCAATCGACGAATTAAACATAACATACGTAACAGCACCCTTAAATGTTCCATCAATAATTGAAAAAAATAAGGAAATTTTCAAAAAACACCTACCAGGCGTAAAAATCAATTACAAGGAAATCACAAGTGGAGCTGACCAAACAGCAGCCCTTGCAAGTGGGGATGTTGATGTTTTATATGCTTTGGGAGGATCTTCTGCAATTCTTGCCAAGGCAAACGGCCAAGATATAAAAGTTTTAAATATGTATTCAAGAGCTCCAAAGGCCTTTTCACTTTTTTCTAAAGATGATTCTATAAAAAGTCCTAAAGATTTAAAGGGCAAAAAAATTGGAGGCCCTGCAGGAACCAACCTCCACCAAGAACTTTTGGCATACTTAGAAAAAGATAAAATGAGCGAAAAGGACGTAGAATTTTCAAACATGTCAATTCCAGATGCCGCAGCTGCCATAGATTCAGGAAATTTGGACGTGGCACTTTTGGGAGGACCTGCAGCTTATAAGGCAAAAGAAAGTGGACTACATGAAGTTACAAACGGCGAAAACTTAATCGATGCCATAATTTGTGTAGCAAGCTCAGAAAAATTTGCCAAAGACCACCCAGATGTTATAAAGGCCCTAAATGATGCCCAAGCTGAAATTTCTAAATTTATGGAAGATGACAAAGACCAAACAAAAGAAATAGTAAAAAAAGAACTAGACCTTGACGATAAGGCCTATGATTATATGTTCCCAATGTATGATTTTTCAACAAAAATCACAGACAAAGATAAAGAGGGATTCGAAAGAACTAAGAAATTTATGTTAGATAATAAAATGATAGAAAAAGATTTTGATATTAATCTTTTGTTTGAATAAAATTTTAAGACATACAAACCATCTCGATAAAATCGAGGTGGTTTTTTGTAATAATTTAAAGATATAATTTAAAGTAAGGATAGATTTGCTCAAGCTTATACGAATATATAGGCAAAGGAGGAAATAATGGATGATAAAATTTTAATAAACGGAATTAAAAACAAAGATGAAAAATATTTAATTGAATTCATTAACCTTTATGGACCTATATTAAAGGGAGTTATTGTAAAAACCATAGGAAATAGGAGAAATATTTTAGATGAAATTTTAAATGATGCTCTCCTTGGAATTTGGGATAATATAAATTCTTATGATCCTACTAGGTCATCTTTTAAAAATTGGTGTGCAGGAGTTGCCAAATACAAGGCAATTGACGCAATTAGAAAAGAAGCAAAACACGACTGTCTTGACCTTGATGATATTTCAGGTTTTATTTATGATAAAAATTTGGAAAATTATGATGAAAGTGAAAAAATTCTTAAAATGTTGTCAAAAAAAGACAGGGAGATTTTCAAAAAATTATTTATAGAAGGATATTCCTACGATGATTTAGAAAAAATTACAAAAATCCCAAAAGACAGACTCTACAACAAAGTTAGCCGTGCCAAAAAAACTTTAAGGAGCAAATTATGAAAAATATCTATGACAAAATAAATGATATGGATTTTGAAATTGAAAAAATCGATTTAAACGATTTTGAAAAAGAAAAATTAATAAAAACTGCAAAATCCTACAAAAAAAATAAAAAATCAAAAAAATTTTTGCCAATAGCAGCTGCATTAATCCTAGTAGCTGGACTTAATATTCCAGTTGTAAAAGCCGAAGTTTCAAAATTTACAACAGACATAAAAGTAACTATGATGGAGGCCTTTGGTGCAAGTCCTGATTCCTACAAATATATGGCAGAAATTAATAAACCAGTAACAGTTGGAGAAGATTCATTTGTAATCGGAAATATAGCCTTTGAAGATAATAAAATTTTTATAAATACCTTAAGAAATGGAGAAAATTTAGAGGAAACTTCAAAAAACAATTCATATTTGTATAAGGTGGTAGTTGATGGAAAAACTTATAAAGCTATGGGCTCATCAGGAGGCGAAGGCTTATTAGAAGATAAAAAAACATCCTCAGAAAATCTTATGATAAATTTTGATAAATCTTTTCCAAAAAAAGATAAGGCGAAGGTAGATTTATATTTCGCAGACAAAAATAAAAGCCAAATAATTTCAATAGAATCTCCAATGAATACAATAAATAAAGACAACAAAATTTTCGCTGAAAATTTAAAAATAAAAGGAACAAACGCTACGATTTCATTAATGAAAATAAATCCAATGACCCTTACAGCAACAATAAAAAATCTCGATAAAGCCTATGTTTATGAACTAAAAGGAGTTGACGAAAAAGGAAATAAAATTTCTTTAGATGAAAGAGTTGCAGATGAAAATTCAACAACTTTTATCTACAACAAAGATTACTCAGACCTAAGCCTAGATGAAATAAAAGACGGAAGAAAAATTAATTTTACCCTAAGCCGTTCAAAAATAAATGAAAATTCCGGCAAAGAAAGTGATGGAAACTTTGAAAAAATTACAGAATTTTCATTAAGCGCCAAGTAAAATTTAATTTCAAATAAAAAAATTCCTCAAAATGAAAATAATTCATTAAGAGGAATTTTTTATTTTATTTGGCTGATGCCCTTTGAATTTTCATATTTCTTTTTCTCAATCTTAATAATATATAAGATGCATATATGATAGTATATAAAACTATCCCTAATATATTATCCTTCACATTAGCAGAATATAGTACCATAACGTGAATATATATGCCTATAAAAAATGGGTAGGCCATTTTTTGTAAATTTTTCCAACTTTTAGCCTTCATTTTACGACGTACTGTCTTAAAAGAAGTTACAAAAAGAGGAATTAGCATCAACAATAAAAATATTGTTATTATTGATGCAATTAATTGTCTTGTAGGCATAGAACTAGGATTTGTAAATAGGATTGGGAAATAGTGTAAGCCAAATATTATATTGTGGCTGAAAACCAATATACTTGCTATTATAGATATTTCCCCACGAATGGCCATCAATTTTTTTGAAAAATCATTGTGCTTTGTAACAGTTCCTAAAAACATTACTATCATAAAAGTCGCTGTAGCAAATATCCCCCTTGAAAATATCTTCATGAAATATTCATTAAACCAAGCTGGGAAATTTCTATCAAAACCCATATTATAATAATAAACTACAAAACATGTCCAAACATACACACCTACATAAAATATTACAGGTCGTTTTTTGATAAATTTGGCAGTTAATCCGTAAAAAATTATAGTAAATAGTATTCCAGTAATTAAATTCATACCTTTCTCCTTTCTATATATTAAAACTATTGAACTTTTTTATCAGAGTCATTTTCATCTTCCATTACAGGAGACTCTTTTTTAATTTCCAAAGGAGGCAAGTGAGAATTTTCTGGATTTTGAGTATTTCCAAGATTAGATTCCTTTTCAGATTCTTCTAACTCTTTATTATTAGACTTATCGTTTGATTCATTCTCCTTAGTGTCTTTTTTATTATCTACAGGTTGACTATTAGAATTTTTTTCTTTTGTTTTTTTAATAGAATTTTCCTTAATTTCTTCCTTTTTCTTTTTAGTTTTTTGATTCAAAGATCTAACTTCTTTGTTTTCTTTTTTAACAGCCTTTTTTACTATAACCATCACATAGGCTTCTCCTACTTCTTTTGAATATTTTGATTTAAATTGTAGGTAGACTCTTTGTGGCCTGTCGCTTACCTTGCTATAGTCTGGCTCTTTTTTAAAGCTTACTTCTACTGAGCCATCTTTTGGTATATTTGAGAATTTTGCTTTGTAATCTTCTAGGCTTGGGGCTTTGCCTTCTACTATTATTGGCTGTCTATTTGAGCTTATCGGTGTGAATTTTTCACCTTGATCTATATCTTCATCATCAGATATGCCATCTCTGTCTTTATCTCTGTACAACCAATATTCAACTGTTCTTACTAAAATCTTATCTCCTTTTTCTGCCTTGAATTTTAGTTTGATTGTTTTAAAACCACTTCCATCTGCTGGCCATCCCTCATCACTTCTTTCTGGAGTTCCTGTTATGGTTTTTCCGTCGAATTTCAAACCTTTTGGCAAACCTTCTATTTCTGGAAGTATATTTGCACCATCTAAAAGACTTGTTACTGTGGCTGGTCTTATTGACTGACCCTCTACCCATTTTTGTCCGTTTGATTCCATAAGGCTTGTATCGATTACTTTTTGGTCTACTTCTATTTCTTCTTTTGTTTGTGGTTTTTCATTTTTAGCGGCTTTTTTCACCACTACCATAACGTATGCTTCTCCTACTTCTTTTGTATTTTTCGCTTTGAATTGTAGGTAGACTCTTTGTGGTCTTTCGCTTACTTTTTCGTAATCTGGTTGTTTTTTAAAGCTTACTTCTACTGATCCATCTTTTGGTATATTTGAGAATTTTGCCTTGTAATCTTCTAGGCTTGGTGCTTTAC
>NZ_PNHP01000005.1:0-58465 GCF_002871895.1 Anaerococcus hydrogenalis | reverse complement strand
GGATCAAGACTTGTTACTGTGGCCGGTCTTATTGTCTGACCTTCTATCCATTGTTGCCCGTTTGATTCCATAAGGCTTGTATCTATTACTTTTTGGTCTACTTCTATCTCTTCTTTTCTTTGTGGTTTTTCAGTTTCAGCGGCTTTTTTCACCACTACCATCACGTATGCTTCACCTACTTCTTTTGCATTTTTCGCTTTGAATTGTAGGTAGACTCTTTGCGGTCTTTCGCTTACTTTGCTATAGTCTGGTTCTTTTTTAAAGCTTACTTCTACCGAGCCGTCTTTTGGTATATTTGAGAATTTTGCCTTGTAATCTTCTAGGCTTGGGGCTTTGCCATTAACTATTATTGCTTGTGAGTTTGCTCTTAGTGGTGTAAATTTTTCACCTTGGTCTATATCGTCATCGTCAGAAATTCCATCTCTGTCTTTATCTCTGTATAGCCAATATTCGATTGTTCTTACTAATAGCTTGTCGCCTTTTTCTGCCTTGAATTTTAGTTTGATTGTTTTAAAACCACTTCCGTCTTCTGGCCATCCTTTGTCAATTGGATCTATTGTTCCTGTTATGGTTTTTCCATCAAATGTTAAGCCTTTTGGTAGTCCTTCTATTTCACCAACTATTTTTGCTTCTGGATCAAGGCTTGTTACTGTGGCTGGTCTTATTGGCTGACCCTCTATCCATTTTTGTCCATTTGATTCCATAAGGCTTGTATCGATTACCTTTTGGTCTACTTCTATTTCTTCTTTTCTTTGTGGTTTTTCTTTTTCTTTTTGTCCATTTTCTTTTTCTTCTACCAAATGTTTATCTGATTCTTTTCCAGATAATTCGAATTTTGCATATATAATCTTTGGTAGGTTTGGATTATCTCCCTCTAGTAATTTGTATTGGACTTGTCTATTTACAGGCAATTTGTCTGTCACATATTCATAGCGATTACCTTTCTTTGATACTAGGCGAATTTTAACTTTTTCAAATTCAAATGATTTTGGAGCATCAATTGTTTGGTGGCTTGCTATATTGCGGCTATCTGCATAATCCATATCTACCTTATCTATCTTGTACCATTTTTTACCGTCAGCACTATATTCCAAACCAATTATATAATCTTTACTATAGTTTCCAACTAGTATTCTAAATTCATCATAAGATAGTGATTTTTCATGGACTACTTTTGCCTTAATAATTCTAGTATCGCCATATTTCTTTAGGTCATTTCCGTTTTCAATTGTTTTTCCATCTGAATCTTTTATGCTAATTCCATTAGCTTGGAAATCTTTCCATCCTAATTCTTTTGAACTTCCATCTTTTTTTGTAATTTTTACTTTAAGCTCAGAAAAATCAACCCCTTCGCCCTTGTTTACTTCTATATTCTTATTTTTAGGTGAAATTATTGAAATTTCTTTTACATTGGTATTTGTTTTGTAATCATTTGAGGATTTTTCTGCCGCTTCTCTTGTTGCTGCTGAAATTCCACTTGCACTTACAGTAGCTCCAGAAATACTATCAAATAAGTCTTTTGAACCATAACGATTTGACATATATGATTTTACAGTTCTTGAAAGTAAGGTTAGGTCTGATTCTGAATTATCACCTCTAAATCCTTTTAAATGATTTAGATATTCTTTTCCAAATAAATCAGCTACTTTCTCCTTAGGATTTTTGCTATTTCTAATTGTTTCAAAATATTCTCTGTAAAGTCCCATTTTTGCAATATTTAACCTAGCTTCTTTTCCTTTTAAGAAAGAAAGTATTTTTTCTGCTTTTTTTCTAAATGGTCCCATATCGTCACCATATTCTGAGTTTAATCCTACTTTTATCTCTGAAATTTCTCCATTTTCAACTCTTATATATGTTTTTGTCTTTTTAGTATTAATATAACCTATTCCCCATCCCGTATATTCTCCATCTTTGAGTGGTTGGTTGTTGTAATATTTTTTGAGGGCATCATCTATATTTTCTTCAGGTTTTTTACCTGGTTTATCTTCCGGTTTTTTACCAGGATTTTCATCCGGTTTTACATTTGGTTTTTCTTCTGGTTTTTTATCAGGAATTGAAGGGATTGTTTCTCCTCCAGCTTTTGATACTGCATCGTTTACTGCATCAATTATTCCCCTGCTTGAGTAGGTTGCACCAGATACTGTATCTACACTCTTTCCTGGTTTTCCTAATATTTTTGTTATTATAGATTGTGCCCTGGCAAAGTATGTGTCATCTTCTTGGTGGGATAGGATTTCTACATTTGTTATTGAACCTTTTGATATGGTTACCCTAACTTTTATTGGGCCATTGAAACCTTCTGATATTCCTTCGTAGATACCATCTTTTAGATTCTTATTGTTACTACCTATTCCTATAGACTTTCCTGTCTTTTGATTTTTATTTGATTTTTTATTCTTTGAAGGACTAGGTTTCGTTTGTTTTACTTTTTGATTTTTTGATCCAGCTTTTGCTATTGCATTGTTTACTGCATCAATTATTCCCCTACTTGAGTAGGTTGCACCAGAGACTGTATCTACACTTTTTCCTGGTTTTCCTAATATTCTTGATAAAACACTTCTTGCACGATTAAAGTATGGGTTATCATCACTGTAAGATAGGATTTCTATATTTTTTATCAATCCATTTGATATGGTAACTCTTACATTTATAGGGCCATTGTATCCTTGGCCTGATCCTGTATATACTCCATCTTTAAGGTCCTCATTTCCTATTGTAACGCTTCCTGCAAGATTACCTCTCCTATTATTTGCATTTGATGAATTGTTTACTGCTTGCACCTTGGCTTGTTGTTTTGAACCAGCTTTTTGGATTGCATCAGCAACTGCCATTTTTAGTGCATTTGATGAAACTGTAGCTCCTGAAATGGAATCTACATTTACACTTCCTGTGCTTAAAATTTGATTTATAACTGCATAAGCTCTTCTAAAATATTGTGGAGTTTCATTTTGAGAAATAACATCTATTGCACTTATCTTTCCATTTTTTATAGTTACTTTTACAGTTAAGATTCCACCATAACCATTTGCACTGCCAAGATATTCACCATCTTTCAGTCCCTCAACTTTTTTTCTGTCTTTCTTTTTAGTTTTTACTTTTATTTTTTCCTTAGACCCAGCTTTTTGTAGGGCTTTTGCTACAGCATCTTTTATTGCATTTGATGATATAGTTGCTCCTGAAACCGAATCAACATTTACGCTTCCTTTTCTTAAAATTTCATCTATTACTGCTAGGGCTTTCTTAAAATATTCTTCTGTTTCATTGTGGGATATTATTTTAATATCAGTTAATTTCCCGTTTTCAATACTTATCCTAACAGTCAAAAGACCACCATAGCCTTCTGAACTTGCCTCATATTGTCCATCTTTCAAATCTTTTGAAATTCTAACCTTACTATGTAGAATATTTTTTTCTTTAATTGCACTGAGCCTTTGATTTTTTTCAAAAGCAAATATTGACGACTTTATCATTACTACAGATGCCAAGCTTACGATAAATAAGGTCAGGGCTTTTTTTAAAAATGTATTTTTCATCTTTCCTCTTTATAAAGTATATTTAGGTTATAAAGTTACCTAGGCCTTTGATTTTTTAAGATAAAAAATCTTAAATATTATTTTGACTACAAAGTCTTATTTTAAAAATTCATCTAAAATATTCGATTTTTATGTCTGATATTGGTGAAAATAACCATAGCTTTTCTATATTTACTGCATTTTTACAAAATAAGAAAAGTCAACTTGATATTATGCTTGTTTTTCTTAAATTTTTTGTATTAGCAATGATTTATCAATAAATACAATAATTCTCATATAAATCGATTTTATTCATTTAATGCTCTAGTTATTTTTTCCAAAATCAACTAATATTTTTTTCTATCCTCTCCCTTCTAAAATTATTACTTTTCATAAAGTACTTTACAAAAAAACGGGTATCTCGATATCGATTATCACTATCGTTTTTTATTATACAAAATTGTATAAAAAAAAACAATAAGTATTATTAGATTTTTGAAAAGTGTAAAATCTTTTACAATTAACTTTCTATAAGCATTTAAAATAAAAAAATGACTCTTATAAGTTAGTTTTTAATCTAACTTATAAGAGTCAGTTTCGATTTAAAATTTTATATTTTATAAATCATCCTCAATAACTGAAGACTTAGAATAAGCGGAAACTTTTCCTTCAAAGAAGTCTGTTTTTACTTGGTTTGGATCTGAATATTCGCTTACCCATTTCATTGATTGGGGTTCTTCTTCATATCCTTCATAAATTTTTCCAAGGCCAAGGCCTTTTGCCCTTAGATTTCCCAAATATTTTATATAATCTTCAATCATTTGTGAATTTAATCCTTGGATTTCATCTCCAATGGCATATTTTCCCCAGGCAATTTCTTGTTCTACTCCTTCTTTTAATAAGGATAGGTAGAATTCTTTCAATTCGTCAGTAAATAAGTCTGGTCTTTCTTCTTTTAGATCATTTATCATTGACCTAAATAGCCACAAGTGGGTGTTTTCATCCCTGTTAATATATCTTATTTCTTGGACAGTTCCTGGCATTTTTCCATTTCTTCCAAGATTGTAGAAAAATGAGAATCCTGAATAGAAATAAATTCCTTCAAGTATATAATTTGCAATCAAAACTCTCATCAAATTAAATTCACTATCATCTTTTATAAATTCATTGTATTGGTCGCCAATAAATTTATTTCTTTTTAAAAGATGTTCATCTTCCTTCCACAAATACAAAATTCTTGTTCTCTCATCAGGAGAGCAGATTGTATCTAGTATGTAGGAATAAGATTGTGAGTGGATTGCCTCTTGGTAGGTTTGAATAGCAAGACAAAGATTTATCTCATTTGCTGTTATATAGGTTTGAAGATTTGGCAAATTTGCTGTTTGGATTGAATCAAGGTATGTTAAAAATGACAAAATCCTATCATAAGCCTTTTTTTCTGCTTTTGATAAATTTCTATAATCTTTTATATCTTGGTTTAAATTAATTTCTTCTGGAATCCAAAAGTTGTTCATAGCTTGACGGTACCAATCATTTGTCCATGTATATTTTACATTGTTAAAGTCATTAAGGTTTGTTGTATTTCCATTGATAATTCTTCTTTTAGAAAGGTCAATATCCCCTTCTTCATTAAAAATTCCTCTTTTAGAAACTTCTTCCTTATATTTTTTTTCCATATTATCTCCTTTATTAAAATAAGTCCTAATTCTTATTTACCCAATTTTTTCTATAAAATCCTAATACTAAATTGAAAGAAGCGAAGCTTCCTGCAAAATTAGCCCGCGCAGCGGTCGGTTGCAGGGGGTTAATAAAGTAAGGGCTTGGGGATATAATTATTGAAATTGTGCCAGTGGTACAATTTCAATAATTATACCGCGGACTTTATTCGTAGTTTTAATTCTAAATTGAATTTTGATTTAAGATTTTTTTAATTTTAAAAAGTAAGTTAGAGTAGTAAAAGGGGAGAATCGAAACTCCCCCTTTCTTCCCCCAAATCCGAAGTAATTAATTTTATATTATTTAAAAAATAAATTTATGACGCACATGAATCACAATCTTCAACTTCTAGAGATTTTCCTCTTACATAATATAGGGATTTTACTCCAGCTTCCCATGCTGTTAGGTAGATATTTAAAATTTGTCTCATTGTGTATTCTGTTGTTATATAAACATTTACTGATTGGGCTTGGTCGATGTGTCTTTGTCTTACACCACATGCTCTCATTGAAATATTTTGGTCAATTGTATAAGCATTTTCGTAAAGCCAGAAAGTTTTTGTGTTTAGTCCTGGGGCCACTCTTGGTACTATTGCTCCCTTTTTTTCTTCTAGGAAATATTTGTTCATTATTGGGTCAACTCCTGCAGATGTTCCTGAAATTATTGAAGTTGATCCTGTTGGAGCTATTGCCAATAAATATCCGTTTCTAAGACCATTTTCATGAACGTCTTTCTTTAATTTTTCCCATCTTTCGCTTTCATATCCTCTTTGTGTGAAATAATCTCCATTATCCCAATCACTTCCTTCAAAACAAGAATATGATCCTTTTTCTTTGGCTATTTCATTTGATGCCTTGATAGCAAAATAATTTATATCTTCATAAACCTTGTCCACAAATTCAAGATGGGCGTCTTCTTCTGACCATTTTATGTCATTTTTAACTAGCATATGATGGTAACCACTTGTTCCAAGTCCTATTGCCCTATATTTTTTGTTAGTTACCTTGGCATATGAAGTTGGGTAATAATTTAAGTCTATTACATTATCAAGAGCCCTTACTATTGTTGATACAACTTCTTCTAGTTCTTTTTTGTCATTTACATCAATATTTCCAAGAGTTAGGCTTGCGAGATTACATTCTACAAAATCTCCAGGTTTGGTTGTATTTACAATTACTGTTTCCCCGTCAACAGTTTTTATCTCTTCGTTAACTGTCTCTGATGGGCTCATGTTTTGGGCAATTTCTGTACAAAGATTTGAGGAGTAGATAATCCCCTTGTGCTTGTTTGGATTTGCCTTGTTTACTGCATCTCTATTAAATACAAAAGGTGTTCCTGTTTCTGTCCATGATTTTATCAAAAGTCTAATCAAATCTTTGATTGCGATTACTCTTTTTGAAATTTCCTTATCCTTTACAAGCTTATGGTAAAATTCTTCAAATTCTTCCCCATAGGTATCTTCGATTGATTTGCCATATTTTACCAAAACTTCGTGAGGATCAAACATGTACCAATCTCCACCAATATTATCCCTACATTCTTTCCAGAAAAGATTTGGAACACAAACTGCTGGGAAAATATCGTGGGCCTTCATCCTGTCATCACCGTTATTTGTTCTTAAGGATAAAAATTCTGGCATATCCTTGTGCCAAATATCCAAATAGCAAGCCACAGCCCCTTGTCTAACCCCTAATTGGTCAACGGCAACTGCTGTGTCATTGGCAAGTTTTATCCACCTTATAACTCCACCTGCTACGTTTTTTATGCCCCTAATATCAGAACCTTGGGCCCTAACTTTTCCAAAATATAGTCCCATTCCACCACCGTGTTTTGAAACTTGGGCAAAGTTTGTGATTGAACGGTAGATTCCTTTTAAGGTATCAGGAACTGTATCTATAAAACATGAAGAAAGTTGGTTGAAGGGCTTTCTTGCATTGGTCATGGTTGGAGTTGCCATGGTTGCCTTTAGTT
Organism: Anaerococcus hydrogenalis; assembly: GCF_002871895.1. Classification (NCBI taxonomy): domain Bacteria; kingdom Bacillati; phylum Bacillota; class Tissierellia; order Tissierellales; family Peptoniphilaceae; genus Anaerococcus; species Anaerococcus hydrogenalis. Next base: position 51,266 of record NZ_PNHP01000005.1, on the reverse strand, counting down.
GGGATAAGATATCATATAATTTTTTGGCAAAAGATACCTTATCTTTTTCGCCAATGGCAAGGTGCATTGAAATTCCCATAAACATTTCTTGGACGCTTTCAATGTATTCACCTTCAAAAGTTTTTATTAAATATCTTTTTGCAACTAAATCAAGACCTGAATAGGTAAAAAGCTTATTTCTTTCTTCTTTTAAATAAGCTCCCAACTCCTCTAAATCTTTGTTAGTATAAGATTCTAAAATATATGCTCCATAAAGACCAACTGAAGTTAGATATTGGATTTTTGACCTAAAATCAACAATTTCATATTTTTCTTCGCTAAGGCTAATTTTTAAATTTATAAGATGAATCATAAATCTTGCTGCAATAAATTCCCAATCTGGGGCTTCCTTACTTGTAAGCTCACTTGCTGCCTTGATAAGGGCGTTTAGCAAGGCCTCCTTGGTCATATTTGCCTTTGTAAATGATTCAAATTTTAAATACAAGGATTCTATTGGGTATCTTTGATTATCATATTCTTCATTAATATCCTTAATAATAGAAAGGGTATAGTCATCATCTATATAGGATTCAAAATCTGTTAAGACTTTCCTATCCATATTGTGTTTTGCCCTATAAAGAATATAAGATTTTACTTCCTTGTAATAATTATTTTCAATTAATTCAAGCTCAACCAAGTCTTGAATTTCCTCAACTGTAACCACGTGGTCTTTGGGATATCTTTCCTTGATTGTATTTTCTATATTTAAAGAAATTTTATCCAAATTTTCTTCGCTAATTACAGAATCAACTGACCTAAAAGATTTAAAGATTGCACGATTTATCTTTTCTCTTTCAAAGTCAACAACTTTTCCATCTCTTTTTTTAACTTCCATGTCCACCCCTAAATATTGTTATTTTTATATCTAATACACTATATATTGTGTTTACTCCAAATTTTCTACCTAACAATCATACCACAAGATCTGACCTTTAAAAAGTATAAAATACTTATAATTTTAAAAAATATAATAAAATTTTAAAAACTTCCAAAAAAAAAGATATATCTTGAAAATCAAAATATATCCTTATATTTTATTTAATTTTCAAAAAGATAATCTACCACATCATCTTTTATTACTACAGTATCCACCAGCATATCTGCCAAGGATTGTTTGTTTGGGCTAAAGCCTACTATTAAATACAAAATTTTTATGAAATTTTGAATGTATCTTGCAAAAACTTCCCTAACCAAGCAATCAAAAAATGATAATTTTTCATCACTAAGGGATATGACCCTAATTCCTACAGCCATTTTTCCTAAAGTTTGACCATTGTTCAAATAAGTTAGGATGAAAAAGTACAACAGGCAAATTCCCGTTTCTATAAAAGGATTTAATTCTATATTCATAAAGGTTAAATCCGGACTTATTTGAAAAATTTTCAAAATAATATTTGAAAAAGAATAGGCAACTATTGAATCTATAGTAAAGGCTACAAGTCTTAGGAAAAATCCTGCATAGGCAAATTTAGGTATGGATATTGTTTTTTGATTATTTAAAGTATTATTTTCAATTACTTCCATATTTTCCATTTTATCACCTATTTTCCATAATAATACATTGGTAGTGGGGAATCTTTTTCCATTAGCTCTTTTATGATTGAAAGGTCTGATGAAGAATTTTTATTTAAAAGATTTTCTGCTTTGGAGAAAAATCTAGAAAATGAAGCCATGTCATTATCATATTGGTAGACTTCAGCATTATTTAATTTGAAATCTTTTTTCATATCTTCTATAGCCAAATCCAAGTCACCAATCTTATCTACAAGGCCATTGCTTTTGGCTTGGGCCCCATCATAAACCCTACCATCAGCAAGTTTTCTAACTTCATCTTCCTTCATAGACCTACCTTGAGATACAATTTTTACAAACCTATCAAAGGAAGAATTTATGAGGTCTTGGAAATATTTTTTTTGCTCATCTGTCATATCTTTTCCAGCAGATCCTGCATCTTTCATTTTTCCTGTTGTAATATTTTGTTGTTTAATTCCATATTTTTCGAAGAGACCTTGGAAGGATGTTGATGACATAATTACACCGATTGAACCTGTAAGAGTTTCATTTGAGGCGTAGATCCTATCAGTTGGGGCAGAAATATAATATCCACCACTTGCTGCCATTGTTTTCATAACAGTAAATACTGGGATTTTTTTATCCTTTTGGATTTTTTTGATTTTATTGGCAATTTGCTCAGAATTATAAACAGCTCCACCTGGAGAATTTACTTGCATAATAACCCCCTTAACAGAATCATCATCATATACATCGTCAAGTTGGTCCATAAAGTCATCATAAACTTGTCCATCCCCAATTGCTCCCTCATAAGATAAAACAGCTATTTTATTTTTACTATCTCCCTTTTCAAGAGTTTTTTTATTTGCAGTTGCAGAAAAAGGATTGAATTGGTCAAAATATTGGTTTTTCAATTCCTCACTTTTTTTCTCAGCTTGCTTTTCACCCCTATTTGATACAATAGTAGATGCCACAAACAAAAGTAGGGCAATAGCCACAGCTATCCATCTTTTGCTCTTGTTTTTTTTCATATTTACTCCTTTAAATTTTTTTCTTTCAATATTTATACTATATTATTCTAAATTTAAAGATTCAAGGAAAAGTTTTGATTTTTCCTAACAATTGAGTACAATGAAAAGGCAAGACAATTATCGTTAACACTAGAGAAATTGTTTTTGTATAGTCTCTTAATTGAGGCTATTTACATAGAGGATTTTTACCAAAAAGCTTAAATGTGCAGGTGAAAATCCATTTTTTTTTTTATAAAAAAAAAGCCCCGAGGGGCTTTTAATTTTACTAATCTTCTTTTTTATCTTTATCATCTTTCTCTTCTGATCCTAGGGCTATTACATTGTCAGGTTCATTTTCCTTTAATGTATCTTCCAATTCTTTTTTCAAATCATCGGTTGAGTTTTCACTAGAATCTTGGTCTTTTTTATCATGATTTTCTTCTAATTTTTTATCAGAATTAACTTCTTCATTTTCCACAGGTTTTTTATTTAATATATTCATAAATTGCTCGCCTGTAATTGTTTCTTCTTTTAAAAGGAAGTCAGAAATTTCATGAAGTTTATCAAGATTATCTTTAAGAATTTCTATAGCTCTCATGTGAGCTTGAGCGATAATTTTTCCTACCTTTTGGTCAATCTTATCTCCAGTTCCATTTGAAACTATCATAGACCTTTGACCACCAAGGTATCTTCCTTGGATTTGTTCAAGTTGCATAAAGTCAAAGTCTTCATCCATACCATAAATTGTTACCATATTTCTAGCTATGGCTGTAGCCTTTTCTATATCATTACTTGCTCCAGTGGTTTTTGCATTAAAGATTAACTCTTCTGCACTTCTTCCACCTGCCAAGGTCACTATTTCATCAAACAATTCTTGCTTGGTCATTATAAATTTCTCATCCTTATCGACAGTCATTGTATAACCCAAGGCTCCTCCAGTTCTTGGAACTATAGTGATCTTTGTTACTGGGGTTTTTTGTGTTTGAATAGCTGCAACTAAAGCGTGTCCTACTTCGTGGTAAGCTATAATTTTCTTTTGATCATCTGAAATTACTGCATTTTTCTTTTGTGCTCCTGCTATAACTGTTTCTATAGATTCTTCAAGGTCTGTTTGGGTTAGCTTGTTACGTCCTTCCCTAACAGCTCTTAGAGCACCCTCGTTTACAATATTTGCAAGGTCAGCACCAGAGGTTCCTGCAGTTCTTTTTGCTATTTCTTCATAGTCAATGTCATTTTCACGCTTAATTTTTTTGGCATGAACTTTTAATATATCTTCACGACCCTTTAAATCAGGTAGTTCTACTTGAACTCTTCTGTCAAATCTTCCAGGTCTTGTTAAAGCTGGGTCTAGGATTTCAGGTCTGTTGGTTGCAGATAATAAAACTACTCCCTCAGTCGCATCAAATCCATCCATTTCATTTAACAATTGGTTTAGGGTTTGCTCACGTTCATCATTTCCAGAATATCCAGAAACATCACGTTTTTTACCAATGGCATCTATCTCATCTATAAATACTATACAAGGAGCCTTTTCCTTTGCTTGTTTGAAAAGATCACGAACCTTGCTTGCCCCCATTCCTACAAACATTTCAACAAATTCAGAACCTGAAATTGAGAAAAATGGAACATTAGCCTCACCTGCAACTGCTTTTGCAAGTAAAGTTTTACCTGTTCCTGGAGGGCCTACAAGTAAGACACCCTTTGGTAAAACAGCACCAATTTCCTTATACTTTTGAGGTCCATGAAGAAAATCTACAACCTCATTTAAACTATCCTTTGCCTCTTCTTGGCCTGCAACATCAGCAAAAGTTTTTCCAGTTTTGTTTTCCATATAAATTTTGGCATTTGACTTTCCAAAATTCATAAAGTCTCCACCACCACGGCCTCCCATGGTTTTTGATAGGGACCTGTTTGCCATATAAAAAATTAAAAGCAAGAATAAAAGTGGAAGTATACTTGTGACAAAAAGTGTAAGCCATGGGCTCATTTTTGTTTCAACTTCCTTGGTAAAGGTTAAATTTTTGTGTTTTTTACTAGCTTCTAATAATCTTTCAGTAAGGTCAGTATCTGGCCACAAACCTGTAATAAATTTTTGCTTATCCCCATCAACTACGGCTGTGAAAGTGTAGTTGTAATCATCCTTTGTAACTTCCCTAACTTGTCCATTATCAATCATGGAAACAAATTGAGAATATGTTATCTCTTTTGGTTTTCCTTCTGCCCTAATTGGTTGTAATATCTGTTGGATAACCAAAAAGGCGACTATGGCAATTATCCAATAGTAGACTAGAGGTCTCTTGCCCTTTTTTATTGATGGCATCTATAAACCACTCCTAACAATATATTCATCTAATAAATTATCTAATGAACCTAATTCATCTATTATAGTTTTCAAATTAGCATTTATATTTTTCTCATCAACTTCTGGTTTGATTTTATCAAAATATTTGCTAACCTTGCTTGCTGCATCTAATCCTTTATCTGTTAATTTTACATTAACAACTCTTTCATCTTCATCAGACCTGTTTCTGTCAACAAAGCCTTGTTTTTCTAATTTTTTACAAATATTAGAAATATTTCCCCCATTTACACCTATGGATTTGCCAAGATTTCCTATAGAAACTGCATCCTTTGATGCTGAAAGGGTCATAATCATCTTAAGTTGTAGGGTTGTTACACCCAATTCTTGAGCTGTTTCTTGTAAAAGTAAATCTATCTTATGTGATATCTCTCTAATCATTGAAAATATAGAGTTATTGAATTCAAAAAAATCTATGTGTCTTGTCATTTAAGCCTCCTACAATTTATTCTACTTAAATATTATTCTACATATATTAGAACAAATTTCAAGTAAAAATAAAGAATATTTTTGATAATTAATTTTAATTATGTATTAATTGTGTTTTTCAAAAAATTAATGCCATACCCTAAGGTATGACATTTTATGTTTCACGTGAAACATTATTTATAACTTGCTGCATTTAAGCCAGCAATTTGTCCTTGGCCAACTGCCTTGTTGATTTGATAAGGTCTTCCAACTATATCACCACAGGCAAACAAGCCCTTTATATTTGTTTGCATATTTGAATCAACTTTTATATGGCCATTTTCAATTTTTACTGAAGGGGCTAGGCTTTGTGGTTTTGAAGAATTTTTTATAATAAAAAATCCATCAGCCTCAATTTTTTCCCCATCTTCCAAAATTAAAGAAGATGCCTTCATATCTCCAATAAAGTCTTTAGGTTTTTTGTTTATAATTTTAATCCCAGAATCAAGCTTTAGGTCCTCATTTTTTGGATTTATAAAAATAGTCTCTTTTGCAAGCTTATTTATAAAGTTTGCCTCATCTATTGCCTCATCATTTAAGCCTACTAGGACAACTTTCTTTCCTTTATATAAACTTGCATCACAGGTTGCACAGTAGGAAATTCCCTTGGCAAAAAATTTATCCTCACCTTCTATGGATTTTCCCATATCAACTCCTGAAGCTAAGATACAAGTTTTTGATGTAAGCATTTTATCTCCAAGATCTACTGAAAAATAATCACCCAAGGCATAAACTGCCTTGATTTTTTTATCCATTATTTCTACTGGATACTCCTTTATATGGTCTATAAATCTTTGGTATAAATCCTTACCTTCCAAGTCCTTAAAGCCCAAATAATTTTTTATTGAGGGACTTTTTTCTATGGCCTTTGATTTTTTTCCTATTATTAAAACTTTTTTCTTTCTTATACTTGCATTAAGACCTGCAGCTATTCCTGCAGGTCCAAATCCAACAACTATTAAGTCGTAATCCATTATTTAAGCTTTTCTACTTCTTCAAGAATAACTTCTTTAGCTTGGAAACCTACTAGGGTATTTTTTAATACTCCACCCTTAAATAACATCAAAGATGGGACTGCATTTACATTATATCTTCCTGCAAGTTCTGGACTTTGGTCAACATCTACAGAATATATTTCTAATTGGTCTTCCATTTGTTCAAGAACTGGTTTTTGCATCTTACAAGGTCCACACCAAGTTGCTGAAAAATCTACCAAAACTATTCCATCATTTTCTAAAACATGTGTATCAAATTCGCTTGTATTTATCTCTTTCATAATATCCTCCATTTTTTATAATTATACCGTCTTAATTTTGCTCAACAAGTCCACGAACGTCTGAAACTGGCAAGGAGAAAAGTATTCCTTGAGAATTTTCTTCCAGATTCATAGCCTCATAAATGGAGCTTTTAACTTTTTCAGATATTTCTTTTTTGATTAACATTATGACAATATCTTTTTCAGGTTCAATTGTCATATTTAAAAATACTGACTTTTTTTGAATACCTGATCCTCTTCCATGGACAACAGTAGCTCCTCTTGCCCCTTCTTTTTGGGATATTTCTATAACCTTATCTGCATTTTCTTTGTTAACTATTACATACAAAGCTTCATATTCCATATTAACTTCTCCTTTTAAGTCCAGTGGTGTTGTAAACATTATAGATGTATTTTTCTTATCGAATTTTTCTTTTAACTTATATAACAAGTCCTTTACCAATTCGTCATTTACAAGGGCTGATACTATTTCTTTTTTTTCTTTGTTAATTCCCAAGACTTCTAAAATATGGTCATTTGCAGAGCCTTCTGCCAAAAGACAAGAAATTGACTTAGCACCGTGTTTTTCTAATTGGTCCATAAACCTAGATCCTTTTGATCTTGATGTTATTATTCTTAAATATTTCATTATCCTTCTATGGCCTCCTTATAAAAAGATCCCATTATCATTATTGTTATTACTGGCATTAATGCCACAAAGGCTATTACTCCAAATCCATCTGCTACATTTCCTGCAACACCTTGGCAAAAGGCAAGGATAAAGGTTGCTGTCATTGGGCCTGATGCAACTCCTCCCGAATCAAAGGCAATTCCAACAAAAAGTTGAGGAACATTTCTTGATAAGATTAGGGCAAGCAAAAATCCTGGTACTATTAGCATCCATAATTTAAACCCTTCAATTTTTATCCTAAACATAGCAAGCATCACTGCAAAGGCAACTCCAAGTGAAAGGGCCTTCATTATTGAAGACTTATGAATTGATCCTCCTGTAACTTCTTCTACCTGCTCTGATAATACAAAAACAGCTGGTTCTGCCAAAACAACCAAAAGTCCTAAGATAAATCCAATTAATGGTACAAGTTTAAAATCTGCATAATTTTCTCCCATAACTCTTGCAAGTTCCATAAATCCACCTTCAACGCTTGCCAAAAATATTATAAGGCCTAGGTAAGTGTAGATTAAACCCAGATTTATGTTTTTTTTATTTTTAATTTTAAAAACTAATTTATCCATTACAAAAAATACCAAACTAATAGGAACTATTGCAAAAGTTGCTGATTTAAATCCTGAATATATGGCTGATGTGTGAGCCATTTCTTCTATTAAAACATTTGATGAATCAATTGAAAGGCTCATCAATAATCCTGCAAGGATTGGTCCTGCTGATGCAATTCCTACAAGGCCAAATGAGTTTTCTTCCCCCTTACTCTCCCCTTTTAATTTACTTACACCAAGTCCTAGGGCTATAATAAAGGGAGTTGTCATTGCCCCTGTTGTAGCTCCAGATGCATCAAAAGCTATAGCATGACCTAAATCATTTGTTATGAGCATGAGGATAAAAATTACCCCATATACTACTATCATAAGGCTTGAAAGTTTAATTTCTTTAAATATCCTGTAAAGACCAATTGAAATCATTACTCCAACTCCTGCTGAAATTATGGCTACTATCAAAAATGATACTAATCCAACTGCACTACTTACTTGGTTTGCTAAAATTAAAAGGTCAGGTTCAGCAACTGAAATTATAAATCCTATGAATATTCCAAATATTACTACCTTTAAAATATTTTCAGATTTTGCTATAAAATCTCCCATAAAAGATCCTATTTTTGATATGGATAAGTCTACTCCTGTTAGGAAAATGGAAAGACCTAAAATTACTCCCAGGCATCCTAGCAAAAAATTTCCTATTAATTTATTGTCTACTGGTCTAAATAAATTTAATATTAAAACTAAAATTGCTATAGGCACAACTGCCTTTGCATTTTGTTTTACTTCGTCTTTAAATATAATTGCCACCTCTTTTTATTGTGTTTCATTGTCTATATGTTTTATAGTTAATTTTTTTGTATAACAAAAGAGGCAATCAAATGACTGTCTCTTTTATTTTTTCTTAATCTCTAACTTGGTTAGCTGTTAGAATTGTTAGTTTATATACATCCTCTTCGTTACATCCTCTTGAAAGGTCATTTACTGGTTTGTTTAGCCCTTGAAGTATTGGTCCTAAAGCTTCATAATTTCCAAGTCTTTGACCAATTTTATATCCAATGTTTGCAGCTTGTAGGTCTGGGAATATAAATACTTTTGCCCTTCCTGCAACGTCTGAGTTTGGAATTTTCTTTCTTGCTACTTGTGGTGAAATAGCTGCATCAAATTGCATTTCTCCATCAATTCTTAAGTCTGGATCCATTTCTTTTGCAAGTTTTGTAGCTTCTTCTACCTTTCTTGCAAGTTCGTGTTTAGCTGATCCTTTTGTTGAAAATGATAGCATAGCAACTATTGGTTCTATACCAAATTCTTCAGCTGTTCTTGCAGCTTCTACTGCAACTTCTGCAAGTTCATTAGATTGAAGAGTAATATTAATTGCTGTATCTGCAAATAATAATTTTTCTCCATTAGGTCCAAGCATAATCATAACACCAGAAACCCTGTTTACACCTTTTCTTGTTTTGATAAGTTGTAGAGCTGGTCTTACTGTATCTCCAGTTGGATGAGCTGCACCTGAAACCATTCCGTCTGCTTTTCCTGTTTCAATAAGCATAGTTCCGAAATAGTTGTTGTCTTTTTTAAGAAGATATTCACCATCTTCTCTTGTGTTTTTGCCTTTTCTAAGCTCAACATATCTATCTACTAATTCATCAAGTAGTTCACTTTCTCTTGGGTTAATAATTTGGATATCTCCTAATTTGACCCCTTCTTGATCTGCTACTTTTTGAATTTCATCTTTGTTACCAAGTAATATTGGAACTACAAGTCCATCTTCATTGTGTCTTATAGCTGCCCTTAATACTCTTGAATCATCGCCTTCTGGAAATACTATTGTACGGTTTTTACCCCTAATATTTTCAGTAGCGAGTTCCATAACTCCATCGTTTGCCATAATAACCTCCTAATCATAAATCGATTTTAGCATTACTATTATACCCTATTTGAAGAAATTTTCTTCTATAATTTTGCTTTTTCTAAACACTCCTTTTCCCTATCAGATAATTCTTGTAAACTTTCTCCATTTACTATTTCCTTAAGGTAGGTGTTTGATCCATCTTGGGAATATAGATTTGTTAAAACAATTCCATTATGGTAAGAATCTAGGAGGGTTAAGGAAAATGAATTTTTTCCTCTTTGGCTATCAAAAGCATCAAAATGTACAACAGCCATCTTACTTACAGCTCCCATTGATGAAGTTTTCGTATCTGAAGCCCTTTGGTCAAGAGACCTAATTTCTCTACTGGACTCTTCAATTTGGTCATTAAGTTGTAAAATTAATTCTTCCATATTTATATCAGGATTTTTTCCCCTTAGTAGGTGGTCATATCTTCTTTTTTGTCTTCTTAATTTGTTGTTGTTTGATTTTATCATTGAATATTCAAAGATAACAAGAATAAATAAGATAATTATGGCTATTGTTTGTCCCATTTCTTTTTCCTTTCATCGATGATTTTAATATTATCCTTGTACAACTTATCACAAAATTTTATGATAGATTTGTAATTTGTTTTTTCTATTTTTTCATCTGATAAGTTGTCTTCATTCATAGTAAGATTTATAAAAGAAGAATGAATAGCTTCTTTAACAAGCCTTAGTCCAATCTCCCCATCACTTATTGCTTCGATTTTTCCATGTTTTAGAATAAAATCACAATCTTGTAGGATAATTATCATTAGTTCAATGGTTCTTTTTGGTGCCTTATTTGCCTCAATTATATAATCATCATAATTTGAGATATTTTCATCTTTATAGGCCCTTATTAAAAGATTAACCTTATCTATATCTTCTTGCATCAATTCTTCTAATTCTGATGAATATTTTTTAAATTTCTTTTCTATTTTTTGAGACTTTTTATTTAATTTTTCATCCCCATAATCTTTTTTTGCCATCATTAATATTAAATTTAAGCCAAGATTTCCAACCAAACTTATAATAGCTCCACCACCAGGATTAGCAGTTTTTTTCCTGGTATTATCAATTAGATTTTTAACTGTAAAATCAATTATCTTATTTTTTTCCATTTTTTATACTCCAATATAAATTTTCTATATCATCTATAGAAAAACAGTCAATACTTACCCTATATCCTTCCTTATTCTTTTTAATTTCTACTTTTGAATTTAAAAGATCAATAAATTTTTCTTCAAAATCTTCGAATAGTATTTGGTCTAAATTTTGATCATCTTTAATAGACTTGATTTTTCTAGATTTTTTTTCTACTTTTCTTATATTTGTTTTCTTATTCTTAAAATCATCTAGAGATTTTTTTCTATCATCTTCATCTTTTATAGAAAGAAGGGTTCTTGCCTGAGATGATGAAATATTTCCTTCTTGTAGTTCTCTTTTTGAATTTTCATCAAGTTTTAAAAGCCTTAGGCTATTTGCTATATAAGACCTTGATTTACCAACAGTTTTTGCAACCTCCTCTTGGGTCATATTATAGTTTTGACATAATTCATTATAGGCATTTGCCTCTTCAAGACCTGTTAAATCTTCTCTTTGCACGTTTTCAACTATAGAAAGAATATCTATATTCTTGTTATCAACATTTTTTATAATTGCATCAATTTCTTTATGTCCTAAAAGTTTACTTGCCCTATACCTTCTTTCACCAGCTATTATTTCATATTTAATCCCATTTTTCCTAAGGACTATGGGATTTAATAAGCCATATTTTTCTATTGACTGGCTAAGCCCCAAAAGAGCCTTATCATCAAAATTTTTTCTTGGTTGATCTTTTCTAGTATAAATTTTTTCCATAGGAATTCTTACTATGGTCTTATTTCTTTTATTATTTTCTGGAATCAGAGATCCAAGTCCCCTACCCAAAGATTTTTTTGTCATAGCTAATCCCTCTTCTCATTATTTAATAACTTGTTCTCGTTAAATGAAAACTTATTTTTATGAACTAATCCATGATCAGCTTCTTCACTTTTTTCTATCTTATCCTTAACGCTTTTATCTTCTTTTTTATCTTTTACTATCTCTTTATCTTCAGACTTATCTTTTACTATTTCTTTATCCTCTGTCTTATCTTCTGGATTATTTTCTAAAAGCTCTTCAGAATTTTCTTGTGAAACTTTTTTTGTTTCAGATTTATCAGATTTATCAGGTTTTTTTATCGTTCCCTTAGAATTATTATCTATAAGCTCTCTTGCAAGGTCCATATAGGCCCTAGCTCCTTTTGAATTTTCATCATAAACAATTGCACTTTTCCCAAAAGAAGGTGCCTCAGCGAGTTTTATATTTCTTGGAATCATTGTAGCAAACACTTTGTCCTTAAAATATGACTTAACTTCTTCTACAACCTCGTAAGACAGATTTGTTCTTTGATCAAACATACAAAGTAAGATTCCTTCTATTTCTAAGTCTTCTTTTATGGAATTTTTTACTGTGTTGTAAGTTTTTAATAATTCACTAACCCCTTCCAAGGCATAATATTCAGTTTGAATAGGAATTATTATTGAATCACTTGCAACAAGAGCATTTAAAGATAAAAGTCCCAAAGAAGGAGGACAATCTATTAAAATAAGATCAAAGTCTTTCTTTATTTCTTCTATTATTTGATATAGCATTTTTAATCTTTCTTCCTCATCCAAACTTACAAGTTCAACTTCTAAACCTGATAAGGAATTTTCACTTGCTATCAAATAAGGACCATCATCGGTTTTTACTATGTAATCCTTGTAATCTTCTTCATAAAACATCTTATAAATAGATTTTTCGACCTGGTTTCTATCGAGACCAAGTCCTGTTGTGGTATTTGCTTGAGGGTCAAAATCAATTACCAAAACTTTTTTACCTAACTTTGAAAGGGCAACAGCAAGATTTACAACACTAGTTGTTTTGCCTACTCCCCCTTTTTGATTAAATATCGATATTGTCTTCATACTTTCCTCTCATCATTAATATGGCAAGATCCATAGCCCTATTTTTTGCAAATAGTCTCGCCTTATTCCTATCAGCTGAAAAATTAAATTCTTTAATAATTTTCTTATCCTTATATTTTAAGCCTAAAATTATTTCTCCCTTGTGGGCATAGCCTGTTGAAATAATACAAAGATCTGCCAATGTGTGCTCATACAAACCATCTAGCATTTCTATGGCACATTCATGACTTACAGCCCCATACTTTTCTAATATTTCATGTGAAACATTTAAGGTTTTTTCTTTTATCCTATCTGAATAGGTTACAAAAGCTTCTTCTATTACTTCACTTGCTCCTGCTATATCTATAATAGATGAAGCAATAAAACCTCCTGTAACTGATTCAGCAGTTGAGACTTTTTCTCCTCTTTCTTTTAATAAATTTATTAATGTTTCTTCTTTTCTGAGGCTATCATCAGAAATCAAAAGATCTTTAAAAATACTTTTAACTTCTTTTTCTTTATCATCCAAAAGCTTATCTACTTCAATTTCACTTTTAGCTTTGGCAGTAATTCTCAAATAACCACCCTGATTGTTAAAGTAAGGAGAAATTGTAGGATTTTTAGTAGATAGGTCTATCCTACTAGCCATATCCCATTCACCCAACAAGGCGATTTTTAAATTTCTAGACTTAATGATAGAATCATGGCTTAGGTGGTTTTTAAGTTTATGTTCAAACATATACTCCATCTCTCTTGGTGGACCTGGTAGAAGAATTATTTTATTTTTTAAAATACAACCTGGGGCTGTTCCACGATCATTATCCAAAATTATAGCATCTTTGGGAAATTTTGCTTGCTTTAAATTTATTTTTATAGCCTTTTTCTTTTTTGCAAAATAAGACTCCAGCCTTTCTTTAGATCTTGGATCCACAATAACTTGGTCTTCTTGACCCAATACTTTAATAGCTATTTCCTTTGTTATATCATCTTCTGTTGGTCCAAGCCCTCCTGTTGTAAAAACATAATCAACATTCTCTACAGCTTCTTTCAAGGCCTTGTACAACCTATCAGGATTATCCCCAACAGTAGTCATTTTAAAAACATCTATTCCTAATTCAGTTAGTTTATTAGCTAGAAATTTGGAATTAGTATCAGTTATATTTCCTAGTAAAATTTCTGTACCTACAGAAATTATTTGTGCTTTCATAAAACCTCTTTTCTATAATTCAATAAAAAAATGTTTCACGTGAAACATTTTTTATAATGGGTTTTTCTTTGGTAGGTTTTTACCTCTTGGGTATTTCTTTTTTGTTGACCTTACTTTTTTTATTAAGATATTTTTCCTTGTATTTCCATGAAGGTCCATACTATCTATATTTATAAGCTCCCCACCCAAGATTTTTAAGGCATTTTTAGCATCTTCATATTCTTCTTCAGCCTTAGGTCCTTTCATAGCTATAAAAATTCCTCCTACCTTTAAAAAAGGTAGGGCATACTCTGAAAGTGTGGATAAATTTGCCACAGCTCTTGATATAACCATGTCAAATTCTTCCCTATGTTCTTTTGCAAAGTCTTCTGCCCTAACATGGATAGCTCTTGTATTTTTAAGGTCCAACTCTTCTATGACTTGATTCATAAAATTAACTTTTTTATTTACAGAATCAATCAAGGTTAGGTCAAAGTCTTTTTCTATCCTTAATGGGATTCCAGGAAATCCTGCCCCGGATCCTATATCTAAAACCTTCATGCCTTCATTAATATATGACTTTATAGTAAGGGAGTCTTCGAAATGTTTAATTTTTATTTGATCTGGTTCATCAATCGTTGTTAAATTAAATTTTTTATTAGTTTCTATTAGCATTTGCCCATATTTTTCAAACTTATCCATTTAAATCTCCTGCCTTTAATCTAATCAAAAGCACATTTATATCTGCTGGGGAAACACCAGATATTCTTGATGCTTGACCTATTGAATCAGGTTTTATTTTGTTTAATTTTTCTGCAGATTCTTTTTTAAGTCCCTTTATCTTTGTATAGTCTGTGTCATGGTCAAGTTTTTTATTTTCAAGTTTTTTGAACTTTCCAATATCTGCCATTTGTTTTTTTATATAGCCTTGGTATTTAATTTCAGTTTGGACTTGTATTTGTTGGAACTTTGGCAAGGAAGGTCTATCTGGATCTAGGATTTCAAGCTTTTCGTAGGTTAATTCTGGTCTTTTTATTAGGTCGAATAAACTATAACCTGTTTTTAAAGGACTTGATCCAATTTCTTCCATTATTTTATTATTTTCTTGGCTTGGACTAACCATTACCTTTTGAAGTCTATTTATTTCATCCTCTATATTTTTTCTTTTTTCAATCATTTTTTGGTAACGCTCATCTGTAACCAAACCAATTTCGTGG
This sequence comes from Anaerococcus hydrogenalis, assembly GCF_002871895.1. Lineage (NCBI taxonomy): Bacteria > Bacillati > Bacillota > Tissierellia > Tissierellales > Peptoniphilaceae > Anaerococcus > Anaerococcus hydrogenalis. The sequence continues at coordinate 36,119 of NZ_PNHP01000005.1, read as the reverse complement.
GCTTTTTCAGTAAGTCTTAAGTCAGCGTTATCTTGTCTCATAGTAAGTCTATATTCACATCTTGATGTCATCATCCTATAAGGCTCATTAGTTCCTTTTGTTACCAAATCATCAATCAAGACCCCAATATAGGCATCAGACCTATCTAAAATCAAAGGGTCATCCCCCCTTAATTTTAAGGCTGCATTTATTCCTGCAACCAGCCCTTGACCTGCTGCTTCTTCATATCCACTTGACCCATTTATTTGTCCTGCGAAAAATAAATTTTCAATTTCTTTTGATTCCAAACTTCTTTTTAGATTTGTAGAGTCCAAGCAATCATATTCTATCCCATATGCTGGTCTTATAATTTTACAATCTTCAAGACCTTCTATTGTTTTATAAAATTCTTTTTGAACTTCTTGGGGAAGGGTTGAAGATACTCCTTGAACATACATTTCGTCAGTTGAAAGACTTTCAGGTTCAATAAATACTTGGTGGATGTCCCTGTCAGGAAATCTTACCATCTTATCTTCTATGGATGGGCAATATCTTGGTCCAATTCCTTTTACAAGACCTCCATACATAGGAGACCTTTCCAAGTTTTCCATGATAATTTCTTTTGTTTTTTCAGTAGTATAGGTCAAATAACATGCTTCTTGCTTTTTGTCAGAAAAATCCTTGCCTTCATTTAAAAATGAAAAAGCAACAATATTTTCATCACCTTTTTGAATTTCAGTCTTTGTTAAATCCAAACTTTTCCTATCAACCCTAGCAGGAGTTCCCGTTTTAAAACGTCTTAATGTAAAACCTAAGTCCTCTAAGCTATCAGAAAGATGGGTTGCTGCTGAAAGACCATGGGGTCCTGATGTTTTTTGAAAATCTCCCATGAGGATTTTTCCATTTAAATAGGTTCCTGTACAAACTACACAAGCCTTGGTTGGAAAAATTGCCCCTTGGACTGTTTCAACACTTTTTACCCTTCCATCTTCTACATTAATCTTATCAACTTCTTGCTCGAATAAGTCCAAATTTTCTTGGCTTTCAAGAGTTTTCTTCATCTCTTGGTGGTATTTTATCTTGTCAGCTTGAACCCTTAGAGAATGAACTGCAGGACCCTTAGATGTATTTAGCATCCTTGATTGGATAAAGGTCTTATCAATGTTTATTGCCATTTCTCCACCAAGAGCATCAATTTCTCTAACTATGTGGCCCTTTCCTGTTCCACCAATATTTGGATTACATGGCATATCAGCCACAGATTCCATACTTGTAGTTAAAACCAGAGTCTTAAAACCAAGTCTTGCAATACTCAAGGCTGCCTCACATCCTGCATGACCTGCTCCTATAACTACAACATCATAAGATTCATCTATATATTTTTTATTACTTTCCAACACAAAACTCCCTAAATACTTTATCCATTATTTCATCCGAAACAGTTTCACCTATAATTAGTCCCAAATCATCATAAGAAGATCTCAAATCTACCTCTACACAATCAATAGGAACAAAAGATTTAATATCCTTCAAAGATGACTGTAGTTTTTCTTTTGAAGAATTTAAAAGTCTCTCATGTCTTAAGTTTGTAATCATCAAAGACTCTTTATTTAATTCCTTAGAATCAAAAATATCAAAAATAGCTCCTTCAAGCTTATCAATTCCATCCCTTGAAACCATAGATGTTTCAATTATTGTAAAATCTTTATCAAAATCCTCTTTTGAAATTTTTGAATCTAGGTCAATTTTATTTAAAATAATAATAGCATTTTTTCCCTTCAATAAATCAAGAATAATCTTATCTTCCTCATCAATCTCTCTTGACCTATCAAAAATTGCTATAATCAAATCAGCACCTTTAGCCAATTCTTTTGACCTTTGTACCCCGATTTTTTCAACCTCATCGTGAGTTTCTCTAATACCTGCTGTATCATTTATCTTTAATGTTAAATTTCCAAGGTTAATATACTCTGTAATAGAATCCCTAGTTGTTCCAGGAATATCAGTTACTATGGCCCTATTTTCATTTAATAGGACATTTAAAAGAGAAGACTTGCCTACATTTGGTTTACCTATAATTGTAGTTTCTATCCCATCTTTTACCAATTTTCCCTTATTAGCAGTTGATAAAAGCTTTGTAATTTCATCATTTGCCCTATCCATATATTCAACTATATCATCAAGAGGAAGATCTTCCCCATCTTCTGTAAAATTAATTGAATATTCAATTCTTGATAAGGCTTCAAGCTCAATTTTTCTTATTTCTTCTATTTTTTCTCTCAACAAACCTGATAATTGTTTTAAGCCTTGTTTTTGTGAAATCTCGTTTGTTGAATTTATAATATCTAAAACTGCCTCAGCCTGAGATAGGTCTATTCTTCCGTTAAGAAATGCCCTTTTGGTAAATTCTCCCCTATCTGCAAGTTCACATCCTAAATCTAATAGTAGGTTTAAAATATCCCTAACAGAAATCATTGATCCGTGACAATTTATTTCACAAATATCTTCCCTAGTATAGGTATTTGGTCCTTTCATAAAGTTAATCATAACCTCATCATAAATACGGCCATCTTTTTCAATATGCCCGTATCTCATCATCCTATTATCTTTATCCCTATCCAAAGCCCTTTCATTAATTGGCTTAAAAATCTTTTTTATAATGTCAAAAGATTTATCGCCACTCATACGAACTATAGATATACCACCACTTCCTTGGGGTGTAGAAATTGCTGCTATTGTAGATTCACTCATAATTCATCCTTTCTTAAATGACTGTTTACCTTTGACATAAACATTCTTTAAATATTATACATTAATTTTACCAATAAAAAAAGATGTTTCACGTGAAACATCTCTTATTTATAATCAACCACAACGAATCTTTTTGGTTCAACTCCCTCTGAGTGGGAATCAAGCTTATCATATTTTGAAATTTGTTCGTGAGCAAGTCTTCTTTCATATGAATTCATATATTTTAAATTCCAACTTTTTCTGGTTTTCAAAACTTTTTTGCAAGCTTGGTCTGCAAGCATGATTATCTTTTCATCTCTTCTTTTTTTGTAGTTGTTTATATCAATATTAAGCTTAACCTTGTTTGACCTAGCCTTTATGATTTTTCTAATTACAGTTTCAATTGCATCAAGTGTTTTACCACCCTTGCCTATTACAATACCTGTATCTTTTGGATCAATTTTAGCTTCAAGCTTAATAATATTATCTTCAAGGTTTCCAATTACTTTTACATCTTCAAAGTGCATATCAATAAGGATTTTTTCTAAAAGATCTTTGGCCTTATAATAAAGGCTAACTTCATCTTCTTTATCCTCTTCATTTTTAACCTCAAGATCTAAAGACTCTTTTTCATCTTCCAATTTAGGTTCCAAGGACTTACTTTCTTCAATATCTTCTCTATTTTCTTCTTGAATTTCTTCTGATATTTTTTTTACATCAAATTCTTTTTCAAGGTCTTTTTTAGTGTCTTCTTCGATTTCTTTGATCAAAGAATCAATTCCCTCATTAATATCTTCTTGGTAAGATACCTTAACAACAGCATCCTTTTGACCAATAAGACCCAAAAATCCTGTTGATTCTTCTTCTAAAACATCAATTTCAACTTCGTCTATTGATTTATTAATCTCTTTTAAAGCTTCTTTTATAGCTTCATCTTTAGTTTTTGCTGTTTTTACTATTGATCTTTTCATTTTCTTCCTCTTTATCTCTTTTATTTAGACCAATTAAGTATTGACCACCAAGGATTATAAGTCTTGCAAGTGAACTTGTTGTCCAATAAAGTGGCAAACCTGCTGGTAGATTTCTAAATACGAAATAATAAATAATTGGCATAATCATAAGCATATTGTTCATAGAACCCATGCCTGGAGTATTTTGAGCCTGGCTTTGTGGTGAAGTTTTCATAGTAAAAACTTGAACCGCTAACTGGCTTATACTTGTTAAAAGTGGTAGACCATAAAATAAAGGATCTGCTTTTGAAAGGGTTGGAACCCATAAAAAATTATCCTTAACTTGGTGCATTGATCCTTGGAAAATATATTTATCAGGACTTTGTATTACCCTATATAAAGATAAAAGTATCAATAATTGAAAAATCATAACAAGACATGATGAAAGTCCTGGTCCTACTCCCTCTTCTTTGTATAGTTGTTGCATTTTTTGTTGCATAATTTGAGGGTCATAGGCATATTTTTTCTTAATCTCTTCAATTTTAGGTTGAATTTCCCCACTTTTTGCAGCTTGCTTTTGTTGATTCATAGTCATTGGTATTGTAATTAAAGAAACCAAGACTGTCATTAAAATAATTGATATAGCATAAAAACTCATATTAGATGGTTCAGTAAAATTATTTACCAAAGAATCATAAATAAGTTTCATTAAGCTACCCAATAATTGTGCTATAAAATTTAACATTATTTCTCCTAATCTCAAGTGTAAATATAAAAAAAATCAATTGTTAGGCCGGATCATATCCCCCTTTAGAAAAAGGATTGCACCTTAAAATTCTCCAACTAGCCTTAAAAAAGGCCTTAAAAAAATTATACTTTTTAAAACAGTCAATAGCATATTGGCTACAAGAAGGATAATATTTACATTTTCCAGAGCCTAAGAGTGGAGAAATAAACAATTGATAAAATCTAATAATTATTAGAAAAAGTTTATTTAACATATCTAATTTTCTTGTCCTTAAAGGCTTTACTAAGTACATGGCCTAAAGAAGATTTAAGTTTTTGGTAAGTAAAATCTGTAGTGTGTTTTTTTGGAATGATAATTATATCAACATTGTTGATGTTTCTATAATTATCATAAACTATTGCCCTAAGTCTTCTTTTAAGTTTGTTTCTTTGGTTGGCCTTACCTATTTTTTTAGAAATAGAAAAACCAAACCTTGGCCTATTAACACCGTTGTTTTTAATAAATACGGTAAAATCTCTATTGTAGTAGTGCTTAGATTTTTTATAAACCCTTTCAAAGTCTACATTCTTTCTTAAACTAAATTGTTTTTCCATAAGAATAAAACCTAACCTTATCTACAATATAAAAAAGCCGCAGCTTTTTTATTATGCAGATAATTTCTTTCTTCCCTTTTGTCTTCTGGATTTTAAAACTCTTCTTCCAGCGGGAGTTGACATTCTTTTTCTAAAGCCATGGTCTTTTTTTCTTTTTCTTCTATTTGGTTGATAAGTTCTCTTCATGTTATCACCTCCTATTATTTTACGCTGTCTTTTATTATATTTAAATAATGGTAGAAAGTCAAGGTTTTTAATATGAATTTATTAAAAATTTTTTTAATTTTTTTAAGCTTTGATATAGGCTCAAGAAAAAATATCTAAATATTTCCGATTTTGAATTTTTAAGAAATATTTAATAAGAATGCATAGTAGTTTTTCTAAAATATACAAATATTCATTAATTCTAAATTTTTATGTAAGTGTGGATAAGTATTTTTATGTATATTTTATGCACAAGACACATGGATAAGTTTTTATATGTATATTTTTTTAATTTTTTGTAAGTATTTTTTGAAAATTTCCTTAAAATACAGATTTACCGAGTTAATTATAAGATATTTTTTATAAATTATCAACTTATCCACAAAATCCACATGGTTTTAATATTGCTAAATTTAAAAATTTTTGTCTTATCCCAAAATTATCAACAATCTGTGGATAACTTTACAAGATGGCTATATTAGTGTATAATCTCTTGTGTAAAAGATGAAGATAAGTCGAATTTTTAATAAATTTTTGCTTATTGATGTGGATAATTTTTTTGATTACTGATATCTTCTTGTAAATTTAGAAAAATCTCCTGTATTTTTCAGTATTTAACCTATCCACATTAGACTTATCCACAACTTATCCAAAATTTGGGGATAAGTTTTAAAATATATTTAACATTTACTGATTTACTGATTTATTTTGTGTGGATAATATTTTATGAAAGAGAGCCAAAATGATGAATCTAGAATACATAACAAATGAATTAAAAGAAAAAATGAAAATGAATGTTCCAGATCTTCAACAGTATGAAACTTGGATTGGTATTTTAAAACCTTTAAATAAGTATGATAATACTATTTATTTAGAAATTCCAAAAAATGATACCAAGTTTATATTCGACCAAATTTGGGTTCCTCAATTGCAAGCTATTTTAAATGATATTAATAAGAGAGAAAGTACAAGCTATAAGGTTGAAATAGTTGCAAAAGATGGGCCAAATTACGAAGATATTTTAACTCTTGGTAGAAATGTTGATGATAATGGTCAACTAAGACTTAATAATGTAAACAGGTATCCCAAACCACTTCTTGAAAAAAATAATATTTTTGAAAATTTTGTCCAAGGTAAATCCAACCAACTAGCCCTTGCAGCTAGCCAATCTGTTGCTGAGAATATGGCAAACTATAAGGTATCAAGAGTTTATAATCCTCTTTTTATTTATGGGTCTAGTGGACTTGGTAAAACTCACTTGATGCAAGCTATAGCCCATGAAATTCTTAAAAAAAGAGACGACTGCTATGTAATGTATCTTTCTAGTGAAAAATTTACTAATGAAATGATCTCTGCTGTTAGAAATAATACCAATGAAGAGTTTAGAAAAAAATACCGTTCGGTTGACATGCTTTTAATTGATGATATTCAATTTATTGCAAATAAAACAGGTACTCAGGAAGAATTTTTCCATACTTTCGAAGATTTATACAATCAGGGAAAACAAATAGTAATTTCTTCTGATAGGCCTCCAAAGGAAATTAAACACTTGGAAGAAAGACTTGTTTCTAGGTTTGGTTGGGGGATTATAGTTGATATTTCAAAACCTGATTTTGAAACAAGGGTTGCAATTTTACAAAAAAAACAAGATGAACTGGGGGCTGTTGTTGATTATAAGATTTTAGAATATATAGCAGAAAATATTGAAACAAATATAAGAGATTTAGAAGGAGCCCTTGCAACTTCTATTGCCTGTGCAAAATCAAATAATAGGTCCTATGTAAGCCTTGAAGATGCAAGACTTGGGGTTAGCTCAAGAGTCCACAAGGATAAAAAACAAATAAGCGCAGAGGATATACAAAAAAAAGTTTCTGATAGGTATCATGTAAAATTAACAGATCTTAGGGGTAAATCTAGAAAAAAAGAAATAGTTATGCCAAGGCAAATTGCCATGTATCTTTGCAGGTACCTACTTTCTATATCTCTAGTAAGCCTTGCAAATGAATTTAATAGGGACCATACAACAATTATGCATGGTCATGATAAAATTGAAGCTATGATAGAAGAGGACCAAGATTTTAGGCAAGAAATCGAGGAATTAATAAAAGAAATAAAATCCTAGTTATCCACAAAATGTGTATAAGTTTGAGGATAAGCCTGTTTATAAGATTAACATTTAAAAATCTTTATTTTATCTTGTGGATTGTGTGGAAAAGTGGATGACTTATAAAAAATTATCCCCAAGATATTATTTGACTTTTTTGTTCAAAAATAAATGCTAATAAGACTTATCCACATATACTAGTCCCCTATTACTAATACTACTAAGTTTATATAATATGTTAGGAGCCAACATGAAAATAGAAATTCAACAAAAAGACTTATCAAATAAAATCTCCATAGCCCTAAAAGCTGTGTCAAGAAAAACCAATATACAAATTCATGAATTAATATACTTTGAAGCAAAAAATGATAGCCTTACTCTAACATCATCTGATGGAGAAATATCTATTCTTACCAAAGTTTCTTGTAATGTAATAGAAGAAGGAGAAATGGCAATAAATGCCAATATTATCTCTAATATAGTAAGAAAATTACCAGATGAGCTAATAAAAATAGAAGTAGTTGATTCAAAAATAAAAATAAAATGTAACGGGTCTAAGTTTAATATCTTAGCCTTTGATTACTATGAAAAGAAAGACTTAAAAGTTCCAGATGTTGATTATTTAGAAATTCAAAATGATAAATTAAAAAGGTCTATATCACAAACAGAATTTGCAACAAGCCTAGATGAAACCAAACTTGCTCTTACCGGAATCTTGTTTGAATTAATGGATGGATACTTAAACTTTGTTGCCCTTGATGGCTACAGGGTAGCCCTTAAAAAATTAAAATTATCCTATCCTTCATCAATGGATAAATCTAGGCTAATAATTCCTAGAAAATCTATATCAGAATGGACTAGGATAATTGATGATGAAAAAATTACAAAAATTTATAAGGATGACAAGGATATAATTTTTGAATCTGGCGATACTACCATGTATTGCAAGGTAATAGATAAAAATTATATTGACTATACAAATATAATTTCAGATATATCTACAACAAGCCTTGTAGTTGATAGGCAAGAGCTTATTAATTCCTTGGAAAGAGCTCAATTATTAAACAATACTCAAAGGGCAAATCTTATAAAAATAAATATAGAAGACGATAAGTGTCTAATAGAATCAAATTCTGAGATTGGAGATTTAAAAGAGATAATTCAAATTCAAAAAGAGGGAGAAGATGTAAAAATAGCCTTCAATGCTAGGTATTTGATAGAAGGTGTCAAGGCTTGTGATACAAAGTCTATAAAAATGAACTTAAAATCTTCATTAAACCCTTGCCTAATTTATCCGAATGAGTCAAAATACGAGGACGAAGAATTTACCTATCTTGCCCTACCAGTTAGACTTGCAGAATAGGAGTTTTTATGGAAAAGATAGAGTTTGAATGTGAAATAATTTTAGCCAAAGACCTTCTTAAGGCAACAGACATAGCCCAAAGTGGAGGAGAAGCCAAACATCTTATAAAAGAATATGGAATTTTGGTAAATGGAGAAGAATATTTTCAAGCAGGAAAAAAACTTTATAAGGGCGATTTGGTAGAATTTAACAATCAATTTGAAATAAGACTTGTATAATGTGGATTCAAAGTTTAAGGCTAAGTAAATTTAGGAATTATCTTTCCCAAAATATAGAATTTAATGAAAATATAAATATTTTTTTGGGAGATAATGCCCAAGGAAAAACAAATTTACTTGAAAGTATATATTATTTGGCAAATGCAAAAAGTTTTAAGTCTTTTAGAGACAAAGACCTTATTATGTTTAATGAAAAAGAAATGGCCCTTGATGGACTTATTAGAAAAAATGAGTCTTTCAAAAATGTAAAAATAAGGGTCAATGAAAATAAGAAAGAAATTTTTGTAAATGATATAAAATACGACAAAAACAAGGATTTAAAATCTCTTTTTAAATTAGTTTTGTTTACCCCGGAAGACTTAACTATAATAAAAGATGGGCCAAATTTTAGAAGAAACTTAATTGATGATATAATAATTAGTGTTAACTTTAGTTATAAGGCTTTGAAAAAAGATTTTGACAAAGTCCTTAGTCAAAGAAATAAAGTACTAAAAAATCAAAGGTCAAAATATTTTAAGGAAGAACTTATGGCCTTTGATCAGCAAATTATTAGGCTAAATTATAAAATTTATAGGTATAGGGAAAAATATATTTCCCTTATAAATACCTATGCCAAAAAAAATCACCTAAATCTTACAGAAAATAAGGAAGACTTGTCTATAATATATAGGCCAGATATTGTGGCTAAAGATATAGAAGAATATAGGGAAAAATTTTCAAAAAATTTATCCGACGACCTAAAATATTATAGGACTACATCAGGCAGCCAAAGAGATGAAATTGATATAATAATAAATGGAAAAGATAGCAAAAAATTTGGGTCTCAAGGCCAGCAAAGGTCTGCAATTTTAAATATTAAACTTGCCAATGTAAATTTAATAGAAAATACCAGCCAAGATAAGGCCATAATTTTATTTGACGATGTTTTTTCAGAACTTGATGAAAAAAGATCTAATTTTTTGTTGGAAAATTTAGGCGGTTTTCAAACCATAATTACTGCCACAAATACAAAAAGTTTGGATAGGGTAGATAAGTCCAAAATTAGAAAAATAAAAGATGGCCACATAAAATAATAGAAAGGAATCTTATGGATAATACACAATATAATGCTTCGAACATTAGGGTCTTGAAGGGACTTGAACCAGTAAGACTTAGACCTGGAATGTATATAGGATCAACAAGTGAAAGGGGACTTCACCATTTAGTTTATGAGGTTGTAGATAACTCAGTAGATGAGGCTCTTGCAGGTCGTTGTGACTACATAAAAATTAGTATAGATGGAAATAATATAGTAACTGTAGAAGATGATGGATCAGGAATTCCTATTGAAAAACATCCCCAAACTGGAAAGTCAACTTTGGAAACAGTTCTTACAGTTTTACATGCTGGTGGAAAATTTGACGATAAGGCCTACAAGGTTTCAGGAGGTCTTCACGGAGTAGGAGTTTCTGTTGTAAATGCTCTTAGTGAATATTTGATAGCAGAAGTTAAAAGAGAAGGTCATATTTATAGGATGACTTTTGAAAGGGGAAAAACTACAACAGATCTTGAAGTAATTGGAGATACAAAAGAAACAGGAACAAAAATTATCTTTAAGGCAGACCCTGAAATATTTGATGTAACAGTTTATAACAAAAATACCCTAGAAAATAGGTTTAGGGAAATGGCCTTTTTAAATAAGGGTGTAAGACTTATTTTTGAAGATAAAAGAGATGAATCCGAAGTTGAATTTAAATACGATGGTGGAATAAAAGAATTTGTAAAATATTTAAATAGGAATAAAACTCCAATCTTTAAAGAAATTCCATACTTTGAAGGAAGGCAAGAATCTACAGAAGTTGAAATTTCTTTCCAATATACAGACGGATATAGCGAAAATATCCTAACCTTTGCAAATAATATTTATACTGTAGAAGGAGGAACTCATTTATCAGGATTTAGGTCAGCCTTAACAAGGAGTGTAAATGATTATGCAAGAAAATATAATCTTTTAAAGGAAAATGAAGATAACCTCCAAGGTGATGATGCTAGAGAAGGAATTACTGCAATTATTTCAGTAAAAATTTCAAATCCTCAATTTGAGGGACAAACCAAAGGAAAACTTGGAAACAGTGAAGTAAGGGGAGCAGTAGATGCCTTTTTCTCAGAACATATGGGAAGCTTCTTAGAAGAAAATCCAAAAATCGCTAAATCAATAATTCAAAAAGCCCTAGCATCAAGAAGAGCAAGGGAAGCTGCAAGAAAGGCAAGAGATTTAACAAGAAAAAGATCAATTCTTGATTCAACAACCCTTCCTGGAAAACTAGCTGACTGCCAATCCCAAGATATAGGAGAAAATGAAATTTTTATAGTCGAGGGTAATTCAGCTGGTGGATCTGCAAAAGGTGGACGTGATAATAGGATTCAAGCTATTCTTCCTCTAAGAGGAAAAATAATGAATGTAGAAAAGGCAAATCTTGATAGGATTTTAAATTATGAAGAAATAAAATCAATGATTACAGCTTTTGGTACAGGAATTGGCCAAGAATTTGATTTAAGTAAACTTCGTTATGGAAAAATTATTATCATGACAGATGCCGATGTAGATGGAGCTCACATTAGAACCTTACTTTTAACATTTTTCTATAGGTATATGAAACCACTTGTAGATGAAGGCCATATTTATATAGCCCAACCACCACTTTATAAGATTTCTAGTGGAAAAAAAGAAAGATATTGTTATACAGATAAGGAATTGGAAGATATTGTAAAAGAGTGGAAGGTAGATAATTACAAAATTTCTAGATACAAGGGTCTTGGAGAAATGAACGCAGAACAATTGTGGGAAACAACCATGGATCCAGAAAATAGGGTCTTACTTCAAGTATATGAAAAAGAAGATTCACAAATGTCAACCGACGCAACATTTTCAATGCTAATGGGTGAGAAGGTAGAACCTAGAAGAGAATTTATCGAAGAAAATGCCCAATATGTTGAAAATTTAGATGTCTAGGAGGATAAATGACAGAAGAAAATTATCAAAACATCATAGAGGTAGAACTTGAAGAGCAAATGAGAAGTGCCTACTTGGAATACTCCATGTCAGTAATTGTTTCAAGAGCCCTACCAGATGTACGTGATGGATTAAAACCAGTTCATAGAAGAATTTTATACGGAATGGAAGGTCTTGGACTTGATCCAAATAAGCCTACCAGAAAATCAGCCAGAGTTGTCGGTGAGGTTATGGGTAAGTTCCACCCTCATGGAGACTCTGCAATCTACGATGCCCTTGTAAGACTTGCCCAAGATTTTTCAACTAGATATCCTTTGGCAAACGGCCAAGGTAACTTTGGATCAATCGACGGTGATGACGCAGCTGCTATGCGTTATACAGAAGTTAAGATGAGTAAGATCGCCAAGGAAATGCTTAGAGATATCAACAAAGATACAGTTGACTTTATTCCAAACTTTGACGAAGAAGAAAAAGAACCAACAGTTTTACCATCAAGATTTCCAAATCTTTTAGTAAATGGATCAAATGGTATAGCTGTAGGAATGGCAACAAATATGGCTCCCCATAATTTGGGAGATTCAATTGATGCTTGTATTGCCTACATGAATAATCCTGAAATTTCTGTAAAAGAACTAGCAGATATTATAAAGGGACCAGATTTTCCAACAGGAGCACAAATTCTAGGAAAAGCTGGAATCAAAAAAGCCTACAAGACTGGTCGTGGAAAATTAAAACTTCGTGCAGTAGCAAGAATTGAACCTTTCAAAAAAAATAGGGAAAGAATAATTGTTACAGAAATACCTTACCAAGTAAATAAGGCAAATTTAATTAAAAAAATTGCTGAATATGTAAAAGATAAAAAACTTGAAGGAATTTCTGATATTAGGGATGAGTCCGATAGAAAGGGAATGAGAATTGTAATAGAGGTAAAAAGGGATGCAAATGCCAATATAGTCCTAAATAATCTCTACAAGCAAACTCAACTTGAAACAACCTTCGGAATTATAAACCTTGCCCTTGTTGACGGGGTTCCAAAAATTCTTGACTTAAAAGAATTAATAAAATACTATGTAAAACATCAAAAAGAGGTAGTAAGAAGAAGGACAAAATTTGACCTTGATAAGGCACAAAAGAGAAAACACATAGTTGAAGGTTTGATTATTGCTATCGATAATATCGATGAAATCATAAAAATAATCAGATCATCTTATGATAACGACCAAATCAAAAAAATATTTAATGAAAAATTTGGCTTAACAGATCCACAATCTCAAGCTATTTTAGATATGCAATTAAAAAGACTATCAGGTCTTGAAATTGAAAAACTACAAGCTGAAGATAAGGAATTAGCTGAAAAAATTGAATATTTCACATCAATTTTAAATGATGAAGAAAAATTAATTAGCGTAATCGAAGAAGAAATTTTAGAAATAAAAGAAAAATATGCCGATGATAGAAGGACAAAAATTGTTCCAGATGAGGGAGAATTTGATATTGAAGAATTAATCGAAAAAGAAGATGTATTAATTTCTCTAACTCACGATGGTTATATAAAAAGACTTCCAATAAATACTTATAAGGTACAAAATAGGGGTGGAAAGGGAATTTCTGCTGGAAATACAAAAGAAAATGACTTTATCCAAAAAATTCTTACAACAAATACCCACGAATCCCTCCTATGTTTTACAAATCTTGGAAGAGTTTATTCATTAAAATGTTATGAAATTCCAGAAGCAAGCAGGCAATCAAGGGGACAAGCTATAATCAATTTGATTTCTCTTTCTAGTGATGAAAAAATCACAGATATTATGGAATTATCAAACCTTAATGAAAAAAGCCAACTAGTATTTCAAACAGAAAATGGAAAAATCAAAAAAACTGATGCAGAATTATTTACAAATATCCAAAGAAATGGAATTATAGCAATCTCACTTGAAAATGGGGACAGACTTGTTTCAATTAGGCAAATAGATAAGCCTTGTGATATAATTGTAACAACCAAAAAGGGAATGGCAATAAAATTTGCCTCATCAGATATCAGGTCTATGGGAAGAAATGCCCGAGGAGTAAGGGCAATTAGACTTGGAGAAGATGACAAGGTTGTTTCAATGAATATTGTTGAGGATGAAGTTTATTTGGTAGTTGTAACTGCAAATGGTTTTGGTAAAAAAACATCCTTCAATAATTTCAATAACCAAAATAGGGGAGGAAAGGGAGTAAGGTGCCACAAGATTACAGAAAAAACAAAAGATGTGGTAGCTACCCTTCCTGCTAATTTGGATGATGATATAATGATGGTTTCCCTAAAGGGAGATATGATTAGAATATCAACAAGAGACATATCAACTACAGGTAGAAATACCCTAGGTGTTAAATTAAAAAATCTTGAAAATACTGAAGATTTTATCGTTTCTGTAACCAAATATTATGAAGAAACTAGTGAGGAATAAGATGTTTAAGGCAAATATAGAAGAAAAAAATGATCACTTATTGGTAAAACTGATTGGCGATTTAGATGTTTATTCAAAAGAAGATTTTGCTAAATTTTGCGATAAGTCACTAAAAGATAAAAATGAAAACTTGATAGTAGATCTTGAAAAACTTGATTATATAGATTCAACAGGACTTGGTATGTTTATAAATATATACAAGGACCAAAAAGAAAAAGATAAGACTATAAAAATAATAAATGCTAAAGAAAATATCAAAAAATTATTCAAAATAACAGATATAAGTGATTTATTTGAAATGGAGGAATAATGGATACCATAAGTTTAACAATTCCACCAAAGACACTTTATTTAAAATCAATGAGACTTTTGGCAGCAAGCCTTGCAAGCGATATGGGTTTTGATATAGAAGAAGTTGAAGATATTAGAGTAGTCGTTTCAGAAGCTATAAATTATAAAATGAGCGATGAAGATATAAAAATAAATTTTTATATCAAAGAAAATCTAATGAAAGTAGAAGTAATAGGAAAAGATAGGGAAATTGAAGAGGAAAATCTAAAAATCAAACAAATTATCCTTGAGCAATTGGCAGATAGGGTAGAAGTTGTTGAAGATAAGATTATACTTACAAAAGAGAAATAATTATGGCAAAAACAAAAGCTTCTCTTGAAAGAAAAAAAGAGATCAAAGAAAAATTTGAACAATTTTATAAAACAAGGGATAAGGACCTAAGAAATGAACTAATAGAAGATCATATGTATATAGTCGACATCCTTTCTAACAAATACGTTGGAAAGGGAATAGAAAAAGATGACCTTTATCAAGTGGCATCTCTTGGCCTAATCTATGCCATCGATAGGTATGATCCATCAAAAGGATATGAATTTTCATCCTTTGCAACTCCTACAATAATGGGAGAGCTCAAAAGATACTTCAGAGATAAGGGCTGGGTAATAAGGGTTCCAAGAAGAATTCAAAATCTCTACAAAAAAATAAATGTAGCAAAAAAAATTCTTCCCCAAGAACTCCAAAGAACCCCGACAATAAAAGATATTGCAGCCTATCTTGGAGAAGATGAAGAAACAATTCTAGAAACAATGGAAGCAAGCAAGGTCTATACTCCTCAAAGTTTAGATATGAAATATCAAGTCCAAAAAGGGGAAAACTCTGTGGACTTATCCGATATGATTGGAGAAGATGACAAAAATTTTGATTCCATAGAATTAAAAGATTTAATAGAAAAATCTACAGAAAGACTAAATGATTTGGAAAAACAAATCCTAGAATTAAGATACTACGAGGGCAGAACCCAAGTAGACATAGCAAAAAAACTATCCATCTCCCAAATGACAGTATCAAGAATAGAGAAAAAAATCCTACAAAAATTCACCATAGAAATGAAAAAAATGCAATAAATCACCTAATAAATAGGTGATTTTTTTGTGGGAAAAAATATTAAAATTATTATTAATACAAGCAATAAAATAAATATTATTCCAAAATCAACAAAGAGATTTCTCGACACTAAAACTCATTTACTAGGTAAATTTTTCCGTGCTATCACACTAGTTTTAGGGATAAATATGCCAAATCAAGGCATATTTATCGGCTCGAAATGGGTAAGTGATTATACTTAATTTATTTCTACGGATTAATTTAAAGCATTACTCTTTTTTATAAAAAAATCTTAATTTTTAAAACAAATTTTCAAAAAAATAAGCTTATACTTTAGCTTAAAAGTAAATAAAATCACCACTTCTCGGACGAAGTAATATATTTCATGAATTATAGAATATTGAAATTAAACTTACTACTTTAGCATAAGAGTAAATACCAAAAATAACCCATCTTAAGCGTTGTCGAGAGATCTCATGAATTAGTGTAATATTTAAGTTAAACTTATTTTTATAGATTACATACATACAAAGAAATAATCGCTACAGAGAAATTTAAGACCTATCTTAGTATTAAATTTATTATTAATTCGAGGAAGAAAGTAAATTCCACTCTAAATCTAACAAAGAGATTTCTCGACAGGCTCGAAATGGGTTTTGCCTTTATAGTGATTCATTTCTTAGAATTTATTTAATATTGAAAATGAATTAAGAAATTTATCAATTAGCTATAAATGAAGACTTTTATATTTTTCTTCTAATTAATTTTATTTAAATCTTTACTTTTATTAAATTTATGCTTAATTTTTAAAACGAAATAAAAAAACAATAAACTTGCTACTTTAGCGTAAAAGTAAATACCCAAAATAATCCATCTCGAGCGAAGTCGAGAGATCTCTTTAATTTTCTTTATATTAAAATTAAATCTTTCCTATTAGAGAAATTAAAATAGTTTATTCCACAAAAAAATCCCCATAATGGGGAAAATTTTCTAATTTTCATTTCCTGGGTACATTGATGATGAACCTGGATACATTTTTGCTATTTCATTTATTACAAGACCTATATCGCCAAAGCCTTCATCTTCTAATTTCTTTTGAGCTCTTAGGTAGGCTAGGTCTATGTCGTTATTTGTAATTTTTTCAACTGATTTTTTAGAAAATTTATATTGGTCTACCAATTCTTTTCTAAATGCATCATAATCTTTTTTATTTTCAGAGAATTTGTCCACTGGTCTATTTCCTTGATCTAAGCTTGTTTTAGCTTGTGAATTGTCCTTTTCTTCTACTTTTGTATCTGATTTTTCAGAATTTTCTTTTCCTTCATATCCGTTTGGATATTTTTTCTTTAATTTTTGGCTAGCTTTTTCAATATTTTCATCATAAGTTGCATATTTGTTTTCATCATAAACTTCATTAAAGATTTTTCTAAGCTCACCGTTTGGAACTTGGGATGCATCAAAGTCGTTTTGTCCTATATAAACTCTGGCATTTGCGTAATGGTCAAGTCCTTCATCTGTTGAATAAACCCAATTATTTACAATATCTTCTATACTAGAATCTGGATAAAATCTACTAGTATTAGGATTTTCTTTGGCAATTTGGTTAAACATTAGGGTTAGTTTGTTCCAAAAACCTGTTTTTTTGCTAATTTGATCTGCATCTTTTTGGTAAGATTTAATTTCCTTATCGCTTAACTTATCAGTAAAGGCTTGGTCAAATCCACCCAAATCTACCATAGCTTTTTTAATATCCTTGATAGATAAAGTCTTTGAAGGTGATTCGATTTTTTCATTTGATTTTGACAAATTATTAGACTTGTTGTCCTTACTTTCACCTATTATCAAATTATTTTGAGTATTAGATTGGCTTTTAAGTTCGTTGCTATTTGATTTATCATTGTTTTTGCTTTTCAATGAACATGAGGTCAAAACAAGAGATAAACAAAGAGCAAGTGCTATTTTCTTTTTCATAAAACCTCCATATTTTTGTTATTACTTATATTTTACCCGTTTAAGGGGATTTTTAATAGATTATTTTATTTTTTAATAATTTAAAATAAAATTTTCATAATTTATAACTTTATGCTATTAATATACAAAGAAGAAAAAGGTTATCATTTCAAGCGATAGCTTAAAAAAATATAGATTTTTTTAATTTATTTAGACAATAAATCTGCTAATTTTTGTATAAATATAAATAAGTAAAAAATATTTTTTTCAAAAAAATTGAAATTTTATTGAAATCATCAAGAATAAATAAGGTTTGACAAAAATATAAATATAAATTATAATGAATCCATATAAATCAAAAAATAAAAAGAAAAGAGGAGAGAAGGATGAATGTAAAAAAAGTTTTCTCACAAGCTTTTGCTCTTGGATTGGCTTTGACACTTACAGCTTGTGGCGGTAGTGGCGACAAAGACAACAATGGATCAAATGCCGGAGCAGACAATAAGGCTAGTAACGAACAAGCTAATGAAGAATTTAAAAAACAAACTGATGATAACACATTAGTAGTGGGTGTTGATTCACTTGGGGGAGAATTCATCCAAGGTTTTAATAACAGCCAAAACGATGTAAGAGCTAGAGAATTTATGGGAATTCAAGGTTCTGTTGGTTATGCTACTTATGTAAAAGACAGAAGCGGAAAATATGTAATCAATAAAACCGTTCTTGATGGAGATCCTAAGTCAAAAGAAAATGAAGATGGATCAAAAACTTTCACTTTTAAAATTAAAAAAGATTTAAAATGGTCTGATGGTAAGCCTGTAACAAGTGATGATTATTTATTTACAGCTCTTTTACACTCACCACAAGATTATGCTCTAATAACAGGATCTACCGAAATTGGTGGAGATTCTCTAAAAGGTTACAATGACTTTAGGGAAGGAAAAACTGATGAATTTGAGGGTGTTAAGAAAATTGACGACCAAACTTTTGAAATTACAGTTTCAAATGATTTCTTACCTTACTTTGAAGAAGAATCTCTAAAATCAATGACACCAAGACCAATTCATTATATAGCTCCAAACTTAACAGTTGATGGATCTAAATTTGCCCTTAAAGATGGCTACAAATTATCAGATGATGACAAAAAAGCCTTTGTTGCATCACTTGATAAGCAAATTGAAACTGAAAAATCTTCTTATGATGAAGCTGTAAAAGAAGCAGGCGAAGAAGATCCAGATGCTAAAAAAGAACACGAAGAAAAAATCAAAACTCTTGAAGATAAGAAAAAATCTGCAGAAAGTGGAAAAGATATAGACCCAACAGAAATGCTTGTAGAACAAGCTATGCTTTTTGATGCAAATGAATACAGAAAAGCACCAAAGGTTACATGTGGACCTTATAAATTTGTTTCATTTAAAAACAATATGGTTAAAATGGAACTTAACGACCAATATGCTGGAGATTTTGAAGGACACAAAGCTACAATTAAAAATGTAATTATCCAAGCAATAAACCCAGAAATATCTGTAGACCTTGTTCAAAATGGAGATATAGATGTTTTTGAAGAAGAAATGAACGGGTCAAGAATTTCTCAAATGAGAAAGGCAGCAAAGGAAAAGAAATTACAATATGTAGCATTCGACAGAAATGGATATGGATGTCTATCATTCTTAACTGATAGGGGACCAACTCAATACAAAGAAGTTAGGCAAGCTATAGCTTTCTTAATGAACAGAGATGATTTCGTACAAAACTATGCAGGTGGATATGCAGTAGTAACAAACGGAATGTACGGTTCAAGCCAATGGATGTATAAAGAAAGAGGAGCTGACATAGAAGGAAAACTTACAAAGTATACCTTAAACGTTGACGAAGCTAATAAGAGATTAGATAAGTCTCCATACAAATTTGAAAAAGACGGAAAAACTCCTTGGGATGCAAAAAAAGCTGCTGACCAATATAAGAGCAATGCAGACAAATTTGATTATTACAGATATGACGAAAATGGTAAAAAATTACAAGTTAACCAATTTGGTGCAAAAGAATCAGAAATAACAACCCTTCTTTCAAACCAATTACCAGACAATGCTAAACAAGCAGGTCTTGAATATAATGTTCAAGCAGGTGATTTTAATACCCTTCTAAACTACAGAGAAAATCCAAAAGAAGGAGACAAGGCTGAATATACAGCATTTAATATGGGACTTGGCTTTGGAACACCATTTGATCCTTTCTACCAATACAACAGCAAAGGAAATGATAATAAAACAAAAACAAATGACCCACAAGCTGACAAAATCACAGAAGAATTAAGAAGAATAAAACCAGGTGAAAATAAAGCTTACCTAGATAAATGGGAAGAATTCCAAAAATGGTACAATGATTACCTACCAGAAATCCCACTTTATTCAAACCAAATCCACTCATCAGCATCAACAAGAGTAAAAGGATTTGAAGGCTTAACACCAGAATGGGCAACATCTTGCCAAATCAACCAAATGAGTCTTAAATAATTAAATTAAGAGAAGTCACAAAAAGTGGCTTCTTTTTTATTGAAAAATTTTATCAAGCTTATTTGTGAAAGCAAAACTAATTACAATATGGACATAAAAAGAGATCTCTCGACTTAGCTCGAGATGGGTGTAGTTTTTATTTACTTTTAGACTAAAGTAAGAAGTTTGTTATTTTTTAAAGATTTACATTTGAAATATATATTTAATAAGAATAAAAGTGAAGATTTAAATAAAATAATTAGAAAAATAAATATAAACTTACTATTTATAGGGCGTTTAGCAATATATTAATTTATTTTGATATTAAATAAATCCGAAGGAATATATCGAGCATAAAGTATTAACCCATTTCGAGCCTATCGAGAAATCTCTTTATTAGCTTTAGAGTGGAATTTACTTTCTTCCTTGAATTAATAATAAATTTATTCTTTTGTTTTTTTTATAACATGGTTTTCTTTATTTTTCTTTTTTTATAAATTCCCCCTTTTTATTTTTATTTATTTTCAAAATTTCCCTTTATACATAAAAAACATTAGAGTATTAATGCACTATAGAAATAATTTTTAATTAATATTCATTGATGTAAATTTATGCTCATAAATAATGAATCTTTAAAAATATATATCAATCTTTATAAATTTATGATAAATTTCACATTGACAAATCACTCATCTTATATTATTATTAGGACTATGATATTATAAGTTTACTCTATACTGAGATTTTTATATTTATTTATAAATTTTTATAGTTAATGTTTTCCTCTGTATAAAATTTTGTGAAAATAATTATTTATCTTTATCAAATTAAAGTTAAGAACAAGTAAATGGGTAAATTTTAAAACATTAAGGAAGGGATGAAGATGTTAAAATACATAATAAAGAGAATCATTAATTTGATTCCAGTAGCTATAATCATATCTATCTTGGTTTTTGTGCTTTCTAAATCCATGCCTGGTGATCCTATCTTGGCTATGATGCCAAAGGATGGAAGAATGACCAAGGCCCAACAAGAACAAATGTATAAAAATCTTGAAAAACGTTATGGTTATGACAAATCGTTGCCAGAACAATATTTTATGTGGATGGGAAGAAGTTTGAAGGGAGATTTTGGAGAATCTACCCAAGTTAAAAGGCCTGTTAAGGAATATCTTTCTGAACCACTTAAAAATACAATTTTACTTAATATTGGTTCAACGCTTGTTTCTTTTGTGCTCTCGGTTCTTATAGGAATAAGGTCGGCCGTTCATAAGGGAGGGCCTTTTGATAAGTTCTTCCAGGTCTTTACCTTGGTTGGTATTTCCTTGCCTACATTTTTTATAGGTTTATTTTTGATATTCTTATTTTCCTTTAGGCTAGGATGGTTGCCAGCAAATGGTATGCCTAGAAATAATACTTTTGGTGAGTGGATAAGATATTTAATTTTACCTACTTTAACTTTAACTTTTGGATCTATGGCATCTATTTCTAGATATGTTAGAAATTCTATGCTAGATTCACTTAATGAAGATTATATTAGAACTGCAAGGGCAAAGGGACTTAAGGAAAAAACTGTAATTTATTCTCACGCTTTTAGAAATGCCCTTATACCAGTTGTAACTGCTATGACTTGGGCAATTCTTTCTATGTTTTCAGGTTCTGCTATAACTGAGACTATTTTTGCTTACAGGGGAATTGGAAATATTCTTATAAAATCAGTTTTGGCTCAAGATTATAATGTTATTCTTGCTCTAACAATGTTTTATGCAATTTTAACCCTTCTTGGAAACTTGATTATGGATATTGCCTATGCACTTGTTGATCCTAGAGTAAAATTGGAGGCTTAGTATGAAAGATGAATTAAAAAAATCATTTAAATCTTTTGGAAAATTAGTTCTTTCCTTGTTTACTTTTGGTGCAAATGCAAATAATGAGAGTGAAGAGGATAAGATTAAGGATAGGGCTCAAGATCTTCTTGATGAGCAAAGTGGAGAAAATTTAGAAGACCTTAGACTAAATGAAAATGAATCTTTAAAGGAAGATGCCATTACTTCTCCTGGAAAAATGGCTGTTAAAAATTATTTTAGAAACCCACTTGGACTTATTGGTCTTGTCCTACTTCTTGGAATTATCCTTGTTGTTTTTATTGGGTCAGCAATAATTCCTTTTAATCCTTACCAAGCTGAGGGAAATCTTATTAATGTTTCCCCAGGTTCAGGCTACATGAAATACCCATCTCAAATGGAAAAAGAGGGGGTTGAGAAGATTTCTGTAGGAAATACTTTTGGTGTAGGCCTTACTAAGGAGAAAAACTACTATTTTTGGGGAAAAAATAACGAAGATGATGTTATGAAAATCCCTGATGATATTAAAGAAGAACTTGATGGCAAAAAAATAAAAGATGTTGCTGCAGGGGATAGACATATTATTGTAGCTACAGAAGATAATGATCTTTATGGTTGGGGAAATGATTCTTTCCAACAAGCTGAACTTCCACCAATGCAAGAAAGCCAAATCAAAGCAGAAGGTATTAAAAAACTTGGCGGTGGAGTTCAATATTCTGTCGTTTTGACTGAAAAAAATAATATTTATGTTTGGGGTTCAACAATGAACTCAAGACTTGACCTTATCCCAAAAGAAGTTCAAGGAAAAGTTGTAGATTTTGATACAAGTGGTTCAAATATTCTTGCTGTTTTAAAAGATGGATCTACAAAACTTCTTGGTGTAAGGGGGGCTGAGGTTGATGTAGGGGCTCCTGATGAGATTAAAAATAATAAGGTTAAAATTAAAAAAGTTGCCTTAACATCAAATTCTGCAGCAGCCCTTGATGAAAATGGAAAACTTTATGTATGGGGACCTTCTAGGGATAATTTATCTGGAAAAAATGTTCCTAAATTTGAGGGAAAAGTTAAGGATATAGTTGGTGGTACAAACCACTTCACAGCCCTTGATGAAAACGGCAAACTTTATTCTTGGGGAAATAATAATTACGGTGAGGCTTCTTGTCCTAGTGGAAAATATGAACAAATATTTTCAGGATATTTTAATAACTATGCCGTAAGTAAAGATAATAAAATTGATACTTGGGGACTAAAAGGATTTAGGTTCGGGTCAGATGACCAAGGTCGTGATATTTTTACAAGATTAATTCACGGTGGAAAGATGACTATTGTAATTTCTTTTGTATCAGTTCTAATCCAAGTTGTTCTTGGTGTAATTATTGGTATGGTTTCAGGTTATGCTGGAGGACGTGTTGATAATGTTCTTATGAGAATTACAGAAATTGTCCAATCATTCCCATTTTATCCATTAATTATTACACTTTCTGCCCTCCTTCCTGTAAATACAAGTCAAAATACAAGACTTATGATGATTATGGTTTTACTAGGAGTTATTGGATGGACAGGAATTGCAAGGCTTGTTCGTGGACAAATTTTGGCTGAAAGAGAAAGAGATTATGTAATAGCAGCAAGGGCTTTGGGTGTCACAAATTCATCAATTCTTGTAAGACATATTCTTCCAAATATTCTTTCAATAATTATAGTAAATGCTACCCTTGGTTTTGCTGGAAACCTCCTTACAGAAGCGGGACTTTCTTTCTTAGGTTTTGGTGTCCAAGAACCTATGCCATCTTGGGGAAATATGATGACAAGTGCCCAATCATCAGATGTAATTAATATTTACTGGTGGAGATGGGTAATACCAGCACTTGCAGTATTTTTGGCAGCATTTTCAGTAAACTTAATTGGAGATGCCCTAAGAGATGCAATAGATCCAAGATCAAATGAGAGATAGGTGTAAAAATGAAAAATTTACTTGAAATAAATAAACTCCATACCTACTTTAAAACAAGACGAGGTCTTATAAAGGCTGTAAATGGAGTATCATGCACAATTGAAGAAGGAAAAACTTTAGGCCTTGTTGGAGAAAGTGGTTCTGGAAAAAGTCAAACTGCCATGAGTATCCTTCAACTTTTTGAGCCAAACCAAAAAATTTACGATGGAGAAATTATTTTTGATGGCAAAAAGATTTCTGATTACAAGAGATCTCAAATGGAAAAGATTAGGGGAAATGATATTTCTATGATTTTCCAAGAACCAATGAGCTCTTTAAATCCAGTTTTTACTGTTGAAAAACAAATTTCAGAAGTTTTAATCCTTCACAAAAAAATGAATAAGAAAGAGGCTGCAAAAAGAGTGGAAGAACTACTTGCCCAAGTTAAAATTCCAAATCCTCATGTTGTTGCCAAACAATATCCATTCGAGCTTTCTGGTGGTATGAACCAAAGGGTTATGATTGCCATGGCCCTTGCTTGTGAACCAAAATTATTAATAGCAGATGAGCCAACTACAGCTCTTGATGTTACAATTCAAGCTCAAATTCTAAAGTTGATGAACGAATTAAAGGAAAAACAAAACACATCAATTTTATTTATAACCCATGACTTGGGAGTTATAAATCAAATGGCTGATGAAGTTGCTGTAATGTATTGTGGACAAATTGTTGAACAATCTCCAGTAGATTATATTTTTAAACACGATATAACAGATTACAACCACCCATATACAGTTGCTCTTTTAAATTCTATCCCTGCAATAACAAGCGATAGAAACGAAAGACTTGATATAATACCAGGATCAGTTCCACATCCACTAAACCTTCCTGATGGGTGTAAATTTGCAGATAGGTGTAAGTATGCTAGTGACAAATGTAGGAAAGAAATGCCGGAGCTTGTGGCTGTAAATGAAAATCAAAAAATAAGGTGCCACTTCCCAAATAGAAAGGAGAGAGAAGATGGAGAAAAATAATAAAAAGGTCTTATTTAAAATAAGAAATCTTAAAAAATATTTTCCAATCAAGAAAAAATCTATCTTTTCTAGGGGAGCAAATGAGTATGTCCATGCTAACGAAAATATATCAATAGATATATTTGAAGGTGAAACTTTCGGTTTGGTTGGAGAAAGTGGTTGTGGAAAATCTACCTTTGGTAGGACTATTCTTCAAATTTACGAACAAACTGAAGGAACAACCCTATATTATGGAACAACTCTTGATAAACTTGCCCCAGCTTATATGGGAAAGGATATAAAAGACATACCAAAAGTATTTCCTTCATACGATGCTGAGGTGGAAAAACTTCATAAAATTTATGATGATTTAGAAAAAACTAATGATGAAGAAAAAAAAGCTGAATTAAACGAAGCTGCTATGCACCAAAGAAGACTTCTCCAAGAAGAATATGAAAATATGATGAGAATAGCAGGAGGACTTCTTGCTAGTGATAATTTAGAAGAAATTACAAATATTTTAGATGATTATTACAAAAAAATAAAAGAAAGATCAAAAGTTTTACTTCAAATCAAAAAAATAAAAGAAAAAGATCAAGTAAGGATTAGGGATAAAAAAGAATTAAAAAATGCTATCCTAAATGATCCAAAATACAAAGAACTTTTAAGTAAAAAAGAAAAACTTGATAAGGAAGTTTTGGAAAAAGATCAAAAAATAAAGGCTAAGAAAGAAGAGTTAAAATCAAAAGACCTCTTTGAAAAATTTGAAAGTTTTGTAGATGATGGAATAGATTTATCAAGACTTACAAATGAGGAAATGAGAGAGCTTAGAAAAGATCTTCAAATAATTTTCCAAGATCCTTATGGTTCTTTGGATACAAAAATGACTGTTGGAAATATAATTGGAGAAGGTGTCTTGGGCCATGGTCTTTTCAAATCAAGAAAAGAAGCAGGCTACAACGAATATATCCAAGATGTAATGAACCAATGTGGACTTGCCCCATATTTCATTCACAGGTACCCTCACCAATTTTCCGGTGGACAAAGGCAAAGAATAGGAATAGCCAGGGCCCTTGCCTTAAACCCAACTTTTATAGTATGCGATGAGGCAGTATCAGCCCTTGACGTTTCAATCCAATCTCAAATTATAAATCTACTTCAAGATTTAAAAACAGACTTAAACCTAACCTACCTTTTCATAACCCATGACCTTTCAGTAGTAAAATATATTTCTGACAGGATTGGGGTAATGTATTTGGGAGTTATGGTTGAACTTTCTGATTCAGACAGGATTTTCAAAAATCCACAACACCCTTACACAAAGGCACTTTTACAAGCAATTCCAAGAACAGATGTTGATAAGGGACAAGAATTACAAACAATTGATGGAGATATTCCATCAGCTGTAAGGCCACCAAAGGGCTGCCGTTTCCATACAAGATGTAAATATTGCATGGATATTTGCAAGCAATTTGAACCAGAATTAAAAGAAGTAGAAGAAGGTCATTTTGTAGCTTGTCACTTGATGGATGTATCAGAAAAAACAAAACAAGAAGCCTTTGAAAAAAACGAAGAAAAAAGGCTCAAAGAAGAACACGAATTAGCCAAGGAAGCTAATCTATGAAAAGACCAATAGATCCCTTCAAAAACAAAAGTAAAGAAGAAATCTATGAAAAAGAAGAACTTTTAGAAAAAGACAACTTGGAAAAAGACGACAGACTTGCCATGTTTTTGGCAGCTATGAAAGTCTTTATGCCACCAGTCTTACTAATACTACTATTATTTACCTCTTTAATATTTTTCTTTTAAGTTTATAAAATAAATTTAAGGGTAGAAAAATTATAAGAGAAAAAAGAAAGGAAGTATTATGAGTAAATTTGATTTGTATTTTAAACCAGAATGTCCATACTGCTTAAAAGTTTTAAACTTCATGCACGAAAATAAAATTTTAGACTTCACATCTTACAATGTAAAAGATGGAAGAAGTGGAAAAGAAAACACCAAAGAGCTAATAGAGCTTGGTGGAAAAGATCAAATCCCATTTATGGTATTTGGTGACAAAAAAATGTATGAATCTGACGATATAATCGAATATCTAAAAGAAAATTATTAAAAATATGCCAGTGGGATTACCTACTGGCTTTTTATTTGGAGAAAAAAATGAAAAAATTACAATACAAAGACGGAAAAATTTTTGAAAACGAAAGAATGACCTACAAATTAGAAGGCAAGTACAATGTATTACGTCCTAGTGGAAAATTAGTGGCAAGATTTAAAATAAAAAACCTATTTAGCCTAAGAGGAAAAAAACAAGCTGTAATAGGAAATCTAAAAATAGAAAAAATGAAAGATGAGCCAATAAGCCAGGCTAAAATTATAAACAGGCAAGTAAGGTTAATAGAAAACGGAGAAAACTTATCCCTAATAAAAGAGGATGAATTTCTAGCAAACTTTAACTTTGGAGAAAACACCCTGGAAATATATGAAGATGAGGGTCTAGCTGTGGCAATATTTTTTGCCTTAAAAAAATTAGGGGAAAAATAAGGCCTTAGAAAGAAAATTAATCCAATAAAACCCATCTCGAGCGAATGAAATGAGTGGAGAGATCTCATAGGAAAATAAGTATTTAGAAAAAATAGAAGTAGATAATTCGATGGATATAGAAAATTAATTTCTAAAATTAAAAAGAGATCTCTCGACAGGCTCGAGATGGGTTTAACTTCATTTTTTAAATTACAAATTATTTGTAAATCAAATATCATAAAAAATTTCATCTTATCCTTCTCAGACTTAATAAAAAATAATGAAACAAAAAAATGTAAAAAGACTTCAGCGATAAAATCAATCCCAAAATTCCCCATCTCGACCAGATGATTGTGCCTTGATTTGGCACAATCATCCCTAAAACTAAGTGCAGATTTATAACTGTTGATTTCGGTTATAAATCCTGAAAACTAGTGCGAAAGCACGGAAAAATTTGAAAAGCAAATGAGTTTTCATAAGCACGAGAAAGTTTGCTTAGCAAACGGGTTTTAGTATGGGTGGAGAGATCTAATGGATTAAGTAAATATAGAGAAACAGTAAAGGAAAAGATTTCTAAACTTAGCTGTTTATTATTATAATTTAACTTTAGAATGAATATATTTTTCCGAACAATCCCGTATCTAAGTAAATTTTAGTTATTCTAAATAAAAAAGAACTCAAAATTGAGTCCTTATATATATATATATATTACCATTTTCATCAGAAGGCTTTGTAAGGGCTGTTAAAAATTCTACAAAAGAAATTAAGGTAGGAATAAAAGTCCAAGAAAAAAATAAATATAGTATTCCCTTGCCGATTTTTCCAGAATAAAATTTGTGTCCACCAAAGCTACCCAAAAAAAGTGCCAAAAGAAGATAAGAAAGCTTATTGACCTTATTTTTATTTTGCATACTAGTATTTATATAGTAATTGTTGGTAACATTGTTCCTGTAATCAATTGTGTTTGTCTCAAAATTGTAATCAGAAGTTTTCTCTTTTTGAAAAATATTTTCTTCTTTATGTAAGATATTTTCTTTATTTTCAACAAGTTCGTCCTCTTTTATTTTTTTTACAAAATTTCCCTTTTCATCCTTAAAGACCTTAACCCTGTCTCCAATTTGAGGAAGAAAATTTACATCAGATAAGTTAACCCTAACAACAGACCCATCGTCCATACCGACAACTATGCTGTCAATTTCTATTTTAATAATTTCCCCCATAATTCCTCCTTATTTTTTATAATTATATCATTATTTGTAAGTAAAAATAAAAGAAATTAAGAAAAATTCCCCCAAGTTGCCCTATAGTTGCTAGCTTTTTTAAAAAATTTCCTTACAATAATAAAAAAGGAGGATTTATGATTGGAGAAAAAATAAAAAATAAAAGAAAAGAATTAAACTTAACCCAAGAATATTTGGCAAAAGAATTAAATATTTCAAGGCAAGCTGTCTCCAAGTGGGAGAAGGGACTTAGTGAGCCTTCTATGGATAATCTTGTGAAATTATCAGAAATTTTTGGGGTAGATATAAAATACTTTAAAAATAATGATGAGAAAGAAAATGAATCTTTTATTTCAAAAATTTTTTGGGATTTTTTATATGCAGCTATAGGCCTTGTTTTTTATTTAATATATTATTTTGGCATAATGGAGGGGGCCTTAAATAAAGACCCAAAACAAATGCCCTTTTTAATACTAACAATTTTTCTAGCTTTTTCGGTAATAGCCTTTCCCCAAGCTATTAAAAATATGGGAAATAGATTAGAGAAAATAGATTATTTTACATTTTCAAAATTGGTTTTGCCAATAATTTTTATAATTTCACCCTTTATTGTTTTTTATTATATTTTTAAAAAAGAATGATGATAATTTTAGGATGTTTATGTAAATTTAAGCAAAAAAATGTGCAGATTTTTATTCTGCACATTACTTTTTATTTTCTTATTAAATAGTTAAAGGCTGATAGGGCTGCTGTTGCTCCTGAGCCTGCTGCTATTATTATTTGTTTATAAAGAGAATTTGTCGCATCGCCTGCTGCGAATATTCCTTCTATATTTGTTGAACCGTCTTTTTCTACTTCGATTTCGCCCCTATCTGTGAGTTTTATTTTACCTTCCAGCCACTCTGTGTTTGGAATTTGACCGATTTGGATGAAAACTCCGGCAAGATCTATTGTTTTTTCTTCTTTTGTATTTCTATCTATATATTCAAGAGCTCTTAGTTTTGTATCGCCAAGGAGTTTTGTTGTTTGGGCAGATGTTATAACTTTTACGTTTTGAAGGGATTCTAATTTTTTTTGTAATATTTTATCTGCCTTTAATTCTGGTAAAAATTCGAGAACTGTAACGGTTTTTGCTATTGATGCAAGGTCTATTGCCGCCTCTATTCCTGAATTTCCTCCTCCTACAACTGCTACGTCTTTTCCTTTAAATAGGGGACCGTCACAGTGGGTGCAAAAAGCTACTCCCTTGTTTTTGAATTCTTCTTCTCCATCTATTCCCAGAAGTCTCCACCTTGTTCCTGTTGCAAGAATTATTGTTTTACTATTAATTTTTGCCCCATCTTCTAGGATTAAATTAAATTCATGGTCATTTTTTTCAAAATCGACAGCCTTTACTCCCTCTATGATGTCTACTCCAAGATTTTCCACTTGCTTTTTGACTGATAACATATATTTAGGCCCCTCTGTTTTTGGGATTCCTGTTATATTTTCTATATCGAGGGTTTCGTTTACTTGTCCACCAAATTCGTCTGCTACTATTGCAACTTTTAGACCCTTTCTTGCTCCATAAATTGCAGATGTAGCACTACTTGGCCCTGCTCCGACTATCAAGATATCATAGTTTTTGA
This sequence comes from Anaerococcus hydrogenalis, assembly GCF_002871895.1. Classification (NCBI taxonomy): domain Bacteria; kingdom Bacillati; phylum Bacillota; class Tissierellia; order Tissierellales; family Peptoniphilaceae; genus Anaerococcus; species Anaerococcus hydrogenalis. Next base: position 5,794 of record NZ_PNHP01000005.1, on the reverse strand, counting down.
AATTGGATAAATCTTTTTGGACTTTTTCTGCTACAAGGTCTAAAAGACTTGCCATAGTTTTTTTGCCCCCGTCAAGAAATTCTCCATTTTCAAAAATTGCTGGCACTGCCATAAGATCTCTTTGTTCACATATATCTTGGTTTATGGAACCTTCAATCATAGTGTGAGAGATATTTTTGTTCAAAACTGCCATAATATTGAAAGCTTGTACAACTTCTGGGCAGTTGTGGCAGGAAAGGGAAACTATTGTTTCAAAATTTCTTTTTTCCTTTATAGATTTTATTCTTTCTTTTTCTTCCTTGGATATTTTTGGTTCGATTCCACCAACTTGTAAAAGTGCAAGGACAAATGATTCAAATTCATGTCCCAAAGGAATTCCTGCAAAAACAATTTTCCCGTGTTCAAATTCTCCATTTAAGCTAAAAGCAGGTGTAAAATCTAATTTTTCTTCTCTTATTTTAATCTTATCAGATAAAGACTTCACATCCTCAATAAAAGATTTTAATTTTTTTGAATTTTCATCTTCATTTAGCGAAAGTCCAATTGTTACATTGGACTTTAGCATTTTAAGATAAGCCTTTAGCTGATCTTTTAATTTACTGTCTAACATTAGATTTTTCCAACAAGGTCAAGACCTGGTGTTAATGTATCATCATCTTCAGAATTCCATTTTGCAGGACATACTTGATCTGGATGTTTTCTTACATATTGACCAGCCTTAACTTTGTATATATTATTTTCTGCTTTTCTTCCTATTCCACCCGCATTTATTTCTACTGTTTGAATGATATTATCAGGGTCTATTACAAAAGTTGCTCTGTCAGCTTTTCCATCTTCTGTTAAAATATCTAAAGCTTTTGTAAGTTCTTTGTTAGAATCACCAATCATTTTGTATTGGATTTTTCCGATTGCATCACTTTCATCATGCCAAGCCTTGTGCACAAAATGTGTATCAACGCTTACAGAATAAACTTCTGCTCCCATTTCTTTTAATTGCCCATATTTTTCTTGTAAATCCTCAAGCTCTGTAGGACATACGAAAGTAAAGTCTGCTGGATAAAACATTAAAACTTTCCATTCACCCTCAAGGTCCTTATCGCTTATCTTTACAAATTCATTTGTTTTTGGATCGTAAGCATCCAAATTAAATTCAGGTAATCTTTTTCCTATTAATGACATAATATCCTCCATAATTTAAATAATTACTTCATTTTAAATAAAAAACAAAGTATATGATAATTATACTCATTATAAAATTTGAATCAATATCATAGATTATAAAATAAAAAAAAATGCCTTTCCAAATTTTTGAAAAGACATTTTAAAAAGCCACTTGTAAGTTTTAATTGGCTCTTTGATGGGCGAAATCTTTTTAAAGATTTCTATGAGTTAAACAGTAAAAGTTTATTTTCTAAACTTTCCATTTAATTATATCATTGAATTTACAATTGGTAAAGATATTTAATAATTCATCCACATAGTTTGGGTATAATTTAATTGAGGTGAATTATGAATATACTACTAGCTTTAGATTCGATTAAAGACTTTGAAAATTCTATTGAAATTGGAAATTATTTTAAAGAAGAGTTAGAAAAAGATAAAAATAATAAGGCTTCTATTCTTCCCTTTATTGATGGGGGAATGGGAACTGTTGAGATTATGAAAGAAGTAATAGGTGGAGATTTTTCTTATCTTAATGTACATAATCCTATAGGAGAGGCGGCTACTGCCAGATATATTATCAAAAAAAATTCCTGCATTATGGAGATGGCTCAGGCTTGTGGACTTAGGCTTATGTATAAGGATAAGCTTAATGTTATGGAATCATCTTCTATTGGTATGGGAGAGATGCTTGTCGATGGATTAAATAACGGCTGTGAGGATTTTTTTATAGGCATTGGAGATACGGCTGTTAATGATATGGGAATGGGCATGCTCTATGCCTTGGGAGTGAGGTTTTTTGATAAAAATCTTAATTCTTTAAATCCTGTTGCCAAAAATATGATCAAGGTTGATTCTATTGATGCGAGTGGTCTTGATAAGAGGATTTTGGATACTAATATTGAAATCGCAACTAGCCTTCCCCTTACTCTTTTTCAAAAAAATTCTTTTTTGGATAAGAGGCCTATAAGAAAGGGAGCAAGCGAGGAGGAAATTTTAGAGCTTGAGAAAGCCTGCAAGCATTTTTCTAAAAAAGTGAGTGAGTTTTTGGGGGTTAGCGAAATTGATTTTCCATACCTTGGCGCAGGCGGTGGAGTTTCTTGGGCTATGTATATATTTTTTAAGGCGAAAATTTCTAATTCTATGGAGCTTATCTTATCTCTTGTATATTTTGAAAAGCAGGTTAAGGATAAGGATCTTTTGATTATTACTGAAAATGTTAATGAGTTTAATGGAGAAAATTCTATTAATCTTGCAAGATTTGCCAAAAGATATAAGGAAGATATTAAAATAATTTTCTTACAAGATGAAGATTATCCCAAATTGAAGGATAATTCTTATATAGATGAGACCTATAATTTTAAATTAAATCCAATCCTTGAAAGAAGTGACTACGAAAAGGAAATAAGGTCTATGGCAAGGGACTTTATTGATAAAAATTTTGCCAAAAAATAATTTAAGAAAGAGGATTTATGGCTAAGGGAAAAATGACAAGAATTTTGATGGCGATTAATGTCATAGTGTTTATTTTCATGACTGTAACGGGCGGCAGCGAAAATATTGAAAATCTTTTAAGATTTAATGCTATGAGCAAAATCCATGTATACCAAGGAGAGTGGTGGAGATTATTTTGCCCGATTTTTATCCACATTGGAGTTTTTCATCTTTTGATGAATATGTATTTTTTAAATAGTGTTGGAGATACTTTTGAATCCTTGTACGGATCTAAAAATTTCCTAATTATTTACTTACTAACAGGGGTAATGGGAAATTTATTTACCTATGCCTTTGGAGAAATTACAAGTGTTTCAGCAGGGGCATCCACATCCCTTTATGGTTTGTTTGGCCTTGCTCTTGGAATAATGTTTAACTATAGGGACAATGAATTTCTAAGGCAATTTGGCTCAAGCTTTATAGGAATTGTTGCTATAAATATTATTTATTCCTTTATGGTTCCAGGAATTGGAATAACAGGACATATTGGCGGACTTTTGGGAGGCTTTATCCTTGCAGGATTTTTCCCAATAATGAACATGACCCTACCAACAAGTACCAAAATTATAGCAATTGTTGCCTTTGGCCTAATAGCTATGGGCTTTATATATATAGGAAATAGGTCAGTTGCACAAGTTTTATAAAAAAAGGAGAAAAAAATGGATAGAAAAGATATAGACAAGTCCCTAAAATGGGACACAGAAAAAATTTATAAGACAGACGATGATTTCTACAAAGACGTAGAAGAAGTAAAAAATCTAATAGAAAAAACTAAGACATATAAAGGAAGGATTTTAGAATCAGCCGACAGTCTTTACGATTTTTTAAAGACAGATGAAAAATTAGAAAGAAAATTTTCAAAACTCGGTGTTTATGCTTCATTAAAATCTGACGAAGATACAAGAGTTGCCAAATACCAAGAAATGACAAAAATTGCAGACAACTTATTTGCAAGCCTTGCCCAAGAACTTTCCTTTATAACACCAGAAATATTGTCAGAAGATTATAAAAAAGTACAAACATATATAGAAGAAAAAGATGAATTAAAAATTTATGAGCATTATTTCGAGGACTTATTTAGAAATAAAGATCACACCTTGGGAGAAAACGAAGAAAAAATTATAGCATCATTTTCAAAACTATCCCAAAATCCACAAAATACCTATATGATTTTTTCAAATGCTGACCTTAAATTTCCAAAAGTAAAAAAAGGCGACGAAGAAATCCAAATCACAGACGCAAACTTCACAAACCTAGAACTAGATCCAAATCGTGAATTTAGAAAAGAAGTTTACAAAAAATATTACACAGTATATAAACAATTTGAAAATACAGCAGCCTCCCTCCTAGATGGAGAAATGACAGCAAATAATACCATAGCAAAACTCAAAAAATTTGATTCGGCAAGAAAGATGAGTCTATTTGCAAATAATATTGACGAGAAAGTTTATGACAATCTAATAGAAGTAATCCATGACAATATAGAAATTCACAGAGACTACACTAGCCTAAGAAAAGAAGTTTTGGGACTAGATGATTTAGGATTTGAAGATATTTACCTACCTTTAGTAGAAGACTATAACAAAACTTACACATTCGACGAGGCAAAAGAATTAATCCTAAAAGCCCTAGCCCCACTTGGAGAAGACTACATCAAAAAAGCAAGAGAGGGCTTTGACGATAGGTGGTTCGATGTAATGGAAAATGATGGAAAAAGATCAGGAGGATATTCATCCGGATCCTACGATACAGAACCATACATTCTATTAAACTACAACGACTCCCTAGACTCACTTTTTACAACAGCTCACGAATTGGGTCATTCTATGCATTCCTACTACACAAGAAAAACCCAACCATATATCTACGGAGATTATTCAATATTTTTGGCAGAAATAGCCTCAACAACAAATGAACTTCTATTATTAAACTATATGATAGATAAAGCCAAAGACGAAAAAGAAAAAGCCTATTTACTAAATCACTACGTAAATTCATTCAAATCAACAGTCTTTAGGCAAACAATGTTTGCAGAATTTGAACTAGAGGCAAATAAGCTAGTAGAAAATTCAATGCCAGTAACAGCAGAAAAATTAAACCAAATCTACCACGACCTAAACGTTGACTATTTTGGAGAAGATATAGAAGTAGATAAATATATATCAACAGAATGGGCAAGAATCCCACACTTTTATATGTTCTACTACGTATTCCAATACTCAACAGGCTTTTCATCAGCAGTAAGCCTATCAGAAAAAATATTAAAGGGTAATAAAGAAGACTTAGAAAAATACCTTAACTTCCTAAAAGCAGGAAAAAGCAAATACCCACTAGAAGTATTAAAAGAGGCAGGAGTAGACATGAGTAAAAAAGACTCACTCCAAAAAGCAATGGATGTATGCAAAGAAAAACTAGAAGAATTAAAAAAATCATTAGAAAAATAAAAAAATAAAATAAAAAATTACAAAAAAGAGCCCATCAAGCAAAAAAACAAAGAAGAAAAGCTTGAAAATAAGGGCTCTTTTAAATTTTTAAAAAAATTAAAAAAATATTTGACAAAGATAAAAAATCCTAGTATTATATAAAGGCACTGTTAAAGAAGCAGTCAGGCGATAAAAAAATTAAAAAATAAAATTTTTAAAAAAACTTGACAAGCTAAAAAATACAGTATATAATGTATATGATATCACTTCAGAGAAAACATCTCGAAAGTAAAGATTTAATAAAAAAAATTAAAAAAATACTTGACAAGATAAAATGAGCGTGGTATTATATAATAGTCGTTACGAGATAACGACATTGAACCTCAAAAAAATATATAGAAACTACAAGAAAAGTAAAGTGAATTACTTTGAGTAAACCAAAACGAAAAATGACAATAGTCAAGATCAAACTTTAATTGAGAGTTTGATCCTGGCTCAGGATAAACGCTGGCGGCGTGCATAACACATGCAAGTCGAACGATGAAGCTTAGATGATTTCTTCGGAATGAACTTAAGTGGATTAGTGGCGAACGGGTGAGTAACACGTGAGTAACCTGCCTTACACAAGGGGGATAGCCTCTGGAAACGGAGAATAATACCCTATAAAGTCTAATCAGCACATGCTGGAAAGACCAAAGATTTATCGGTGTAAGATG
>NZ_PNHP01000004.1:0-190824 GCF_002871895.1 Anaerococcus hydrogenalis | reverse complement strand
TGTTCCCATACCGAACACAGAAGTTAAGCCTTCTAACGCCGATGGTACTCGGAGGGAGACCTCCCGGGAGACTAGGTAGTTGCCAAACAAACAAGATCAGCCAAGGCTGGTCTTTTTTGATGTGTATTTTTTTCAAGATGATTTAATATAACGAGAATATATAACGAGAATATATTCTAGGAAGTAAAAATAGATAAATATATTAAATTACTAAATAATAATTTAACTACTTATTAAAAATTTTGATTTAAATAGATTATATTTATAGATTATTGACAAATTAATTTTTATCATATCTAGTAGATAAAAATGTCACTTTTGTTTATCCTTATTTACATATTTAGTGCAATAAAAAACTCATAAGATTTCGCATAACTTAATTGCGCTCACAAACGGAACTTTAATATGAAGATTTATCATTATATCAATCTTTCTTTTAAGAATAAATGTAACAAATAACCCATAATTATCTATTATATATGGGCGATTTTTGTTTAAAACAAAATCTTATTTAAATTTACTCTCTCTAATCTTTTTTCAAATTGTTTTACTATAAAATATTTAAATATAAGGATTATTTTCTACCTAGTGATCTTAGCTCGTGAAAATAATTTATTGGTTAGAATTAAAATGATATAAATTTTCGAAAAAATTAAGTACATAAGTGTACCAATAATGAACGTCCCTATTGGGCGTTGGGATAAAAAAATGCGATGAAATATAAATTTATTTCATCGCATTTTTCTTTTATTTGTATTTATAAAATCCTTCGCCAGATTCTACTCCTTTTAGGCCTTTTTCGGCTCTTTCTTCTAGTTTTTTTACTGCTTTTGCTAGGGCTGAGTTTGGATCTTGGGCTTTTGGACTTGCTTTTGTTATGTTTATTACTGTTGTAATTCCAACTATATCTATTATTTCAAAAGGTCCTTTTGGTGCTCCTGTTCCTATTTTCCAGTCCATATCTATATCTTTTGGTTCAGCTATATCGTCTCCGTAAAGCATTAGAGCTGAGTCTAATAGGGGTACTAAAAGTGAATTTAAAATATATCCTGCTTGTTCTTTTTTAAGTACTGCCGGATACATTCCAATAGATTTGGCAAATTCTATCACACTTTCAAAAGATTCATCGCTTGTTTTATCGTGTTTCATTACTTCTGCTACATTTTGTCTCCAAATATTATTTGCAAAGTGTAGGTTTAAAAACTTATCTTCTCTTTTTGTATATTCCCTAAATTGTGAAGGAATGAGAGTTGATGAATTTGAAACTACTATTGTATCTTCTTTTAAGTGAGTAGAAATTTTTTCGTAAAAGGCCTTTTTTTCATCTACAATTTCAGCTATTGCTTCAATTACTAAGTCTGCGTTTGAAAAAGCCTCGTCAAGGTCTGTAGTATATTTCAAATCTTCATAAATTTCATCATTTACTTTCTTTAATTCTTCTATTTTTTCTTGAGTAATTTCGCTTTTGTCTTTGAAAAATGATCTTGGATAATCTGGATTTTCTTCTCCAATATAGGATGGGGCAAGATCTAATTCTTTTGAAAAAATATTGTGGAGTCTTTCTATTCTTGGTTTAATTCTTTCTATAGAACCCTCACTTCTTCCCCAAAGAGTTACATTGTATCCATGAAATGCTGTTATATAAGCTATTTGAGCACCAAGTACTCCGCCGCCTGCTATTGTTACATTTTTAATTTTCATTTTTTTCTCCTTTATAACTTTTATTCTCTTGTATATTTTATACCCAATTTGTCTTGGAAATTTATTTTTTTTGATTTGAATAATTTTTATAAAAGGACTTGTTTTATTACTTAATTAATAGATTTTTGTTATAATTAAAGGCAGGTATTTAAGTTTTACTTTTAAAAAGTGATATAAAGGAGCTAATATATTGAAAAAAAATGAAAAAATTTCATCCAAGGCCTTAATTCCGTTTTTGGTTTTTATTATAATTTATTTATCTACAGGAATTATTCTCCAACTTAGGGGAGTTGAAATGGCTTTTTACCAACTTCCTGCCCCAATTGCAGTTTTTGTTGGTATAATTTCTGCCTTTTTATTGTTTTCTGGAAGTGTAGATGAAAAATTTGATAACTTAGTGGAAGGCTGTGGGGATTCAAATATTATTATAATGTGTTTAATTTATTTGTTGGCGGGAGCCTTTTCTGCTCTAGCATCAAAATCCGGTGGAGTAGATTCTGTAGTAGGTTTGGGACTTTCTTTTATTCCAGGAAAATTTTTGACGGCAGGTGTATTTTTGATATCTTGTTTTATTTCTATAGCTACCGGCACTTCTGTTGGAACAATTACAGCCCTTGGACCAATAGCTGTTGGCCTTTCAGAATCTGGGGGAATTAATCTTTCCCTTATGCTTGGGGCCTTGGTAGGTGGGTCTATGTTTGGGGATAACCTGTCAGTTATTTCTGATACCACAATAGCAGCAACCAGAAGTCAAAATTGCCAGATGAAAGATAAATTTAGGATGAATATAAAAATGGCCCTACCTGCAGGCCTTATTACCTTAATTCTTTTATTAATATTTGGAGCACCAGAAAGTGAACCTAGTCAAAAAGACTTATCCTATGAACTTATCAAAATTATTCCCTATATTTTTGTACTAATTTCTGCCCTTATGGGCCTAAATGTATTTTTTGTACTTACAGGTGGAATTTTATTTTCTGGAATAATCTTTCTTTTTGACAATGGATTTGATTTTTTATCCCTTTCTCAAACTATGTGGGAAGGCTTTACAGGCATGTTTGAAATATTTTTACTATCCATGCTAATAGGTGGCCTTTCCAATATGGTTAGCAAAGAAGGAGGGATAAATTGGATAATAGAGAAAATAAAAAAAATTGCCAAGGGAGAAAAATCTGGCCAAGTTGGCATAGCCCTGCTTGTATCTCTTGCTGATATTGCAGTTGCAAATAACACTGTTGCAATAATAATTTCAGGTCCAATTGCTAAGAAAATGTGTGGGGAATATAAAATTGACCCAAGAAGGTCAGCCTCCCTGCTCGATTCTTTTTCTTGTGTATTTCAAGGAATAATTCCTTATGCTGCCCAAGTTTTGATAGCTGCAAGCTTTAGCCAGGGAAAACTTGCCCCCTTTCAACTTATCCCATATTTTTGGTATCAATTTATCTTAGGCCTAGTTGCCATAATTTCCATATATATCCCCTTTACAAGGCCAAAAGATAAGTGGAATTTTGAATTGGATATGGCAGAATCAGAAGTGAAAAAGCATCTTAAAAATAAATAAAAATATATTTTTTGAATTATATTATCTAAGGTGAAAATAAAATTTAATAAATATAAGCAAGTAAAGACCTAAGATAAGCACTTTTATTAAAAAGTATATTGATACTATTTTTAATTTATAGATATATTCATAAAAAATAAAAAATATAGGCTAAAATAATATGATAATTCCAAAATAAAATAAATAATAGCAAGTATTTAATTTAAATGTTGTTATTGAAATCTTAATATTTAATTTAGGTGTAAATACTTTATCATGATAATTAAATCTTTAAAATAAATATTTTTCATACAAGATGAAATAATATAAAGAAAATGAATAAAAATACCTAAATAAACATTTTACTAGGCTTTTATATATATTTTCTCTAATAAACTTGCAATATATACACAATTGATATATAATGTGAGTATCAAAATAATATATATTAAAAAGGAGAAAAATAATGAAAAAGAAAAATGTATTAGCATTAGCTCTTGCAGCAGGATTAGTATTCGGTGGAACAGCTTATGCAGCAAATGAACCAACAGGTGAAGATTCAGATAATGTAGCAATCGAATTAAAAGAAAAAGAACAAGGTAAAATAGATAAGGTAGAAAAAAACGCTCCAGAAGCAAAAGGAGATAACGCTACTGGTTACTCAACAGCAGCAGAAGCTGAAGCAGCAGCAAAAGCAGCTTTAGCAAATGACAATCTTAACAAAAACTTCTCAGTTTCAGAAAACAATGGTAAATTCTTCTATGTACTTACACCAGCTGAAGATTTAAGCCATGTTCAAGCTCCAAAAGAAGAAAAAACACCAGAAAAACCATACGCTAAATATGATGAAAAAGCTGATGAAAAAGCATTCAACTTTGATAATGGATTTAAAACAAAAGAAGAAGCTATCAAACAAGCAGAAGCTTTAGTTAAAAATTCAAAAATCAATAAAGGTTATAATGTAACAGTTGGTGCTGATGGAAGATACTACATCCAATTAACAGTTGATGAAGCAAAAACTGAAGGACTTGAAAGAAAAGAAATTAAAAAAGAAGAAAAGAAAGAAGCTCCAAAAGAAGCTCCAAAAGAAGAAAAGAAAGCTGTATCTAACAACGTACAAACAGGTGTTGCTGGACTTACAGGTGTAGTTGCAACTCTTGCAGCAGCTTCAACAGCTCTTTTCAAATCAAAAAGAAAATAAGTAAAATTAATTTTAAAAACTAGGGTGGAAACATCCTAGTTTTTTTGTGGTAAAATATATTTCTTATAGATAAATATTTTTACAATAAATATGTAAATAAATCTTTTTTTTGATATAATTAAGTAATAAGAGTAAAGGGGTAGATATGGAAAAGAAAAAGTTTAATGGTATTTTTGCCTGTATTGTTGGAGCTTTTATGGTTCTTTCTTTTTGTTATATTTTGTTTTTATTAAGACCCAAAAAAGTTTCAAATTATAAGCCTACAAAAAACATTACTTATAAGGGCCAAATTTTGAAAAATAAATTAAATGGCAAGGGTAAGCTTATTTGTCCTGAGGGAAAATATCTTGGAAGCTTTAAAGATTCAAGGTTTGACGGCAAGGGAAAGTTTATTTTTGATGATTTTGTTTATTATGCTAAATTTAATAAGGATAAGGCAAATGAGGATATTAAAATAAAACACAGTGATGGCTATACTTATAAGAGAGTAAAAAAGGGTTGGATGAGATTAGAAGGTAAAGATGAGAATTAAGGGTTTAGATTATATTCGTGTATTGGGAATATTTTTGGTAGTTGCCTACCATTTTTTTCCGAATTTTATTCCAGGTGGATTTTTGGGTGTAAATATTTTATTTGTTTTATCAGGATTTTTGATTACCTACCACCTTTTGAGAGAAATTTATAAAAATAAAGAAATTGATATTAAAAAATTTTATTATAAAAGATTTGTTAGGATTTTCCCACCCCTTTTATTGATGGTTTTTATAACAAGCCTTATTTGTTTTTTCATAAATAAGGATTATAGCGTAAGATTTTTGGACCAATTTATTTCTGCTCTTTCTTTTAATTACAATATTTTTGAGCTAGTAAGGGGAGGCTCTTATGAGGGTGGCTTTGTCAAACAATTGTTTATGCCTACTTGGTCTTTGGCAATCGAAGTTCACTTTTACTTGCTTTGGCCCTTGGTCTTAACCCTTCTTATAAATACATTCGATAAGGATAGGAATTTTAAGGAGAAATTTTCTTCTTTATTGATGAAGGTTTGTATTTTTTTATACCTTCTTTCATATTTTTTGATGGTTTATCTGGTAGCAAATTATAATAATGCCATAGCCTTTGTCTATTTCTTTGATTTTACTCGTATGGGATCATTTTTGATGGGGGCTTTTGCAGCCTTATTTGTAGGAAAAATAAGAAAGCTACCTTATAAAACTTTAACGGCTCTATTGAGTCTTGCTTTGATTGGACTAAGTTTTATTTTATCCTATTCTAATGAACTTACCTATAAATTTGGCTTTATCCTAGCTGATTTATTTACAGTTTTGATGATAATTACCTCATATTCCAATAAAAATATAAGGGAATACAAATTTATAAATACCTTGTCCATGTATTCATATGGAATTTTCCTTTTCCATTGGCCAAGTTTTGTTATAATTACAAGCTTTTTTGAAAATTATTGGGGAATAATCTTATCGATTTTTGTAACGGGAATTTTGACCTTAGTCAATTTTCATTTATTTGAACCCTTATTTAAGGAAAAAAATACCAATAGAAGAGAGAAAAATCATAGGCTTTCAAATGCAATTAGCCAAATTTTTATTGGATTAATCTTTATATCTTCAATAGCCATGGCTTATATTTTAAATGAAAATGCTCATAATATGGTAAAGATTGAAAAAACTATTTTTGAAAAATCTATAAAACAAGATATAGATAAGATGAAAATGGATAAAAATTTACTTGATATGGCCATAAAAAAGGCTGAAAACAAGGATTATGCCGCTAAAAAGGAAAATGTAATGATTAATGTCTTGGGAGATAGTGTGCTTTTGGGAAACAGGGACATGCTCCAAGAAAATATTAAAAATTTACATGTAAATGCAGAAGGAAGCAGGCCAATCGATTCTGCAAGTGATATTATAAAGCAAATGAAAAAAGATGGGAATTTGGGATCTGTTGTGGTAATTGCCCTTGGAACCAATGCTATAAAAGATCCAAAGGAAAGTCTTGAAGAAATTATAAGGACTGTTCCCAAAAAAACTCGCGTAATTTTTGTAACCTGCTATGATAATAGGTACGACCAACCGCATAGGGTTTCTGTTGCTATGAGAGATCTTTCTAAAAAATATGATTTTATAACCCTAATGGATTGGGAAAAAGAAGGTATGGCCCACCCAGAATATTATTCTGGAACTGATGGGGTGCATTTTTATGGAAAATTAAATGCCTATGATGCCTATTTAAAGATGCTAGAAAAATCCATAGACCAGTCCTTAAAATCAAAGGCAAAGAAATAAGAAAGACTTAAAATAAGTTTTTCTTATTTTTTTATATAATTTTAAATATTGTAGGCTAATTTTTATAGTTTTACCATATTTTACTAGGAGAAATTTTTATTAATATTTGCCTAAATTTAGTTTTATTTTAAATAAAAAAATAAGTTATATTGTTTTGATAAAATGTATATCTCTTCTTAACGACCAATATTAATTTGAAAAATAGACCTTTGTTAGCTATAAATTTTTCTTATATAAACCATAACATATATGTATTTTACTAAGGTATTAAAATAATGTATTATAATTATGAAAACGTAATCATTTTAAAAAAGGGGTGAAAATTTTGAAAGAGAATGAAAGAATTTCTGGTAAAGCCTTAATTCCATTTTTAGTTTTTATAGTTGTGTACCTATTCACAGGTATAATGCTTCACTTAAGAGGAGTTGAAATGGCATTTTACCAATTGCCTGCACCAATTGCGGCCTTTGTTGGAATTATTAGTGCTTTCATCTTATTTAGTGGAAGCATTAATGATAAGTTTGATAATTTGATTGAAGGTTGTGGGGATTCGAACATTATTATTATGTGTTTGATTTACATATTGGCAGGAGCATTTTCTACTGTAGCTTCTGCTTCTGGTGGTGTTGATTCTGTTGTAGGATTGGGTTTATCTTTTATACCAGCTAGGTTTTTGACAGCGGGTGTATTTTTGATAGCTTGTTTTATATCTATAGCTACTGGTTCTTCAGTAGGGACAATCACAGCTCTTGGTCCTATAGCTATAGGTCTTGCAAATTCAGGAGGGATAAATCTTTCCTTGATGCTTGGAGCCTTGGTAGGTGGATCAATGTTTGGTGATAACTTATCAGTAATTTCTGATACAACCATAGCAGCAACTAGGACCCAAAACTGTGATATGAAAGATAAGTTTAGGATGAACATAAAATTAGCCCTTCCAGCAGGTCTAATAACTTTTATCTTACTTCTTATATTTGGATCTCCAGAATCAGAGCCTAGTCAAGCTGCATTAAATTATGAAATAATCAAGGTTATTCCTTACTTATTTGTACTAGTTGTTGCCCTTATGGGGGTTAATGTATTTTTAGTACTTACTGGTGGAATTGTACTTTCCGGAATAGTTTTACTTATGAACAATGGTTTTAATTTATTAGAGCTTTCTCAAACCATGTGGGAAGGATTTACAGGAATGTTTGAAATATTCCTACTATCAATGTTGATTGGAGGTCTTTCCAATATGGTCACCAAAGAAGGTGGAATTAATTGGATCATTTCTAAAATTAAAAAATTTGCAAAAGGTGAAAAATCTGGAGAGTTTGGTATAGCAGCCTTAGTTTCTCTTGCAGATGTTGCAGTCGCAAATAATACTGTAGCAATTATTATTTCAGGACCAATTGCAAAGAAAATGTGCAATGAATATAAGGTTGACCCTAGAAGGTCGGCATCACTTCTTGATACTTTTTCTTGCGTATTTCAAGGAGTAATTCCTTATGCAGCCCAAGTTTTGATAGCAGCAGGATTTACAAAAGGAGCAGTAGCTCCATTTCAAATTATCCCTTACTTCTGGTATCAATTTATACTTGGAATAATCTCAATAATTTCAATATATGTACCATTTACAGCTGCAAAGGATAAGTGGAATTTTGAATATGATATGCCAGAATCAAAAGTAGCTGATCATATCAAAGTTTTGGAAGACAATGGAAAAGTTCAAGCTTAGTAAGGTCTAAGTATTCTTTACAAAGTTTTGAAAGATTTCTGGAAGATTTGTAAACATAGCCTATATCCATAGATAAATTTTCAGGATTTTCAAGTTTAACAGTTTTTATATTAGAAAATCCGTTATTAGGATGAAGGCAACCAGTTCCAACATTAAAAGAATTGGTATTAGATATTAATCCTAAAGTTGTGCCCCTGTCTTGGGTGTAAATGATTTGTTTGTGGTCAGGCAAGTTTACAAATTCTTCTGGCAATACTTGGGTATCATCTTGCTCATAAATTATCATGGGATAGGCATAAAGGTCAGAAATTTTTATAAGTTTTTTCTTTGCCAAAGGGTGGTCCTTGTTAATAAAAACATGAGGAATAACCTTGGCTATCGATACATATGTTAAGGATTTTTCTTTAAACAAATTAAAGATAGCCTCCTTATAAGATTTATTTATGTAGATAAAGGAAAGGTCTGAATAATCATTTTCAACATGGTTAATGGCATGGAGGGAAGTCGTTTCCTTAAGGTAGAACTTAAATGAAGAATCCTTGTATTTTTCGATTAATTTCATAAAGGCAGAGACAGTAAAGTTAAAATGTTGGCTTGAAATTCTAAGCTCAGGAATATCATTTTTATCAGGACAATATTGCCTTTGAATATCCTTATATTTGCTGATTAAATCTTGACATTTAATTAGATATTCAAGTCCCTTTACAGTAGTTTGAGTTCCGCTTTTAGACCTTTTAAAGATTTTAAAGCCCAATTCTTTTTCAAGATCATTAATAGCCATGGAAATGGCAGGTTGGGAAGTATATAAGTTTTTGGCGGCTTTTGAAATTGAGCCAGTCTTAGAAACTTCTATAGCGTAAGAAATTTTGTTTAAATTCATAATATCTCCTTAAATTCTTTGGATATATTATATTAAATATTTTATAAAAATAAAAGTAATAAAAAATAATAAGAAAGGATAAAAAAATGACAGAAAACAATAAAAGATCATTTGCAACACAAACAATCCACGCAGGAGCAATGAAAGATACATATGGTTCCTTGGGACTTCCAGTTTACCAAACATCAACTTTTATATTTGATAGTGCAGAACAAGGTGGCAGAAGATTTGCCCTAGAGGAAGAAGGTTTTATATATTCAAGACTAGGAAATCCAACAAATGATGCCCTAGAAAAAAAACTAGCAGCCCTCGAAGGAGCAGAGGCAGCAGTATCCACAGCATCAGGAATGGGAGCGATTACATCATCAATTTGGCCATTTATAAAAGCTGGAGACCATATACTTGCTTGTGGCACACTTTATGGATGTACCTTTGCATTTTTAAATGAAATTCAAAAATTTAATATAGAAGTAGAATTTATAGATATGACAAATCTAGAAGAGGTAAAAAGTCATCTAAAAGAAAATACAAGAATAGTTTATCTAGAAACACCAGCAAATCCAACTCTTGATATAATAGATATAGAAGAAGTTGTAAAACTAGCAAAAGCAAACTCAAAAGATACTATGGTAATAGCAGATAATACTTTTGCAACACCTTATCTACAAAATCCACTAAAACTTGGAGTGGATATAGTAGTACACTCAGCAACCAAATACCTAAACGGCCACGGCGATGTGATAGCAGGATTTTCATGTGGATCAAAAGAACTAATGACCCAAGTAAGACTAGTAGGACAAAAAGATTTTACAGGTTCAGTCCTATCTGCTCATGATGCATTTTTAATCTTTAGAGGAATGAAAACTCTAGAAGTTAGAATGAAACAACATATAGAAAATGCTAAAAAAGTAGTAGAAGCTTTACAAAAACATAAAAATGTAGAAAAAGTTTATTATCCAGGACTTGAAGATTTTAAAAACCACCAAGTAGCCAAAAAACAAATGAAAGATTATGGTGCAATGGTAACCTTTGAAGTAAAAGGTGGAATTGAATCAGGAAGAACAATAATGAATAATGTAAAATTATGCTCACTTGCTGTAAGTTTGGGAGATGCAGAAACATTAATAGAACACCCAGCAACAATGACCCATTCTACCTACACAGAACAAGCTTTAAAAGAAGCAGGAATAGCACCAGGTTTGATAAGATTATCAGTAGGACTAGAAGATAGCGATGATATAATAGAAGATCTAAATCAAGCTTTAGACTTAATCTAAAATAAAAATCATCTCCCTTAATTGGGAGATTTTTTTATTTTTTTAAATAATATGTATGCAATTTTATTTAATGAAAATAAAAAAAATTTAAAAATTTATAAAAAAACGTTTAGAATCGATTTCACGGGGTATCATTATAATAACAGAAGATAAGATACTTCTGATAGTCCACTAGCATAGAAAGGACGAGGGCTTAATTTTATAGGAAATTAATTATAGTAAAAAGTTTAACCTATAAATGTATTTAGACTATGAGAATTTAAATGGATTTAAAATCTGAAATTTCTAATTAAAGTCTTTACAATAGTGATATTTATTTAAAAAAAGAATTTAAAATGTAAATTTCATAGAAAAAGTGGTGGAAATCAAGTGTAAAATATAGCCATCTGACATTTTTCTAAAAAGGATTTGTTTGTAGCTAAATAAAAAGAGCCAAATTACAATTGAATATGATAAAAGTGTTAGGAGGAAGTTTTCCCATAAAGTAAAAAAATATACAAAACTGTCAATATGCCGAGGTATTTAAATAAATTTAAATATGAAAAAAGAAAGGACTTAAGCGTGATTGAACCAAAATCAGAAAGCTATGCTAGTGGACATATAAAATAATCGACTTTAAATTGTAAAGAAAGTTTAAAGTCGATTTTTTTGTGCTGAAATTCAAATATTTGGTTTTTTTATTAAAAAATTATGATAATTTCTTCCTATAGACAAGTTGATTTATCAAAAATAAAAGAGAAATTACAAAAAGATTTGTAAAAGAATCAGTATTATTTGTAAAAGGTAAAATCATATCAAGTAAAAGATATATTATAAAGGCCATTAGGGTATGAGAACAAGTTTTATTAAAAATTTTTCTATCCCTATCATCACCAAAACTAAATTTTGACAATAAAAGGACATTAACTATTGCACTTATTATTAAAATTACTATAAAAATCACTGTGGTTTTCATAAAAAATCCTTTCTTTTTCTCTATTTATAAAATATTATAGATAAATAAAGATGTCAAATTTAATCACATAAGTAGAAAAGAGAAAAAAGATGAGAAATTTAACAAGAAAACAAATTCTTTATGACTGTGGTTTAGAAAATGATGACTTAGTTGAAAATAAAAATATATTTTTAAATATGAAATTTAAAAAAGAATCCTTGACCTATAATCTTTATCCAACTTCTATAATTGGATTTGGGAAAATGTGCTAATAAAATCAGATAATAAGGAAATATTGCCAATTACATCAAGTCAATTTTCACATATAGATTCTATGAATTTATCTATTAATGCAGGCTATAAATTTGCTTTTTCATTTATAGCAATTGATAAAAAGTAGGAAGTTTATAATATTATATAATTTTGATTTAAATTAATATAAGAAATATAAAAGAGCTTTTTCTTATATTTTTTCTTGAAAGTTTTTAAATATTCTAATATAATCATAAGACAGTAAAAGTCTAAAACAAAAGGGGATTATATGGATATTTTAGAAAAGTTGGAGATTTTGACGGATGCTGCTAAATATGATGTGTCTTGTTCTTCTTCAGGATCGAATAGAAGAAATTCATCAAAAGGTTTGGGAAATAGTCATCTTTCTGGGATTTGTCATTCATGGAGCGAAGATGGTAGGTGTATTTCTCTTTTGAAAATTTTATTTACCAATAAGTGCGTTTATGATTGTGAATATTGTATAAACAGGTCATCAAATGTCACAAAACGAGCAGAATTTACTCCAAGAGAAGTTGCTGATTTGACTATCAATTTTTATAGGAGAAATTATATAGAAGGTTTATTTTTATCATCGGGAATTATCAAAAATCCAAATTATACCATGGAGCTTTTAATAAAAACGGCTGATATTTTGAGAAATGATTACAATTATAATGGATATATACATATGAAATCTATACCTGGAGCTGATTCTGATTTAGTTAAAAAAATGGGACTTTTGGTTGATAGGATGAGCGTTAATGTTGAACTTCCATCAGAAAATTCTCTAAAAATTTTAGCTCCCCAAAAATCTACCAAGGCCATAGAATCTTCTATGAATTTTGCCAAGGAAAAAATAATCCAAAGAAAAAATGAAATAAAATTGTATAGGCATACTCCAAAATTCCTCCCTGCAGGTCAAACTACCCAAATGATAATTGGAGCAGGAGGAGAATCTGATTTTGATATAGTAAATAAGGCGGAAAATTTGTATAATTCTTATTCGTTAAAAAGAGTTTTTTATTCAGCTTTTGTTCCTGTTGTAAAAAGTGAATTTACAAAAGATGTAAAAAAAGCTCCTCTTTTAAGAGAACATAGACTATATCAGGCTGATTGGCTTTTGAGATTTTATGGTTTTAAATCATCTGATTTATTAAATGAAGAAAATAAAAACTTTGACCTAAGAATTGACCCTAAAACAGATTGGGCAATAAATAATATTGATAAATTTCCTGTTGAAATAAATAAGGCAAGCTTTTCTGATTTAATGAAAATTCCAGGAATTGGTAGAGTCTCTGCAAGAAAAATTGTAAATGCAAGAAAATACAGAAAACTTGAGTATTGGCATTTAAAAAAGTTGAATATTTCTGTAAAAAGAGCAAGAAATTTTATAACTGTAAATGGAAAATATCAAGGTTTTAAATTCAAAGATCAAAAAGATTTAAAAGATACTATGAGCCTTTCTGATCCCAAATCTTTTGAGCAATTATCACTTTTTGGGTAAAATATGAAAAATATTGTATATGATGGGTCATTTGAGGGATTTTTAACAGTAGTTTTTCTTTTTTATAAGGAGCTTTTTAAAATTAAAATTGAAAGTGAAAATAATCAAATTTCTCTTTTTGACCAAACTTTTATAAAAACAGAATATGATAAGGCAGGAAGGGTAGAAAATTCTATAAAGAAGAATATTTCAAAAGAATTTTTTTATCAAATAAAAATAGCCTTTAAGTCCGATTATAAAAATAAAGAAATAATAATTGCAAGACTTATAAAACTTTCTTTTCTAAAGGGCAAAAATATTATAAATTCTACAAATAAATACTCTATAGTTTTTAATAAAATGATAAAAAATTATACAAGTGAAGCTCATGCTTTTAAGGGGCTATTGAGATTTAGAGAAATTCAAGAGGGATTTTTATTTTCTGAGTACCAATCTCACAATAATATTTTGGAAGATCTTTCTAGACATTTTCTAAGAAGAATGCCCAAGGAAAAATTTATTATTTACGATAAAAATAGAAAAAAAGCATTTATTTCAATTTATGGAAATGTAGAAGTTGTAGAAATTTTAAATCTCGATATAGAAGAAAGTGACCAAGAGAAATTTTTTCAAAATCTTTGGATAGGATTTTATGATGCAATTTCTATAAAAGAGCGAAAAAATAAAAAACTTATGATTTCAAATATGCCAAAAAAATATTGGAAATATTTGCCAGAAAAAAACAGGGGGAGAAATGAAAAATAATATTTCAGATTATCAAATTATTGGAGGAGTAATAGCATATATTATAGTTATGATAATTTCATGGTTAAAAAAACTTCCTACAAATGCTCCAAATGCAATATTTACGGCAATTGTATTTAGTGGGATGATTTATAAAATATTTATTAAAAAAGAAAAAAATAATATGTATTTTAATATTTTAACTATGATAGGGTCATTTATTTTGATGATTGTAAGTTTTTTGGAAATGCTTTAGGAGAAAATATGAAAAAAAGACTAGAAATTTATATATTTTTATTTGCTATAATAATTTTGATAATTTCAATAATTGTCCCATATGATTCAATGGAATTTATATTTGGTAAAGGACTTAGACCCTTAGGATTTACAAGTTTATATTTGTGTCCTATATGTGGGATTATAGGATCAATTTTTTCTGTAAAAAATAAAAATTATGTATTTTTGTTTTTAAATATTTTATTAATATTTACATTTTTCTTTACAAATATAATTGGATATATGATTTATTAAATTTATAAAAAAAATAACTTTTTTATATTACTACTTGAAAATTAATACCCTAGGGTATTTTAGACTGTTGACAAACTAAAAATTTTCTCATTTCGACCGAGTGCAACGAGCGGAGAAATCTCATTAGATCTCTCCATGCGTTCGCTTCACTCACACTAATACACGTTTGTTTTACAAACTTTTTCGTGTTATCACACTAGTTTTAGGGATGATTGTGCCAAATCAAGGCACAATCATCTAGTCGAGATGGGTTTTAGCGTAATTTTATTTTTAAATCATTGATTAATTATTAAACTGACTTTGTCTACGCTCTGTAAGACCTTAGGGTCTTTTTTCTTTTAGGAAAATGTTATAAATTTTCTGTTTTAAACAATAAAAACTTAAAAAATTTCGAAAAATTTTTAATAAAATATAGATATTTTTCATAAAAGGCTAAAATCAAAGGATAAAAGAAGGAGAATATTTTTAAAAAAATAAATTAAAGGCTTGATTTTTATTTTTAAATATGCTATAGTTAATTTACGGAAACGATACCGAAAATAGTTTGCATGAAATTTTTCTAAGTATAAAAAGTTTAATTCTAAAAAATGCTAATTTTAAAATACTAATTAAAAAAATTAGGCTTTTTATCGAAAAATATCTTTGCTAGGCAAAAAATCAAAATGGAGGAATTTTTATGAAATTGAAGAAAACGTTATTGGCAACAGCCTTGCTTCTTGCAACATCTTTATCACTCACATCTTGTGGACAAAAAAATGATGCTGACAATAGCTCTAATGCAAAAAGTGGTGATAGTGCAAAGGGATCTGTTTATTATTTGAATTTCAAACCAGAAGTTGAAAAGGTTTGGAATGAGATTGCAAAAACTTATACTGATGAAACAGGTGTTCCTGTTAAGGTTGTTACTGCTGCAAGTGGAACTTATGAAAAAACTTTGAAGGCAGAAATTACAAAATCTGATGCCCCAACACTTTTCCAAATTAATGGACCTATCGGTTACAAAAACTGGAAAGATTATACAAAAGATTTGAAGGATTCTGAACTTTACAAACATCTTATAGACAAAGATCTTGCTGTTAAGGATGGGGAAGGCGTTTTTGGTATTCCTTATGTTGTTGAAGGATATGGAATAATCTATAACGATGCAATTTTACAAAAATATATAAAACTTGATGGTGCAAAAATCAAAAGCGTTGATGAAATTAATAATTTTGAAAAATTAAAAGAAGTTGCTGAGGATATGCAAGCTAAAAAAGCTGATCTTGGAATCGACGGTGCCTTTGCTTGTACTTCTTTAAAACCAGGTGAAGATTGGAGATGGCAAACTCACCTTGCAAATTTACCTATTTTTTATGAATATAGGGACAACAAAGTAAAGGATATGGATGAAGTTAAATTCAAATATTCTGATAATTACAAAAATATTTTTGATCTTTATATTCAAAATTCAACAGTTGAACCAAATGCTTTAACAGGAAAAGCAGTTACAGATTCTATGGCTGAATTTGCTCTTGAAAAAGCTGCCTTTGTTCAAAATGGAAACTGGGCATGGAGCCAAATTTCAGAAGTTTCTGGCAACAAGGTTAAGGCTGAAAATATTAAATTCTTACCAATTTATACAGGAGTAAAGGGTGAAGAAAAACAAGGTATCTGTGTTGGTACTGAAAACTTCTTCTCAGTAAATTCAAAGGCTAGCGAAGAAGACCAAAAAGCTACAGAAGAATTCTTAAATTGGTTATTTACATCTGATAAGGGAAAAGAATTTGTAACAAAAGATCTTGGATTTATTTCACCATTTGATACATTCAAAGAAGAAGATCAACCAGAAGATCCTCTTGCAAAAGAAGTTGTAAAATACATGTCAAACAAAGACTTATACAATGTTGATTGGAACTTCACATCATTCCCAAGCCAAGCTTTCAAAGACTTCTTTGGACAAGCTCTAGGTCAATATGCATCTGGAGAAATGAAATGGAATGAAGTTAAAGATTCATTTGTAAAATCTTGGAAAGATGAAAAAGCAGCTCAAAAGTAAAAGAACAAAAGATTATCTCTGATTAATCTATCCTAATAGAAAAAGTCTGAATGTATGATAAATTATTAAAACATTCAGACTTTTTTTAAAAATCCATAAAGGAGGTTTTTATGGAAAAAATATTGAAAAAATATTTCCCATTTTTTGTCTTACCTACTTTTTTAGTTTTTTGTATAGTTTTTATCATTCCTTTTATTTTGGGAATTGGACTTTCTTTTACAAAATTTACTACAATATTTAATTCTGAATTTGTAGGTTTACAAAATTATGTTACAGCCCTTTCAAGTGGGCAAAGATTTGGAAAAGCCTTTATATTTACAGTAATTTTTACGATTATTTGTGTTATTTCTATAAATGTCTTGGCATTTTCACTTGCTGTTGTTCTTACTAGAAAAATTAGGGGAACAAATTTATTTAGGACTGTATTTTTTATGCCAAACTTAATAGGTGGAATAGTCCTTGGTTATACTTGGCAAGTTATGATTGATTCGTTTTTATTAAAATTTGGCCAAACACTTTTGGCAAATCCTAAATTTGGTTTTTGGGGTTTGGTAATTCTTATGAATTGGCAATTGATTGGTTATATGATGGTAATTTATATAGCAGGCCTTCAAAATGTGCCTCCTGCTTTAATAGAGGCTGCAGAAATTGATGGGGCTAGCAAGGGACAAATTTTAAAGTCAATAACAATTCCAATGGTAATGCCATCAATTACAATTTGTACCTTCTTAACCCTTACCAATAGTTTCAAATTATACGACCAAAACCTTGCCCTAACAGCAGGAGCTCCAATGTATAAGACTGAAATGCTTGCCATGAATATAGTTGATACTATGTTTTCAAGAAATGGATTTGAGGGAGTAGGACAGGCAAAAGCTGTCATATTTTTTATAATCGTAGCCTTTATAGCCTATCTTCAAATCAAACTTACTAGAGAAAAAGAGGTGGAACAATAATGAAAGAAAAAACTATAAATGCAATTTTATTTGTCATAATGTTGTTTTTACTTGTGATTTTCCTATTTCCTATTGGCTTTATCCTTATAAATTCTTTTAAAGGAAAATTTTTTATAAGTGATTCACCATTTAGTCTTCCAAAAGGAGATTCCTTTGCAGGTCTTGAAAATTATGTTTCTGGTCTTGCAAGGACAGGATTTTTCCAAGCAGCTGGCTGGTCATTTTTTATAACAATAATTTCTGTTGCAGTTGTTGTACTTTTTTCAGCAATGACAGCCTATTATTTAACCAGGGTAAAAAATAAATTTACACAAGTAATTTATTATTTATTTGTATTTTCAATGATAGTTCCATTCCAAATGGTTATGTTTCCAACAATAAAAGTTGCAGACATGCTTCATTTGAACAATCCAATAGGTATGGTTGTTTTGTATTTAGGCTTTGGAAGTGGGCTTTCAGTATTTATGTTTGCAGGATTTATAAAATCAATCCCAATAGAAATTGAAGAAGCCTCAATGATAGATGGATGTTCGCCAATAAAACATTTCTTCTACATTATTCTTCCAATTTTAAAACCAACAGCAATAACAGTAGCAATTTTAAATACCATGTGGATTTGGAATGATTACCTCCTACCTTATCTTGTAATAGGAGTAAGTACCCCATATAAAACTATTCCAGTTGTAATCCAAATGCTTGTTGGAAGTAATGGAAACAAAGACTTAGGAGCTATGATGGCTATGCTTGTATTATCTATGTTACCTGTGATAGTATTTTACTTGACAATGCAAAAACATATTGTGAAAGGAGTTGCCGCTGGAGCAATTAAGGGATAGGTAAATGAAAAGAGTAACCATAAAAGAAATAGCATCCTTGTGTGGAGTAAGTGTAAGTACAGTTTCAAGAGCTATAAATAATAATGATGAAATAAGCGAAAAAACAAGAAAAAAAATCCTTGATACTATAAAAGAAGTTGGCTATACACCAAACCAAAATGCAAGAAATTTAAAAATAACAAAAACAAAAACTATTGCAGTTTTGATAAAGGGAATTACAAATCCTTTCTTCACACCCATGCTAAAAGTCTTAGAAGAAGAAATTACAAAGTCTGGTTACACTTTTGCCCTACAAAAAGTTGAAGAAAATTCAAGCGAGCTAGATCTTGCCCAAAAAATTGTGAAAACTTTAAAACCAGAAGGAATAATATTTTTGGGAGGATATTTTGTAAATGATAAGAAAAAATTGAAGTCTTTAGCAGTTCCATTTACAATGACGACAATAATAAATCAAACCCTACAAATTCCAAGGTCAGCTTGCTTGGGAATAGATGATTTTCTTCAAAGCAAAAAATTAGTAGAATATTTGATAAGTCTTGGCCACAAAAAAATTGCCTTGATTGGACCAAGATATGATGATGAAAGTATAGGAAAGCTTAGACTTCTAGGTTACAAAAAGGCCCTAGAAGAAAATGGGATAGAATTTGATGAAAAATTAGTTTTTTATTCAAATAAAGGCTTAAACCCTTACTCCCTAGAACATGGTTATGAGGTTGGCAAAAAAATTGTCAAAGAAAATATTTCTTGCACGGCAATTTTTGCAATTTCAGATACCATTGCCATGGGGGCTATGAAGGCTATTTATGATTTTGGAAAAAAAGTTCCAGAAGATTATTCTCTTGCAGGTTTTGATGGACTAGAGATAAATAAATACTTACTAAAACCGATAACAACCATAGTCCAACCTGCATCAGAAATAGCCTATAAGTCTGTAAAAGTCTTATTTAAAATAATTGATAAAAAAGAATACGAAAAGATAAGTAAGTTTGATGCGAAATTATATATAGGAAAAACCACAAAAAAAGTTAGGAGTTAAGATGAAAAAAGCAGGTATTTTATTACCCCTACAAAGTATAAACGGAGATTACGGGATTGGAGATTTTGGAGAAAAATCATATGAATTTATAGATATAATAAAAAAATCTGGATTTGATATGTGGCAAATTTTGCCCCTAAATCCACTAGGCTATGGAAATTCTCCTTACCAACCTTACTCATCCTTCGCAGGAGATGAAATTTATATATCCTTAGAACTATTATATAAGGATGGACTTCTTGATCAAAAACCAAAAAAATTAGACCAAAAATCAAGAATTGACTATGAATTTGTAAGAAAATTTAAGGAAAAATATTTAAAATTAGCCTATGAAAATTTCAAAAAAAATAAGGGATTTGAAGATGAGTCTTACAAAGATTTTTTGAAATTTGATTTTGTCTACAATTACGGGGTTTTTATAACATTTAAAAAAGAAAATGGTCTAAGGTCATGGAATGAATGGCCAGATGAGATGAAAAATTGGATAAGGGATAAAAAGCTAGACTTAAGTCCTTATGAGGATAAGATAAATTATGAAATTTTTATCCAATATATTTTCTATAAACAATGGATGAAGTTAAAAGAATATGCCAATGAAAATAAGATAAAAATTGTTGGAGATATTCCTTTTTATGTAGGTCTTGATAGCCTTGATGTTTGGGAAAATCAAAAATATTTCCAAATAACTAAAGATGGTAGAGAAAAATCAATTGCAGGAGTACCACCAGATAATTTCTCAGCTACAGGACAAAGGTGGGGAAATCCGATTTATAATTGGGAAAAAATAAAAGAAGATGATTTTTCATTTTGGATAAATAGGCTTGCCTATAACGGAAAACTCTATGATATTGTAAGGCTTGATCACTTTAGGGCCTTTGATACCTATTGGGTAATTGATGCAAAAGAAAAAACAGCTATTAAAGGAAAGTGGCATCTTGCCCCAGGTTATGACTTATTTAAAAAAGTGAAAAAAGAATTAAATGATGTGGAATTTATTGCAGAAGATTTGGGAGAAATAAGGCCAGAAGTTTTTGAGCTTAGGGATTATTTTGACTTAAAGGGCATGGTTATTATCCAAGAATTTTTAAAACCAAAAGAGGAAAAATATATAGATGCCCCAGAAAATTCTGTAGCCTATACAGGAACTCACGATAACAAAACTCTTATGGCCTGGTTTGACGAATTGGATAAGGATAAAAAGAAAGATGTAAAAAAACTTTTTGAAAAACTTGGCATAAAAAATGATACTATTTATGATGATTTCTTTGAATTTGCCATGAAAAGGGATAGTGAGTATGTAATAATTCCCCTCCAAGATATTTTGGGCTTGGGAGATGAGGCAAGAATCAATGAGCCTGCAACTTTAAGTGATAAAAATTGGTCTTTCAAATTCACATCCATGGAAAGTTTAAAGGAAAAAGAAGAATTTTTGAAAGAAATCATAGAAAAAAATAGGAAATAAATTCGAAATATCAAAATTACACCCTTATTTTGTGAATTTTGATATTAAAGGAGAAAAAATGGCAAATTTAAGTTTAAAAAATATAAATAAAATTTATGATAACGGCTTTCATGCTGTAAAAGATTTTAATATGGAAATTGAGGATAAGGAATTTATAATTTTTGTTGGCCCTTCAGGTTGTGGTAAGTCTACAACTTTAAGAATGATAGCAGGCCTTGAAGATATAAGTTCTGGAGATCTTGAAATTGATGGAAAAAGAATGAATGATGTCCTTCCAAAAGATAGAGACATTGCCATGGTTTTTCAAAATTATGCCCTCTATCCTCATATGACAGTTTATGATAATATGGCATTTTCTCTAAAAATTAAAAAAATGCCAAAGGATGAAATTGATAAAAAAGTAAAAGAAGCTGCCCAAATTCTGGGGATAGAAAATTTATTAAAGAGAAAACCAAAACAATTATCCGGTGGTCAAAGGCAAAGAGTTGCCATGGGGCGAGCTATTGTTAGAAATCCAAAAGTATTTTTGATGGATGAGCCTTTAAGTAACCTTGATGCTAAACTTAGGGTTCAAATGAGAATAGAAATTTCAAAACTCCACCAAAAATTGGGAACTACAATGATTTATGTAACCCACGACCAAACAGAGGCTATGACTCTTGGTACAAGAATTGTCGTAATGAAAGATGGAATTGTCCAACAAATCGATACTCCACAAAATCTTTACGACCATCCAAGGAATTTATTTGTGGCAGGATTTATAGGTTCTCCTCAAATTAACTTGATTGATGTAGAAGTTTTAAAAGAAGATGATGGAATTTATGTAAAAAATGATCATATAAAATTAAAACTTCCTGAACAAAAGGGTCGTGTCCTTGAAGATAAAAATTATATAGGGAAAAAAGTTGTTTTTGGAATAAGACCAGAATCCTTATATGATGATGACGATTATTTAGAAAAAACAGACCAAGGTTCAATTATTGAAGCAAAAGTTAGAGTTTATGAGCTTATGGGAGCAGAAGTTTATTTATATTTTGACCTTGGTGATGATCAAATTACTGCCAGGGTAAAACCATCAACAAAAGCAAGGGTTGGAGAAAATACAAAATTTGCCTTTGATATGGAAAAATCATACTTGTTTGATCCTGAGACAAAATTAATTATAGAATAAAAATATAGAAAGAATAGGGAAGTTATGGAAGAAAAATTGAAAGATTTAGCCCAAAAACTTTTTGGCAAGGAAATTCTTGATTTAAATGATAAGGAGCTTTACCTTCTTTTATCAGAATTTTCAAATAATTTGTTAAATAAAATTGAAAGACCAAAGAAAAGTGATAGGAAGCTTTATTATTTTTCAGCAGAATTTCTTTTAGGTAAACTTTTGAAAAATAACTTATCAAATTTGGGAATAAGGGATGAGGTAAAAGAAATTTTATCCAAAAATGGAAAAGATATAGAAAAAGTAGAAGAGTTTGAAGCTGAACCATCTTTGGGAAATGGTGGACTTGGAAGGCTTGCTGCTTGTTTTATGGATTCTTTTGCAAATTTAGGTTTAAATGCAGAAGGAATTGGAATTTGTTATCACTTTGGACTTTTTAGGCAAAAATTTGAAGATTATAAGCAAAAAGAAGTTAAAGATCCTTGGCTTGATGATTCAAACGCCCTAATAAAAACCGATACAAAATTCCATGTAAATTTTAAAAACCAAAAGGTTGAAGCTACAATGTATGACTTGCCAATTTCTGCAAGGAAGGATTCAAGATCAACAATACATTTTTTTGATATAGATAGTGTAGATGAGTCAATAGTAAAAGAAGGAATTTCTTTTGACAAAAAAGATATAGAAAAAAATCTAAGCCTATTTTTATATCCTGACGATAGCGATGAAGATGGACAAAAACTTAGAATTTACCAACAATATTTTATGGTTTCATGTGGTGGAAGATATATTTTAGATGAGTATATAAAAAGTGGAAATAAACTTGAAGAGTTTGGAGATAAGATTAGAATTCAAATAAATGACACCCACCCAACTATGATAATTCCTGAAATGATTAGGCTACTTACAAGTAAGGGTCTAAGTTTTGAAAAGGCTGTTGAAGAAATTACAAAAGCATGTGCCTACACCAACCACACAATTTTACAAGAGGCCTTGGAAAAATGGAATTACCAAATGCTAGAAGATGTGGTTCCAGGTCTAATGCCAATAATTGAAAAATTGGATGAAATTGTAAGAGAAAAATATGACAACGAAAAAGTTTATATTATAGAAAATAAAAAAGAGGATGAAAAGAATCCAGAAAAACTTACAAGAATTGTCCACATGGCAAATATAGCCATACATTTTTCATCAAAGGTAAATGGGGTTGCCCAACTTCATAGCGATATATTAGTAAATGAAACCCTAAAAGATTTTTATGAAATATATCCAGACAAGTTTGAAAATGTGACAAATGGGATATCTTTCAAAAGATTTTTCCACAATTGTAATGAAGACTTAACAAAATTAATAGAATCCTTGATAGGTCCTGAATTTAAAGATGATCCTACTAAGCTAGAAGAATTATTAAAATTCCAAGATGACCCAGAAGTTTTGGATAAATTTTTGAGGGTAAAAGAAATAGCCAAAGAAAATCTCTCTAAATATGTAAAAGAAAAAGAGGGAGTAGATTTAGATATAAATTCTATATTTGATGTTCAAATCAAGCGTCTTCACGAATACAAAAGACAACAAATGAACGCCCTTTATGTAATTGACACCTACCTAAAAATAAAAAAAGGCATCCTTCCAAAAAATCCTATAACAGTAATTTTTGGGGCGAAGGCAGCACCTTCTTATTACATGGCAAAAAATATCATCCACCTTATCTTATGCTTACAAGAGTTAATTGATAAGGATGAGGATGTAAATAAATATTTGAAAGTTGTAATGTTGACAAATTATAATGTTTCATACGCAGAAAAAATAATTCCAGCAACAGAAATTTCTGAGCAAATTTCCCTAGCATCAAAAGAAGCATCTGGAACAGGAAATATGAAAATGATGCTTAATGGAGCAGTAACTTTGGGAACCTTGGATGGTGCAAATGTAGAGATAAGGGATTTGGTTGGAGATGAAAATATTTATATTTTTGGTAAAAAAGCTGATCAAATAATAGACCTTTATGAAAAAGACTCTTATAAGGCTAAAGAAATCTATGAAAAAAATGAAGATATAAAAAGAGCTGTTGACTTTATAGTTTCAAAAGAAATCTTAGAAATTGGTGATAAGGAGATGTTAGAATGTCTTCACAATGACCTAATAAATAAAGATTACTTTATGGCCCTAATAGATCTTGAGGAATATATTAAAGTTAAAAATAAATTAATAGAAGCATATACAGACAAAAGATCATTTGCAAAAATGGCCATCAACAATATAGCAAAGGCAGGATTTTTCTCATCTGATAGAAGTATTAGAGATTATAACAGAAAAATCTGGAACCTATAATAAAAATTGTAATAAAATACCCTCTTTACTGGACAAACCAGTAAGGAGGGTATTTTTATGAAATATAGTTATGAATTTAAAAAAGAATGCGTAAATTTTTACAGAGAAGGAAAATGGACGGATAAACCTAAAGTAATTAAAGAAAAAATATTAAGCGATTTTTGTAGAAATATGACTTATACTAACAAATCATTTTCCAATTAGATTAATAATGTATACTTTAATTCTAAATAATTTCTATAGCAAGCCAATATGTAAATTTATTTTTTTATAAAAATGTTTGCAAAAAAATTTTAAGCATGGTATTATATAAAAGTAAACGAAAGGAAATGAAATTAAATAAAATGTTTTTAGAAGAAAGATTGAAATTTATCGAAAGCAAACTTAATAAAGATTACAGGGTTAATGTTTCCGATTTGGCAGATGATCTTAAAGTTTCTGAAGTGACTATAAGAAAAGATTTGAAAGAGCTTGAAGAAAAAAATATTGCCAAAAGAACCCACGGTGGGGCTATTAAGATTCAAAAAAATATAAAAGAACTTGCTGTTGATAACAAGAAAACCATAAATATAGATTTAAAAAAATCTATAGCCTTAAAGGCAAGTAAGTTTTTAGAAGATGATATAGTTATATTCTTAGATTCTGGAACTACAACTTATATGCTTGTTGATTATATTAAAAAATATAAAAACATAGAAGTTATTACATATGATTTAGGAATAGCCTACAGCTTATCGGATTTTGAAAATATAAAAACATATTTATTAGGTGGATATGTAGATATAAAAACAAGAACTTTATCTTCTATTGATGGGCTTGAGAACTTATCAAGACTGCATGCAGACATTTGTTTTATGGGTACAGATGCCTATGATGAAAAGTTTGTTTATTCAACTTCTGAAAAAAAGGGAAGAATAAAAAGAAAAATGATTGAAAATTCTAATTTATCCATAATGATGACGGATACGAGTAAATTTGGGAAAACAGGTTTCTATTCTTTCAACAAGTGTGATGAATTTGATTATTTTATAACTGAAGATTTTAAATCTAACATTTAAAAATTCAAAGGAGGGATTATGAAAGAGGTTATGATAATAGCCGATGATCTGACGGGTGCTAATGCAAATTGTGCCTTGATGAAGGGGATAGGCTTAACAACTGCAAGTATCACTGGAAACGATATTAGTGATCTTCGTGGAGAAATTGATGTATTTGCTTTTACAACGGACTCTAGGGCTATGAGTTCAGATCAAGCTTATAAAAGAGTTTTTGAAAAAGTTAATAAATTTAAAAAAGATGAAGTGATTTTATATTCTAAAAGGATAGATTCTACCCTAAGAGGAAACCTAGGATCGGAACTTAAGGCTTACCAAGATGCTTTAGGAGATAAAAGATTGGCTATTTGTGTTCCATCCTTTCCAGATTCTAAAAGAATTGTAGTAAACGATTTTATGTATGTAGATGGAATTCCCTTGATGAATACAGATGCAGGCAAGGATTCAAAAATATCAGCCGTATCTAACTTGGTTAGCGAGAATTTTAAAAAAGATTATGAAGGAAAAATCAAACATATATCTATAAATGAAATTGAAAAAGGCATTGAAAATATAAAAAAATTAATAATTGAAAATAAAGACTATGACCTTCTTATCTTTGATGCTATAACAAATGAGCAAATAAGAAAGATTGCTAAAGCAAGTATAGAAAGCAAAGTAAACTTTATTAGCGTAGATCCAGGTCCATTTACAAAAGAAGTAACAAAAATTCTTTATAAGCAAAGTCACATTAGTACAAAGGCTTTGGCAGTAATCGGCTCTGTTACAAACGTAACAATTAATCAAATGAAACAATTATACAAAAATTTCAATTCTTTTAAACTTGAAGTAGATCCTATAAAACTAATAGACATAGACCTAGCTTTGGAAGAAATCGAAAGAGCAACAAATCTTGCAGAAAAAGAGTTAAAGGAAAGGAAATTAGTTGTAATAACTACAACACCAGATGATATTGAAAAAAGACTTGATTTAAAATCAATCTCTGAAGAAAAAAAGATGAGTATTGATGACCTATCTCTTATGATTTCTAGAGGACTTGCCAAAATTGCAAAAAAAATAATAGTTAAGGACAAGGCAATATCTGGGGCATTTACTTCTGGAGGAGATGTAACAATAGCAGTAACAGAAGAGCTTGGAAGCCAAGGAATCGAAATAAGAGAAGAAATAGAACCTCTAGTTGCCTATGGAAGACTTATAGGTGGATGTGTAGATGGTTTAAAAATTGTAAGTAAGGGTGGCATGGTTGGAACAGACCAAATAATGGTAAAATGTATCGATAGATTATTAAGCAAAGGAGAGTAAAAATGAAAAGAAGTAGAATAGCAGTAACATTAGGAGATCCAGCAGGAATAGGACCAGAAATAGTAGCAAAAACATTTAATGTAAAAGAATTGTATGACCAAGCTGATATAGTTTTGGTAGGAGATAAGAATGTTTTAGAAAAAGCATTAAAAGTTACAGGTCTTGACTTAAAAATAAATATAATTGAACATGTAAACGAAGGAAAATATGAATTTGGAACAATAGATTTAATAGATTTAAAAAATATGCCAGAAGATTACGAATTTGGAGAGGTAAGTGCAGCTTGTGGTAAGGCAGCTTATGAATATATTTTTAAAGCTGGTGAACTTGCTATGAATGGAGAAGTAGAATCTGTTGCTACATCACCAATCAATAAAGAATCACTAAGAGCAGCTGATATACCATTTATAGGACATACAGAAATGTTTGAAAAAATTTCTGGAGTAAAAGATCCACTTACAATGTTTGAAGTGGAAGGATTGAGAGTATTTTTCTTATCAAGGCACCTTTCACTAAAAGATGCAATAGATCAAGTTAAATATGATAAGGTTTATGAATACATTGAAAGATGTACAGAAGCTATGAAGAGATTGGGAGTTGAAGGAACTCTTGCAGTTGCAGGATTAAATCCACACTCAGGCGAGCATGGTTTGTTTGGATACGAAGAAGTAGAAGAGATTAGTCCAGCAATTGAAGATGCTAAGAAAAAAGGATTTGATGTTACAGGACCTGTTGGGGCTGACTCAGTCTTTGCTCAAGGACTTCAAGGAAAATATGGAGCAGTTTTGTCACTTTATCACGATCAAGGACACATTGCTACAAAAACATATAATTTTATGAAGACAATTTCACTTACAAATTCAATGCCATTTTTAAGAACTTCTGTAGATCATGGAACAGCCTTTGATGTTGCAGGAAAAAATATTGCATCAGAAGTAAGTATGGTAGAGGCTGTGAAACTTGCTGCAAAATATGGCCCACAATTTAGAAGATAGTAGGTAAAATATGTCAGATAATAGAATATTAATAGCCTTAATAGTAGGACTTGTCCTACTAATAGGGCTTATTGTAAAAACAAAAATACATACATTTTTAGCTCTTATTATTTCAGCTCTTTTTATAGGAGTAGCTGGCGGAATGCCTTATGAGGAAGTAATAAAAAGTGTAACGGATGGATTCGGAGGTACACTTGGAAGCATAGGAATAATAATAGGCTTTGGAGTAATGATGGGACAGCTTTTTGAAATTTCAAATGCTGCAAAGAGAATGGCCCTAACCTTTATAAAAATATTTGGTAAGGGTAGGGAAGATTTGGCCATGGCCATTACAGGATTTTTAGTTTCAATTCCAATTTATTGTGACTCAGGCTTTATAATTTTATTTCCAGTGGCAAAGGCCCTATCAAAAAATACAAGAAAATCAGTTATTACATTAGGTCTTGCCCTAGCATCAGGACTTGTAATAACCCATACCTTGGTTCCGCCAACTCCAGGACCTGTAGGAGCAGCTGGAATTTTTGGTGCAAATGTAGGGGCTGTTATATTGTGGGGGATAGTAATAGCAATACCTATGGTTGTAGCAACCTTATTATATGCTAGATACTATGGAAAAAAGGTTTACCAATTGCCAGATGAAAATGGAGATTGGATAAGACCAGAAATTCAAGAAGAAAGTAAAATAGTTGATTATAAGTTAGATGAAAATGAAAAAATGCCATCAGCAACAATAGCATTTTTACCAATAATAGTTCCTATAATACTTATCTTAATAAATACAATAATAGGAGCTCTTTCAAAAGTAAAAGGATTTGAAATAAAAGGAATTTTAAGCGCTTTTGTATTTTTGGGAACACCTATAGTTGCTGTTGGAATAGGCTTAGTAATAGCGATTATTACCCTAACAAAAAACATGTCAAGAGATAAGGTAATAAAAGAGCTAGAAATAGGCATCCAGTCTGCAGGAATAATAATTCTTGTCACAGGTGGTGGAGGAGCCTTAGGAAAAGTTCTAACAGAATCAGGAGTTGGTTCTGATATAGCAACTTCAATTTCAAAAATGAAAATAAATCCATTATTGTTACCATTTATAATTTCAACACTTATTAGATTTATACAAGGATCAGGAACGGTTGCTATGTTAACATCAGCATCAATTTCAGCTCCAATAGTTTTAGAGTTGGGAGTAGATCCAGTGTTTGCAACCCTATCAGCATGTGTAGGATCAATATTTTTCTCATACTTTAACGATTCATTTTTCTGGGTTGTAAATAGGTCGCTAGGTTTAACAAAGGCCAAAGAGCAAATAAAGGGATATTCAATAATATCAACAATTGCTTGGGCTGTTGGATTTGTTTCAATAGTTATTTTAAATCTATTATTTGGATAAAATTTATTAAAATATTTTAAAAGTTTTTTATCTATTTATTGTGAAGTTTTTAGTAGTCATGAATTTCTAATTAGAATTTAATATTTATTATAGCTAACAATGTGCATTTAGAAAAAGGAGTTTAATAATATATTTTTAGATATATTATTAAACTCCTTTATATTTTTTGTTTTATATTTTGTTAGCAATACAAAATATAAAATTCTGATTCCATTTTAAATAAATAGAAATTTTTTTCGCTTTCAATTATAAAATTTTCCATTTCAAAATCCACTTTATTTTTATTCTATGTGTCTTCTATTATATTTTAAACTAAGTAATTATGAAAATTTTATTTATCTAATTTGTCAAATGTAAATGTATAAATTATTAATTAAAAAACAAATTGATAATTATTGACAAA
This sequence comes from Anaerococcus hydrogenalis, assembly GCF_002871895.1. Classification (NCBI taxonomy): domain Bacteria; kingdom Bacillati; phylum Bacillota; class Tissierellia; order Tissierellales; family Peptoniphilaceae; genus Anaerococcus; species Anaerococcus hydrogenalis. The sequence continues at coordinate 161,280 of NZ_PNHP01000004.1, read as the reverse complement.
ATAATTTATATTTTGTAAAATCTAGGATATTGAATATCATATAAATTATGGAAAAAAATTTTTAAATTTGATAAAATAATTTAAATTCAAAATAAAAGGAGGTCTTATGGAAAAAAGAAAAGATATTGACTTAACAAAAGAAAATATTGGAAAATCTTTGATACTTTTATCGATTCCCCTAACTCTTACAGCCTTTGTGCAAATAGCCTACACCTTGGTTGATATGGTTTGGATTGGAAGAATTGGATCAAATGCTGTAGCTGCCGTTGGAGTTTCATATTTTTTGGCTTGGATTGCTGAAGCCCTTTCTTTGATTGCAAAAATTGGTGGGGGAGTTTATGCCTCTCAAGCCTATGGAAGAAAAGATAAAAAACTTACCTCCTTGATCCTTCAAAATGGATACTTACAAGGCTTTATCACTTCAATTATTTACATAATTTTAATTTTAACCCTTAAAACTTATATTATTGATTTTTATAAGCTTGGAGATGAGGTTTCTAAATTTGCCAACCAATACCTTTCAATAACTGCTTTGGGATATGTTTTTGTTTTTTTAAATCCTATTTTCTCCCAAGCCTTTTATTCTATTGGTGAGAGTGTAACTCCTTTTAAAATAAATACAATTGGCCTTGTTTTAAATATTATTTTGGATCCTATTTTTATTTTTGGTCTTGGCCCAATTCCAGCTATGGGGATAAGAGGGGCCGCTTTTGCAACAGTTACTGGTCAGGCTACTGTTTTTATAATTTTTTTATTTGTGATGAAAAGAAAAGACGGAGTTATAAAAAATTCTTTGGAAAATTTTACTCTTTCTACAAAATGGCAAAAAAGAATTTTTAAACTTGGCCTTCCAGTTTCTTTTATAAGTGGTATTCATGCCCTTATAACTATAATTTTAAATAAACTTATGGCAGGTTTTGGGCCAAAACCAGTTGCAGTTTATTCTATAGGAAGTCAACTTGAATCAATTTCTTGGAAAACAACCGAGGGTTGCCAAGCTGTAATCCAATCCTTGATTGCCCAAAATTATGGGGCAGGACTTGTTGATAGGGTAAAAAAGGGCGTAAAAGAAAGTTTGAAACTTGTAGGGGCAATTGGACTTATTGCAAGTATTATTCTTTTTGGATTTAGAAATTCCTTATTTAAAGTTTTTGTGCCGGGAGATTTAGAAACAATAAATTTGGGGGCAAAATATTTGGCAATTCTTTCAGCAAGCCAATTAATGATGTCTTTAGAAATTGGATCTACAGGAATTTTCCAAGGCCTATCTGATACAAGGACTCCATCAATAATTTCTGTGATTTTTAATGGAGCAAGAATCCCAATTTCACTTTTATTAATCCCATATTTTGGAGTTTTGGGAATTTGGTTATCAATGACTATAACATCAATAATAAAGGGCCTACTTTCACTTTATCTTTTGAGAAAGAAAATTAAAAAGAATTTAAAATTTGTGGATTTTAGATAAGATTTTTTCAAAAATAACAAAAAAATAACCACCATTTGGTGGTTTTATTTTTATAAATTTTTAATTTTTTCCATATCAAGATCTTTTATATTATCAAGAATTATATCAGATTCTTTTTTTATTTCTTCCCACTCATTTTTATTGTGAGGGAAATCTTTAATTCCTACGATTTTTATGCCAAGTTTTTTTGCTGTTTTTATAGCATAAAGGGCATCATCAAATAAAACAGCTTCCTCTGCTTTTATTTGGTATTTATCGAGGGCATCTTGCCAATATTCTTTTTGATTTTTTTTATAGCCAATTGTATCAGGAGTTTGGATAAAATCAAATAAATCGAAAAGGCCTAATCTTTTTAGGGCATTTTCCAAATGAACCCTGTCAGTTGAAGAGCAAATACACATATCATAGCCCTCATCTTTTAATTTTCTTAAAGTTTTCTCAGCTCCAACTTTTGGCATGAGAGAATTTTTGTAGGCGTCTGTTATTGTATCAGAAAAATAATTTATTATATCTTCTTCGCTTCTTTCAGGACAGACATTTTTATTTAACCACTTTACTGTATCAATAAAAGTCAAGGCTTCAATTTGTCCTTTTTGTTCAGTTGTAAGTTTAAAATTATAATCATCCAACAATTTCCCAATAGGTTTTAGCCATATATGCATAGAATCTAGAATAGTTCCGTCACAATCAAATAATAATTTCATAAAATCTCCTTAAAATTTAAGTAAGTTTAATGTTTTCTTCAATATAAGCCCTTGGGAAAATTGAAGTCAATAAGTCCATGTAGTGGTTAAAATTAATAGTCTTGTTAAGGCTCATTAATTCCAAATCAACCCCGAACCAAGAAATATTTATGTCAGTTTGCCTAAAACCGAGATTTTCATAAAATTTCTTTCTTTTTTGCCTTTGCAAAAGATTGCTAGCCTCGTTTACACAAGGTTCAATCTCAATAATTATAGTTTTATTTTCCATTTCATTTAAAAGCTCAATAGCTTTTGAACCAAGACTTAGACCCCTGTATTCGCTTTTTATTGCAAAATAATCAATTAAAAGTGTATTATCACCATCAGAATCAAGGGTTATAAACATCCCAACAAATTCATCATCCATCAAAATTGGAATAATTCTTCCGTAACCATTTTGGCAAACTTTAATAATTTGATCCATTGGTTTTCTTTCAGCCTTTGGAAAAGCTTCTATATATAAATCATTAATTTCATTTAAATACTTTAAGTAGGAGTCTGATAAAGTTAAATTCATAAAATTCCTTTCATTTAATCGCTATAAAAATTATTATACCAATAAAAAGGCTCTATTCAAGCGATTTAGCCAAAGTCTCCCCTTGTGCTATAATAAATTAAAAGGAGAATTAAAATGAAAATATTATTAGATCTTTACATAACTTTTTTTAAAATAGGGGCCTTTACCTTTGGAGGAGGTTATGCCATGCTTCCTCTTTTACAAAGGGAATTGGTTGATAAAAGAAAGTGGATTACAGAAGAAGAAATGCTAGATTATTATGCAATAGGCCAAACAACACCAGGAATAATTGCTGTAAATACATCAACATTTTGTGGGATAAAAAGAAAGGGAAATTTGGGAGGAATAATTGCATCTTTGGGCTTTATCACCCCATCAATAATAATAATTACTCTTATTGCTAATTTTTTAAAAGAATTTTCCCATTTACTAATCATCCAACACGCCTTTGCTGGAATTAGGATTGCAGTTTCAGCCTTAGTTTTAAATACAGTAATAAATATGGTCAAAAAAACAGCTAATACAAAAATAAAAGTTTTAATATTTTTATTAACTTTTATAGCAATTGGAATTTTTTCTATATCACCCATAATTATCGTTATAGCTTGTGGGATTTTTGGAATTCTTTTTGGAGGAAAATATGCTTAGCTTGATGTGGGAATTTTTCAAAACAGGACTTTTTGCAATAGGAGGAGGAATGGCAACTTTTCCCTTCCTACAAAAAATGGCAGAAAATTATGATTGGTTTACAAGTGAAGAATTATTAGATATGATTGCAGTTTCAGAATCAACTCCAGGAGCTATTGGAATAAATGTGGCAAGTTTTGCAGGCTATAAGGCCTATGGAATTGTTGGGGCAATTCTTGCAACTTTTTCTTTAATAAGTCCTGCAATAATAATAATTTTAATAATAGCAAAATCTATGGATAAATTTAAAAGATCTCTCAGAGTAAAAAATGCCTTTGAATTTATAAGGCCATCAACGGCAGGACTAATTTTGGGAGCCATGCTAAATGTTATGGTAATTTCCTTATTTAACGTAAAATTATACCAAAAAACAGGAAATTTCCTAGATTTATTCCAATTAATTCAGCTTATTTTGTTCCTAGGATTTTTATTTTTATTAAGAAAATACAAAAAAATCCACCCTCTATTAATAATAGGGATGGGGGCATTATTTGGAATTGTTTTTAAATTGTAAAAAAAGTAGGATCAGAGCGTAGACAAAGTATAAATGTAGATAATAATTTATTTTAAAATAAAAATTAAGCTACGCACCATCTCGACTAGATAAATGTGCATTGATTTTGCACATTTATCCCTAAAATTAAGTGCGAAAGCACGGAGACATTTGCAAAGCAAATATGTTTTAGTGTGAGTGAAACGAACGCACGGAGAAATCTCATGAGATTTCTCGATTTACTACGTTCGCTCGAAATGGAAGAATTTTTAGTTTGTCAACAGACTGGTAGGATATATCTTCCTACTTTTTTTATTGACTTATATATTATTTTAAATTAACTACTTAAAGCTTACAGGTAAAATCATTGCAAAATATGCCTTCCACCTGTATTTTAGAATAATTTTCATAAAATCACCTAAAAGTTCGGAGTCCTTATTGTCATAAAGGGCATCTCTTAAATACGGATAGAGCTTATATGAGGCATAGTTTATATTTGTCTTATTATTTGACAATTCTTTATATTGGTCTAAAATTTTTTTCCTAAAAGTTTCAGTTAAATTTAAATTTTTATCATTGTAAATTTGGTGAAGTTTTTCCATAAAATATTTTTGTTTTTCTTTTTTTCTCATAAATCTACCTCTAATTTATTATGATACAATAGTTCATTTTATTTGTAAATGTTTAGATGCCAATGACAATTGCGAAACTTACCAAATAAAAAAGCAGGAGTTGGCCCTCCTGCTTTTTTGTGATTATCAATATCTTGTCATAACTTTTTGTCACTTACATTATACTAATTAACCAAAAAAAGCAAGAATTAAAACTCTTGCTTTTTAAAAAATATTTTATTTTTTTCTAGCACTAATTTTGCGAACTTCTCCTAAAATTAATGGGATAAAGGCGAGGGCTAGAATTATTATCCATTGCCAGGTGATAAATTCTAATTCAAATAAATATCTAAGTGGTCCTACATACATTACAATTAAAAGTAGGGCAAATGATAAAAGATTTGCTTTTATTAATTGCTTGTTTGATCCAATTCCCAATTCTTTTAGGGTATATTTTGTACTTCTTACAGAAAATGCTCTTAAAAGCTCACTTGTAATTAAGGTTGCAAAAACCATTGTGTGGGCTCCTTCTATATTTCCTGGGAAAATCCATTTAAGTCCTATCAAATAAGATGCTAAAACTGAAAATGTAATTGCTAGTGATTGAACAATTAGTGAATTTTTCAAATCTCCAGAAATTATTGATTCTTTCGGATCTCTTGGTTTTCTTTCCATTATATCTTTTTCTCCTGGTTCAACTCCAAGGGCAAGTGCTGGGAAAGCATCTGTTACTAGATTTAACCAGAGTAGTTGGATAGGTGTAAGTGGAGAAGGTAGGCCAAATAGAATTGACAAAAATACAATCAAAACTTCTGCAATGTTACATGAAAGTAGGAATGAAACGAATTTTCTGATATTTGAGAAAATTATTCTTCCTTCTTCGACTGCATTTACAATTGTTGCAAAGTTATCGTCAACCAAAATCATATTTGCTGTATCTTTGGCAACGTCAGTTCCTGTAATTCCCATAGAAATTCCAATATCAGCGTTTTTAATTGCTGGAGCATCGTTTACTCCGTCTCCTGTCATGGCAACTATTTCTCCGTTTTCTTGGAGGGCATTTACAAGTTGAACCTTATTTTGTGGAGATACTCTTGCAAAAACTCTTTTTTCTTTGGCAATTTCTCTGATTTCATCATCACTCATATTATTTAATTCTTTTCCCTCGATAGCTTGGTCTTTGGAATCTGCAATTCCCAAATCTCTTGCTATGGCGAAGGCTGTTTCTAAATAATCTCCAGTAATCATTAGAACATCAATTCCTGATGAGTGGCATTCTGCTACTGCTTTTTTAGCCTCTGGTCTTGGTGGATCTATCATTCCAGTAAGACCTACAAATACCATTTCTCTTTCTATATTTTCGCTTGTCAATTCTTCATTTTTTATTGAATCAAATTCCCTAAAGGCGTAAGCCATTACACGAAGAGCTTGTTTGGCAAGATTTTTATTTTCATCCATTGCCTTTTTCTTTAAATCTTCAGTGAAATCTACAATTTCTCCATTTAATAAAATTTTTGAAGAATTTGAAATAATTATATCTGGAGCTCCCTTTGTCATTGACTTATAATTTTCTTCAATGTTGTGGAAGGTTGTCATCATTTTCCTGTCAGAATCAAAAGGAATTTCTTCAAGTCTTGGATGTTTATCTTCCATATCTTCTTGAACAATTCCCCATTTTTCAGAAAATGTAAGCATGGCTCCTTCTGTTGGGTCTCCAATGATTTTATATTGGTCGCCCTCACGAGTTAGGTCAGCATCATTACACAAAGTTGAAATTTTCATTAGAAGTTTTATATTTTCTTCATCTTCTATTTTTTCATCGTCAAGTTTTATTTGACCTTTTGGCTCGTATCCACTTCCTTCAACTTCATATTCTTTTTCATTTGTCCAAACTTTTGTAATGGTCATCTCGTTTTGAGTCAAAGTTCCAGTTTTATCTGAACAAATTGCTGTTGTCGCTCCTAGTGTTTCTACAGAAACTAGAGATTTTACAATGGCTTTTCTTTCTGCCATCCTGTTCATTCCTATTGATAAAACAATTGTTACAACTGCAGTAAGTCCTTCAGGAATTGCCGCAACTGCAAGAGAAACTGCAACCATTAAGTTTTCTAATAAGGAATCTCCAGTTCTAAAATATCCAACAACAAATACAATTATACAAACGACAACTACAAGTATTGCCAAAAGTTTTGATAATTTATTTAATTGTCTTTGTAAAGGTGTGTCCTTATCTTCAACTTGGTGAAGGCTTGATGCAATTTTTCCCATTTCTGAATCAGATCCAGTTTGAGTTACAATTCCCTTTCCGTGACCATAAGTTACTATTGTTGATGAGAAAGCAAAATTTTCCCTATCACCAATTCCTACCTCGCTGTCATAAATAACTTCAGAATTTTTTTCTGCAGCTACAGATTCACCAGTAAGAGAAGATTCATCGATTTGTAAATTTGATGATTCCAATAAACGCATATCAGCTGGAACAATATCTCCAGTTTCAATTACAACAATATCTCCAACAACCAAGTCCTCTGCCTTAACTTTTATTTTTTTTCCATCACGAATTACACTTGCCTCGGGTGATGACATTTTTTGTAAGGCCTCAACAGAATCTTCAGCTCTTCCTTCTTGAATAATTGACATGATTGCATTAATAATTACAATTGCAATAATTATAAAACACTCAACAGTATCTCCAGTAAAGGCTGATACGATTGATGCAACTATCAACAAAATTACCATAGGGTCAATAATTTGTTCGGCGATTTTTTTGCCAAGAGATTTTTTCTTCTTGGATTCAATTTTATTTGGGCCGTTTTCTTCAAGACGTTTAGCTGCAAGATCTTTTGATAATCCTCTCGCACTATCAGAGTCAAGTTTTTTTACAAGATCATTTTTTTGACCTAAATAGTCCATTTCTACCTCCTTAAATTTTTTATTTTTCATTACAAAAAGAAAAGACTTCTGGCATATGCCAAAAGTCTTGCTACCAGATGGTTTATTCAACCGGGTTAAACCGTAATGACGATTGAATAATTAAGCTACTCCCTCTTGTTGATATAATTATATATCAAATATTATAAAAATCAATCTTAATTGCTAGATGCAGCTGCAGCTGCATCATCCCTATCTTTCATTTCATTAATGCAAAGGCAAAGGGCGATTAAAAGTAGGCTATAATTTTCATCATAAACTGTAAGCTCGTATTGGTCGGTAAGGGCGAAAAATTTCTTGTTCATTTCTGCAATCATATCGTTTTTGTAATAAACCTCAAAATCATGGTCCATAATAGAACCCTTTAGAGAAAATCTTTCCCCTTGGTAGTTAATTTCGACCTTTCTTTTTAAAAAAGATAATTTCTGATTTATTTCCATATGACTTCCATCATAAAAATCTACATAGTAAGTTTGAAGAAAGGATAAAATTTTTTTGGAAATATCAAACAAAATATTTCCTTCCATATCTTTTAGTTTAGCCTTATAGCCAACAAATTTAAAATCTTGATCAAAAAAATAAACTTCATTTCCATTTTCATCCAAAATTGGATATTTATCTGTAATTTTAAAAAACTTTTCCTTAAAATAATATTTTTTCATAAAAAACTCCATTTCTTTGATAATTTTATACCCCAAAATAGTAAAATAAAAAATATGGAAACTCTAATGTGTTGACATTTATAATATAGGGTATAAAATTAGATAAGATAGGCCTAAAATAGGCTTTGATTTATTAATTTATATAAGGAAAGAAAATGACAAATATTAGAAAAAATAAAGAAAATTTTTTGGAGAAATTATCGGATAAGATTACATCGAATCCACCCTTGTATTTGACCTTGGGTTTTGCAATCTTAATTCTTATAGGTGGATTTATTTTATCTCTTCCGATTTTTACAAGAAGTGGCGAGCCTACAAATTTAATAGACTCAATTTTTGTAGCAGCATCTGCATCTTGTGTAACAGGACTTACAACGGTAAATACAGCCGAGCATTGGAACTCTTACGGCCACCTTTTGATTTTATTTTTAATTCAAATTGGAGGTCTTGGTGTAATGACTTTGGCCACACTTTTTCCCCTACTTTTGAGAAAAAAAATTGGCCTAAAATCAAGACAAATTTTAAAAGAGCAATTAAATATAGACACCCTTCAAGGAATTATGAAATTATTTAGGTATGTTTTGGTTTTTACATTTTTAGTAGAATTTTTGGGAGCCTTTATATTATCCCTTCGTTTCGTACCGATTTTTGGAATGGCAAAAGGCTGGTGGTATTCAATATTCCATTCGATTTCTGCCTTTTGTAATGCAGGTTTTGATCTTTTGGGAGATTCAATTTATCCCTACAGAAATGATAATTTGATAAATGTAACCTTAATGAGCCTAATTGTAATTGGTGGGCTTGGTTTTATGGTTACAGCTGAATTTTTTAGAAAAAGATCCTTCAAAAAATTATCAGTCCATGCTAAATTGGTTTTTATAATAAGTGCTTTTTTAATTGTAATAGGAACACTTGCCTTTTGTTTGATTGAAAGACAAGTTGGGGGAGTTTTATATAAAGAAGGGTTTAAAAATTCTATAATGCAAGCAGCCTTTCAGTCAATTTCTGCAAGAACTGCAGGATTTTATTCAGTAAAATTAAATCAAATGCATGACACTAGTGTTTTGCTTTTGATAGTTTTGATGGTTATAGGAGGATCACCAGGATCAACTGCCGGAGGATTAAAAACTACAACCTTTGGTGTTTTGGTCTTATCAACAATTTCAATTTTTAAAGAAGAAGATGAGGTTACAATTTTTAAAAAGCACATAGATTCAAAAACTATTAGAAAGGCCCTTGCCATTATAATGGTTTATTTAGGATTGATATTTTTTGTAATTTTTATCTTATCTATGAGCGAGAATTTTAAGGTTTTAGATATTTCCTACGAGGTAGCATCAGCATTCGGAACAGTTGGAGCAAGTAGGGGAATTACGGGTGATTTTTCAAACCTTGGAAAAATTTTGATAACTTTAAGTATGTATTTGGGAAGGATTGGTCCAATGACTATGGCTTATTCAATTGGACTTAAATCAAAGACAAAATATATTAGATACCCAGAAGCAAATATTAGTATAGGTTAGGAGATAAAAATGGATAAAAATGTAATAGTTTTAGGACTAGGAAGATTTGGAGAAAGAGTTGCCACAAAACTTTTTGAAGATGGTTTAGAAGTTATGGCAGTCGATAAGGATTATGATTTGGTACAAAATATTGCTGATAAGGTAACAAGTGCAGTCCAATGTGATATTGCAAATGACAATGCCCTTGAAGAATTGGGGATGGGAAATTTTGATGTTGCAGTAATTGCAACAGGAGAGAGTCTTGAAGCTTCAATGGCAGCAACGCTTTATGCAAAAGACCATAATGTAGGAAAAATTATTGCCAAGGCAACTTCTAGAAATCATGCTAGAATTTTGAAAAAAATTGGAGCAGACCAAATAATTTTCCCGGAAATTGATATGGGAGAAAAACTTGCAAGAAGTATAGCAGGATCAAACCTTCTTCAATTTTTCCATTTTTCTGATGATTATTCTATGCTGGAACTAAAGGCCTTTGATGATATTGTTGGAAAAACTTTGGCAGAAATAGATTTTAGAAAAAAATATAGGATGATGGTTATAGCCTATAAAAGAGATGGGGAATTGGTTATAAATCCTGATGCTAATTGGAAAATTCAAAAAAATGATACCCTTGTTTTGTTAGGTGATAGTGAAAATTCTGAAAAACTTCAAAAAGAAGTTGATAAGTACAAATAAAATTAGGAAAACGAAAACTATAAGGATAAGCCTTGAAATTTAAAGGAAAGAAAAACATTAAAAAAAAGTTTGCATTTTTAAAAAATCATGCTATAATAATATTAGCTAGTAAATAGCTAGGTTTTTCATTATTAATTCCTTATAGTTTTCCCTATAGAAAACTAGGACTAACTTATTCTTTTCTATATTATAAAAAGGCCTTTAGGGTCTTTTTATTTTGCCTAAAATTCTTCAAAATTTTTATTTTTGCAAATTTAATTAATGAGATCCCTCCACTTCGGTCGGGATGGGAACTTCTTCGTTTGAATTTATATATAATAATAGTTTTAAAATTTCTCAGATAATTATTTTAATTTATCCTTTAGCACAAATATAAATCCAATAATTCCCCATCTCGAGCAGATAATTATGCCTTGATTTGGCATAATTATCCCTAAAAATTAGTGCGAGAGCACGGAAAAGTTTTCGAAGAAAACTGCAGTCTGTTGACAAACTAAAAATTTTTCCATTTCGAGCGAACGTAGTGAGTCGAGAAATCTCATGAGATCTCTCCATGCGTTCGTTTCACTCACTTAGTCGAGATGGTACGTAGCTTAATTTTTATTTTATAATAAAATATTAGCTAAAACTATACTTTGTCTACGCTCTGAAGTTTTCGAAGAAAACTGTTTTTATTAGTCGAGAGATCTCTTTATTACTTTTATATTTTAATTTTCTATTTCCCTGTATTTTATTTTTAATTATTGAAATAAAAAATCCCAATAGTATATTGAAAAAAATAAAAGGAGAAAATTATGTTTTATTTTGACAGAACTTATGTTCTAGTTTTGATTGGACTTCTTATTAGTAGTCTGGCTCAAACTAATATTCAAAGAAAATTTGATAAGTATAAAAAAATAAAAACTCAAAAATCTATAACAGGTTTTGATGCGGCAAGATATATTTTGTCTACAAATTCTTACAATGATATTTCTATTAAAAAAGTTAGAGGGTCCTTGTCTGATTATTTTAATCCAGTAAGTAAGGAAGTAGCCTTATCGGAAACTTCTATGACTGATACATCAATTGCATCTCTTGCAGTTGCAGCTCACGAATGTGGACACGTTATCCAATACAAAGAAGGCTATATTCCATTAAAGATAAAATCCTACATAGTTCCAGCTGTAAATCTTGGATCAAAGTTATCATTTCCTATGATTTTGTTGGGAATTTTTCTTTCTATGGGAAAATTAATTACTATTGGAATATTTTTATTTTCTTTTGTATTAATTTTTCAAATAATTACCCTTCCGGTAGAATTTGACGCTTCAAGAAGGGCCTTAAAAGTTTTAAAAGAATCTGGTATGCTTGTTGGAGTTGAAAATGATTATGCAAAAGATATGTTAAAATCTGCTGCCCTAACTTATGTAGCAGCGACAATTTCAACTGCCCTTCAATTTTTAAGACTTTGGATTTTGTTTGGAAACAGGAGAGATGATTAAATAAGGATAAATTTTTATACTAAGACTATAAACAAATCCTCAAGCACGAATATCTGACTCCAAAAATTGTTGATTTCTAAATTTTAAAATTCTAAAATCGCAAACTCGCTAATGCTCATACAGTGCGATTTTTAACGAATTTTTAAATTTGAAATCAAATCAATTTTTTTCGTATGATATTCTTAGCGTGAGGATTTGTATATTTCGTAAAGAAAATAAGGCTAAATTTTTTAGCCTTATTTTTTTATATTTTTTTAGAAAGTCATTATTCTTGAATCTATACTATTTTAGTGTACAATAAAATAAAAGGTCAGAGAAAGTCAAAGAAATCGAGGTAGATCTATGGCAGGATTAACGTCTGATATAGAAAAATTCTTGAAAGCCCTTTTGGAAAATGCTCAAGAAGGTTTTGTAGAAATTGGCAGAAATGATTTAGCAACAAGGTTTGAGTGTTCTCCAAGTCAAATTAATTATGTGCTTTCTACAAGATTTACTCCATACAATGGATATTTAATTGAAAGCAAAAGAGGCGGCAATGGCTTCATAAGAATTATTACTATAGTCGAAGATGAAGATGATTATATAAAATATATTATTAAAAATTTAGATAAAGAACTAACTGAAGAAAGAGCGAAAAGTTTTTTTACAGAACTTTTTAACAAGGGATATATGGACGAAAAAGAATTGGGAATTGCAGTTTATGCAACTCTTGATAAGTCGCTTATGAATGTAGAAAAAAATAAGAGAAATTTAGTAAGGCATGATATAGTAAAAAATATTTTACTTAGCTTTCTAATAAGGAGTTGATTATATGAAATGCGACAGATGCGATAATGAAGCAAGTGTTACTGTAAAGGCACTTATAAATGGAACAGAGCACAACTTTCACCTATGTAATGATTGCGTACAAAAATTATCCAAGGGTGAAGTTACAGGTTTTGAAGATTATAAAGAAGTTGATATAGATAATTTTGATTGGAGAAGTTTGGTTGAAAAATTTGTACCAAGTCTTGACCAAATTATAGATTCTTATTATGATTATAAAATTTCCAAAAATAATTTCTCTTATGATTATTTTTCATCATTAAAAGAGGAGCATTGCCCAGAGTGTGGAAATTCTGTGGCAAATATAAGGGCTGGGATTTTTGGCTGCCCACATTGTTATGAGCTTGATAAAAAAATTTCCAGAGAGGTTTTAAAAGCTGTAAATAATTTGAAAAAATATGATGGAAAATTCCCAAGAAAACATAGAGATTTTAGGGAAGTAGCAATAAAGATTAAGAATTTGCAAGAAGAATTGCAAAAGTCAGTTGAGATTGAGGATTTTGAGAAGGCTCAAGATCTTAAGGAAAAAATAGATGAATTAAATATGAAGGTGAGAAATTGATAGATTATTATAAGGACATAATACTTGAAAACAACTTATCTTTGAAAAGAAATATTGAAAATTATAACTTCCCCAACACCATGAATGAGAAAGATTCTCTAGAAATTATAGAAAGTTTTAGGGAAATTTATGGGGATGATTTGATATTAATCGATGAATTAGATGAGATTACTTTAAATAAGTTAATAAATGCGGGAATAATTTCTCCCGATTCTATGAATAAGGAAGCGGTTATAGGCCTTGTTTTTTCTGATGATCACATACTTGTAATAAATGATGGCGACCATGTTTCTATTAATATTACAAATTTTGGAGAAGAGATTAAGCTTGCCTATGATAGGGCCATGGAGATTGAAGGAGATTTGGATAAAAAATCGGATTTTTCTTTTTCTCCCCAATATGGTTACCTTACAAGTTTAGGAAGAAATTCTGGAGATGGGATAGAAATTAGACTAAAGATGTTTTTGTTTGGACTTTTGGATAATAGCCAAGCTTATTTATCACTAAAATCAAGTCTTGCCCATGAGGGAATTTACCTTACAAGATTTATTCCAGAATATTTTAAGTCCTATGACGATGATATTTATATTTTAAAAAATTTCGGAAATTATAGGAAGGATATGGGAGAGTATTTGGAAAATTTTGAAAATATCCTAGATACAATAGTCAGAAATGAAAGAAGATTTAGGAGAGATTATCAAAGTCTAAATGGGATAAATGATGAAGACATAAAGGATACTATAAAAATTTTGGAATATAATCTTTATAGTAAAAATTTAAAAAGCTTAACTAGCATGGTAAATTGTCTTTATGATTTGAAAAAATACAATGTTTTAGGATTTTCTACAAAATTATCCAACCAAGAAATTGATTATTTGATTTTCAATATTACAAAGAATAAGTATAAGGGAAACCGAGATGAAGAAAGATATGAATTTTTTAATTCATATATGGAGGCTAGATAATGGAAAATAATAAATTAAATAGGCTAACGGGTCAGGCCCGAAGGGAATCTTATTCTCTTAGCCATGATTATATAGGTGTAGAACATTTGCTTTTGGCCCTTATGAAAACTGGTTCTCTTGCAACAAAGGCTTTGGAAGAGGCAGGGGCAAATTACGAACTTTTAAGATCAATTGTAATAAATAATATTGGCAAGGGGTCTGCAGTAAGACCTGCAAAAGAATATTCAAATAAGGTTATGCAAATTTTAGATAGGGCAAGGCTTTTTGCCCAAAAAAGAAGAAAAGTTTCTGCAAGTGAGGAAGATGTTCTTCTTGCAATTTTAAATGATGATGATTCTTTTACAAATCTTATGTTTATGCTATCAGGTCTTGATAAAAAAATCATCAGGGATAATTTAATTCGTTTGCAAAATGAAGAAAAATCTACAAATTCATCCAAAAGTTTGGGGGAAAATCTTAAGAAATTTGCTAAAAATTTAAATGAATTGGCAGAATCTGGAAAAATCGACCCAGTTATAGGAAGAAATGGAGAAATCGAAAGAGTTATCCAAATTCTTTTAAGAAGAACAAAAAATAATCCTATTTTGATAGGAGATCCTGGGGTTGGAAAAACTGCTATAATTGAAGGGCTTGCTCAAAGAATTGTTGAAGAAAAAGTTCCCCTTATTATAAAGGATAAAACTATAGTTTCCCTAGATCTTGCAAGCATGATTGCAGGAACAAAATACCGTGGAGATTTTGAAGAAAGACTTAAAAAATTATTTGAAGAACTTGAACAAAGAGAAGATGTAATTTTATTTATTGATGAATTTCACATGGTCTTGGGAGCTGGTGCAAGCGAAGGTTCTATGGATGCGGCAAATATTTTAAAACCAATTCTTGCCAAAGGTGATATTCAAATAATTGGGGCAACAACAATTGATGAATATAGAAAACATGTAGAAAAAGACCAAGCTTTGACAAGAAGAATGCAACCAGTCCATGTAGAAGAACCAAATAAAGATGATACGATAAAAATAATTGAAGGATTAAAAGATAAGTATGAAGACCATCATAAGGTAGAAATTACAGATGAAGCCATTAAGGCAGCAGTAGATTTATCACAAAGATATATTCAAGATAGGTTTTTGCCAGATAAGGCGATTGATGTAATTGATGAGGCTTGTTCAAAAGAAAGAATAAAAAATTACAGGGAAAACAAAGATCAAACTTCTAAAAAAGGAATTTTAGATAAACTTATAGAAGAAAAGACTCAAGCTATAAATGAACAGAATTTTGAAAAAGCTGCAAGTCTTAGAGATCAAATAAAGGAAGCTCGAGAAGAGATTGAAAAAGAAAATAAGAAAAATAAAATCGACTTAAAAATCGGTTTTGACCAAATAGCAAAAATAGTTTCAGATTGGTCAAAAGTTCCAATAACAAAATTAACTGAAGATGAAAAACAAAGATACATGGACCTTGATATTGACCTTAAAAAAGAAGTTATAGGTCAAGATAAGGCTATAGATGCTATTTCTCACGCCATAAAAAGATCAAGAGTTGGACTAAAAGATCCAAATAAACCAATAGGATCATTTATTTTTGTAGGACCAACAGGAGTTGGAAAAACTTATCTTGCCAAATCTTTGGCAGAAAATTTATTTGGAGATATGGATAATCTAATAAGGATGGACATGAGTGAATATATGGAAAAATTTGCTGTGTCAAGACTTGTTGGATCTCCTCCAGGATATGTTGGTTACGAAGAAGGTGGTCAGCTTACAGAAGCTGTAAGAAAACATCCTTATTCTGTAATTTTATTTGACGAGATTGAAAAAGCCCACCCAGATATTTTCAATTTACTACTACAAATTTTAGATGATGGACGTTTGACAGATGGTCAAGGAAGAACTGTAGATTTTAAAAATACAATAATAATTATGACCAGTAATGTTGGAGTTTCATCTCTAAATCAAAATCCAAAAATAGGTTTTGGAACCGGAGATGTTGATAAAGAAATTGACGATTCAAATAAAGAAATAATAAATAAGGCAATAAAAAGCGCCTTTGCTCCAGAATTTTTAAACAGGCTTGACGATATAATAATGTTTAATTCCCTTGCTAAGGATGATATCAAAGAAATTACTAAAATAATCTTAGATCAAACAAAGAAAAGACTTGAAGATCTTGGAATAGAAATAAATTACAACAAGAGAGTTGTTGACTTACTAGCAGAAGGTGGATTTTCAAAAGAATATGGAGCAAGACCACTCGAACGTCACATTACAAATAAAATTGACAACCAATTGGCAGAAGAAATCTTGGAAGGAAAATTATCAAAAGATATGGTAATAAACCTTACAGTGAAAGAAGGAAAAATAAATTTTGCCAATAAAAAAGAAAAAATAAAAGAAGGAATACCTGTTTCTTAAAAAATATAAAAAACTACTGTAAGATTTTACGTAGTAAGAGTGTAGACAAACCCTCAAGCACGAATATCTGACTACAAAAATTGTTGATTTCTAAATTTCAAAATTCTAAAATCGCAAACTCGCTGACGCTCAAACAGTGCGATTTTTTAATGAATTTTTAAATTTGAAATCAAATCAATTTTTTTCGTATGATATTCTTAGCATGAGGATTTGTATACTTTGTTAAAAGCTTGGCTGCTGTAATAATTTTATAGCAGTTTTTTTAATAATTTCAAAAACATATAGAAAAACTTCTATATGTATGGTAAAATAAATTTGTGGAGGAAAATATGGATAAAAAAATGGGCGATAAGTATGTTAACATTTCAAAAAAATTAAAAGTTCTTAGTGATCCTAAAAGGCTTGAAATAGTAGATATGTTATCATGTGAAGAGCTTTGTGCTTGTGAAATACTAGAAAAATTTGATATAAGTCAACCTACCTTATCAAGTGATATGAAAAAACTTGAAGATGCGAACATAATAAAAAGTCGCAAGGAAGGTAAAAATGTATTTTATATTGTAAATAATGAAAGTCTAAAAGAGCTTGAAAAATTATTGGGACAAATATTTGAATCTAGTCCAGATTGTATTTGTAAGGAATAATTTTTTTGGTCAAATACATAGATAAATTTAAATATATCTATATTTATTTTAAGATTTCCTCAAAAAAATTAAAAGGAGAAGATTATGAAAAAAATTAGAATATATGAACCAGCAATGTGTTGTTCAACAGGAGTTTGTGGGGTAAGCGTAGACCCTGAGCTTTTAAGGATGTCAAGTTTAGTAGAAAAATTAGAAAAAAAAGGAGTAGATATAAAAAGATTTAATCTTAATAGTGCCCCTCAAGAATTTGTTGAAAATAAAAAAGTAAATGAAATTTTAAATCAAAAGGGAGAAGATGTACTTCCTCTTACAATGGTTGATGATGAAATTATAAAAAGTGAAGGCTATCCTTCAAACGAAGAATTTGAAGAAATTTTATCTATAAAACTTGATGAAAAAAATGAAGAAGAAAGTTCTTGTGGATGTTCTTCTGATAGTGGATGTTGTTGCTAACTTTTAGAAAGGTGTTTTATGGAAAAATTTAGTCCCGACAAAATAAAATTAGGAAAATATATATTTTTTACTGGCAAGGGAGGAGTTGGAAAAACATCAACTGCTTGTGCTACAGCTGTCAATTTATGTGATAAGGGATCTAAGGTTTTATTAGTAAGTACAGACCCAGCATCAAATCTTCAAGATATTTTTGTAGAAAAATTAAATAACAAGATTACAAAAATTGAAGAAGTAGAAGGCTTATTTGTTGCAAATTTAGATCCAATTAAGGCAGCAGATGAATATAAGAAAAGCGTAGTATCTCCTTATATTGGAAAACTCCCAGATAGTGTAATAAATAAAATGGAAGAAGAATTATCTGGATCATGTACTGTAGAAATTGCAGCTTTTAATGAATTTGCAAAATACATTACTGATAAAGAAACAAAAGAACAATACGATTATATTGTTTTTGATACAGCTCCAACAGGTCACACTTTAAGAATGTTACAACTTCCACAAGCTTGGGATAATTTTATTGAAGAAAATACTCAAGGAACATCTTGCCTAGGTCAATTGTCAGGCCTTGAAAGTCAAAAAGGAATGTATAAAAAGGCTGTAGAAACTTTATCTGATAATGATAAGACAAGTTTAATCCTTGTAACAAGACCAGAAGATGGTCCCTTAAAAGAAGCAGGTAGGGCTTCAAAGGAATTAAAAGATATTGGCATTAAAAATCAAATATTATTATTAAATGGCCTATTAACTATACATGATGATAAAATATCCAAGGCATATTATGAAAAACAAAAAGAATCCCTAGAAAAAATGCCAGAAAATTTAAAAAAATTACAAAAATATCTTATAGCTTTAAGAGGATATAATATAACAGGAATTTCAAATCTTAGGGCCTTGTTTGATCAAGATTTTTATACAGAAAATAATTTGGAAGATGACATTAAAATTGATAAAAAACTAAAAGATATTATAGATGATTTGTATAAAAACGATAAGAAAGTTATATTCACAATGGGAAAGGGTGGAGTAGGAAAGACAACTGTGGCTGCTGCCATTGCCCTCGGACTTTCTAAAAAAGGAAAAAAAGTTCACCTCACAACAACTGACCCAGCAGATCATTTAAAATATACAATAAAGGAAAATGAAAATTTATCAATAAGTCATATTGATGAAAAATTAGAACTTGAAAAATATAGGAAAGAAGTTTTACAAAAGGCAAAAGAAACTATGTCAGATGATGACCTATCTTATATAGAAGAAGATTTAAGATCACCATGTACACAAGAAATAGCAGTTTTTAGAGCTTTTGCAGAGGTTGTAGAAAAAAGTGAGGAGGAGATAGTTGTAATTGATACAGCTCCAACTGGACATACTCTTTTATTATTAGAATCAACCCAAAGTTATAATAAAGAAATAATGCGTTCTAATGGTGATATTCCAGAAGCAACGAAAAAACTTTTGCCAAGACTTAAAAATGAAAAGGAAACAGAAGTTATTATTGTGACTCTTGCAGAACCAACTCCAGTTTATGAAGCTTTAAGACTCGAAGAAGATTTAAAAAGAGCAGGGATATTTAATAAATGGTGGCTTATAAATTCCTCATTGTATGCTTCAAATACAAGTAACAAAATCTTAAAATCAAAAGCAAATGAAGAAGTTAAGTGGATTAATTATTTAGACGAACACACCAATAAAAATCTTGCTTTAATTGCTTGGAATCCCAAAAAATTAAGCGGAAAAATTCTTGAAGATATTATTGATTAGTTTATAAATTTAATATAAAACTTATAGTAAAAGTGTCTTAAAATGAAAAATTATTTTAAGACACTTTTTTTTAAATTATTCAATTCCTTCAATAAATACAGCATTAGTCTTATTATTTACTAGCAAATAATAAGTATTTTCTCCTTCAAAATTTATATAAATCAATGCTAAGTTTTGTTTTACCTCATCTTTAATTTCATCCACATTTTTTCCTGGAAGGTAGAGAGTGTAGAGGTCTTGGAAAATATCTTGACTATCATCAATAGCAAGGCCTCCTTTTAGGTCCTTATATTCTATATTGTGCTTATAAGAACCATCAGAAACAATTTCACTTTTTCCTGTCTCAGAAGTAATGCTTGGATTTATAAGTCTTAAAGTATATGTTTTATCATCCATTTTATTTTCAACAATAAAACTTCCTTGCATTTGGCAAATGCTTTGGTAATCTGTAAATTCACCACTTGTATCAGTTTGAGTAAAGGTGTATTTTGAATTGAAAAATCCATTTTTCCCAAATTGTAAACTTTGATAAAATCTGTCGTGAACATGTTTATATACAAATCTTTTTCCATTTAAAATATCAAAGATAGGATCAATTTCTTCCTTTTTTTCTTGAGAATTTTTCTCAGGAAGGTTTGATTCTTCCTTGTCTGAATCTTCTTTTGAAATATTATTGTCAGATTTTTTATTCTCTTTTGAAAGTATTTCACTAGAATTACTTTCTATAATTCTTTTATTGTCCTTGCAAGATACAAGAATTGGCAAAAAAAGTGCTAGGATAAGAAATTTTTTAACCATAATTTTTCCTTACTTATTATCGTCTTTCTTATTATTTTCTTCTTTTTCATTGTTTGACTGATTACTTAGGTCAGTTTTTTTTATTTTTATCATTATCGATTAATTCATAACCATCGTATTTTATTTGGTTTAGAGCCTTTTCCTCGCTATCAACTAGGTAAGGTCTGTTTGTAGAATAAATAATTCCACCATTATTTTTTTGGATATTTTCAAAAGTAAATACAGCGTATTTTGCCTTATCTTCTTTTTTGGTAATTACTTTTTTGTCAGTATCATCATCCCAATCATAATCTTTAACTTCTTGGAATTTAATTTCATAAACCATGGCTATAGCAAAAGATTTTTGATTATCAAATTTGCTTTTTTCAATAATTTCTTTTTCAGTTAGAGGTTTTTCTAGGGTAGCAAGTTGGTTAAATTCATAATTCATCTTATCGCCTGTATAATACTTTTCATCATCAGAGCCCTTGTTTTGATCATAAAAGTCTTTTCCAAGTTTCTCTTTAGCATCCTTATTCATCCTGTCAAGGGTATCATCGTCCAAATCATCCAAAGAATTTATAATTTTTTCAAGTCCCTTAACCTTAATTTTTTTGACAACTTTTTTATTTGTAATATCAATATCAAGATCAGAAGTATTTTTGAAATTAATAGTAATTTCAATCTCATCACCATTAGAAAGATTTTCTAATTTGTTGGCCTTAAGGTCTATATCAATACTATCTAGGATATTTTCTGTTGAATAATCATCATTAAAAGATTCTACATCCAAATTTTCAACTTCTTCTTTAGAAAGTTTTGCCTTACCATAACCATCAAAACCACTAATTTCAACCTTAATATCAGCTTTTGAAGTATCAATTTTTCCATCAGACTTTTTTAAAATACTTTTTCCACCCTTTTGACCAAAAGCAAAAAAAGCGATTGCTCCAAGAATGCACAGTCCCAAAACAGCAAATAAAATTTTTGTAAGTGTTTTTTTCATATTATTTCCTTTCATAAACAAATTTTCTTCATAATTTATTATAATTTTATCAAAACACTACTTATTAATCAATACTATATATTTTAATCTATAATTAAAGATATTAATTTATCAAATTTATGAAAGCAAAACTAAGCTGTGTGAATTTTTTAAATTTAAAATGGGCCTTACAAAATATTATATTTTGTAAAGCCCAACTTTTATACTTTATTTTTTCTTAACTTTTTATATAAAACAAAGAATAACATTCCTATTATTGCATTTACAACAATTGCTCCACCCGGCTTTATATCGAATTGATAGCTTAGAATAATACCAAGCATCATATAGACTACGCCGAGTGTAATTGTTATAAAAAATGTTTGTTTATAACTCTTAGCAATAATTAAGGCTGTTGCTACTGGTAAAACTATTAAGCTTGTAACCATTAAGGCTCCAATTATTTTTACAGACAAGGCTATAGTTATGGCTGCAAGGAGAGTAAAGGATGCGTCTAAGCTTTTTACTTTTACTCCAGCAAGCCTAGCTGTATTTGGATCTATTGCTATAGCTAAAAGAGATGAGTATCTTGAAATTGATAATATTAAAACCAAAATAAAGGCAATACTTGTGTTTACTATATCTCTATCTGTAACTGATGAAATTGATCCGAAAAGGTAAGATTCAAAAGAATTTCCCCCGGGAGCAAAATCTGAAAGAATAGCTGCAATTCCAAGACCTGTACTCATAATAACAGCTGTTGCCATATCACCATATTGGGGAAGTTTTTTTCTTATAAGTTCTATCAAAAAAGCAGCGACAACACAAACGATTGAAGATCCCAAAAGTGGATCAAAACCTAATATTAGGCCCATCCCAACTCCAGCAAGAGCTGTATGAGATAGGGCATCACCTATCATGGAAGTTTTTCTATTTACCATTACAATTCCTATTATAGGTATCATAATAGAAAGTAAAAATCCCAAAATAAGTGCCTTTCTCATAAAAGCAAATTCTAGCATTTTTTCAAACTCCCTTCTATCATTTCATATTTTGTAAACTCAATACTCAAAGATTCCATTTCTTTTAATTCATGAGTAACCATAATTATAGTTACATTAAATTTCTTTGAAAGAAAATCTATTGTTTCAAAAAAATGGTCCTTAGAATACTTGTCAACTCCCGCTGTTGGTTCATCAAGAATCAAAATTTTTGGATCATTTATCATAGCTTTTGAAATCATTGCTCTTTGAGCAAGACCTCCCGACAATTCATTTACAGGAGTGTTGATATAAGATCCCATGCCCATTTTTTTTAATATATCTTTTGCTTTTTGGTAATGATTTTTCTTGGGAATTTTAATAAAACCAAATTCTTCGTAAAGATTTAATGAAACTAGCTCAAGGCAAGTTATAGGAAAGGCAATTTTATTTACTATATTTATTTGTGGAACATAACCAATGTCTTTGAAAGAAACATAATCTTCAATATTTTTTCCAAGAATTTTAATTTCTCCACTATTCTTTTTTAACTCTCCTAGCATAAGCTTTATTAAAGTCGACTTACCTGACCCATTTCCGCCAAGAATAACTGTAAACTCACCAACATCAACATTTAAATTACAATCTTTTAAAACTGGAGTTTGTGAATAAGAAAAATTCAAATTATTTATTGATACTGCTTTCATTATTTTCCTCCTTGCTCATAGATTTGTATAGATTTTCAAGATTCATTTCCATAAGATCAATATAATTAAGTTTGTTTTTTTCCTGCTCTTTATTCACATATTCCATAGATGCAAGAGGGGATACTTTTCCACCGATTTCTTCGGCTAAGGCTTTAGCTTGCTTTGGATTTTGTCCATATTCATAGAAAACTGTGGAAATATTTTTACTTTCAGAAAAGTCTATGGCTTTTTTTATAGTTTTAAGGCTAGGATTTTCTAAACTGGTCAATCCTTGTAATGGATATTGAAACAAATCAAAATCTCTTGCAATATAAGCATAGGCATAATGAATTACTAAGAAATTTCTATTATTTTTATCGATTTTTGAAAATTTTTCCTTATATTTTGCATCAATATCAGTAAGTTTATCAACATACTTTAATTTATTTTTCCTATAAACTCTTTCATTTTTCGGATATTTCTCGGTTAATTTTTCATTGATAGCATTTAAATATTTTTTTGCATTGGTAATGGATAACCATGAGTGGGGATCATAAGTTATTTTATCAAATCCAGAAGATGAACCCTCCATCAAAGGCTCTTCCTTTTTTTCATCTTTTAAAAATTTACCATCGCTTCCAACCAAATTATATGGAAGAAGATCTTCACTTATCCTGTCGCTTATAAAAATATAGTCTCCATCTTTTGGAACATTAAAGAAAACCTCTCCAGACTCATGTCCC
Organism: Anaerococcus hydrogenalis; assembly: GCF_002871895.1. NCBI lineage: Bacteria > Bacillati > Bacillota > Tissierellia > Tissierellales > Peptoniphilaceae > Anaerococcus > Anaerococcus hydrogenalis. The sequence continues at coordinate 137,697 of NZ_PNHP01000004.1, read as the reverse complement.
ATTTCAAGTCCATAAACCTTTCCTTCTTCAAGGTCGAAAGTTTCTTTTTGATGAATCAACTCTCCTTTTTGGCTCATTATATCTTTACATTTTTTCACCAAATTTTCTCCACGACTACCATCATCTTTTATAAAGGCAACCCTCATCATATCTTCATGAGTGTGGCCAAAATCAAATTTATTTTTTCCCTTTTTTAAATTTACCTTGGACATGTATTGAAAATCACCGATAGCTGCTGCTCCCTTATAAGTAATAAGGTCAACAGAGTCAGATAATTTTAAAATATCAAGATTTGGTAAATTTTCCTTAACCTTATCAAGCCAAGGTTCCATATTGGCACCATTTACAACCAAAAGATCGCACTTTGCTAATTTTTTCATATCTTTAGGACTTGGCTCCCAAAGGTGAGGTTGTTTATCAAGGGGCATAAAAGATTCAACATCTATTGTGTCATCACCAATCATTTTTGTCATTTCGTTAACAGGATAAAAAGAAGTATAAACCAAAGGTTTATCAGAAGAGTGCTCATTCTTATTTGCACAAGAGCTAAATAGAAAAAGTAAGAAAACAAAAAAACTTATATATCTTTTTTTCATTCTTCCTCCTTAGAAAGAGGGTTGAAAAATTTCAACCCATATAATCTATTCAGTAATTTCATCAATTATTTGTGCATCAGTTGTGTTTGGTTTTACAAAAGTAGGGAACCATCCTTCTTCTTTTAATAATTTATCCTTGTCATCGCCATATCTCATGTGGAAATGTGTTAGACTTTCTTCTCCGTGAATTGGCATCATAAGAATATATTTATAAGGTGCATCATCATTTACAGCTTCAAAAATATCCCATTCTAATTTATGGCCGCCGTGTTCTACTTCTTGTTTTTCAACATATTTATATTCGCTTTCGCTTATAACTTCACCTTTTTTATCTGGGAAATCTTTTAAGAATTTGATTTTGTTATCTTTTATTTCAAGACCACCAAAATCACATTTTCTTTTCTTTAAATAATTTTCCTTAGCTTCTTTTTCATCAACTTTTTCTTTTTCAGCTAAAGTTTTAAAAGCATTTTGAACTTCATCTTTTTCAAGATATCCGCCCATATCATTCCATTCACCTTCCCAATCAGCAAGGCTTACTTCACTAGATTTTTCTTTATTATCATCTGAAGTAGCATTGCTTTTATCATCTGAAGAAGCATTGCTCTTATTAGAAGCATCGTCTTTTTTCATTTCTTGAGAAACATTTGTACTAGAAGGTTCATTATTATTTTGATCTTTCCCACAAGCTGTCATAACAAGGCCCAAAGATAAAAGGGCAACTAAACTAAGTGATTTTTTATTTTTCATTTTATTCTCCTTATCATTTAATTTATAAATTTGTATTTTTAGTTAATTAACTATCGACAACTAAATATTAACAATAAAAATAACAAATGTCAAGAATGATTTGCATTATCGTCTAAAGTTTTTGAAAATGTTATCCTTCAAGAAGATACTTAAAAAAATATATTTTAAAACATAGGTTAAAAATAAGTAAATTAAAATAGGTGGTAAAATATTTGTTTCATAAGATAAGGATGCAAAGTTTTAAAGATAAATTATAAACTTTTCCTTAGAAAAATTTGAAAAAATATGGTATTTAATAAGATTTAAGATATAAAAATTTAGAGTTTGTAGAAATTTTTAAAAAATATCTTATTTAATAGAATATTTTAAAATTTAATGGGATTTTGAAAATAAAGACAAAAACTTCTTAAAACATTGATTTTTTTAAAAAAGTTTTTGTCTTGAAAGGTGAAAAATATTTTGCATAGTTGAATTTATTTTAAAATTTAAGCTGAATTTTAAAACAAGGCTAATTGTAGTTTTAAATATTAGATTTTAGAGTTTTGTTTGGAAAATATTGAAAAGTTAGTGTATTAGCAGGATTTATTGTCATTTTCAAATATAATTTTTTTGAAAGTATCTAGAGATTCATAATTTTTGAAGTAAATGTCATAAAAATTTCCATAAGCCCAAATTCTACACTTTGGATATTTTGAATTTTCTATAGTTTTTATATTTTTTATGTCTTTAAACTTTATAAACTTTGGAAGATTAGGAATTTTTTCAAAAATAATAATAGAATTTTTTGTAACTCCTTGACTTTTTAAGGATAAGAAAAATCCGAAGCTCATCAAGAAAATTATGGAAAAATCTAGAAAAGTAAAGGAGTATTTGTAAATTATCAAAAATAAAATCAAAAAAAGTCCAAGGCAAATAAAATAATATATTGGTAAAAACATGGTCTTAATACTTATCCTTTTTTGTATGGATTTGATAAAGATAATCCATACTACTAAACATATTAATAAAAAATATTTCATAATTCCTCCTAATATTTATTTACCCAATACTTGGGTAGAAATTTATTGGGAGGATATATGTTTTTTAAAGACACATTCAAAAGATTTTTTGATGAAAAATTAATATTTATTATTCTTACAATTTCTTACATGGCATATCTATTAGTGAAATTACTGATAGAGGTAGAGGGATTAATATTTTTATTTTATTTTTCAATTTCACTTTTGACTTCTCTTATTTTTAGAGAGGCTTGTCTTACGGATGAAATTTATTTTGAAGACAAGAAAAAGCTTAATAAAAACAATATTCTATCATATATTTTAAGTAAAAATTTATTTGCAATTTTTCTTGTGAGTATGCTAGTTATTCTAGTTTTTTTACTTAGCTTTTTATTAAAATATAAAATTGTAAATATTAAAGATTTTTTTGATATTTTGATTTTAATTCTTGCTACATTGGCAAGTGAGAATATAATTTTGTTATTTTATAATAAGCCTATATTTACAGAACATCCAAAGTCAATGATTGGAGATAAATATATAGGCAAAGGCTATATTAAATCATTTCTTCCATCTTTTTTTATTGATTTATTAATAACTTTAGTCTTTGAAAGACTTTCTTTGATATATTTATTTATTTTTTGTTATTTTATTTCTATAATTATTTTTTATATTAGGGTAAAAAATAGGGGGTTATATGATTAATTTTGCAACAATAGGATCAAATTTTATAGTTGAAAATATTTTAAAAACTGTAGTAAAAATGGATGGATACAATTATTATGGGGTCTATTCTAGGTCTATTGAAAAGGCAGATCATTTGAAAGAAAAATTTGGGGCGGGAAAATCATTTGATAATCTTTGTAAAATGCTTGAAGATCCAAAAATTGACCTTGTTTATATAGCAAGTCCAAATTCTTTGCATTATAAGCAGGCAAAAATGTGTCTTTTGGCAAATAAAAATGTGGTTTGTGAAAAACCATTTTTTACAAATACAAAAGAGCTTGATGATTTAATAAAAATTTCTGATGATAAAAAATTATTTTTGTTTGAGGCGATTTCCATAAAATATTTGCCAAGCCTTGAAATATTGAAAAATCTTTTGGGCCAAATTGGGAAAATTTCCACTTGTATGATTAATTATTCTCAATATTCATCAAGATTTGATAAGTACAAGGAGGGAATTGTTGAAAATATTTTTAAAAGCGAATTTTCAGCAGGAGCCTTGGCAGATCTTGGAATTTATAATCTACATTTGATTTATGAGCTTTTTGGAATGGGAGAAGAATTTTCATATTTTGGAAATATAAATGATTATGGTGTTGATATTTCTGGATCTGGAATTATTTCTTATGGAGATTTTTCTGTATCATTTACTAACGCCAAGGATAGTAAAAGTGAAAATTATATTATAGTTCAAGGTGAAGAAGGCTATATAAAAGTTTATGGCAATATCCAAGAAGCAGAAAAAATAGAACTTTATAAAGATGGCAAGAGTGAATTTATTGATATAAAAAAAGAAAGAGATTTGTATTTTTATGAATTTGCTTATTTTAGGGAAATTTTTGAAAATAAAGATTTTGAGTCTTCAAAGAAAAAATTGATTGATTCTAGAAATGTCCTAGAAATGTTTGAAAAACTAAAAATATCTGGAAATATTAGGGATTCATATAATTATATTGAGCCTAATATGTAAAACATAGTAGTCAAAAGACTCTTGCAAATTTTAAATTTTTGCAAGAGTCTTTTAAATTAATATTTTTTTATAAGTTTTATTCTATTTCAAGGATATCATAATATTTTACTAGATATCCATCAATATAACTTACTAATTCTATTTGATATAAATTATCTTCTAGGGAATTTAAATCTACTGGTAGTTTTATAAGGCCATCGTTGTCAGTTTTCAAAACTTTATTGTAGATGGTTTTATTATCTAGATTTTGAATGTTACAAGATACTGTGTTGTTTTTACAAATTCTACCCCTATAATTTATAAGATTATAGGAAAATATTACTTCGTTTTCTTTATCCGAAATTTCTTCATCAAGTTTTATTATCCTGTTTTCATTTTCTTTCTTTTCTTCTATATTTAGTATTGAAGCTTTTTCTTCTTCATCATTTATTGTTAAAATTTTTGTTTTTCCAGGTTTTAATGCTATTATATTTTGGCCAATAACTTTTGCTAAATTTTCATCTTCTACTTTGAATATAGAATTTGAATTATTGTTTCTTAAAACTTTTATTCTATCTCCAACTTTTATGTTGAAAATTTTATCTTTCTCATCTTCTTTATCCGGATTTGGTTCAGGTTTAGGCTCTGGCTTAGGGCTTGGTTCAGGTTTAGGTTTGGGCTCAGGATCAGGCTCAGGGATTGGCTCGGGTTCAGGCGCAGGGAGTGGTTCAGGTTCAGGTTTAGGATTTGGTTTTTCTGGATCTTCATTTTCTTTATCATAAGAAGGATTTTCGCTTACTTTAAAGTAAGATCCATTTTTAACCATATAAGAAGATATATATCCCATTAAATCAATTGTATATATACCTTCTTCTCCTATTTGGTCTGTATAAATATAAACTGGAACATACCCATTTGAATCCGTCTGTTTATTTAATTTAAACTCCTTTCCGTTAGGAGTTTTAACTTTTATTCCTAGATTTTGTCCCGTCAATAATCTATTATTATAGTCGAAAGCTCTTATCTTAAATACAACTAAATCATTTAATTTGTTATCAAATTTATCTGTATTAATTTCAAATCTTGCTTTTTTATTTTCTGAGATATTTATGTTGGCAGTATCTGACTTAGAATCTACCTCTGCCCTTATCTCAACATTTCCTTGTTTTCTTGCATATACTTTTCCATTTTTATCAACATAGGCTATTTTTTCATCTGATGATTTCCATTTTACATTTTCAGGACCATCAAATTTCAACTCTAGAGTTTGACCTTGAAGTAGGTCTTTTTTATCTTCTTTTATTTTGTAAGAATATTTTTCTTCATCTTTTTTATCATCTATTGGACTATTGTCATTTATTAATATTGATGAAGCTTTCCTAGATGTAAAAGCTTTAACACAAGCGTTTGTCCCAAATCTAATTGAATTTAAATCAGACCAGTTGTAACCGTTACTTGATACATAAGATTGTCCATATCCCGCTTTTGCCCTTGATGAATATCCCCATATAGGTTCTTCAACACCAAGAGGAGTAGATGTATAAGGAGATGATAGTTCAACTACAAGAGAAAATTTATTGTTTGCATTTATTTTTTGTGAACTAAAATCGATAGTATGGTAGCCAGCAAAATTAACTTTTCCAGATTTTAATTTTTTCATATTGGAAAATGACCCAGTATTTATGAAATTATCAACTAAATATATATCATAGTTAGTTTCACCGGCTGGTGTAAAAAATCCAACTGAATTTACATATTGATCATAATTTGCAGGACCAAAAACATTAGCCATAAATCCACTTCCACCATAACCAAACGATGAAGTCATTCCTAACCAGTCATATTGATAAATATTGGTATTTCTACCCTTATTTTTAGCAAAATATATAGCGTTTGAGCTAGCTACATTATAATCGTGATATGATATCCAATAATATCCATTTATTCCTAGATACTCACCCCAAGAGTTTTTGATAAGCCAAGCACCATCTGTAGGAGGCGTTTGATTGAAATTATATCTAGAATAATTATCATCCCATCCAACTATAGTTACAGCGTGATTATCATATCTAGGAACATTAGAATAATGAGCCCAAGTTCTTTTGTTTACAAAATAATCATTTGCATTCATTCCAGTTTGAACTGCTCCATATTTCATTAAAGTTTCCTTTATAAGATTCATATTAGAATCAAATGATGTTTTATCAGGAAGATACCACACGGCTTTTAAATCCATTGATCTTATAAGATTAGGATTTGAATAAAATTCAAAAGGAGCATAAGGATCATCACTTTCATTAATAGGCCCAGACCATCTTGCAAGATAAGCAGTTGATACAGCTCTATTTCCACCTTGAGTTGGGTCCCAATCATACCCGTGAGTATTTCTCATGTGTTTTTCAGAAAAATCATGATATTTTGGCATTAAAGTTGACTCTAGAGAACCATAGGAAGCAAAAGCCCAACAAGAACCATTTGGACCTTGATTTCTAATCGGGGTAAGTTTTCTATAATCTCTTAAATCATAACTTGAAGGAAAATTTTGTGCCATTTGTCTATTTTTTTTATTTTCTTTTTCATTTCCATAAAAAATTTTATAAGGTTCTGGTCTAAATCCATTGTAAGATTTTTCACTATTTTTCCCTGATTTCTGTTTATTTACACTTTTTTCAAAATCATAAAAATCGGGATTTATCTCTTGAAATTCAATTTGCTTTTCTTCTTTATTAGCTTCTTTTGAATTGACATTAACATCTTTATCAAAACTTACATTCTCTTTAAGATCAGTTTGAGCATTTGAGATTGGAGAAGTTAAGATAAATAAAATTAAGGTTAAAACCGATATTTTTTTCTTCATATCCTTATCCTTTCATTAATTTAAAATTAAGAAAACAATTTTCATATTTTAAATCATAAATTTTATATTTTTATTTTAACACAGATGTTAATATTTTATTATTCATTTACAAAGTTAAATTAATATTGATAAAATTTTACATATTTTTATATATATTGAGATAAAAAAACAAATATATTGTATATTTTCTTATTTTCTTACAGAGAAATTTATGGTATTCTTTAAATAAGAAAACTTATTTTTTTTATAGAAATATTTAATATAAAATAAAATGAAAGGAAATCTTATGATGAAGAAAACGTTAAGCTTAATTTTATCAATGATTTTACTTCTTCCAAGTACAAGTTTTGCTGATAATAATAAAGCTGATAATAATGAGATAGGTATAAGCGGAAAATTAATTAATGATGCTTTAAAAGAAAAAAACAGTTTAGATCTTTCTCCGATAAATAAAGATTATAAGTCTGGACAAAAGGCATCGCCTCTTCAAATAAATGAAAGTGAGGATAGGACTTCTGAAAGAGCTGCAATTCCTAGAAAATTTGACTTACGTAAGTTAAACAGGGTTTCTCCTGTAAGACGTCAAGGAAGTAATGGTTCTTGTTGGGCCTTTGCGGCTTATGGTTCTATGGAATCTTTTTTAAAACCTTATGGAAATTATGATTTTTCTGAAAAACATTTAAGAAATAAGCATGGATTTGACTGGGGAAATGAAGATGGTGGAAATAGGGATATAGCTACTGCATATTTTGCTAGGGGAGATGGTCCTATAAATGAGGAAGATGACCCTTATGAAGATAATAATTTTAACTCTCCTGATGGACTTGAAAGAAGCCTTGATATTGAAAAAGTTTTATATATCAGAGATAAAATGAACGGAACTGATACAAGGGATATAAAAAAAGCTATTATGGAATATGGAGGAGTTTATACAGTTATAAATTCTTCTAAATATTATGAATCTACAAAATATAAATCCTATTACAATCCCGGAAGTGGAAAAGCAGATCACGCTGTAACTATTGTTGGTTGGGATGATGATTTTTCAAAAAATGCTTTCACAAAAACTGCTCCAGGAAATGGAGCTTGGATTTGTAAAAATTCTTGGGGCAGCGGATATATGGATAATGGATATTATTATGTATCTTACTATGATAATTATGCTGGAACTGGAAATGCTGTATTTATACCAAAAAAGAAAGATAATTCTGCTTTTATTTACCAATATGATCCACTAGGAGCTACAAGAAGTGTTGGTTATGCTGGCAAGGGTTATATGGCAAATATTTTTACTGCTAAAAGGGATGAGACTTTAAAGGAAGTTGGCCTTTATAATGTAAGTGCAGAGACTAAGTATAAAATTTATTTGGTAGAAGACATAAATAAAACTTCACAACTTGATACTGATAAAAAAGAAATAGCTTCTGGAGTTTTAAATGAACCTGGTTATTATACAGTAGATGTTAATCGTATAAATCTCAAAAAAGGTAAAAATTTTGCATTGGTGGCTTATATGGATTCTTCAGATCAAGGTTACAGGTATCCAATGCCTGTTGAAGCAAGAATAAAAGATTTTTCTTCAAAGGCATCAAGTGAAAATAATCAATCTTTTGTTTCATCAGATGGAAAATCTTGGTCTGATTTAAATAAGGCCTTGCCAAATGCTAATGCTTGCATAAAAGCTATAACTACAACAATAGATAAAAAAGATTTTAATTTTTCTGGTGGCAATAATACAAACCCAACAGATGATAAAGATAAAAAAGATGATCAAAAACCAAATGATAATTCATCTATAAAAATTAAAGAAATATCATTTGCAGAAGGAAATTTAGGCTATATTGATGTATCTAAAAAAGGTCAGCTTACAACTTTAATAAAACCTGAAAACTCAAGTGAAAAAGTAAGCTTTAAATCATCAAAACCAAATATATGTGTAGTTGATAAGGAAAAAGGAATTTTATATCCAAGAGAATATGGAAATGTAAATATAGTAGCAAAAAGTGAATCCGGAAAAGTTTCAAAAGTATTTAATCTTCAAGTAGTTCCAGTTGGATTAAGAGTCCAAGGAAGAGCGGAGGTTACTGTAATTGGTGAAAATGATTATATTCCTCCAGAAAATGAAAAAAATGACACAGATAAAAAGGATACGGACAAAAATGAAGAAAAACCATCTGATGGAAATAGACCTGGAGAAGATACAATAAAGACTGATCCAAAAATTCCAAGAGATATAAATGTGAGTTTGGATAAAATAACCTTACATGAAGAAGATGTACTTAATTTGGAAGAAGAAGTTTCTCTCTATCCAAAAGAAGCAGAAAAAAAATTAACTTATATTTCTGATAATCCATCAATTGCCGATGTAGATGAAAATGGAAATTTATGTGCTTTATCAAAAGGTTCTACAAAAATTACTATAGTAACTCACAATAATTTAAAAACAAGTGTAAGTGTAGAAGTATTAGAAAAAACTGATCCGACAGGTCTTAACATTATTGAGATGAAAAATACAGATAGAAAAGCTGGTATATTTTCTATACAAATGAAAGCAGAATATAATTCTAAGCCTTATAACGGTGGAGCAACCTTAAAACTTGTAAGTGACGATCGTGTTATAGAAAGAAAAATATATTTTAATAATGGAAAGGCAGAATCAAAATACACAGGATTTGATTTTGGAGTTTGGAGAAACAAATACAATGCAGAGCTTAAGGTGAAAGATCAAGTTTCAACTTGTGAATTTGATTTTTCAAAGATTGAAGAAGATGTTCAAACAGATAAAGAAAGATCAGTTTCAAAAGTTGAACTAACAAATTTTGAAACTTCTGAAAGAAAAGCTGGGGTATTTAATATAAATATGCAAGCTGAAGATGAATCTGGCCCTTATACAGGTCCTGCTAAATTAGTTATAAGCTCAGGAGATAGAACCTTAGAAAAAGATATAGAGTTTAAAGAAGGTAATAGTAAAGAAACTTTTACAGGATTTGATTTTGGAGTTTGGAGAAATGACTACAATTGTCAAATCAAATTTGGAGATGACAGTTTTGAAACTGAATTCTCTTTTGAATAGGTTAACAATTTAATTTTATATAAATGAAGTTGTTAAAATAAAAAAATTAAGGAGGTATTTATGAAAAAAAAGATTCTTATCTTGTCTTTATCACTTATGATGATTTCATTTAATTCTTTTACATCAAAAGCTGATATAATAAATGATCAAGAAAGTGATTCAAATGAACTAGAATTTTCAGAATCTAATGAAGAAGATAGAAATTCTTCTGATCTAGAAATATCATCAGATGAAAATTCAGATAAGTCAACTGATGAACTTGAAATCAATGATGAAAATAAAATTGAAGATAAGTCAGGCGAGGTAAGCAAGCTAGAAATTTCTGGTCTAAGAGAAGATCTTACAAGGGCTCAAAAAGCTGTACAAGATATCACACCTTACAATGATGATGAAAAGGAGATGTTGGATAAATATAACCAAGCTGTTGTAGAGTTAAATGATCAAATTGATAAAATCGAACAAAATCAATCAAGACCAGAAGGTGCAGTCGGAGGTAGTCAAATTCTAGATGTTCAAACAATTCCTACAAGAATTCAACTTTTAATAAGAATTGGAAGAGCAATAAGATTTGGAACAACAGAGCTATCAAATAAGGTTGTAGCTGCCCATACTAAACTTGCAGAATATGTTACAACAGGAATTTTATATACTTTAAATCCATTCGCAAGCTCATCTCAAATTATGGACTATATCAACCAATGGGATGCTTTAGAACAAGAATTGTTACAATATCCAGACTTACAACCTCAAGATATAGCTACAATTTATAAAAAAGCTTCAGTTTCAAGACAACTTGCAGATGCTAGAAGAGTAATGAATGAAAATAGAAGATTTAAAGGTTTTTCAATAAAATATTTGGAAGAACCAATAAGACAAACTTCAGCTATGCTTTGGAGAATAACTGTAACTTGTGGTGAACTTGATGAGCAAGTTGAAAAATTGAATAAAGCAGTAGAAAAAATTACAGGACCAAAAGTTAGGGCTTCAAATATAGAATTTATGGAAGGCGACAAGGGATATATCCAAATTGATAAAAAAACAAAAATCAGACCAGTAATTAGACCTGAAGAAGTTAAGAATAAAGATTATATCCTATATTCATCAAATTCATATATAGCAAGAGTAAGTGGAGATGAAATAATTCCATTAAAAACAGGAAATGTAAATATTATAGCTGTTTCAAAAGATAGCGGAGTCAAAAAAGCTTTTAATCTACAAATCGTAGGACCGGGTGAAGTTTTAGAAAACTTACCACAATTAGATTCAAGTGGCGATAATAATATAGATTTGAGTGAGTTTTATAAATAAGGAGAAAAAAATGAAAAAAATTTTAACTGCGGCAATAGCATCAGTAATGATTTTTACTACAGTTGCTCCTTCAATAGCTTATGCTAAGGAAGGTCTAGAAGTATCTGAAAATTATCAAAATGAAGAAAAAGTAGATCAAAATTTAGAAGTAAATTCAAATGAAAATTCTAATGAAGAAGTAGAAAATACTAATCAAGGCGAAGAAAATACAGAAGAAAATCAAAAATCAGAAGCTCCAAAACTTGAAATTTCTGATGCTCAAGAATTTAAAAAGCAACTTTCAGGAATGAGAGATGATGTTTTAAATATTCAAACAAACAAAGAAATACAAGAAGAAATGAAAGCTGACTACAATGAGAAATCTTTAGAAATTGAAGAAAATATAGACAAAATGTCAGTAGGAGCAATTGGATTTGCAAATATTTATGATCTTGATTCTATACCAGACAGAATTATGCTTTTGGGAAGACTAGGAGTTGCCATTAGATTTGCAACAACTGAATTAAGATACAAAGTTGATGCAGCTCATACTGAAATAGCTGAGTATGTATTTAGAGGTTTAGTAATAGCATCAAGTCCTTTCCACACAAGAGAAGATATGAAAGTTTATATGGAAGAATTTGAAGCACTAAAACAAAAATTATTATCATATCCAGATATAACTTTAGAAGATACAGCAAATCTTTATGTAAGATCAGATCTTGATGTAAAACTAAACAAAGCAAGATTCATGAAATTTAATGATTTGAAAAACAAATCAACAGATGTAATCAAAGAATTAGATAGAGAAATTGCAAGAATTACAAATATAAGATTAAAACCACAAACAACTGTAAAAGAAATATATCAAGCAAGCGATGAACTTGATCAAGCTGTTGCAAAGGCAATAAACTCTAAAGAATTCAAAGCTCCAAATTATATAATAAAAGAGGCAAAAGAATGGAGAGCAAAAGCCAAAAAAGCAGTAAGAGATGGAGATAAGAGAAGAGAAGTTGCAAAAGCAATAGAAGAAACAAACGATGAGTTATTAAAAACAAGACCATCTCAACCAAAACTAGAAGGTTTAATAGAAAAATATAAATCATTACTAGATTTTTAAAAATCTATAAATAAGGGTCTGTAAATAATTTTGTGTATCAACCCAATAATTATCAAAGTATGGGTTGATACATTTTTTTATTTATTGATAGAATATAAATCTTAATAAATTTGATATATATTTTAAAATTCAATTAAAAAGAGCAAGAATTACTTTCTTGCTCAAAAAATAAAAATCTTGCAAAAATTAACTTTTGCAAGATTTTTCCATTTTTAATAAATTTTTCTTCAAATCAAGTCCATAGAAAAATCCTCCCAGATTATTTTTCCCGAGGACCCTGTGGCAGGGGATCCTGAATAAAATTGGATTTTTGCCACAAGCTGTGCCTATAGCTTGGTAGGCTTTTGAATTTAATTTCTCACCAATTTCCTTGTAGGTTAAAGTTTTCCCGTAGGGGATTTTTTCTATTTCCTTCCATACTTTTTTCTGAAAATTTGTGCCTTGAGGCTCAATTTCAAAGGAAAATTTTTCTAATTTTCCATCAAGAAATTTGGAGATTTCTTTAAAGGCTAGGTCGGATAGGGGAGATTTTGCCCCTATTTTTTCTTTTTCTACAATTTTTATGGACTTTATTTTTCTATCATAGCCTATTTCAAAGATTAAATTTTCTTTTTTGTAATAAGCCTTCATTATTCAACTTTTTCTCTAAAAGTATCTATAGTTTTGTTATTTACAAGCAAATAAATCCTGCTTATGTCTTTTTCTACGTTTTTTTCTCCTGTTATATCAAGCCAGTGATTTACTTCAGCGCTCATATCGGATCTTTTTCTTAGTGGAAGATAGAGGGAGAACATTCCTTGGAAGGAGTGGTCAGTGTCATTATTTACTGCAAATCCATAAGGAAGGTCGACATACCTTACTGTCATATCTTTTCCTCCAATATTTTTAACCTCTTGGGTATTTATAGGAGTAGTTATTTCAGCCCTATCAAGCCTTAAAATATAGGCGGTTTCATTTACCTTTGAATCTATAGATAATTTTCCATTAAATTCACAAATAGCTACAGAATCCAAGTCATAATCTTCAAATTTGGCTGTAAAATTACCATCTTGTGAAAAATTCAAAACTGTTTGCCAGCCACCAGCTCCTGATGAGAAGACGAATTTTTTTCCGTTCAAATCCCTTAACACTTCAGGATAATTTCCGGAATTATTTGATGTGTCAGGATTTTTAAATGATACATAGGATTTATTTTGAGTATTTTGGTTTTGGCTATTATTTTCTTCTTCTTTATTTTCTCTAGGGCTATTATTATTTACTCCCTTGTTATTGTTGGTATCATTGTTTCTTTTGGTATTTGTATTATTGTTTCTAGTAGGTTCAGAGTCTTTTTTATTTTTATTATTGTTTTTTACAAGTTTTTTGTCAGAATCCTTCTCTTTTTTATCTTTTTTGGTTTTTTTATCTTTTTTATTGTCTTCTTCTAATTTTATTTTTTTCTTATTTTTATCTTTTTTGGATTTTTTTTCATCAGGCTTATCTTCTTCTAAGCCTTCTATTTCTCTTTTTTGATTTTTTGCTTCTAATTCAGCTTTATTTTTGGCAATCTCACCTTGGTTAACCTTTACCATTGATCCACCACAAGATGAAAGCAGTAGACTCATGGCAAAAATAAGTGTTAATTTCTTTTTCATAAGCTCTCCTTTTTTTCATATTCTTATCCTTATTTTATCTATATTATAAATAAAAAACAAGGAAAATAATATTTTTGCTTTTAAACTTATAATATTATAAAATATTAATATAATACTTTAAGGTGGTGATAAAATGAATTGTTTAAAAAGAGCTAAAGAAATTGAAGATGTAATTATTAATGACAGAAGACAATTACATAAAATTCCAGAATTACAATTATCTCTTCCAAAAACAGTAGCTTATGTAGAAAATGAATTAAAAAAATTAGATATTTCCTACAAAAAACTTGTTAATGGAAATGCCATAGTTGCAGAAATTGGTGATTACAAGGGAAAATGTATAGCTATAAGAGCTGACATGGACGCCCTTCCTATTAAGGAAGAAACTTCTCTTTCTTTTTGTTCAACTCATGAAGGAAAGATGCATGCTTGCGGCCACGATGGTCATACGGCAATGGCTCTTGGAGCTTGTAGAATTTTAAAAGAAAATGAAAAAAATCTTGATGGTTTAGTAAAAATATTTTTCCAACCAGGAGAAGAAATTCCAGGTGGGGCAAAACCTATGATTGATGAGGGCTGTATGGAAAATCCAAAAGTTGATAGGGTTATTGGCCTTCACGAAGGTGGAATTTTTGGTCATCTTCCAACAGGCACTGTTGGTTACAAAGAAGATGCCATGATGGCTTCTATGGATGCTTTTATCTTAAAAGTTAAGGGTCACGGAGGACATGGGGCAAGACCTGAAAATTTTATTGACCCAATTATTACAATAAGTGAAATTAACCTTGCCTTACAAAAAATAATTTCTAGAGAACTTGATCCAACAAAATCTGCCTTAATTTCTATTTGCCAAATTCATGGAGGAACTTGTCAAAATATTATTCCAGATGAGGTTTGGGAAGAAGGAACTGTTAGGACTCTTGATGAAGATGTGAGAGATTTTGTTGAAAAAAGAATGAAGGAAATTTCTGAAAGTATTGCCAAGGCCTTTAGGTGTGAAGCTGAGCTTGATTATAAAAGATATTATCCAGCAGTTATTAACGACAAAGAATTTACAGCCTATGTAAAAAATATAGCCCAAGAAATTTTGGGAGATGATAAGGTAATAGAAATTTCAAAACCTACCATGGGTGGAGAAGATTTTGCCTTTTTTGAAAAAGAAGCAAGGGGCACATTCTTATCTTTGAATAATTTAAAGGCTAATAAGGATGGAAAAGTTTATCCCCACCACAATTCAAAATTTGACGTAGATGAGAGTGCATTTTATATTGGATCAGGCCTTATGGCAGAAGTAGCTTATAGATATTTGAAAGAAGGTTCAAAATGAAAAAATATAAACTTCATATTATAGCTTTGGGAGTAGTTTTAGTTTCAGAGCTTATTGGAAAACATACTTTTGATATTGGGATAGGAACTATAGTTTTGCTTCCGATGTTATTTGCCTTAATAATTGGAATTTTTACAACACCAAAATTTTTAAAAATTTCAGGTGAAAAAGAAATGAAGGAAGCAGGTAGGTTAATTTCTGTAACTTTAATGCTTTTGATGGCAAAATACGGGACAACTATTGGACCAACAATTGATACAGTTATAAAATCATCACCAGCCTTAATTTTACAAGAATTTGGAAATTTAGGAACAGTTTTTATTGGAATTCCTTTGGGAATTTTCTTAGGACTTAAAAGAGAAGTTATTGGTGGTGCTCACTCAATTTCTAGAGAGCCAAACGTAGCCTTGATTGCAGAAAAATATGGACTTGATAGCCCAGAAGGCGAAGGAGTTTTGGGAGTTTATATAGTTGGAACAGTTTTTGGAACAATTTTTATGGGAATAATTGCATCTCTTCTTGCAACATCAACTCCACTTCATCCACTTTCTCTTGCTATGGCATCAGGAGTTGGATCAGCATCAATGATGACAGCCTCAGTTGGATCTTTGGTAGAATTATATCCAAATATGGCAAATGAAATAACAGCTTTTGGAGCTGCAAGTAACCTTTTGTCAGGACTTGATGGGGTTTACATGTCAGTATTTTTAGCAATACCCCTTGCAGAAAAAATTTATAGCAAGATGATGAAAAAAAGGAGTTAGCTATGAAATTTAAAGAAAAAATTTATGTACTAGCAATAACAGCTGCGATTTCTGTAATAGCAAACTGGATAGGACCTGGCATAAGCCCACTAAAAGGAATACCTGGAGTTTTAATTTTAGCCTTAATTTCAATTGCAGGAATAGGGATTTCTGAAATAATGCCTGGAAAAATTCCAGCAGTAGCCTATATTGTAACTCTTGCAACTATAGTTACAATTCCAGCCTTTCCATTTTCTGAATTTATTTCCTACCACACAGGAAATGTAGATTTTACTACACTTTGTACACCAATTCTTGCCTATGCAGGAATTTATACTGGGGAAAATCTAGATAATTTGAAAAAAACTGGACCAAAAATTATTATTTTGGCAATATTTGTAATCCTTGGAACCTATCTTGGATCTGCAATTATAGCTCAAATTATTTTAAAAATGCTAGGAAGAATATAAGAAAAAACTGCCCTTAGGGCAGTTTTTTAATTTATATTTTCAGCAAAACCAGCCTTGGTGGAGTCGTTTGCTAGAATAAAAATTCTTGATTGGTAATCGTCTATATAGGCGTGGTCGGTTACATTGTAGGCCCAAGCATATACATTTTCATCTATTTGAGATTTTAATCTTTTTGGTAAGTAGAGGGTGAAGGAATTGGAATACTCATCCGGATTTTCCAAAGTTTCAAAACCATAGGGAACTTTTTTTCCTATATTTAATTTTCCATTTACATAAGATTCGCCAATTTGTGAAGTGGTTTTTACATTTGAAAGTTTTAATTTATAAGAAGTATCATCAATTCTTTCCACAAGGTCAAATTTTCCCACGCATTCTGCCCCTTGAACTTGGTCTATATCAGAATCTGAAAAACTTGCCTCAAAATTTCCCTTCCCATCTGTAAAGGTTAAATTTGTCATCCAAGCACCAGATCCTGAATAAAATGAAAAACTTTTACCAGAAAGCTCTTTTAAAATATCGCCTTCCCATCTCTTATTGTCTTCACTTTTTTCTTGACTATTTTCTTGAGATTTTCCTTGAAGATCATTTTTATCACAAACCATTTCTGTATTGTTAAAAAGAAAATCCATGTAATGATTTTTATCTCCCCTAATTTCTTTAATATCAACAAGCTTACTTGCATGTGTTAGGGATGGGATAAATATTATAAATCCTAAAATTAATCCTAGTTTTTTTGTAAATTTCATAAAAATTCCCCCTTATTTTTTATATTGGGACATTACAAAAGATTCTCCTTCTGCAACTTCTTTTGTTAGAAGAAAAATACTAATCTTATCTTGCCCATAATTGTTACCAGCCATTTTCATCCCAGTAATTATATTCTCATTAAGGCTTGCTGTTTTTGTATCAGGCAGGTGGAGGATATAATTTTCATTTTGTTCACTAAAAACAAGGGTTTTAATATTTGTTATTTGGAAATTATTTCCGTCAATGTTTTTATTGGTTTTATCTCCAATTTTCACATCATAATCAAGTCTTACAAGTTTTATTTTGTAGCTTGTATCATCAATTTTTTCTACTATATCAAATTTTCCATTATAAAAAGATTGACCTATTTCATAACCGTTTCCAGTTTTTAAGGCCCCATCAAAATATCCATCCTTATAAAAATAAATAGATTCAATTGCAGATCCGCCAGAATTATAAAATTTTACACCTTGGATTTGTTTGTAAATTTCTTGATATGGATCCTTTACTTTTTTTGCGGCTTCTTTTGTATTTGATTTTTCGTTAGAATTTAAGTTGTTATCCTTATTTTCTAAAGAAGCCTTGTTATAAATTTCCACACTATCATCTGATCTTTTCGAACTTTTCCCACATCCTGTCAAAAAAATTAACAGGGAAAGACCAATAAAAATTTTTTTAATCATATTATCTCCTTTTAATTTCTTATATAAATCATATACCATTTTCAAAATAAAGGGAAAGTATTAAAAAACCAAAAATGATTTATTAAAAAAGATAGAAATTTATAATAAGGGCAAATAGGGTATATTATTAATTAGTGAAAGTCTAGAAGATGGAGGATAAGCGTGAATTATCAAGAAAAAAAAGACAAGATAGTAGCCTATATAAAATCAGGTGAAAGTCAAAAGGAAAATTTTAAAATGGGCCTTGAAATGGAACATTTTGTTATAGATAAGAAAGAACTTTTTTCCTATGATTATTTTGGTAAAAAAGGAGTAGGAGAAAGTTTAAAAGAATTAAATCATATGGGATTTGAGATTACAAATGAGGAGGAAGGATATATACTTGGCCTTCGCCAAGATGATATTGCTGTAAATCTTGAGCCGGCAGGTCAATTTGAACTTGCAATTGATGCAAAGAAAAATATAAAAGATTTGGATGAATCTTATAAAAAAATAATGACAGAAATTATTCCGATTTTTGAAGAAAAAAACCAATACTTAGAAACTTTGGGCTATCATCCAAAATCTAAAATTATGGACTTGGATATTATTCCAAAAGATAGGTATAAGTATATGCAAAAATATTTTACAGACTTTGGTGGAAAATATGCCCTAAATATGATGAGGGGAACTGCAAGTGTTCAAACAGCCATAGATTATTGTGATGAGGATGATTTTAAAAAGAAATTTTTTGTAGCAAATGCCCTTTCAGCCTTCATGTATAGTCTTTATGATAATGCCTATATTTTTGAGGGAGAAGTTTATAAGGATAGAAATTTACGCCAAGAAATTTGGGAGCATTGTGATAAAAATAGGACTGGAGTTTATGATTTTGCCTTTGATGAGGATATGGGATATGAAAAATATGCAGAGAAAATCCTAAATACAGATATAATTTTTGTTCATGAAAATGGAAAAGATGTCTATAAGGCAGATACAAAATTTGAAAAAATAATGGATGAAGACTCTTCAGATGAGATGATTTTTCATGCCCTATCAATTGTTTTTCCAGATGTCAGGGCAAAAAAATACTTAGAAATTAGAATGCCTGATGCTGTCCCTTACCCATACAATATTTCCTTTCCTGCCCTTTTGAAAGGTTTATTTTACAATGAAGAAAACTTAAATAAGTTAAGGGAAGATTTTAAGGATATGACCTATGAGGCCTTACAAAAATTAAAAGATGATACAAAAAAACATGGTCTTGATGCCAAATATCAAGGAAAATCTGTTTGTTCTTGGATAAAATATTTTATTTCCCTTTCAAAAAATGCCCTAAGCGACGAAGAAAATTCATACTTAACTTGTATAGAAAAATTGATGGATGAAAAAGAAACTTTGAGAGATAAATTTGAAAAAATCTACAAAGAAGATCCTAAAAAAGCTTGTCAGAAATTTTCTGTAAATTATACAGTAGGTGAATTTAATGGCCAAGCTTAAAAAAGCTTTTGAATGTAAAAATTGTGGCCATACACAAGGAGTTTGGGCAGGAAAGTGTCCAGAGTGTGGAAAATGGGGGACTTTGGTTGAAAAAACTGTAAAAAAAGAATCTTCATCAAAAAATCCTATTTCCCTTGATTTTGATAATGAGGCAAGATTATTAAAAGAGATAAAGCTTGACCAATCAGAAAGGATAAAATCAAGATTTGAAGAATTTGATAGGGCCATAGGAGGAGGACTTGTAAAAGATTCTGTTTCGATTTTAACTGCAAGACCTGGAGCTGGAAAATCTACTCTTCTTTTGCAATTATCATCTTCTTATGCCAAAGACGGCTTTAAGGTTATGTATGTTTCGGGAGAAGAAAGCGAATCGCAAATAAAATCTAGGGCCGATAGGATTATTGGAGAAATTTCTCCAAATATTTGGATTTTATCAACAAATTCTATGGATCTTGCAGAAATTGAAATTAAGAAAAAAGATGCAGATATAATAATTTTGGATTCAATTCAAACTTTTGCCCTAAATGAATTTGATAACAAGCAAGGATCTCCTACCCAAACTATAGAATGTGCAAATAAATGTGTAGATCTTGCCAAAAATCCTGAGAAAAAAAGGGCCTTTATCATGGTAGGCCATATGAATAAAACAGGGGAAATGGCAGGGCTTAGAACCTTAGAACACTTGGTTGATACAGTTTTACTTTTGGATGGAGAAAATGAAGATGACCTTAGACTTTTAACAAGTACAAAAAATAGGTTTGGTCCGACAGGGGAAGTTGGATTATTTTCCATGCAAGAAGAAGGTTTGATTGAAATTACAAATCCTTCAGAATATTTTATTACAGAAAGAGATACAGAAGTAGAAGGATCTGCAATTTCTGTAATGAAAGAAGGAACAAGACTTTTAGAAATTGAAATAGAATCCTTGGTTTCAAAATCATTTATGCCCTATCCCCAAAGGATTGGAGATAGTTTAAGAAAAGATGATTTAAATACTTTAATTTCAATTTTACAAGAAAGAGCTGGGATTAATTTATTTGATGAAAATGTAATAATAAAAGCAACTGGTGGCCTAAAAATGAGAGAACAATCTGTAAATCTTGCTATAATGATTTCAATTGCCTCATCATATCTAAAAAAACCAATCGATAACAAGACAGTTTTTATAGCAGAAGTTGGCCTTACTGGAGAGCTTAAAAAAGTTCCACAAATAAAATCTAGATTAAAAGAGCTAGAAAGATTAGGCTACAAAAAAGCCTATATAGGAAAATCTCAAATCGATAAAAAAGAATTCAAAAATCTTCAAATAAAAGAGATGAAAAATATAAAAGAAGTTATTTTGGATGTGTTTGGAAAATAAAATATTTTAATAGAACTCTTGTAAATTTATAAGAGTCAGTCTGTTGACAAACTAAAAATTTTTCCATTTCGAGCGAACGTAGTGAGTCGAGAAATCTCATGAGATCTCTCCATGCGTTCGTTTCACTCACTTAGTCGAGATGGTACGTAGCTCAATTTTTATTTTATAATAAAACATTAGCTAAAACTATACTTTGTCTACGCTCTGACTCTTGTAAATTTACAAGAGTCTTTTTTTACGAAAAGTCAAAATTTTAAAAACATTTTAGAAAAATGTTGACAAAAGAAATATAAAAGGTTATATTGTAAATGATTAAAACGTTTTAATGGAGTTTTTTTATGGCAACTATAAAAGATGTAGCAAAACTTGCTGGAGTTTCTATAACTACAGTTTCTATGGTTTTGAACAAGACTAACAATAAAATATCTGACCAAACTAGAAAAAAAGTTATTGATGCAGCTGAAAGCTTGAATTATAAGGCAAATAATTTTGCAAGAGCCCTTGCCAGTAAGAAGAGTAATGTGATTATGGCTATCATTCCCGACATTTCCAATCCATTTTTTTCCTTGCTGGTTAAAAATCTTACCTATTATGCAGAAAAATATAAGTATTTTTTATACATCCACAACACGAACAACAAGGACTTGGATAAGGGGAAATTTTTGGAGATTTTAAATAGCAATTTTGTAGCAGCCTCTTTGATTGTTGACAGGAATGTTAAAAATCTTGACCAGGATTTGATTGAGAAAAATAATATTATTTTTTTGGATGAGGTAGATTTTAATAATAATTCTTACCACATGGTAACTGGAAATAATGAAAAAGGCGGGCTTTTGGGCATGGAATACTTGATTGACAGGGGATTTAAGAATATTGGAATCCTAATTGGTCCGAGGTCTACTGCTAATTCATCTAGAAGACTTTCAGGAGCCATTAAGGCTGCTATGAACAAGGATATTTATATTGATTCTTCAAATATAATTCATGGAGATTATACTTTTGAGGGTGGATATAAGGCAGGCAAATATTTTTTGGAAAAAAATATCGATGCAATTTTTTCTTTTTCTGATATGTCATCATACGGACTTTTGAAATTTTTTTCTGAAAATAAAGTTAAGGTACCAGATGATATTTCTTTGATAAGCTATGATAATTTATTTTTAAATAATATTGTTAGTCCAAGGCTTACATCTATTGATCAAAATCTTGAAATGATTGCAAAATACTCTATTAAAATGGCAGATGATTTGATAAAAAATAAAAAAGTTGATAGGAAGGTTATGGTTGAACCTTTTATAAATTTTGGAGAAAGTGTAGGGGATAAAAATGAAGATACTTAATTTTGGTTCTTTAAATATTGATATATTTTTCAGGGTTGAAGAGATTGTAAAACCTGGGGAAACTATTAGTGCAAAAAGTATTGAAAAAAGACCAGGTGGCAAGGGATTAAACCAATCTGTTGCTCTAGCTAAAAGTTTTGATAAAGTTTATCATGCTGGAAGCGTGGGCGGGGATGGCCTATATTTGATTGATTATTTAAAAAAAGAAAATGTAGATACCAAATATATAAAAAAATCTGAAAAATTGACAGGAAATGCAATAATTCAGGTAGATGATAAGGGAGAAAATTCCATAGTCCTTTATAAGGGGGCTAATTTTGATAATGATGAGAAATTTATCGACAAAGTTTTGGATGATTTTGGTGAAAACGATGTTTTGGTCTTACAAAATGAGATAAATTCAATGAAATATTTAATAGATAGGGCCTATGAGAAAAATATGAAAATAGTTTTGAATCCTTCTCCTATAACAGATAGGATAAAGGAATTTGATTATGAAAAAATCGACCTTATCTTGGTTAATGAGCACGAGGCAGCAAGCATTAGTGGGAAAAAAACAAACGATGAGAAAATTGCTTATTTTAAAAATACCTACCCAAACTTAAAAGTAGTTATGACTTTGGGAAGTAAGGGGTCAATTTTTATAGCTAAGGATGAAAAAATAAAACAAGACTCTTTCAAGGTCAAGGCCCTTGATACTACAGGAGCTGGAGATACCTTTACTGGATATTTTGTATCTTATTTTTACCAAGGAAAAGATGTAAAAGAGGCAATGGAGCTTGCAAGTAAGGCATCAGCCTTATCAGTTACAAAAAAAGGTGCGAGTATTTCAATTCCAAGCCTTGATGATGTGAAAAATTTTGAAAGGAGCGATGTATGAAAGAAAAAGGAATATTAAATAGCGAAATTTCAAAAAGACTTTCTGACTTGGGTCACACTGACCTAATAGCAATTGGAGATTGTGGTTTGCCAATTGATCCTGACAAAAAAATAGACTTGGCTCTAAAACTTGGCGAGCCTAAATTTATCCATGTCTTAGAAGTTTTACTTGAAGATTTTGGCTGTGAATACTATTACTTGGCAAAAGAGATTAAAGAAAATAACCCTAAGCAAGAGAGGGATATAAAAAATCTTTTACCAGATTGTGACTCTTCTTATATATCTCACGAAGATTTTAAGAAAAAATTAAAAGATGTGAAATTTGTAATAAGGACTGGGGAAGACACACCTTATTCAAATATAATTTTAAGATCAAAAAATATCTTTTAGGAGGATTTTATGAAAATTGAAATGAAAGATATTTACAAATCTTTTGGAAAAAATGACGTCCTAAAGGGTGTAGATTTTACCTTAAATGAAGGAGAAATTCACGCCTTGGTTGGAGAAAATGGGGCAGGAAAATCTACCCTAATGAACATTTTATCCGGAGTTTTGCCAAAAGATAAGGGAGAAATATTAATTGATGGAAAAAAAGTTGAAATTAATAATACCAACGATGCCAAAAAATACGGCATAAGTTTTATCCACCAAGAATTATCAGATTGGCCAGAGCTTACTGTCATGGACAATATTTTTATGAACAATGAACTTAGGAAGGGGATTTTTCTTGATAAAGATGCTATGAGGAAAAAATCCATAGAACTTCTAAAAAGATTTGACCTAGACATTGATCCTGATACAAAGGTTTCAAAATTGTCAGTAGGCCAAAGGCAAATGATGGAAATTGCCAAGGCAAATTTAAATAAGGTAAATGTACTAATCCTTGACGAACCAACATCTGCCCTAACCAATAATGAAATTGACAAATTATTTAAATTAATAAAAAGGCTAAGAGATCAAAAAGTTTCCATGATATATATATCTCACAGGATGGAGGAAATTTTTTCCTTGACCAACAAAATTACAGTAATGAGAGATGGAAAATCTGTATCGTTGATGGATACAAATAAAACTTGCGAAAAAGAAGTGGTTTCAGCCATGGTAGGTCGAGATATTGGAGATTTTTACCCTCAAATGGATGCAGAAATATCTGATGTAAAAATTGAAATAAAAGATTTTACTAGAAAAGGATATTTTGAAAATATAAATATAAAAGCAAAAAAAGGCGAAGTTTTGGGGATTTCTGGTCTTATGGGAGCAGGAAGAACGGAAATAATGAGATCTGTTTTTGGCCTTGACCCAAAAGATAAGGGAGAAGTTTTTATTGATGGAAAAAAAGTAGAGATTAATAAACCAATCGATGCCATAAAAAACAAAATTGCCTTTGTAACAGAAAATAGACAAGAAGAGGGCCTTGTCCTTGATGAATCTATAAGAGAAAATATTTCCCTCTTAAACTTTGATAAATTTTCAAAAAATTCATTTATAGATAAGAAAAAAGAAAAGAACCTATCTGATAGCCTGGTTGAAAGTTTTAAAGTTAAAACCCAATCATCAGAAGCTAAAGTTTCGGACTTATCTGGAGGAAACCAACAGAAAGTTGTATTTGCAAAATGGTATGCCATAAATCCAGAAATTTTAATTTTAGATGAGCCAACCAAGGGAGTAGACGTAGGGGCAAAAAGAGAAATATATGATTTGATAAAAGATTTAACAAAAAAAGGAGTATCAATAATCCTTATTTCAAGCGATTTGCCAGAGTTACTTAGCCTATCAAATAGAATTTACGTAATATATGAAGGAAAAATGCAAGGAGAAATTTCAAGTGAAAATGCAAATCAAGAAAAAATAATGACCCTTGCCACAGGAGGAAAAATATGACCAATATAAAAAATCGATTTAAAGAAAATCAAAATCTTGGGACAATACTTGCCTTAATAATTTTAATTTGTTTTGTAAGCTTACTTAACCCAGCTTTTTTGCAAGTAAGTAACTTATTAAACTTAATGCGTCAACTTATAATAAATGGATTTGTTGCCCTAGGAATGACCTTTGTAATTTTAACAGGAGGAATTGACCTTTCAGTCGGATCAACCCTTGCCTTAAGCTCAGCAATATTTGCCTGGCTTATGCAAAGTGGAATAAGCACAATATTTGCAATAATAGTTGCAATATTATTGGGAGTTTTATTGGGCTTAATAAATGGTTTACTAATAACCAAAGGAAAGCTTGCACCATTTATAGTAACCCTTGCAACAATGACAATTTTTAGGGGTCTAACTTTAGTTTTAATGGATGGAAGACCAATAGCTGGACAAAGAGATGACTTTGTATTTCAATTTTTAGGAAAGGGACAAATTTTTGGAATTCCCTTCCAAGTAATTTTATTTATAATAGTTTATTTAATCTTGTGGATGCTTTTGAATAAAACTTCTTACGGTAGAAAAATATTTGCTGTAGGAGGAAATGAAAAGGCAAGTTTCATATCAGGAATTAACATAGCAAAATCAAAAACTTTTGTATATATAATAAGTGCCTTGATGGCAGTTTTATCAGGACTTGTACTTACATCAAGACTAAACTCAGCCCAACCAACAGCAGGTTCTGCCTACGAAATGGATGCCATAGCAGCCGTTGTATTAGGTGGAACAAGTATGACAGGTGGAAGTGGATCTTTAACAGGAACATTAATAGGAATTTTAATTTTAGGAGTCTTAAATAACGGACTAAACTTATTGGGAGTTTCAAGTTTTTATCAACAAATAGTAAAAGGAATAGTAATCTTGATTGCCGTTCTAATAGACAGAAAGAGAAATAAATAGGAGATAAACATGAAAAAATTTAGAAAATTATTGGCTGTTTTAGCCATAGCTATCTTTACATTTACAGCTTGTAGCCTAGAAGGACAAGATACAAAAGATAATTCATCAAACACAAAAAAAGAAGAAAAAGCAAAAGATGGAAAATTAAAAGTAGGAGTTTCCCTATCAACATTAAACAACCCATTTTTCGTATCAATAAGAGAAGGGGTAGAAGAAGCTGCAAAAGACAAGGATGTTGAAACAGTTATAACAGATGCCCAAAACGATTCATCAACACAAAATAACCAAGTTGAAGATTTAATTACCCAAAAAGTAGATTTAATTATAATAAATCCAGTAGATTCAACAGCAATCTCATCATCAGTAAAAAAAGCAAACGAGGCAAATATTCCTGTAATTTGCGTAGACAGGGGATCAGATGAAGGAGAAATTGTAAGCTTTATAGCAAGTAACAATGTAGAAGGTGGAAAACTTGCAGGAGAATTTATTTTAGAAAAGGCAGGAAAAGATGCAAAAGTAATTCAACTAGAAGGAATTCCTGGAGCAAGTTCAACTCGTGAAAGAGGAGAAGGATTTAAAAAAGCAACAGATGGAAAAATTGACCTAGTAGCAAGCCAAACAGCAAACTTTGATAGGGCTGAAGGAATGACAGTAATGGAAAACTTACTTCAAGCTCAACCAGATGTAAAAGCAGTATTTTGCCAAAACGATGAAATGGCACTAGGAGCAAGCGAGGCTATAAAAGCAAGCGGAAAAGATATAGTTTTAGTTGGATTTGATGGAAACGAAGATGCAATAAATGCAGTAAAAGAAGGATCAATGACAGCAACAGTTGCACAAAAACCAAAAGAAATGGGAAAAATCGCCCTAGAAACTGCAGTAAAATATCTAAAAGGTGAAAAAGTAGAAGAAAAAGTAGACTCACCACTAGAATTAGTAAAATAAAAAAATAAAGCAATAAGATCCTAAAATTAAAAAATACTAAAAAATGAGCTAAGATTATTTTCTTAGCTCATTTTTTTAAACTATAAAATTTATAAAAATTAATATAGACCCAAAAATCCCTCAACCCACAAGATAAAAGAATGGGGTAGGATTTTTGAAATTGTTAATAAAATTTTTGCTGTTGGGTGACTTGTAATTAGGTCTTTTTTGCCCATTTTTTTAATTGTTTTTTCTACCATTTTTTCTAAGTTTTCATTTCCTAAATTTTTAATTCCAGAAGAATTATTGTTTGATTTTTTTAAAAATTCTGTTTTTACCCTGTTTGGACATAAGACTGAAACTTTTATATCTTTAAATTCTCGTCTTATGGCCCTTGAAAATGATAAAACATAGGATTTACTGGCAGCATAAAGGGCAAATTTTGCTTGGGGAATAAAGGCTGCAGATGAGGCTATATTTAAAATTATCCCATCTTTTTGGAAAAATTCTAAGGAAATTTTTGTCATAGCTGTGAGGGCTTTAATGTTTAAATCCAAAGTCTTCATATCTTTTTCAAGTTTTGTGTTCTTGAAATAATCATTTTCTCCCATACCAGCAGAATTTATCAAAAGTCCAATTTTTTTGTTTGAAATCTTTAATTCTTTTCTTATAATTTCAAAAGATTTTTCTTCACACAAATCAAGGGCAAATATCCTTGCCCTTGTTTTTAGTTTATTAGATAAGTTTTTAAGCTTATCTTCTCTTCTTGCAATTAGCCAAATTTCCTCATAATTTTTTTTATCAATTTGTCTTGCAAATTCATAGCCTATTCCAGAGCTTGCTCCAGTAATTAAGGCAATCATTATTTACTCATTGCCTTCATTATTAGGTTTTGTTTCAAATTCCACAAGTCATGGGAAAGGTCGACATAGTAATTATGAGGTTGGTCAAATCTTTTTACCTCATCCCACAAGGATTTTACTTCAGCCTTGCAATATTCGTTTATTTGGTCAATTTTTGGTGATTCATAAACTTTTTTTCCGTTTTTAAAAATTGGAACTTGCATTTTTCTAATTTCGTAATTTTCCATTCTTTTCATCTTCCAAGTAAAGTGTGGATCAAAAATTACAAGAGGTTTACTATCATCAACTTTTTCATCTTTTAAAGTTATATAGTCAGCCTCAGCTTTTCCGGTTTTCTTGTCATATAGTCTATAAACTTCTTTAAGGCCAGGAGTTGTAATTTTTTCAACGTTTTCTGATACTTTTATTTTTGCAGTTTTGCCTTTTTCATCTTCTATTTCGACAAGCTTATATACTCCACCAAATACTGGATCTGATTTTGCAGTGATTAATCTCTCACCAATTCCAAATGAATCTATTTCTGCCCCTTGTTGGAGAAGGGATTCTATCTTATATTCGTCAAGGGAGTTGCTTGCAACAATTTTTGCATCCTTGTAGCCATTTTCATCTAAAATTTTTCTACATTCTTTTGATAGGTAGGCAATATCTCCTGAATCTATCCTAACTCCACCAGAAATTCCCAAAGGATCCAAAACTTCTTTGAAAACTTTCATGGCATTTGGCAAACCTTGTTTTAAAACATCGTAGGTATCAATTAGTAAAATACAATTATCTGGATACAATTTTGCATAGGCCAAAAATGCTTCGTATTCACTATCAAAAGATTGGACCCAAGAGTGGGCCATGGTTCCACCTGCTGGATAATCATACATTTGGCTTGAAAGAGTATTTGATGTAATAGGAGCTCCTGCAATATAGGCCGCCCTTGCTCCCTTAATAGATGCATCTGGTCCTTGGGCACGTCTTGCCCCAAATTCCATTACAGTTCTTCCTTTTGCAGCTCTTACTATCCTATTTGTTTTTGTTGCTACCAAAGATCCATAATTAAGAGATAGTAATAAATAAGTTTCTAAAATTTGTGCCTCTATTATTGGGGCCCTTACTGTAACAACTGGTTCTGATGGAAATATTGCTGATCCTTCAGGAAAAGCCCAAATATCACCTGTGAATTTGAAATTTTTCAAATAGCTTAAAAATTCTTCTGAAAAATCAGTATTTTTTCTAAAATATTCTATATCTTCATCATCAAAATGTATATTTTCAACATAATCAATAATATCATCTAAGCCTGAAAAAATTGAAAATCCTCCCTCATCAGGATTTTTTCTAAAAAATGCATCAAAAACTGCAATAGTATCTTTCATTCCACTTTCAAAATATCCATAAGCCATAGTAAATTCATAAAAATCACTTAGCATGGATAAATTTCTTCTTTCTTTCATACTTTCCTTCCTTATAATTTTTAATCTTCCATTTTGAAATCTTGTTTTTATTATACCACTAATAAGTGGTATAGTAATAATAGTTTGCTTATTTTATAAACAAAAGGAGTATATAAAAATGTATATTTTTGATATAGATGGAACCTTGCTTTATACAATTGATTCCATTGCATATAATATCAATCAAACTTTAAAAGCTTATGGACTAAAGGAGACACCGACAGATAAAATAAGAGAATTTGTTGGAAATGGACCCAAAGTTTTGATTGAAAAAACTCTTGATTATATTGGATTTGAAAAATCTGAAAAAAGAGAGGAAATTTTAAATTCATACAATAAAAGATATGATGATAACCCATCCTATCTTACAAAACCTTATGACGGGATAGTAGAAGAGCTTGAAAAAATCAAAAAAAGGGGAGAGCTATTGGTAGCTTTTTCTAACAAACCAGATTCTACTTGCAAAAAAGTCATAGGAGATGTTTTTGGAGAAGGATATTTTGATTTTATTTTAGGCTATAGGAAAGATATAGAAAGAAAACCTTCCCCTGAAGGCATGTATATAATAAAAGAAAGATTTGGGGTTGATTTTTCAGACATAATTTATTTTGGAGATAGCGAAGTCGACATGAAATGTGGAAAAAATGCTGGAGTATTTACTGTAGGATGTTCTTGGGGTTTTAGAGATAGAAAAATTTTGGAAGATTTAAAACCTGATTCTATAATAGATAAGCCAAGTGAAATTTCAAAAATAAGGAGAGTATAATGGCAAATTTATCAGTATTTGATATTATAGGACCTGTAATGATTGGTCCATCATCATCCCATACTGCTGGGGCAAATAGGATTGCAAAAATTGCAAGAGATTTGGGAGGGGAAGGATTTACAAAAGTAGATTTTTACCTTCACGGATCATTTGCAAAAACTTACCAAGGTCACGGAACAGATAGGGCTTTGGTTGGAGGAGTTCTAGGTTTTGGACCTGAAGATGAAAGGTTAAGAGATTCATTTGAAATAGCAGATAAGGCAGGAATAACTTATAATTTTATTCCACAAGATATGGGAGATGTTCATCCTAATACAGTAAAAATAATTCTTCATTATCCTGATGGCCACGAATTTAAATTAAGGGGCTCATCAATTGGTGGTGGAAATATTATGATAAATCAAATTATGGATAATGATGTAGAATATAATGGAAAAAATCCTACAATTATTTGCACCTATCCTGAACAAAAGGGAATGATTGCCTTTATTTCAAATGTTTTGTTTGACCACAATTATAATATTAAAAATATGAAAACCATGCACAAGGGTGGAATAATTATGCTAATTGTAGAATTAGACCAAGACTTGGAAGAGGATGTCTACAAGGAAATTGAAGCTGGTAAGAATTTTGAATTTATAAAATATTTGGGGTAAGTTATGAAAACAACAATGGAATATATTAAAAATAGGATAAAAGAAGAAAATAAGGAAGTTTGGGAAATTGCTCTTGAAGATGAGATGGACCTAACAGGAAAATCCAAAGAAGAGGTTTTTGCCTTATTGCAAAAATCACTTGATGTTATGAAAGAATCTTCAAAGAGGGCTCTTGATGAAAAGTTAATGTCAATGACAAAAATGACTGGTGGAAATGCAAAATCAATGAATAATTATTTTCTATCAGAAGATACAATAATGGGAGATTTGCCAACAAAGGCTATGGCTATGGCTTTTTCTACATCAGAAGTTAATGCTTCAATGGGAAAAATTGTAGCAAGTCCAACAGCAGGCTCTGCAGGAATTGTTCCAGCAAGTTTAATGGCTATGCGTGAAAAATATGGTTATTCTGATGAAGAGTTGATAAAAGCCATGCTTGTTGCAACAGAATTTGGACAAATTATTGCTGACAATGCAACTTTTGCAGGAGCTGAGGGCGGATGCCAAGCTGAATGTGGATCTGCTGCAGCTATGTGTGCAGCTGCGATTTGTTATTTAAGAGGTGCTGATATAAATGTGATGGAAGATGCAGCTTCGATTGCACTTTTATCAATCATGGGCCTTGTTTGTGATCCTATTGGAGGAATGGTAGAATTTCCTTGCAATATTAGAAATGCGTCAGGAGTTATCAACGCTCTTTCTGCAGCCGATATGGCGATTGCAGGAGTAAAAGTTTTGGTAACATTTGATGAAACAGTAGATGCCTTAAAAGAAGTAGGAGATGCTCTTCCTGCAAGCTTAAGAGAAACAGGAGATGGGGGAGTTGCAGCTTGTCCATCAGCTATAAGACTTAAGAAAAAATATATTGACAAAGAAGAAGTATAAAATGATTTCCTAGGAAAAGTATTGTAATTTCAATACTTTTCCTTATTTTTTTGCTTGTAAAATAAAAAAAACTTGGTATACTAACTTTGTTAGAAAGGAAATTTATGAAAGTTAGAATTGATGAAAGATTAGAAGATGCTCAAATGATTAAGTCTTGGGCGAAATTTTTGAAAGCCAAAAAAATTATTATAGCCAATGATGAAATTGAAAAAATGGATTTAGAAAAAGAAATTATAAGGATGAGTCTTGACCATATAAGAGTTGACTTTATCCAAGTTGAAAAATTAAAAGATAAGCTAGAAAATGAAGACAATAAGGAAAGCTTAATTTTTGTAAAAAAACCAGAAGATTTAAAAAGTTTAGAAGATGATAAGATAAGTTCGATTGAACTTGGTTTTATGGCCTTTAAGGAAGGTTTCAAACTTTTAAGTGAAAATTGTTATGTCTGCCCAAAAGATTTGAAATTTTTTAAAGAAATTATGGGCAAGGGTGTAGATGTTTTCATGCAAGATAACCCTTATTCTACAAAAAAGAACATAAATTATTTTATTTAAAAAGCTATTTTACCAAAAAAGTAAAATAGCTTTTTTATTTTTTATCTTCCTCATCTTTTTCATCTTTTAAATTAAATTTTTTTCTCATATGATATCTTAATATTGATAATAAAAGGATAAAATATAGGATGGTAAAAAGAATTAGAAGGATTACGCATATATTTCTTCTTACTTTAAAATATAAAATTATGGGATAGATTATGCCAAATAAGATTATTCCAAGAATCATTGAAAGATTTCCCACAAAATTATTGCCGTATTCCCAACATTCTTTGTTGTAGCAAACTTCCCAAATATGAAAGCCTACCTTCATTTTTGGATAGGATGTGTGAAATTTTTTGAAAAATATTCCTACATATATTGAAAAGAATAATAAGAGAACATCACCAACTATTAAATTTCCCAACTAATCACCCTTTCTTTTAATTAATAGATTTAGTTAAAATATACCCCAAATTATGAAAATTGAAAAAATATAGGTTTTTGCATACAATATTAATAGAGTTTTTAGTTTTAAAATTAAAGTTAAGAGGTTATTTTATGAAAATTTTAATTACATCTGACTGGTATTATCCAGTTGTAAATGGTGTTGTAAGATCAATTTTGAATTTAAAATCATATCTTGAATGCCGTGGTTTTGATGTAAGGGTTTTGACCCTGTCAAATTCTACTGAAAGTTATAAAAAAGATAAGGTTTATTACATAGGAAGTCTAAGTGCTGGCAAAATTTATCCTGAGGCAAGAATTTCTGCAACATTGAGAAATAAATTTATCAAAGAAATTAAGGATTGGAAACCTGATATTGTCCATTCTCAGTGTGAATTTTCAACTTTTATGATGGCAACAAAAATTGCAAAAAAAGCATCTTGCCCAATAATTCACACTTACCACACTATTTATGAAGATTACACCCATTATTTTTCCCCATCAAAAAAGGTAGGTAAGAAGGTTGTTTCTGTATTTTCTAAGGCTATATCTGATAGGACAGATTATATTATTGCTCCAAGCAAAAAGACTTTGGAGATTTTAAAATCATATGATATTGAGGATGAAAAAATACAAATAATTCCAACAGGTATAGAAATGCCTGAAAGATTGGATGATAAATATAAACTTAGGGATTATTATGGTTTCGATAAAAACGATAAGATAATTTTATATTTGGGAAGACTTGCTGAGGAGAAAAATATTGAAGAGCTTATCGATTATTACGGAAAAATCAATATGGACAAGTTAAAATTTATCCTTGTAGGAGGGGGTCCCTACCTTGGGCATTTGAAAAAATATAGCGAAAAAATTGATAAGAGAATTTATTTTGCGGGCATGGTTAGGCCAGAAGAGGTAAATAATTATTATAGGATGGCAGACGCCTTTGTTTCTGCAAGCAAGTCTGAAACTCAAGGCCTTACCTATTATGAGGCAATGAGCAATGGGACCTTGGCAATTTGCAGGAAAGACTTGTGCCTTGATCATGTAATAATTGATGGTTTTAATGGCTACCAATATAAAGATTTTTTCGACTTTGAAAAATTTTTGCAAATTATTTTTTTGGATGATAAAAAAAGAGAAGAATTATCTAAAAATGCTAGGTCTTATGCTCTTGAGAATTTTTCTATTGATTCTTTTGGGAAAAAATGTGAAAAACTTTATAAAAAAGCCCTGGAAAGAGATGTTAGATGAAAATTCTTATTTATAACGAAGATTATCAAACTGTAAAAGAATCTGGGGTTGGCAAGGCCATTGACCACCAAAAAAAGGCCCTAGAGCTTGCAGGTGTTTCTTATACCTTAAATTCTAAGGATGATTATGATATTTGCCACATTAATACAGTTTTTCCAAAATCTGCATCATTTGCAAAAAAAGCGAAAAGAGCTGGGAAAAAAGTAGTCTATCATGGCCATTCTACAGAAGAAGATTTTAGAAATTCCTTTATTTTTTCAAATCAACTTGCTCCTTTTTTTAAAAAATGGTTGATTTATTGCTATAAAAAGGGAGATTTAATCCTAACCCCAACTACTTATTCCAAAAAAATTCTAGAATCCTACAAGATGGATAGGGAAATTGAGGTTGTATCAAATGGAATAGATTTGGACTTTTGGAAGGAAGATAAAAATGACAGGGAAAATTTTTACCAAAGATATGGTCTTGATAAAAATAAAAAATCAATAATTTCTGTTGGTCTTTTTATAGAAAGAAAGGGCATATTGGACTTCGTTGACCTTGCCGAAAAACTTCCCCAATATGAATTTGTTTGGTTTGGAGAATTGAATTTAAAACTTGTTCCAGAAAAAGTAAGAAGGGCTGTCCAAAGTAATTTAAAAAATTTACATTTTCCAGGTTATGTCGACCAAAATTTATTAAGGGAGGCTTACTCTGGATCAGATCTTTATATTTTTCCAACCTTTGAAGAAACTGAAGGGATTGTCCTTCTTGAGGCCCTTGCTACAAAGGCTGATATTATAATTAGGGATATTGAAATTTATAAAAATTTAAAAGAAGGGGAAAATATCTATAAGGCCAAAGACTTTGATGAATTTTATGAAAAAATAAAATTAATCTTGGAGGGAAAACTTCCATCGGTAAAAGAGAAGGCCTATGATTTAGCTAAAGATAAATCCCTAGAAAATGTTGGTAAGAAACTTAAAAAAATTTATGAAGAACTTTTAGAAAGAGATGAAAAATGAGAAGTTTATTAAAATTTATGGTCTATGCCCTAATAATTATCTTTATACCAAGTTTTATAATGATGTTTGTTACAAGTATGGGCTTTGACAATATTTACTTGGTACTTTTGGGTCAAATTCTTATTTTTATTATATTGATGGGCTCATATTTTCTAACAAGAAAAAATATAGTTAAGTATGAAAATGAGACCTTAAAATTAATAGAACATGAAGATAATATAGAAAAATTAAAAGATTTAAGAGAAAAAAGAATATCCTACAAGTCCAAGGCTAATATTAGTAAAAAAATTATAGACCTTTCCTATTCAAAAGAAGAGCTTTCTAAGCTTAGAAAATACTCTTCAACTTATGATGATTGGATATTTTATTATGCAAGTTTGATAAAAAATGAAAGAGATGATAGGGAGATTTATAAGAAAAAAAGGGATAATTTTATAAAAAGATATAAAAATAGGCACTTTATTTTCTTAGATTATGCAGAAAACATGAGAACATCCATAAAATGGATAATAATATTTTTGATATTTTCCTTAATATCCTACCTAAATCCATACAAATTTATAAGAAATCCGAACCTATATACTATGGCTCTTTTACTAAACTTTACCTTAAACTTTGGACTTATGGTAAATACAGTAATATGGATAATAAGAAGCTTAAAAAGTTATTGGGCAAGAAAAATAATTTAGACAAAAGATTTTCTTTTGTCTTTTTTTATTTATAAATTTAAGATAAATCAATTTCAAAAACAAGGTTATTAAAATGAGATATTAATTTAATTAATAAAATGAATTAAATTATTAAAAATATTAAAATTAAACTTTACAAATATTAAAAGGGTGGTATACTAAAAATATAAAAGGAGGCTGGCTTTGATTAATAAATGTCCTAATTGTGGTGATGATTTAATTATCACATCTTATAAATGTAAGTCATGTTTGACAGAAGTTAGTGGTGAGTTTGAAATGGACAAGTTTCAAAGACTCGACCTTGAGGATTTGGAATTTGTTGAGCTTTTTTTACAAAAGCGTGGAAGTATAAAAGATGTTGGTGAGAGTTTAGGAATTTCTTATCCAACTGTTAGAAATAGAATTGACAAGATTGTAAAAAAACTTGGTGGAAAGATAGATAAAAAAGAATCTAGAATTGATATTTTGAATATGGTCGACAGGGGAGAGATCACTCCAGACCAAGCAAGCGAACTTTTAAAGGAGTTAAAAGATGAATGAAGAAAAGAAAATGATTTTAGATATGTTAAAAGAAGGAAAAATTACAGTTGAACAAGCAAGCGATCTTTTGGAAGCTGTAGGCAAAGATAAATCAAAAAACAATGATGAAAGTTTTGTTAATAAATTATCTACTTCTTTTGAAAAAATTATGAAAAAAACTAGCGAAACTATTTCGAATTTCGACTTTGATTTTGATCTTGATAGTGTAAGTATTCCAAATATTTACCATATCAATTCTCAAAAATCTGAAAATCAAACAAAAATCGATGATGATATCAATGAAATTGAAATTGATGTGACAAATGCTTCTTTTGAAATTGGAAGAGCTCAAGAAAATCATATCTTGGTTGAACAAAAAGTTTATTATAAAAACAAGGAAGATATGGACAAGGAATATCTAAACATCGAAGTTGTTGATGATAAACTTATTATCAATACAAAAGAAGAATATAAGTTTTTGGATGCTAGTGCGAATGTAAAATTATATTTGGGAAAAAATCTTTACGATAAGATTGATGTAAATATTGTAAATGGTCAAGTTGAACTATGCGATGTTGATTTTAAAGAAAATAATATGGAATCAATCAATGCAAGACTTACTGTAATTAATTCTGCAGGAAATATTGACCTTAAAAACACAAACGGAAGAATTGAAATCAGAAATACAAATGGAGATATCGAAGTTTCTAATGTAAATGGGTCAGTTTACCTTACAAATGTAAGCGGATCAAAGGCTGATATAAATTTAGTTAATGGATCTATCAGGGTTGATGGTTTAAATATAGAAGATATAAATCTTTCATCAAAATCAGGTTCAATTAGAATTTATAAAATTATCGATAGCAAGGAAATAAATATTGATACAAAATTTGGCTCAGTTGTTGTTGATACAAACGAATTTGGAAAAAATATCAAAGCCCTAATCAAAGCTTCTTCTTATTCAATAGCTGACAAATTTAAAAATAAATTACAAAAAGAAAATGGCTACCAAGTTTCTACAAATCCAGAAGAAAACGACCTAAACATTGATATAAAATCAGGTTTTGGTAGGGTAAGCATTAGATAAGAAAAAAATTATAGCCTTAGGATTTTTCCTAAGGCTATTTTTTGTGGAAAAAAAGATATAGCAAATACATATCTCATAGCGTAAACAACCCCTCAAGCACGAATATCTGACTTCAAAAATTGTTGATTTCTAAATTTTAAAATTCTAAAATCGCAAACTCGCTCGCGCTCAAACAGTGCGATTTTTGACGAATTTTTAAATTTGAAATCAAATCAATTTTTTACGTATGATATTCTTAGCGTGAGGATTTGTATACTTTGTTAACGGTCCGGTCTTAGGGTTGCTCCTAAGGCTATTTTTTTATTGAAATAAAAAAGAACTTCTTGAAAAATTGCGGATATAAATATTTTTCAAGAAATCTTTGTATTAAGAGAAACTAAAAACTTCAATTTAGCCTAATCTTCCGGAAAATTACTATTTTGTAATAAGATAAGGCTAAATTTTTTCTATTTGTTTTGAGGGATTTTAACAAATATTTTCAAAGAAAAAAATAAAATATTTATTAAGGAAGAGATAAGCTTGTGGCTTAAATTATTTATCTTATCCTTTTCTTTTCACATAAATAATAAGATAGCTTTGTTTTGAAATTTAAAAAAATTTGTAAAGATTAAGTAATATTTTAAAAAAGACTTTACAAAAATAAAAAATGCTATATAATTGTATTAAGAAAGTGATACAATAATACAAAGGTACAAAGGAGAGAGATGGGAATTTTAAAAATAATTTTTCCAATATTTTTATTGGGGATTTCTTTAATATTTTTAATAAAAAAATTGGATAAAAATTATAAAAAAGAAAAAAATTTAGAAAATGATGGAAATTATTTGGCTGAAGGAATTGGGATTGGTCTTATTTTTGGAGCAGCTTTTGGAAGTCTTTTCAATAATATGGGATATTGGATTCCTATTGGAATGCTTTTTGGTTTAATTATTGGTCAGGCTATAAAAAAGGAGGAATAAATGGAATTTGATAATGATAGGCCTATTTATCTTCAAATTTTGGAAGATTTTAAGTCGAAAATTTCAAGTGGTATTTGGAGTCCTGGTGAAAAAATTGCCTCTGTAAGAAATTTGGCAAAATTTTATGAGGTCAATCCAAATACTGTTCAAAGGGCTTTGGCTGAGCTTGAGCGAGATGGACTTTGTAAAAGCCAAAGGACGGCGGGAAGGTTTGTAACTGATGATAAAGACTTGATAAAATCTTTATCAAAAAATGCTTTTGAAGTAATTTGCGAAGATTTTATAGCAAATGCAAAAAATTTAAAAATTTCAAAAGAAGATGCTCTTGATGGTCTTGATAAATTTTGGGAGGTGGACTAATGTTAGAGATTAAAAATTTGACTATGTCATATAAAAACAAACTTGTTTTGGATAAATTAAATTTATCTTTTGAAAAGGGAAAAGTCATTGGACTTTTGGGACCGAATGGATCGGGAAAAACAACCTTACTTAGGATTCTTGCAGGTCTTGAAAAAAATTATGCTGGGGAGGTTAAAATTGGAGGAGAAAATCCAAATCATCTTACAAAATCTTTTGTATCCTACCAACCTGACCACCTTCCTTTGGACAAATCATATAATTTGTTAAAAATTTCAAATTTATATGGGGAATTTTTTGAAGATTTTTCCAAGGAAAAATTCGAAAAAATTATCAGAGATTTCAAACTTGATATGAATATGAAAATAAAAAATATGTCAAAAGGAATGAAGGACAAGGTCCAAATTGCCCTTACCCTTTCAAGAAAATCTGACTTATATCTTTTGGATGAGCCTATGAGTGGAATTGATCCTGCAAGCAGGAAAAAGATTATGGATGTAATAATTGATAATTTTGATTCAGAAGGTCTTATGATTATTTCAACTCATTTGATTAGCCAAATCGAAAGATTGTTAGATGAGGTTGTATTCATATCAGATGGAAAAATTATTTTGGAAGAAAATATTGATGATTTAAGACAAAAGCACAAGATGGGAGTTGAAGAATATTTTGAGGAGGTTTTCAATGTCTAAGTTATTAAAACGCCAATTAAAAGAAAATATTAGGGACATCCTACCTTGGATTATAGTTCCTATAATTTTATCTATTGTATTAAACTTTATAAATTCATATCTGGACTCAGCATTTTTGGATTTTATAACAGTTCTATCAATGCTTCTAATGTATTCATCCTTTGCAGTATCTATGATAATTGTAATATTAAATGACTACAAAAAATTTTATGGAGATCAAGCTGCCTTTTATGATGTTCTTCCAGTAAAATCAAAAGATGTAACCACATCAAGGATTTTAAATATAATGATTATCGCTATACTTGCAGGCTTTATATTTTTGCTAGAATTTTTTGGATCCTTTCTTATTACAACAGGAGCAAGGGGAGAAGAAATAAGTCTGATATTTAGGCAAATAAAAACCGTCTTAGGCCAATTTCCAACAAAAACCATAATTATCTTTATAATTACAGTTTTAATTTCCTTACTTGCAACTTTTACAAGAATTTTAGCCTCAATTAGCATAGGCTCAAGCAAAACTTTTAAAGATTTGGGAAAATTTGGACCGGTTTTAGTCTTTATTTTGATAACAATAGTAATTTCGATTTTAGGCCTAACATTTGGTGTGAAATTTTTAGAAACATTCTCAGTAAATGTAGCAAAAAGCTCAGATCAAATACAAAATGGTTTTTATTTAAGTAATGTAGAAAGTGTAGAAGAATTGACGAGAATAATGGGACTAGGTACTATATTAAACATGGTAGTGTCAGCAGTACAAATTTATCTTACAAACTTCTTCCACAAAAATAAATTAACAGTAGCATAAAAAATAAGCCCAAGCTTTATCCTTGGGCTTTGTTTTTTTCTTAGTATAGTAAAAGGGAGGTGGATTATGGAAAAAGTATTATTTTTAAAAGGAGAATTTGTAGAAAAAATTTGGGGAGGAGAAAGACTCAAAAATGACTTTCCCTACCAATTTGAATCAGAAAATATTGGGGAATATTGGGCTATTTCTGCCATGGAAGATTTTCCTTCAAAAATTTTAAATGGAAAATATAGGGGAGAAAATTTAGGATTTTTATATAAAAATCACAAAGAGCTTTTTGGAAATGGAAATAAGAAGAAATTTCCTCTTTTAATAAAACTAATAGATGCGAACGATGACTTATCAATCCAAGTTCATCCTGATGATGACATGGCAAAAAAAGAAAATTCATATGGTAAAAGTGAGTGTTGGTATATTTTAAATGAAGATGAGGCCTCAATTATTTATGGTTTAAAAACTGATGATAAAAATAAGGCTTTAAAAATGATTGATAATAAAAAGTGGGAAGACTTGTTAAATGTAGAAAAGTCTATCAAGGGAGATTTTTTTAAGGTTCCTGCAGGTATGGTTCACGCCATAAAAAAGGGAAGTTTGATTTTGGAGATCCAACAAGCATCAGATTTGACCTACAGACTTTACGATTATGATAGGGTGGATAAAAATGGTAACAAAAGAGATTTACATTTGGAAAAATCAAAAGAGGCAATGAAGTGTCTTGATACAGAAAAAACTCATGAAAATTTAGAAGAAAAATCAGAACTTTTGTATGAAAATGAGTATTTTACAGTAAAAAAAATAAATGTAAAAGGAAAAGATTCTTTTGATAGAAAAGATCCTTATTTATTAGAAAGTATAATAAATGGAGAGGGCCAACTTATAGTAGATGATGAAAAATATCCAATAAAAAAAGGAGATTTTTTCATTTTGACAAATTATGTAAAAAATTATACTTTCCAAGGAGACTTAGAAATAGTAGAATCCGTATCAAAATAAAAGACCATCCAAGGATGGTCTTTTCAAATTATTATTTTTATTTTTGCTTATTTAAAAATATTTTTAGCCTATCATATATTAACAAGAAGACAACAATTAAAATCAAGGCGTCTACTGCCAAGAAGGAATAATTATAAGCAAAGGCATAGAGGGTAAAATTATTAAATCCTGCAGCTTTTGCTGTTGCCATATCGTTAAAGAATACGAAGGCGCTAATTACATTAAATAAACCAC
Source organism: Anaerococcus hydrogenalis (assembly GCF_002871895.1). Lineage (NCBI taxonomy): Bacteria > Bacillati > Bacillota > Tissierellia > Tissierellales > Peptoniphilaceae > Anaerococcus > Anaerococcus hydrogenalis. The sequence goes on along the minus strand of NZ_PNHP01000004.1, from coordinate 96,748 downwards.
TTACTAAATAAGAAATAATAATTGATGGAATATAAGAAAATTTTGTTTTGCTTTTTCCAAAGGAAATTCCAGAAAGGGCAATTGCTGAAAAAGAAAGTATATAATCCAAGATAGCTTGGGCTGGATGAATTACATATCCTCCAAAAACCATATTCAAAATTCCAAAAATTAGAGCTGCCCACAAGCCTTTTTTAAAACCCCATCTTACTGCAAAAATTACTAGGGGAAGTCTAGAAGCAAGGGTAACAGATCCGCCAAGAGGCATCCTAAATAAAACGACAAAGGAAAGTATAAATGAAAGAGCAATTGACACTCCTCCTTCAACTATAAACCTTGTATTATTTTTCTCCATATTTATCTCCTTTTTGTATGTTATATTTTATATGTTATCAATTTTAAGTATATCACTTAAATAAGTAAAATAAAAATATTTTGATAAGAAAATACTTTAAAAATATTGGAATATAAGTAAAATATAAATATATTTATTAATGAATTTGAGGGATAAAATGAAAAAATTATTGTATATATACAATCCAATGAGTGGGCAAAAAACTATAGGAAACCACCTTAGCGAAATAGTTGAATATTTTAGCAAAAATTCTTATTTTCCAACAGTTTACGCTACTCAAAAGGCAAATGATGCCAGAGAAAAGGTAAAAGAATTTGCCAAAGATTACCAAGAGATTTTGGTAAGTGGGGGAGATGGAACCTTGGATGAGGTTGTATCTGGCCTATTAAAATCACAAGAAAAATCTATAATAGGATATATTCCAACAGGATCTACCAATGATTTTTCAAGGTCATTAAAAATTCCTACAGATATAAAAAAAGCAACCAAACTTGCCGTAAAAGGCGAGGTTATGGATATAGATGTTGGACAATTTAATTCAAAATTTTTCACCTATGTTGCAGCTTTTGGTTCAATTGCTCAAGTTTCTTACGAAACAGACCAATCAATGAAAAATATTTTTGGAAGATTTGCCTATATACTAGAAGGAGTGAAAACTGTTTCAAATTTAAAAGCTTACAAAGCAAAAATAACAATAGATGATGAAGTTTTTGAAGGAGAATTTATCCATTTTATGGCTACAAATTCTGTATCAGTTGGGGGCTTTAATAATTTTTATAATAAAAATATTGGTCTTGATGATGGAGTTTTTGAGGCAGCTTTAATAAAAAAACCAAAAGGCCTTATAGAATTAAACCAAATTATAGATGGGCTTAGGAGTAAAAAAGAAAACGACAATGTAATCTTTAGGTCAGGATCTGTATTTAAGGTAGAAAGTGATGAAAAAATTGATTGGACCTTGGATGGAGATTTTGGGGGATCTTATAAAAAAAGTGAGATAAAAGTTTTAAACAGGGCTGTAAAAATGAGGTGTGGTTTTGCGAAAAATTCTAAAGAACTTTTATCAAATAAAAAAATGATTGACAAAAGATTATAGGGGGAGTATACTGTAAAATTATTTCGTTTACTATTTGACCAAAAAAGGTTATAATATATATAGAGAACCTAGGAGGTCAAAATGTTTAAAATCGGTGATAAAATAGTTTATCCTATGCATGGTGCTGGGATAATAGATTCTGTAGAAACCAAAGAATTTTTAGGCGAGGAGAAAGAATATTTTATTCTAAAGATGCCTATAGGTAATATGGATATTTCAATTCCTAAATCAAATATTAATAAAATGAATATTAGGGATGTAATATCAAAAGAAGAAGGAGAAAAAATACTTGCAATCTTAGATGAAAAACCAGAAGATTTAAATGGTAATTGGAACCTAAGATATAGGGAAAACCAAGAAATTTTAAAAACTGGAGATATTTTCAAAATTGCAAATATGGTAAGAGATCTTGTTGCCTTGGACGATGACAAGGGACTTTCAACAACTGAAAAGAAACTTTTAAACAGGGCTAGAAGAATTATGGCAAGCGAATTAGTTATGTCGGGTTCTCTAGAAAAAGACCAAGCCGAAAAGATGATTGATGAATCAATAGGCTTATAATTTAATATTGGGAGAAAAATATGTTTAATAGAATATTTCGAATTATGTTTTCTGTAATTGGAGCTATTCTAGGCATATCTGTAGTAAAATTGGTACTATCTGTTGTGGATTTTACAATAGATAGTTCTGTTTTTTTTATAACAGCTAATGTGCTAATAGCTTTAATATTTGCAGGCATATTTTATTTTCTATCAGGCTTTATTTACAAGATGATGGAAAATATTTTTATGAATTTAGAAAAATACTTAGAAGATCTACCACCACTTAGTGTGGCAGTTGGAATAAGTGGAGTTATTGTAGGATTGATTTTAGCCTTTCTTGCAACCAAACCCCTAAGCTCTTTATCATTACCAGTAGTTGGTAATTCAATTTTTGTGCTATTATCTATTATTATTTATTTGGGCTTTGGACTTTTGGGATGGAGAATCGCTTCAAAATATCCAGACAAGTACCCACAGATATTTCAAAAAGTAAAAGAAGTTAAAAAGCCAAACAGAAAAGAAAATAAAAAGGAAATTTCAAAGGATACTTCCTTAAAATTAATCGATACATCGGTATTAATTGATGGAAGAATTTTAGATATTATAAGAATAAACTTCATAGAAGGAAAGCTTATAATACCAGAATTTGTCTTAGAAGAGCTCCAACACATAGCCGATAGTCCCGATGACTTAAAAAGAGAAAGGGGCAGACGTGGGCTTGATGTTGTAAAAGAGATCAAAAAAAATAAGGATATAAATCTTGAAATAAGCTCAAAAGATTATCCTGAAATAAAAGAAGTTGATTCAAAATTATTAAAATATGCCCAAGATACGGGAGCAAAAATATTTACCAACGACTACAATTTAAATAAGGTCGCAGATGTACAAGGAATTACAGTTTTAAATATAAATGACTTGGCAAATGCCATGAAAACTAAAGTTTTACCAGGAGAGCTGATGGAAATTGAGGTTATCAAAGAAGGAAAATCTAGAAACCAAGGAGTTGGTTATCTTGAAGATGGAACCATGGTTGTAGTTGAAGATGGAAAAGATTTAATAGGAAAGAAAATAAATTCGACAGTAACAAGTGTTTTGCAAACATCAGCAGGAAAGATGATTTTTGTAAAGGCAAAGGAATAATATGATAGACGATAAAAAAATATCAGCAGTAATTACAGCAGCAGGCAATGGACTTAGGATGAAATCAGACAAGGCCAAGCCTTACATAGAATTAAAGGGAAGAAAAATCCTAGAAATATGTTTGGATACAGTAGTATCTTTAGAAGAAATTGACCAGATAATTGTGGTAATTAGAAAAGATGATGAAGACTACCTAAAAGATATTATAAAAAAATACAAGAAAAAAATATCCTATGTATTTGGCAAAGAAACAAGAGAACTTTCGACCTATGAGGGCCTAAAAGCTGTAGATAAAGATTCAAAATTGGTCTTAACCCACGATGGGGTAAGGCCTTTTGCGAGCAAAAAATTATTTAAAAATATAATGGATGAGTTAAGAGAATATAAGGCTGTAATAAGTGCAGTAAAATCAAAAGATACGGTGAAAATTGTAGGAGAAGATTTGTTGGTAAAAAATACACCACTTAGAAAAGAAGTCTACAATGTTCAAACACCCCAGGCTTTTGATAAGGAGATGATCCTATCTTATTACGAAAAATATATAAAAAGTGATCTTACTATAACTGACGATAGCCAGCTTTTTGAAATTTTTAGCAAGGAAAAAATCAAGGTAGTTGAAGGGGAATATTCTAATATAAAAATTACAACACCGGAAGATTTGATATTTGCTAGAGGATTTTTGGAGGATTAGATGAGAATTGGATTAGGATATGATGTTCACAAATTAGTAGAAAATAGAAAATTAATTCTTGGGGGAGTAGAATTTCAGTATGAAAAGGGACTTTTGGGTCATTCCGATGCAGATGTTTTGGTTCATGCCATAATGGATGCAATACTTGGAGCCTTAAACCTTCCTGATATAGGAAATTTATTTCCAGATACAGATGATGAATATAAGGATATATATTCCATAAAACTTCTCGATAGGGTGGTAAAATTAATGGAGGAAAAATCCTATAAAATTGGAAATTTGGATACAGTTATAATTTGTGAGATGCCAAAAATTTCACCAAAAAGAGAAGAGATTCAAAAAAAATTAGCAAAACATTTAAAAACAGATATAGAAAATGTATCAATAAAAGCATCAACCTCAGAAAAATTATCTTTCACAGGACGTGGAGAAGGAATTGAGGCAAGAGCTGTGGTTTTATTAGAAAAAATAAAATAAAAAAAGAAACAGTTTAAGGTATAATTATCCTTAAAAGAAGGGAGTTAAGATGAAAAAATTATTTACATCAGAATCAGTAACAGAAGGACATCCAGATAAGGTATGCGATCAAATATCTGATGCCATCTTGGATGAATGTTTAAAACAAGATAAAAACTCAAGGGTAGCTTGTGAATGTGTAACAACAACAGGGCTTGTAATGGTTGTTGGAGAAATTTCAACAAAGGCCTATGCCCCAATAGAAAATATAGCAAGAGAGACAATAAGAGAAATAGGTTATGATGATCCAAAATTAGGATTTGACTATCAAAATGTTGCAGTATTAACATCTCTTATAGAACAATCACCTGACATCGCCCAAGGTGTTGACGATTCTATGGATTATAAGTCAACAAATGATAAGTATGACAAAATTGGAGCAGGTGACCAAGGAATGGTTTTTGGTTATGCAGATGATGAAACAGAAGAATACCTTCCACTATCAGTTGTTTATGCTCAAAAACTTGCCCAAAGGTTAACCTATGTTAGGAAAGAAAAAATTCTTGATTACTTAAGACCAGATGGTAAAAGCCAAGTTACAGTTGAATACGAAGATGGAGTTTTAAAAAGGGTAGACTCTATAGTTATTTCAACCCAACACTCAGAAGATGTAAGTCTTGAACAAATTAAAAAAGATGTAATTGAAAAAGTAATCAAAGAAGTAATAGATCCAAAATACATCGACGATGATACAAAATATTATATAAATCCAACAGGAAAATTTGTAGTTGGTGGACCAAAGGGAGATTCTGGACTTACAGGAAGAAAAATAATTGTAGATTCCTACGGTGGATATTCAAAATCTGGTGGTGGAGCATTTTCTGGAAAAGACGCTACAAAAGTTGACAGATCAGCAGCTTACATGGCAAGATATGCAGCAAAAAATATGGTAGCAGCAGGTCTTTGCAAAAAATGTGAAATAGGGGTAGCTTACGCAATTGGAGTTGCAAGACCACTTTCAATTTATGTAGATAGTTTTGGAACTGGTAAATATGAAGATGAAAAATTATCAGAAATCGTAAAAGAAGTTTTTGATTTTAGACCTCAAGCAATAATTGACAAGTTAGATTTACAAAGACCAATTTTCAAAAAAACAGCAGCTTATGGACATTTTGGAAGAAATGACCAAGACTTTACTTGGGAAAAATTAGACCAAGTTGATAAATTAAAAAATAAATAGGAGAGGCCATGTCAAGGTTTAGAAAAAGTGTTGCAATAGATTTAGGAACAGCCTCAGTCCTAGTTTTCGTCGAAGATAAGGGAATTTGTTTAGAAGAACCTTCAGTTATAGCAAAAGACACTCTTACTGGAAAAATACTTTCAGTTGGAAAGGATGCCAAAAAAATATTGGGCAGAACTCCTGGGAATGTAGTAGCTTTAAAGCCATTAAAAGATGGAGTTATCGCTGACTTTAAAGCAACAGAAGAGATGTTAAAATATTTTTTAAAAAAATCTATGGATAAGTCCTTTTTCAAACCAGATCTTTTGATTTGTGTGCCAAGTAAGGCGACTCAAATTGAAAAAAGAGCTGTCCTTCAAGCAGCAGAAAACGCTGGGGCCCACAGAGTTTATTTGATAGACGAACCCCTTGCAGCAGCAATTGGTGCGGATATAGATATTACAGATGAAAAGGGAAATATGGTTATAGATATTGGAGGGGGGACTTCTGATATTGCTGTAGTTTCTATGGGACAAATCGTAACAAGTGATTCAATAGAAATTTCTGGTGATACTTTTGATAATGATATAAAAGATCATATTAGAAAAAGATACAGGATGCTAATTGGTGAATCTAGTGCTGAAATGATAAAAATTAAGGCCCAAGAAGTAGACTTTACAGACTCTATTGAAGTTGTAGGAAGACTTATAGAAGATGGACTTCCATCAAGAATTTACATCCCAGTAGGAGAAATTTATGCTTGCCTTCTTCCTTCAATTGATAAAATTATAAATGGAATTAAAAATGTTTTGGAACAAACACCACCAGAGCTTGCTGCAGATTTGTACGAAAGAGGTATATTCTTAACAGGTGGCGGAGCGCTTACACTAGGTCTTTCAAAAAGAATAAAGGAAAGATTGCAAATTGGTGTAAAAATTGCAGAAGAACCTAGGGAATGTGTAATAAAGGGAACTGCGAATGCCCTCACATGGATTGATAACATTGATGAAGAAAAGAATGAGTCAATGAAAGCCAAGCAAAAACAACTTGAAAAAAAGGAAAAAATGAGGAGAAGATAATGACAAAAAAATTAGTTTTCGTAAGACACGGACAAAGCGAATGGAACCTTGCCAACAAATTTACTGGTTGGGTAGATGTTGATTTATCAGAAAAAGGAGTAGAAGAAGCAAAAGAAGCTGGAAGAAAAATAAAAGAAGCTGGAATTAAATTTGATGTTGCTTATACATCAATTTTAAAAAGAGCTATCAAAACTTGTAACTTTGCCTTAGAATATTCTGATCAATTATTTGTTCCACAAGTAAAATCATGGAGATTAAATGAACGTCACTATGGAGCACTTCAAGGCTTAAACAAAAAAGAAACAGCAGAAAAATATGGAGATGAACAAGTTCATATTTGGAGAAGATCATATGATACACTTCCACCAGCATTATCAGACGAAGATGCAAAGGCACAAGCAAGCCAAGATAGGTTTAAAGAATTTCCAAAAGAAATAATCCCAGTAGCTGAAAACTTAAAAGTAACACTTGAAAGATGTCTTCCATTTTATACAGACAATATTGCAAAAGACTTATTAGATGGAAAAACAGTTTTAGTTGCAGCTCACGGAAATTCCCTAAGAGCTATGGCAAAACACTTAGAAAAAATATCTGATGACGATATAATGGACTTAGAAATTCCAACAGGAAAACCACTAGTTTACGAATTAGATGATGAGCTAAATGTAGTAGAAAAATATTATTTATAAAAAATAAAAAAAGACAAGGGCCTTGAAACTTTTTGTTTTGAGGCTCTTTTTTTAAATATTATCATTGAGGAATAAAATGGAAAAAATAAAAATAATAGTTGATTCGGGAAACTCTATTAGTCTTGAAGAAGCAAAAAAATATAATATTGGAGTAATTTCCTTCAAAATTCATTTTGGGGATAAAACATACACAGACCAAGTTGATATAGAAAATGAAGAATTTTTTGATAAACTTGGAAAAAGTGAAGAAAAAGTGACCACTTCAATTCCAGGAGTTGGAGAATTTACAGAAATGTTGGAAAAATATATAGACGAAGGATATAATAAAATTCTTTGTTTTTCAATAGGATCATCACTTTCTGGCATGAATAACATGATGAATTTGGCCAAAGACCATATAGAAAAAGATGTGACAATAGATGTAATAGATACGAAAATAGCCTCCCTTCCCCTTTATTTTATAGCAACAAAAGCAGCCCAAGGTGCAATAGATGGAAAAAATTATGATCAAATCTATAAACAGGCCCTAGCAGATGTAGAAAAAGCAAATATATTTGTAAGGGCAGATAGTCTTGACTACCTTGTAAAAGGAGGTAGACTACCAAAATCAATTGGGAAAGTAGCAAACCTAATAAATTTTACCCCGATTTTTACAATGAAAGACGGGGAAATTAAAATTGCCAAAAAAGTAATAGGCAAGAAAAAATCTTTCAAAGAAATGGCAAAACTTGTAAAGAAAAAAATTAAAGATAGAAAAGAGTACGTGCTAGCAATAGGCGGCGGATCAAGCTTTGAAGAAATAAAAATAATGAAAGAATTATTAAAAGATGAAATAAAAAATGCAAAACTATTCAAAGAAATGCCAGTCCCACCAGTATTTGGAGTCCACCTAGGACCCAAATCTTTACTTGTAAGTGTTGTTGATTGTGAATATTAAAAAGTAAAACAAGCGAAAATATCGCTTGTTTTTTTAGTTGAATAAACAAAATTTGATAAATTTAAATTTGAAATTTAAATATAAAAAAATAATAAGACAAAATAAGGCAGAAAAAATGAATTAAAATCCTTGACATCGATTTCAAAGTGAGTTATATTATAAATATAAGACGTATATACATATAAAAACGCAAATACGAACAGATTTAAAAAGGCCAATTTAAATTTGAGATGGAGGGAGATACTGAGCATACTTGCATAAAATATTATGACTTACCAAAAATTTATAATATTAGAAAGTTAGAAAAGTAGTTATACTTATATATGAAAAAAATATTTAAATTAATAAGGAATGTAAAAATAATTCCATATAAGTAAACAAGGAGCAATATTTACTGTACAGAAGATTTGAAAAATTTTACTAAGTAACAAAATGTTTGTCTTTATGTAAAATCAATATAATAATAGGAGATAATTATGATTTTAAAATTTTTAAAAAAAGTCCCTGCGGGAATGATGATAGTGCCAATGTTTCTATCTGCTCTTATAAATACATTTTTCCCAGATATGTTACAAATAGGGTCATTTACAACAGCTGTTTTTACTAGCGCAGGAACGGCAGCTGTTCTAGGTGTTCAATTAGTTTGTATGGGAGCTCAATTGAGGGTTAAAGAATTAGCTGAAGTAGTAAGAAGAGGTGGCGTGTTACTTTTATCTAAATATGTTATTGGAGCTATAATAGGAATAATTGTAGGAAAAGCTTTTGGTATGGTAGGTATATTTGGGCTTACAACTCTTGCAATAATAAGTGCAATAACAAATTCTAATGGTTCAATGTATTTGGCATTAAATGTAGAATATGGTGATGAAGTTGATCAAACAGCAATGAGTTTATTAGCAATTAATGATGGTCCATTTTTAACATTGGTTACCTTAGGAGCTAGTGGCTTAGCACAAATTCCTATAACATCTTTAATAGCGGTAATAGTTCCTATAATTTTTGGAATGATAATTGGAAATATAGATAAGAAAATGAGTGAATTTTTAGAACCAGGTATAGGATTACTTTTACCATTTGTTGGTATTACTTTAGGTGCTGGAATAGATGTAAAAGGAATAGTTGCTGGAGGAGCTCCTGGAATACTGTTGGGTATAATCACAGTTTGTATTAGTGGGCCATTTGTGGTTTTGTGTGATAGGATTTTCAATAAAAGACCTGGCTATGCAGGTTGGGCTGTTTCATCAACTGCAGGAAATGCTATTGCTGTACCTGCAGTAGTAGCATCAATTGATGCAAGTTGGGCACCATATGTTACAGCAGCGACAACTCAAGTTGCGGCATCTACAGTTATGACAGCTATATTAATACCTATAATAACAGCTTGGTGGGCAAAAAAATACGGATGCCCTAAATATCCACTACAAGGACAAGACTTTAGCAAAAAAGATTGGAAAGCAAAATAAGACTAGGAGAATGATATGATAAATTCTGTAATTATAAATGATAAAGATAATGTAATCGTAGCAATTGAACCTATAAAAAAAGATGATGTCGTTGAGTATAAAGATTTGGACGGAGAAATAAAAAGTTTAAAGGCTTTGGATGATATTAAAATTTATCATAAAATAGCAATTAAAAATATAAAAATTGAACACCCTGTAATAAAATATGGAGAGCATATAGGATTTGCTATAAAAGAAATAAAAATAGGCGAACACGTTCATGATCATAATACTGAAGGTCGTCGTGAAGATCTTGAGGCTATAGAATAAAAGGAGAAATAAAATGACAAAAACTTTTTGGGGATATAAAAGAAGCGATGGAAGAGTTGGAATTAGAAATCATATTTTAGTTTTACCATGTTCAGTATGTGCATCTGATACAACTAGAATAATTGCAAGTCAAGTTAGAGAAGCTGTTACTTTTAATATGCAGTTGGGCTGTTCTCAATTGGGCAAAGATTTTGAGTATACCCTTGATACATTGGCAGGATTTGCTGCAAATCCTAATATTTATGCTACTGTTTTAGTTTCTTTGGGTTGTGAGAATGCTCAATTAAATTTGGTTAAAAAGGAAATTGAAAAAAGAACAAATAAGCCAATGGAATCTGTAATAATCCAAGAAGAAGGTGGAACATTAAAAGCTATAGAAAAAGCTACAAGATATGCAAAAGAATTTGCGGCACAAGCTTCTATGCTAAGAAGAGAAGAAGTTCCAATTTCTGAACTTATTATGGGAACAGAATGTGGAGGATCAGATCCTACAAGTGGTTTGGCATCAAATGTTTTAATTGGAAATTTATCAGACAAAATGGTTGAAAATGGCGGTACAACTGTTTTAAGTGAAACAACAGAATTTATAGGAGCTGAGCATATTTTGGCAAGAAGAGCTAAAAATGATGAAGTTAAAAAAAGAATTTATGATATAGTTCATAGATTTGAAGATCACATAATAAAAAATACAGGAGAAGAAGTAAGAGAAGGAAACCCATCTCCTGGAAATAAAGAGGGTGGATTGACAACTTTAGAAGAAAAATCACTAGGATGTATTCATAAAGGTGGAACTACAACCGTTAATGGTGTTTATGATTATTCAAAACAATTAGAAACAAAAGAAGGTCTAGTAATAATGGATACTCCAGGAAATGATCCATCATCTGTTGCTGGAATGATTGCAGGTGGATGTCAAATAGTTGTATTTTCTACAGGTAGAGGAACACCTACAGGAAATCCTATAGCTCCAGTTGTAAAAATAACTGGAAATAGAGAAACTGCAAAGACTATGTCAGATAACTTGGATTGGGATGCAAGTCCAACTATATACGGAGAAAAAACAATGGAAGAATTGGCGGATGAATATTTTGACGAAATGATTGATTTCTGTAATGGTAAATTGACTAAGGCAGAAACTTTGGGATATACTGAACTTGCTATTCAAAGAGGAGCTAATTTCGTTTAAAATAAAAATTTTAGGAGATTAGAATATATTTTAGGAGGAATTTATGTGTGAAATAATAGTGCCAGTTGTTACGGTTTTTGATGAGAATGAAAAGCCAGATTTTGAGGAGAATAAGAAAGTTATTGATTTTCTTGTTGATGGTGGGGTTGATGGTATTCTTGTACTTGGTAGTACTGGGGAATTTACCGTACTTGATTATGAAGATAAGTTGCAATTTGCAAAAGATTATTATGATTATACAAATGGTAGAGTGGATTTGTATTTTGGTAGTAATTGTCCATCATTTGAGGATACAGTTAAGCTTAGTAATGAGGCTATAAAAATCGGTTACAAAGGAGTTATGGTTATTGGACCATATTATTTTGGAACTGATGATGAGAAAATGTTCATTTATTATAATGAATTGGCTAAAAAAGTTGATGGAGATATTTATATTTATAATTTCCCAGCAAGAAGTGGATATTCAATTTCTGGAGATACTTATGCTAAATTAGTAAATGAAAATAATAATATTGTTGGCTTGAAAGATTCTGTTATGGATCCTCTCCATACTAATAGGCTTTTAAGAAGTACAGAAGGTAAAAACACAAAAGTTTATTCAGGCTTTGATGATCAATTTTTGTACAATTTAACTACAGGTGGAGCTGGTTGTATTGGAGCATTAGCTAATTTAGTTCCTGATTTATGGGCTGATTTAATTAAAGCTACAAAAGAGAAAAATTTTGATAAAGTTTATAAATTATCAACTCTAATTCACAAATTGATGCCTTTATATGACCTTGATAGTAATTTTTCACACTTATTCAAAAGATTGATGGGAGTAAGAGGAGTTGATATTTCATCAAAATCAATTTTCCCTTATAATCAATTATCAGAAGATATTTATGAAAAGGGTAGAAAAATTTTGGAAGATGTAGTTCAAGAATACGAACAAATAAAATAGTTGTGTTATAATAGACCATGAGAGGTGAGGTCATCATGGTTGAAAAATTACACAATCCAACATTAAGGGTTGTAAGAATTCTTGAGTTAGTAAATAATTATGAGAATGGGATTTCATTAATAGATATATCAAAAAAACTGGCTATACCAAAAAGCACATTAAGTCCAATTTTAAAAACCTTGGAAAAAACTGATTTTCTAGAAAAAAATGATAAAGGATGCTATGTAGCATCCTTTAAACTTTTTCAGTTGGGCTTATCATATTCTGGACAACTTGATTGTTTATCTACAATTATAAAACAAATGGAAATAGTTGTAGATAGGATAGGAGAAATTGTACAATTTGGTGTTTTGGATGAATACATGGTTTTTTATTTAGGAAAAGTCAATGCGAGTGATAATATAGAAATTGTAAGTTCAGTTGGAAAAAAAATACCTGCTATAAATACTGGTTTGGGCAAAGCTTTGTTGTCAGGTTTTAGCGATCAAGAAATAATTGAAAAATACAAAAATTATGATTTTGTAAAATATACGGAAAATTCTATAGGCAGTGTAGATGAGTTAATAGAAGACATACATAAGGTGAGAGAGCTTGGATATGCAGTTGAAAATCAAGAATTTACAATGAATACATCTTGCGTAGCCGTTCCAATTAGAGAAAGTGGAAAAATAAAGGCAGCAATGTCAGCTACTTATCCTATATTTAGAAAGACAGAAAATACAGAAAAAGAAATAGCAGAAGTTCTTTTGGAACAAAAAGAGATTTTAGAAGATATAATAAAAATTCAAAATTTGAATTTGGATTTTGCAGATAGGGGACTATAGTGAAAGTTTTTTATGTAGAAATAGAAAATCATAAAAAAATTTTAATTGAAGAAAAAGAAAAAGTATATTTGTTAGAAAGTTTGGGATATAATTTTAAAGACATAAATGATCTTATAGCATCCGGTATTGATTTATTAAAACTTGATTTATCAAATGCAAAAGAGGTCAAAAAAAATTATAAAATTTTAAGTCCAATAGAATATCCAAAACAAGATATAATTTGTATAGGTATGAATTATACAGACCACAAATATGAGGTAGAGCTTGTTTCCAAAAAAGATTTTACCAAAGACGTTGATACAATTTATTTTTCAAAAAGGGCTAATAAGGTTTTAGGAAATGATGATATAATTGTCTTAAATAAAAAAATTACTTCACGCCTTGATTATGAAATTGAGTTAGGGATAATTATTGGAAAAGATTGTAAAAATGTAAAAGCAGATGAGGCTAAAAATTATATATTTGGTTTTACTATTTTTAATGATCTTTCAGCAAGAGACCTTCAAACAAAATACAAACAATGGTATTATGGAAAAAGTTTTGATGGTTCATCTGTAATGGGACCTTGTATTTTGTTAAATGATGGAAGTTTTGATTATAATAATTTAAGGCTTAGAACAAAAATAAATGGGGAAACAAGGCAAGAAAATTCTACAAAAAATATGATTTTATCAGTTGATAGAATGATTGAAAATTTGTCGGAAGCTATGACCTTAAAAAAAGGCACTATCATAGCAACAGGTACTCCATCTGGTGTTGGAATGGCCTTTGATCCTCCTAGATTTTTGAAAAATTATGATGAAATTGAAATGGAAATTGAAAAAATTGGTGTTTTAAAAAATATAGTAGGATAAGAGATTAAAAAGCAAGATATTTCTTGCTTTTTTTATGTAAATAATAGACATTATCAATTGCCGAGTATAATAATAGTGGAGGGTATTATGACTAAAAAAATTGATATTAATAAGGCTATTTATGATTTAGTTAATCATGATGATAAATTAAAAAAAGATCTTATAGGTCTTGGTTTTAAAAATCTTTCCAACCCTCTTATGCTCAAAACTATGGGCAAAAAAATGTCTATTAGACGCGGGGCAAAGATGGTTGGAATTGATAATGTTGAGAAAAAATTAGAAGATTTGGGTTATGAAATTGTTAACTCTTATGATGATTTAGAGGTTAAAAATAGAAGAGAACTCATTAAATCTTATGTAAAAAGATTGTCAGAAGGGGAAGATCTTGAAAGTGTTAGAAAGGATTTTGTAAAAAATTTCGAAAATGTTTCATCTTCTGAAATTATGGATGCTGAAGAGGCTCTTCTTGAAGGAGGAGTTGATAGGTCTGATGTTCAAAGGCTTTGCGATGTTCATTCTTCACTTTTTCATGGAAAAACTGAAAGTGAAGGAGGAAAGGATTTGAAATTAATAAATATTTCTGGCCATCCTCTTAGGTTTTTCTTTTTGGAAAATGAAGAAATTAAAAAGCTAATAGATTTAGGAGAAGATAGGAAAGATTTGGAAGAAATTAAGGATATTTCCAATAAAATTACTTCCCATTATAGGAAAAAGGGAGACTTGATTTATCCTTTGCTAAAGGAAAATTATAATAAGCCAGGTCCATCTGAAATTATGTGGGGAGTTGATATTGAAATTTCTAAAAATTTCAAAAAAGCTTTCAAAAAATCTGATTTTGATGAGGTCAAAAAGGTATTTGAAAGAGCAAGGGAGATGACTTATAAGGAAGAAAATATCTTATATCCCTTGATGGAAGATGTGATTTCTAATGAAGATTTTTTGGGACTTTATGAGGATTTGAAAGCCTATCCTGATGATATTATTGAAAAAGAGATTTGGGATGAGGGAGAAAATTTTAAAGATGAAACAAATTCTGAGGATGGATATATTAATTTTTCTAAAGGAAAGGTGAAAGTTAATGAGCTTGAGGCCCTTCTTGATACTTTAGAAATTGAGATAACTTTCGTAGATAAAAATGATATAAATGCTTACTATAATGACATAAAGGGTGAAAAAATTTTCAAAAGGGCGAAGACATCCTTGGGAAGGGAAGTTTATTCATGCCATCCACCCCAAGTTGAACCAATCGTAAGAAGGCTTATTGGTGAATTTAAAGAAGGAAGTAAGGATAAATTTCAAATTATAAAAAATATAAAGGGCCACGACCACGCAGTGACCTATTATGCAGTTAGGGATAAAAACGAAAATTATTTAGGAGTTTTGGAAACTGTCCAAGATCTTTCTTTCTACAAATCTTATCTAGAAATTTGGGATAAGGCTAAGAAGAAATAGAAAAAAAAGACCTTTAATCTTTTAAATAGATTAAAGGTTTTTTTTTAAAAAATAGGTGGGCTAATTGCAAATATGATTGCACAGTCGCTTTTTGTTGGGTTTTTCCACTTATGCTTGACTTTTTTTGGGATTCTAACCGAATCTCCTTTATTAAGTTTTATAGATTTATTCTCTAAAACAAGGTCGATTTTTCCCAAAGTACAGACTGCAACTTCTTCACCATTATGAAAATTAAAATCATCAGAATTGTATTGGAAAGCGGAAAGCTTCATTTCACAAAGTTGAATTTCACCTTTCATATCAGGACTTAATAAATCATAACTCAACTGGTATTTGGAACCTTTGCCTCCACTTGTTATACAGATTCTATCATCTTTTTTAACAAGCATGGGACGGTCTATATCTTCTTCTATAAACAAAGTAAACATAGGAACTTCCAAATATTTTGAAATTAATTTTAAAGTATTAAGGGAGGGGTTTGCCTTTCCACTTTCAATTTGGCTTAACATTGAAGGAGAGACATCTATTTTTTCTGCTAAATTTTTGAGGGATAAATTTTTTGAAATTCTAAAATTTTTGATATTTTTGCCTAGCTTATTCATTTTGACCACCTTTTCTGCTTTACTTTCTTTTATTAAATATTATTATACCATAGATATATAATAAAACATGATTTTTCGCTAAATTATTGACAAGGTTTTTACAAATGATAAACTTAATGTAAGTAAATACTATTTAATATAATTTAATAAGTGGAGAATAAAATGGATATTAGTAAATTTATTGAAAAAGAACCAGTTTTAAAAAATGTTGCGGATCAAAAGGAGACAGTTTGGATTAATAAGAAGAAAAAAACAGGCCAAGCTGTTTGGGAAAACTTTCCTTTTGATGAAAATAATATCAAAGATGCCGAGGACAGATTAAAAAGGTTTGCTCCTTTATTAATGGAATATTTTGATGATACTAAACAAACAAATGGAATTATTGAATCACCTCTTAAAAAAATTCCTAATATGGAAAAAGTTTTAAAGGAAAAAACTTCTCTTGAGGGAAATTTATATTTAAAAATGGATTCTCACTTGGCTGTTGCTGGATCAATTAAAGCCAGAGGTGGAATTTATGAAGTTTTATACCATGCTGAAAAGCTAGCAATGGAAGCTGGAATGCTAAAAGAAGATGATGATTATAGAATTTTGGCAAGTGATAAGTTTAGGGGATTTTTCTCAAAACATACAATCCAAGTTGGATCTACAGGAAATCTTGGCCTATCTATTGGAATTAGTTCAGCAACTTTAGGTTTTAAAGTTATTGTTCACATGTCAAATGATGCCAAACAATGGAAAAAAGATTTATTAAGATCAAAGGGCGCTGAGGTTGTAGAATATGATGGAGATTTTACAAAGGCAGTTGAGCTTGGTAGAAAAAAATCTGACGAAAATCCAAATTCTTATTTTGTTGATGACGAAAATTCTTCTATATTATTTTTGGGCTATGCAGTTGCTGCAAATAGAATTAAAAAACAAATAGAAGATCAAGGAATAAAAGTTGACAAAGACCATCCAGCATTTTTCTATCTTCCATGTGGAGTAGGTGGATCACCAGGTGGAGTTTCTTTCGGCTTAAAGAAAGTTTTTGGAGATTCTTGCCATATCTTCTATATTGAACCAACTCATGCTCCATGTATGTTAATTGGAATGGCTACAGGACTTAACGGAGATATATCTGTTCAAGATTTTGGAATTGATGGGAAAACAGAAGCGGATGGACTTGCTGTTGGAAGACCATCAGATTTTGTTGGAAAAGTTATGGAACCAATAATTTCTGGAATTTTCACAATGAATGACAACAAATTGTTTGATTATATGAGAGATTTAAATGACAGCGAAGGCATAAGAATTGAACCTTCAGCTTGCTCTGCTTTTGAAGGACCAGCAAAATTATTTGAATATGAAGCCAGTAGAAAATATTTAGAAGAAAATAATTTATTAGAAATTAAAGAAAATATAAATCATTTTTCATGGGCGACAGGAGGAAGACTTGTGCCAGATGAAATAATGGAAGAATATTTAAAAGTTCACCTATAATTCGGTTGCTATAGTTATTAGATTTTTTATTTTTAATTTTAAAAAAAATAAAAGATGAGGAGAAATTTCCTCATCTATTTTTTTTATTTTTCCCTAGCAAGGGCAATCTCTTTTACATCTTTTCTTCTAATTGATGCAAATATTGAGCCTGATATGTTGTGCCAGATTGAAAAAATTGCTCCAGGAAGTGTTGCTAGTGGGTTTAGGGCGAAATTTGCTGTTGCAAGTTGGATGGCAAGGCCTGAGTTTTGCATGCCGACTTCGATTGATAGGGCAGTTTGTTTGTCGTAATCCATTTTAAATAATTTGGAAACTCCAAGTCCCAACAAAAGTCCCAAAGCATTGTGGATCATTACTATCAATAATACGATTAATCCTGATTTGGCAATTTTTTCTGAGTTTGCTCCGATTATTCCTGAAATTATTAAAATAATTGCAAGGGATGATATTAGTGGGAAAATTGATTTTGATTTTTCCATTTTTTCGGGGCTTAATTTTTTTGCGAAAATTCCCATCAAAACTGGTATTAAAACTACTGTAACAACTGATTTAAACATGGCGAGTATTGATACTTCAACCCATCTTCCTGCCAAAAGATATACCAAAAATGGTGTTACAAGTGGGGCGAGGAGGGTAGATAAAATTGTCATTGAAACTGACAATGAAACATTTCCTCCAGCTATGTGGGTTATTACATTTGATGCAGTTCCTCCAGGGCGTGACCCAACAAGGATAACTCCTAAAGCAATATCTCTATTTACATTAAAACCAAGAGCCAAAATCCAAGCTATTAGTGGCATAATTGTAAATTGTGCCAAGGATCCTATAAAAATATCCCTAGGATTTTTCAAAATTTTCTTAAAGGCATCGGCCTCGATTGATGTTCCCATTCCAAACATGGCAAGGGCAAGAAAAATAGTAGTGTAATTTGTCATCCAAGAAAAATAATCTGGGACAAAATAGGCTACGACAGAAAATATTACAATAATTAAACCGATATTTTGAGTTATTTTATCTGAAATTTTTGAAAATTTTTCCATGTTTATACCTCATAGATAAAATTATCGATTAACCTTGTTTTTCCAATGTAAACTGCTATGGCTACCAAGGTGTCTTTGTCAAAATTTTCTACATCTTCTATTGTTTCAAGGTCTACGGCACTGATGTAGTCGATTTTTGCAATTTTTTCTGATGAAATTATTTCTTCCATTTTTTCCAAAACTTCTTTTACGCTTGCTCCATTATTTGCCATTTTTTCTCCCTCAAAAATTGCTTTTGAAAGACAAAGTGCTGCTTTTCTTTCGTCAGTTGAAAGATAAGTATTTCTAGAAGACATAGCAAGGCCGTCTTCTTCTCTTACGATAGGGCAAGCAACAATTTCAACTGGGATATTTAAATCAAAAACCAATTTTTTGATTATCGCAAGTTGTTGGGCGTCTTTTTGTCCGAAATATGCCCTGTTTGGGCCTACAATATTAAATAATTTTGTACAAACCGTACAAACTCCCCTGAAATGTCCCTCTCTTCTTGCACCACACAAATTATCAGAAAGCCCTTCAATATCAACAAAGGCTTTTTTGTCATGATACATCTCGCTTGGCTCAGGATTAAAAATAAAATCTGCTTCCAAATCTTCGCACAATTTACTGTCAGCATTTATATCTCTAGGATAAGCCTCCAAATCTTCGTTTGGTCCAAATTGGATTGGATTTACAAAATCAGAAACAACAACTATGTCATTTTCTGAAACTGCTTTTTTAATTAGGCTTGCATGGCCCTTATGCAAAAATCCCATGGTTGGAACAAGGCCTATGGATTTGCCCTCTTTTTTGAAATCTTTTAAAATTTCTCTCAATTCATCAATTTTTTTGATAACTTTCATTTTCTTCTCCTCTAAAAAAATATTTAGAGATAGCCTATTACACCACTAAAAAAATTATTTATGATAACTTCCCGTGTTTTTCGTAAGATGAAATTTTACTAATCTTATTTTTATCGTCTACAAAAACAACCTTTGGCCTATAATTTTCCAAATCTTTCTCATTATATGAGGCATAAGCCATAATAATTACCATATCACCCTTAGAACAAAGTCTAGCAGCAGCTCCATTTAAACAAATAATCCCGCTATCTTTTTCTCCGGCTATAGTATAAGTTTCAAGTCTTTGACCGTTATTAATATTTACAACTTGTACTTTCTGATACTCTCTAATTCCAGAAGCTTCAAGCAAAGCCTCATCGACTGTGATTGATCCTACATAGTTAAGTTCAGCTTGAGTTACAGTTGCCCTATGAATTTTTCCTTCTAACATTTCTATATTCATAAAATCTCCTAAAAAAAATAAGCAAGGAAAAAAGTTTATATAAAAAAACCAAAATCCTTGCGTAAGTAACAAATTATTTTGAGTCTCATTAGATATATAAGCTCATTTTTTAAAAAAATTATAATGGTGTAAAAGAGTATAGTTTTAAAAACTTAAATACTATCTCTACAAGTATTATAAGGTATAATTATAAAATTAACAATTTTTAAAAAATCATATAAGCTAAATAAAACGTTTTGCAAAAAAAGCCTACTTAGTTAATAAATTATTTTAATTTAAGAATTGCTAAAAATTTGTTATAATTTAATAAAGATATTAGATAAGAGAAATAAATTTATTAAAAAAGAAAAATTTTTTTATAAGTTATGATTACGTTTTCACAAAACAAAATCTTATCTTAAAATAAAAATATAAAGGAGGGACTATGAGTTTTTGTTACAATTTGGACAAGGACAAGTTTGATGAATTTTGTGAATTTTTGGATGAAAATATTGGCAAAAAAGGTGCAGTAATGCCCGTTTTACAAAAGTGTCAAAATTTATTTTCCTATATTCCAGAACCTATAGTAGACTTGATGGCTTTGAAGCTTGGGGTTTCATCTAGTGAGATTTATGGGGTTGCAACTTTTTATTCGCAATTTTCCCTAAAACCAAAAGGAGAGCATGAAATTTGTGTTTGCCTAGGTACAGCTTGTTATGTAAAAGGAAGCGATAAGATCTTAAAATCATTGTCAGATGAACTTGGAATTGAAGTTGGAGATACAACAGAAGATGGAAAAATTTCCCTAGCAGAAGCAAGATGTATTGGTCAATGTGGAATTGCACCTGTAGTAAGCATCGATGGAAATCTTGATATTGGAAATTTATCAAGTGCCGATGTTCACAAAATTATTTTAAAAGCTAAGGAGATGGACCATGAACAAGGATAAATTATTAGCTATTAAGGAAAAATCTCTAGAAGAATTAAAAAATCGCCTAGACTATGAAAAAGTATATGAAGACAGTGAGGGAAATTTAAAATTAAAAGGAAAATTTTACCAAAATCAAACGAGATTGGTTTTGAAAAATTGTGGAATAATTGACCCAAACAATATAGACGAATACATAAGCCAAGATGGATATTTTGCCCTAAACAAGGCGATTTTCGATCTTGATAGAAAAGAAATAATTGACATAATAAAAGATTCTGGCCTAAGAGGAAGAGGGGGAGCAGGATTTCCAACAGGAAGAAAATGGGAGGCTGCTTTTAAGCAAGATACAGACACAAAATACATAATTTGTAATGCAGACGAGGGAGATCCAGGTGCTTTTATGGATAGGTCTGTTTTGGAATTTGACCCTCATTCAGTTTTGGAAGCTATGGCAATTTGTGCCAGGGCTATTGGATCAAAACAAGGATATATTTATGTAAGGGCAGAATACCCAAAAGCTGTAAAATCTTTGCAAAATGCAATTAAACAAGCAAGAGCATATAATCTTTTGGGAGAAAATATAATGGGATCAGATTTTTCTTTTGACATAGATTTAAGACTTGGGGCAGGGGCCTTTGTTTGTGGAGAAGGAACAGCCTTAATGGAATCAATAGAAGGCAAAAGAGGAATGCCTAGAAATAAAGAATTTAGGACAACAGTCAAGGGACTTTGGGGAAAACCTACAGTAATAAATAACGTAGAAACCTTTGCAAATGTTGCTCAAATTATCAACAAGGGTTCTTCTTGGTTTAGGTCATTTGGAACAGAAAAATCTCCTGGAACAAAAGTATTTGCCCTAGTTGGAAAAGTAAAAGAATCAGGACTTGTTGAAGTTGAAATGGGAACAAGCATAAAGAAAATCGTCTATGACATAGGTCTTGGAATTCAAAACGACAAAAAGGCAAAGGCAGTTCAAACAGGAGGACCTTCCGGTGGATGTATCCCAACAAAATTATTTGATACAGCCTGCGACTTTGAATCCTTAAAAGAAATTGGATCCATAATGGGATCAGGTGGAATGGTTGTAATGGATGAAGATGATTGCATGGTCGACGTTGCAAGATTTTTCCTAGAATTTTCAGTAGACGAATCTTGTGGAAAATGTACCCCATGCAGGATTGGAAACAAAAGATTATTTGAAATGCTTGACGATTTGACCAAGGGAAAGGCGAATGAAGAAACTTTGGAAAAATTAGAAGAATTATCAAAAATAGTTTCAGAAACATCCCTTTGCGGATTAGGCCAATCAAGCCCAAACCCAATAATTTCTACCATGTACTATTTTAAAGATGAATACCAAGCCCACGTTGGAGAAAATAAAACTTGCCCAGCAAAAAGATGTAGGTCACTTTTATCATATTTAATTGGAGAAAAATGTATAGGATGTGGTAAATGTAAAATGCTTTGTCCAGTGGGAGCCATAAGTGGTGAAAAAAGAAACAGGCATGAAATTGACCATGACAAGTGTATAAAATGTGGTCAATGTATGGAAAATTGCCCAATTGAGGCAATAGCCTTAGTTTAGGAGGTTTTCATGATTAATTTAACAATAAATGGAAAAAATGTAGAAGTTTCTGAAGCTACAACTGTCCTTGATGCAGCAAGAAGTTTAAATATAAATATACCAACCCTTTGCCATATGGACCTTCACGATATAAAATTCGTAAACAAATTGGCATCTTGTAGGGTTTGTTTAGTAGAAGATTTGGATAAGGGAAAATTTATTCCCTCATGTGCAACCTTTGTAAAAGAAGGAATGAATATAAGAACAGATAGCCAAGAAGTAATAAAGGCAAGAAGAACCATAGTAGAACTACTCTTATCAGACCACCCAAACGATTGTTTAAAATGTGCAAAAAATTTAAATTGCCAACTGCAAAAATTAGCCCATGATTTAAATATTAGGGAAATAAAATATACAGGAGAAATGAGAAATCTCCCAATAGATGATAACTCCTATTCTCTAGTAAGAGATCCAAACAAATGTATACTTTGTAGAAGATGTGAAACCATGTGTAATACTGTCCAAACAGTAGGGGCCTTGGCAGAAGTTGGAAGAGGATTTAACACCCATGTCGGATCAACTTTTAATAGGTCCATGTTTGAAACAACCTGCACATTTTGTGGCCAATGTTTGTCAGTTTGTCCAACAGGAGCTTTGACAGAAAAATCAAATATAAAAGAAGTTTGGAAACTATTAGAATCCGATAAGCACCTAATAGTCCAAGTAGCTCCTGCAGTAAGGGTTGCCCTTGGAGAAATGTTTGGAAGAAAACCAGGTGAATCTGTAGAAGGAGAGATGGTAACAGCCTTAAGAAATTTAGGATTTGACAAAGTATTTGATACAAACTTTGCAGCAGACTTAACCATAATGGAAGAAGCAAATGAATTTGTTCAAAGACTAAACGGAAAAGGAAAACTACCAATTCTTACATCCTGCTGTCCGGGCTGGGTAAACTTTATGGAACAACAATTCTCAGACCTAATAGACATACCATCATCATGCAAAAGTCCACACGAAATGTTTGGGGCAATAGCCAAAACTTACTATGCAGAAAAAATTGGCAAAAAACCAGAGGACATAAAAGTAGTATCAATTATGCCTTGTATATCCAAAAAATATGAAGCAAAAAGAGACGAGCTTGAAAACGAAGGATATTCAGACGTAGACATAGTACTTACAACCAGAGAGCTTGGAGCTATGATAAAAGAAGCAGGAATAGACTTTAACAAGCTAGAAAAATCTGACTTTGATAATCCAATGGGAGAATCAACAGGAGCTGGAGATATATTTGGGACAAGTGGTGGAGTAATAGAAGCAACCATAAGAACAGCCTACGACACCATAACAGGAGAAGAATTAGAAAAAGTAGAATTTGAAGATTTAAGAGGACTAAAGGGAATAAAGCAAGCAAAAGTTGATATAAATGGTCGAGAAATAAAAATAGCAGTAGCAAACGGACTTGGAAACACAAGAAAATTATTAGAAAAATTAAGAAATAAAGAAATAGACCTAGACGCTATAGAAGTAATGGCATGCCCAGGAGGCTGTATAGGAGGAGGAGGCCAACCTTACCACAATGGAAAAATATCCATATTAAAAGAAAGATCAAAGGGCCTTTACCAAATAGATAAAAACAAAGAACTAAGAAAATCCTACCAAAACCCATACATCAAAAAACTTTATCAAGAATACTTGGGAGAAGTAGGAAGCGAAAAAGCAAAAGAATTACTACACACAAGCTATAAGGCTAGGCCTAAGTTGTAAGAAAATCGGCTGTTGCATAAGTATGATTGTTCATAATTTTGCAACAGCTTTTTTGTATTTAATTATATTAGAGGCTATTTAATTGGGTAAATTATATATAAAATATTAATTAAAGGATAATAAATGTTTGAAAATACATACGCTCACATAGATCAAAATAATAGTAATAGGAAACAGGAACTTTTTGACCATTTGATTAACACAGCTTTTGATTCTAAGAATATGGGCAAAGAAATAGGAATAGAAAATATATCTTTTATAGTTGGATTATTTCATGATATGGGAAAAATAAGGAAGGAATTTCAAGAAAAGATAAAAAATAATTCAAATAAGCATGTGGACCATTCAAGCTTAGGTGGAATTTTTATACATATGTTAGTAAAAAAACTAAAAAAAGAGATAGGATTTTCTAGTCTATTAAAAGATGAGGATATGAATTATCAATTTAATGATTTTTGTAATATTATTATTTATTCAATTTTATCTCACCACGGCCAATATAATATGGTTAGAAAAAATAAAGAAAATAATTACGTATTCACATCCATTGATAGAATGGTAAACTTAGAAGAAAGTTATGGTTTATACCAAGATTTATATGAAAAGGTAAATAAATATTTATTAGAAGAAAAAATAGATATTTGTGAAATATTTAAAAAAGCTTTTTTTGAATATGATTGCATAATTAAAAAATTAAACGAATTTTCAGCTAACATTAAAGACCAAGAAAATTCATATAGGGCAATCCAATTTTATAATTCTATGCTTACTAGACTAATTTTGTCTATTTTAAAATCTGCTGACGTGAAAGATACTATCAATTCTTACGAAAAAATAATAGAAGATGAGAAATATGATGAGAATAAAAAAGTGATACATTCTTTTGTTGAGAATATAGACAAAAAATATAAATCTTTTTCTAAGAAAAAATCACCTATAAATTTAGCTAGAAATGATATATCAAATCAAATTTTAAAAAGATCTATTGAAGACGGTAGCGGCATATATAAGATGGATTTGCCAACGGGGTCTGGAAAAACACTCTTGTCCTTGAGGTATGGAGTAAATCAATTAAAATTTAAGGATAAAAAAAGATTTTTTTATATAACTTCTTATCTTTCAGTTCTTGAGCAAAATGCTAAGGTCATGAAAGATATTTTAGGAAATGATGCTTATATTTTGGAGCATCATTCTAATGTAATTAATGATGAAAATGAAGGCGATTCTTCAGAAAACAATGATGAAAATGGTGATAGTTTTTATCAAATGAAAAGACAATATTTACTAGATGATTGGACAAAACCAATTGTTTTGACGACTATGGTTCAATTTTACAATACCCTTTTTAAAGGTAAGTCTTCAAATATAAGAAGGTTTAAATCGATGATAAACTCTGTAATTATACTAGATGAATTACAGTCGCTTCCAGTAGATGTCTTATATCCAACAAATTTAACCCTTAATTTTATGAAGGTAGTGATGAAAGCGAATATAATTTTATCGACAGCAACCCAACCTACTTTTGATTACAATAACCTGGTTTACAAATTGAACTATGGAGATTTTGAAGAGAAAAATGTAGATTTAGTAAACTTGAGTAAGGATCAAGAAGAGGTATTTAAGAGAACTAAAGTTAAAATTTATAATAATGGAAAGGAATCTGATTTTGAAGATTTAAACAAACTAATTATAGAAAACTCTAACAAATCAGTTTTAACTATACTAAACACAAAAAAAGCTGTAAAAAACACTTATGAATCATTAAAAAATGTTGTAGACGAAGATAAATTATATTATTTGACAACAAATTTGCATTCAGTAGACAGGCTTAGAATTATAGAAGAAATAAGGGACAAATTAAAAAACGATGAAAATATAGTAGTAATAAGTACCCAGCTAATAGAGGCAGGAGTTGATGTAGATTTTGAGACAGTCATAAGATCTTTTACAGGCATTGACTCGATAATTCAATCAATGGGTAGGTGCAACAGAGAAGGTAAAAGAAAAATTGGGATAGTATATCTAATAAATTTATCAAGACAAATTGAAAATTTAGATCATATCATTAGCTTAAAAGAAAGAAAATCTGCTGGAAAATACGCATTAGATCGACTGGCAAATAATCAAGAATTAAATGATATAGTAGAATTATATTTTAATAAACTTTATGAAAATTTACCTTACCATAGGTTGAGTTTTAAAATAAAAAATAGTAATTTAATTGAATTGTTTTCGACAAATATAGAAATGATAAATAATATAAATAAAATTGAAGAAAAATATCTAAAGTATCTTAATAATATAAATGTTGATATGTATCAGAGTTTTAAAGAAGTCTATGATAATTTTAATTTGATAGATGAAAATCAAAACATAGCAATTGTAGAATGTGAAGATACAAAAGAATATATAAGTAGATTAAGGAATTTAGAAAGTGAATTTTATCAAAGTTATAATATAAATATTTTAAAGGATATAAAAATAATAGTTAGAAAATTAAATCCATATAGTGTTAATATTAATAACTCAAATCTAAAATCATGTGAAAAAATAATGGATGGAAGAGTTTATATTTTAGAAGAAGAATTTTACAATAAAAAAACAGGCGTAGAATTTGAAAATTCAGATTTGTTTTTAATTTAAAAGGAGCACATATTTTGCTCCTTACACAAATAAAAAAATATTTCAATCCACAGAGTTTACTCTGATATATAAATTATACCAGAACATAATAAATAAAAAACTTGAATTAGAATTTAAAATATATTACACTAATAATAAAATGAAATATGAAAGGAGGAGGAATGGAAAAATCAAAATATTTTTATGCCAAAGTTTATGGACCCAGAGCCTTGTGGACGAGTCCAGAATCAAAAGGAGGAGGAGAGAAACTTACCTATCAAGTTCCTACTAGAGAAGCTTTAAGAGGAATAATAGATGCAAATTATTTTAAACCAACAATAAAAAATGAAATTGATGAGATTAGGATTATGAAAAAAATCGAAACTTACTCAGTTGGAACAAGGCTATTAATAAACGGAAATTCTTCAGATCTAAGTAATTATACCTATTTAACAGATGTTTGTTATTATGTAAAATTTCATTTTGAATGGAATTATAATAGAGAAGATTTAAAAAATGATAGAAATATGAGAAAGCATGAAGAAATAACTGAAAGATCCTTAAAAAGAGGTGGGAGAAGGCCTATCTTCTTGGGAGTAAGTGAATGTATGGGGTATATAGAAAAATTAGATAAAAACGAATATGAAAACGATATCGGATACTATGATGAAACTAACTTATCTTTCGGTCTTATGTTTAATGGTTTTATATATCCCAATAAAAATGAAGAAAAACTAAAATCTACATTTACTCATATAGAGATGAAAAAGGGGAGAATTAGTTTTATAAAAGCGGAAGAATGTAAAATTATTAATGAGTTGAATGGGTACAACTTTAAAATCTCAAACAAAATAAAAAGTGTAGATGAGGAATTAAGTGAATATGGGAGAAAAATATGAGCCTACTTCAAGCACTTTATAATTCATATGAATATGCAAAAAATAATAATATGATCGATAAGTATGATTCTAATGACATAATTCTTCCTTTATACCACGATAATAAAAAATCTAATGGTAAAAACATAGTTTCTTTGAAAATTAATAAAGATTCTAACCTTGTTGATGCATATTTTTTGAACAAGGATGATAATATAATATTTTCAGTAACTGAGGATTCTGTTGCTAGGTCAAGTGGAGCTAGTCCACATCCTTTAGTAGATAATGGATCATATTTATTTGATATAGGTTCAAAGAAAAATGTTGCATATATGAATCAGTTGAAAGATTGGCTAGATTATAGTGGTGATGATTTTTTAAACATAGTTTATAAATTCTTATCTAATTCAAAATCATTTTTAGAAATTATAGATAAGTTATATGTAGATTATGAAATTAAAGGAAATTTAACAATAAGTATAGATAATCCAAATAGTAAAAATAACAAAAAAAAGGATATAGATTTTTCTAAAATTTTTTTCACTTTTACTATAGAAGATTATGATGGACTTAAAGACATGTCTTTAAATGAAAATCATAAATTACACGAAATATATTTACAATACATTAATCATTTAAATAAAAAAGATTCTCAAAGAGAAAAAATAATTTGTAATATAAGTGGAAAAGAAGATTATTTGTGTACAAAGCATAGACCTTTAATGGCTACAGCTAGGTTAATATCACAAATCACGGCAAATAATGAAAATTTTTACGGTAGATTTAAAAGTCCAGATGAAACTATTAAAATAGGTGCAAATACTAGTCAAGAAATTCATCTTATGGCAAAATATCTTTTATCATCAGAAAATACTAGCGTGTGGCTAGGAGATAATACATATTTAGTAAATTGGTTTTCAGATGATATAAAAAATGAGACTTGTATAAATTTGAATTCGAGAATTTATAAGATTAGAAATAATATTTCAAACACAATAGGTGGAGAGAAAAATAAAGAAGTTGGAGAATCATTTTTAAAAGGAAAGATTTTATTTTCGGATGATTCAAAGTATTATGTTGGAATTTTCGATAAAATTAGCAATGGAAGAACAGCAGCAAAATATTTTAAAGAGTTAGATGTTTCAATTTTAAAAGAAAATCTTCAAAAATGGCAAAATAAATATTTTTGGTATGGATTTAATAAAAAAATAAATGATGAAATAATATATACTCCAAGTCCTTATACTATTACACTTGTGTCATACGGAGTTGAAAGAAGTGGAAAGATATCGATTGATAATAAAAAAATTTTGAGAAGTCAAATGCAAAATATCATATCTTGTATCATTGAAGGTAAAGATATAGGTGATAATATTGTAAAATCTTTAGAAAAAAATATAAAATCAAGAATTAAGTATAAAGATACTTGGAATACAGTAAAAAATACTTCTTTGTCAATTTTAAGATATAAATGGGGGATTAAAGATAATATGTTAGATAAAGAAAATTTGGATAGGTCTTACCTTTATGGTAGATTGTTAGCTTTATACGAAAGAGTTGAAAAATTATGTTTTGAAACTAAAGATAAAGATAATCAGGTTACTAGAATAACAAATGCAGAAAAATATTGGACAAGCTTTATAAATAATCCAGTTACAATTAATTTAAGATTAAGAGATGCTATAAAGCCATATGAAAGAAAATTAGCTGCAAATGAAAATAAAAAAAGAATATACTTTAAAATAAAAAATGAGATTAATGAAGTAACCAACCTTATTGCTGATAATTATGATTATAGAAAAGAAGAAAATAGAAAAGCATTAAGTTCAGGGTTTATATTCGGATATGAGGGACAAATTCAAGAAATTTTTACAAAAAAAGAAAATAAGGAGCAAATAAATGATAAATAACAAAATAGATTTCATATTTACAATAAAAGTGAAAGGTGCAAATCCTAATGGGGATCCATTAGCAGGAAATATGCCTAGAATCGATACAAATGGTTTTGGAGAAATAAGCGACGTATGTATAAAAAGAAAAATCAGAAATAGAATGCAAGATATGGGTCATGAAATATTTGTGAAATCTGATTATAGAAGTGATGATGGTTTCAATTCATTAGAATCTAGGTTTTTATCTAAATTTGATAAAAAAGATAAAAAATCTACAAATAGAGAAATAGAAGAAAAAGCATGTCAATATTGGCTTGATGTAAGATCATTTGGACAAGTTATAACCTATATGGAAAATAGAGCTATAGGAATCAGGGGTCCAGTATCAATTTCAATCGCAAAGTCTATAGATACAGTTGACATAACAACTATGCAAATAACTAAAAGTGTAAATGGAAAAGAAGAAAAAAGTGGAAAAAGAAGCTCAGATACTATAGGATCAAAAAGTTATGTAGACTATGGAATATATGTAGTCAATGGAAGTGTAAATGCATATTTTGCTGAGAAAACTGGATTTGATGAAAAAGACTTAGAAGTTTTGAAAGAAGCTATAAGAACCTTATTTATAAATGATATTTCATCAGCAAGACCAGATGGATCAATGGAAGTTAAAGATATTTACTGGATAAAACATAATTCTAAAATAGGAAATGTATCAAGTGGTAAATTAAAAGATTTATTGATTTATGATATAAGTGATGAAATAAAATTGAAAAGAAGTTATAAGGAATATCATATTAGACTAGATGAAGATAAGCTTAAAGAGTATGAAAAATTAGGAATAGAAGTAGAACATTTTTCAGGATTATAAATGTATGATATAGATGATTATTTAATGTTAAGTGGTATACAACACTTCTTATTTTGTAAAAGACAATGGGCTTTGATTCATATTGAAAATTTATGGGAAGAAAATATATACACAAGTGAAGGGGAAATTCTTCATTCAAAGGCTGACAAACCATTCATAAAAGAAAAAAGAAAAAATAAAATAATATCAAGAGCTATGCCAATAAGTTCAAAAACTTTAGGTTTAAGTGGTATTTTAGATGTTATAGAATTTGAAAAATCAGAAGATGGTATAAGTATAAAAGGGAAAAATGGCAAGTGGAAGGCAACTATAATTGAGTATAAAAGAGGAAAAAAGAAAAAATACTCCTATGACGATTGTCAACTTATGGCAGAGGCTATTTGTTTAGAAGAAGAATTTGGCGTAAATCTAGAATATGGATACATTTATTATGGAAAAACTGATACTAGAGAAAAAATAATTTTTGATAATAAATTAAGAGAGTTAACTATAGATACTGCGAAACTTATGCACCAATATTATGATAAAAAAATCATACCAAAAGCCGAATTTTATAGAAAATGCAAATTATGCTCACTGTATGAAGTATGTAATCCAAGACTTACAAAAAAACCTAAAAGCATTCACAATTATTTATATGGAGAAGATTTATGAAAAAACTATTAAATACTTTGTATATAACAAACCCAGATGCTTATTTAAAAAGAGAGGGAGAGAATATACTTATATTTATAGATGGAAGATGTGTAAAAAGATATCCTATTCATATACTAAGTCAAATTATTTGTTTTAATTATATGGGTGTTAGTCCTTCTCTAATGAAGCTTTG
The DNA here is from genome assembly GCF_002871895.1 of Anaerococcus hydrogenalis. NCBI lineage: Bacteria > Bacillati > Bacillota > Tissierellia > Tissierellales > Peptoniphilaceae > Anaerococcus > Anaerococcus hydrogenalis. The sequence continues at coordinate 65,778 of NZ_PNHP01000004.1, read as the reverse complement.
CATGAAATCAAATGTAAGTATTAGTTTTTATGATCCACATGGAAATTTTTGTGGAAGAGTTATTGGAAAAAGTTATGGAAATATCTATACTAGAAAAAAACAATACAAAATCAGTGAAAGTGATAAATCTTTGGATTTTTCAAAAAATATAATTTACGCAAAGGCATATAATTCTAGAAAATTATTAATAAGAGGAAAACTAGATCATAAAGATAAAATAAACTTAGAGAAAATGGAAAAAGCAATATATAGAATAAAAAACTTAATGCTAGAAATTCCAAAATCAAAATCTAAAGATGAACTTAGAGGAATAGAGGGAAAAATAGCATCAGAATATTTTTCTGTATTCGATGAACTTATTGTAAAACAAAGAGAAGATTTTTATTTTAACGGAAGAAACAAAAGACCTCCACTTGACAGGGTTAATGCCTTATTGTCGTTTATGTATAGCATTTTAGCAAATAATATAGCTCAAGCATTAGAAGGGGTGGGGATAGATTCGTATGCAGGATTTTTTCATACCGATAGACCGGGAAGAGTTAGTATGGCATTAGACATTATTGAGGAAATGAGAGCTCCAATAGTAGATAAATTTGTCCTCAGTCTTATAAATTTAAATAGACTAGATAAAAACAAATTTGAAGTAAAAGAAAATAATGCCACCCTATTAAATGATAAAGGTAGAAATATAGTTTTAAATTACTGGAACGATAAGTGCCACGAAGAAATATATCATCCCTTTATTGAAGAAAAAATACCAATAGGACTTTTACCACATATCCAAGCACAGCTTTTAAATAGTTATTTAAGAGAAGATATAGAATCCTACCCACCATATCTAAGGAAGTGATAAATGCAAGTATTAATCACCTATGATGTAAAGACATCAAGTAAAACAGGAAATAAAAGATTGAGGCAAGTAGCAAAAATATGCACGAATTATGGACAAAGAGTACAAAATTCGGTTTTTGAATTGAATATATATCCTTCGGATTTAGTTAAAATAAAATCTCAATTAAAAAAAGTTATAGATTTAGAAGAGGATAGCATAAGAATATATAATTTAGGGAAAAATTGGGAGAGAAGGGTAGAATCATTAGGTAAAGATGAAACATACAACCCTGAAAAAGATTTATTAATTATTTGAGATACCTGTTTGAACATACAATAAGTTTACCTATCTCATATATTTGATAAAAATTAGATAAAAATTCGTAAAAATATAAGTATAATTTTTAAAAAAGTCTTGCAAAGACTCAAAATTTGCAGTCACTCCCTTCGCGGGAGTGTGGATTGAAATTTGTTGTAAATATAAAAGCAAATTGTTTTAATTCGTGTCACTCCCTTCGCGGGAGTGTGGATTGAAATTGTCTTAGTCTGTCGTAACAAAACTAATTGATCAATAGTCACTCCCTTCGCGGGAGTGTGGATTGAAATAACCCGATTGTGAATCAGGCCAAGACGCCGCTGTTTGTCACTCCCTTCGCGGGAGTGTGGATTGAAATAAATTCTTCTTCTGTAACTTCTTGTCCTTCATATTTGTGTCACTCCCTTCGCGGGAGTGTGGATTGAAATTATCTTTCTTCAAAAAAACTTTATATCCACCTTCGTGTCACTCCCTTCGCGGGAGTGTGGATTGAAATTATCTTTCTTCAAAAAAACTTTATATCCACCTTCGTGTCACTCCCTTCGCGGGAGTGTGGATTGAAATTCCAGTTTGCCAATGAGTGGCCCACTTCCCAACCTGTCACTCCCTTCGCGGGAGTGTGGATTGAAATCATCATCTCCAACATATTTTGACCACTCGTATTTAGTCACTCCCTTCGCGGGAGTGTGGATTGAAATAAAGGATTGTTTATGCCGGTAATAAATCGCTGGCTGGTCACTCCCTTCGCGGGAGTGTGGATTGAAATTGGGCTAAAAGTATTTGTATTTATCTTAGATTTGTATATGTCACTCCCTTCGCGGGAGTGTGGATTGAAATTTAATCTATCAAAGGTATTGTCATCTTCCGTTTCTTGTCACTCCCTTCGCGGGAGTGTGGATTGAAATTTCATAATTTTTTCCGACTTGATAAGGCTTATATGTCACTCCCTTCGCGGGAGTGTGGATTGAAATGTTTGTTAATAGCCGCCCGCTTCGCCCCCGGCGCCTGTCACTCCCTTCGCGGGAGTGTGGATTGAAATGGTATTTAGAGGAGAAATAAGCCCATCAAAAATTATGCCACTCTCTTTGCGGGAGTGTAGATTGAAATCGAAATCTTTGTCTTTAGGTGAAATTTTTGATTAGCTTACTCATTTCATTAGATTAGTTGTTTAAGTTGTTTTAGTATTAGAAAATATAAAAATATAAGATTAGTTTGAATCTTAAATTTTTGATATTAATGTAATTATAAGAAAGGGGTATTATGGAATTTATTGAACTTGTTAAGAATCGTTTTTCTTGTAAAAATTTTTCTGATAAAAAGGTGGAAGATGAGAAGCTTGATCTTATTCTTCAGGCTGGGAGGTTGGCTCCTACTGCTAAGAATAATCAAATTCAAAGAATTTATGTTTGTAAATCTGATGAGGCACTTTTAAAGGTCGATGATTTAACTCCATGTAGGTACAAGGCTCCTCTTGTTCTTCTTGTTGCCTATGATGAGAGTGAGGCTTTTGTTTATCCTGGTAGAAAATATAATTCTGGGGCTGAGGATGCTTCTATTGTTGCAAGTCATATGATTTTGGCTGCAGCAAGTCTTGGGGTGGATTCTTGTTGGGTTAATTTTTTTGATCCTGATAAGGCAAGTGAGAAATTTTCTTTGCCTGAAAATGAAAAAGTCCTTGCTATGATTGATTTGGGATATGCAAATGATGGAGTAGGGCCTTTGGAAAAACATTTTAAGAGAAAAGATCTTGATGAAACTGTTAAGTTTATTTAATTTTTTATTTGAAGATGTAGGATTTGTAACCTATGTCTTTTTTTATATGTTATTATATAGGTGTTTAGACCATATTTTGATTTTTGAAATTTTAATATAATAAATATTTTGGGTGTATTTTTATTTTAAAAAAGTTAGGAGAAATAATGAAAAAAATAAAGATGGTATTTTTTGATATTGATGGGACTATGATTTCTTTGGATAAGGAGGGGATTTCTGAAAAAACTGCCCTTTCTTTGAGAAAACTTAAGGAAAATGGGATAAAAATTTGTGTGGCTACGGGCAGGTCTCCTATCCAACTTCCTGATTTTTCTGGAATTTCTTTTGATGCCTATTTGAGTTTTAACGGGTCTTTGATTTTTAATGATAAGGAAGATATTTTTAAAAATCCTCTTTCTAAAGATGATATTTTCACCTTGATGGAAAATGCCAAGGCTATGGATAAGCCTATGGCGATTGCTACTAGGGATCTTTATGCCTGCAATGGGACAAATTTTGATTTAGAGGAGTATTTTTCTTTTGGTGGAAGTCAGCCTGAAGTTTATGATGATTTTGAAGATATTATTGAAAATGATGATGTTTTTCAAGCAGTTTTGCCTATTATGGCAAATGAATATGAGAGGGCAATGAAAAATATTTCTTCTACAAAAATTACAGCTTGGTGGGATAGGGCTGTTGATTTGATTCCAAAAAATGGTGGAAAGGGCAAGGGCGTTGAGGAGATTTTATCTTATTATAATATTAAAAAGGATGAGTGCCTTGCTTTTGGTGATGGTAATAATGATTTGGAGATGTTTGAGGCTGTTGGATATGGAATTTGCATGGAAAATGGGTCAAGGGATTTGAAAAAAGTTTCCTATGATGTTTGCAAAAGCGTTGATGATGATGGGATATATTATTATTTGAAAGATAAGGGGATAATTTAGAATTTTAAAAAACCTTGATAGAGATTATCAAGGCTTTTATATTATCTTTTATTTCAAAACAAATTCCATCACAACTGGGTTGTGGTCGGAGTATTGGAAATTTTCTTTTGTTTGGGTTTTTATGGTTTTTATTTTGATATTATCTGTTGCCAAAAATCCATCTATAGTTGAAAGGTAGGCGTCTTTTCCTGTGTAGGGTTTGTCATTTACTACAGATGTTTTTCCATTTTTGTCATAGTATAGTTTTATATTTTTTGTTAACATTTCTTTTGGGAAGGGACTTGGGTTCCAAATTCCTTCTGGGAGTTTTTTGAATTTTCCTGAAAGTTCTTGGTTAAAGTCTCCTCCAACTAAAACATAATTTCCTTTTTTATATTCTTTGTTTATAAAATCTATTATTTCTTTTGTTTGGGCAACTCTTCCCTTATTTCCTGATTCGTAGGCATCAAGGTGGACATTTACTATTATAAGTTTCTTGTCCGAGTTTTTGATGTCAATGTAGGATGGATTAAAGGCTCTTTTTAAGTTTACAAGTCTTGTTGGAAATTTGTGGGGGATTTCTTGTTGGTATCTTTTCGATTTTTTTATTTCAAAATCACTTTGAGTCATTATGCCCGATTGGACCTTCCCCATTGGTGGAATTGGGTAGGGGATAAAATCTGTTTTGAAGTTTAGGGCAAAAGTTGATGAGCCCAAGAGATTTTCCCTAAATTTTTCCACTTGATTTATGTGAAAAGACCTTTTAGAATCATAGTCTACTTCTTGAAATAATTTTATGTCAGCATTTATATTTTTGCTGGTAGAAATTATATGGTCGATTGATTTTTCTACGTGATTTTTATTTATGGGAAAAACCATTTGACCCCCATCCATAAAAAAGTCCGTATCCTTATCAAGGCCTCCATAGCCTATATTCCAAGTCATAACCCTATAATTTTTGCCGATTTCAGGAATCTTTTCTCCCTTACCATATACTTTCACATCTTCAATTTTTTCTGGCCTATATTCTCTAATCCAAAGATAGGATAAAAGAATCAAAAATCCTAATAAGAAAATTCCTACTAGGCTTAGGGAAATTTTCAAAATTTTTTTCATACACACCTCTTTTTTGAATAAATTGTTCAAATTTTTATTATTAGTATAATATAAATACCCAATTTGGAGTATTTGAAAGGATATAATATGAAAAAAGAATTTTTGAAAAAATATTTAAAGGAGGCTGGTCTTGGCCTAAAAGACTTATTAAGGGCTCTTGTAATTTCATCTATAATAAATTTTGTGGTTTTGGCTATTGGACTTGGGATTTTAAAAATAAAATATTTTATATTAATCGCTCTTTTGATAGCCCTTGTGGACCTACTTCCAGTTTTGGGAGCAGGCATGGTTATGATCCCCTGGGCTATTATAGAAATTTTTATGGGAAATATGAAACTTGGATTTTCTCTTGGGATTTTATTTGCCCTAACCTTTATAATAAAACAAGTTATAGAACCAATAATTTTAGGAAGGTCAATCGGTCTTAATCCATTTTTAACAATTTTAATAAGCGTATCTTTTATGATTTTCCTATCTCCGGGCCTTGGAGCTCTTGTGGGACCAATAGTTTCAATGATGATCGGAACTTTTTTGGAAGTTAGGAAGGCTTTTGAATTTGAAAAAAATCAGGATGAAAAAATAGAAGATAAAAAATCTTAATCTATAAATCCTCATGAAAATTTAGAATTAAATTTTTTCTATCTTTTTTTCATGAGGATTTTAATTTTACCTATTATTTTGTATTTTATAATTCTAATTTTCAATAATTATAGAAAATATTCGTAAAAATTTCAAAAAAGATTTGACAAAATTTTAAAAAGAGTCTATCATATTATTAACATTTTAAAACATTATTAAATTATTAGAAAAAAAGAGTAAAGTCATGGAGAATCACAGAGAGTAGGTGGTTGGTGGAAACCTATATTTAAAATGAGCTTGAAAATCCTTTTTCTTATGTTAATCTGAACTTAAAGTAAGATTTGCCGCCGTGGTTGGCGTTATCATGACCCTGCATTGTTAGATGTTTGAGAGCTTATTTTTATACAAAAAAATAAGAAAAAAGGTGGTACCGCGATAATTCGTCCTTTGTCATTAGACAAGGGACTTTTTTTATTGAGTTTTTTAAAAGGGATAAGTTAGTTTTACAAATGTGTTAGAAATTTTAGAAAGGAATAGCTTTTATGAAAATACGAGGGGCAGAAATAATAGTAAAAACCTTGATTGATGAAGGTGTTGATACAATTTTTGGCTATCCTGGTGGCTCTGTTATCCAAGTTTTTGATGCTCTTTATGATTATAAAGATAAGTTAAAACTTGTAAGGACCAGCCACGAGCAAGGGGCAGCCCACGCAGCTGATGGCTATGCAAGATCAACTGGAAAAGTTGGCCTAGTTTTGGCAACATCAGGGCCTGGAGCTACAAATATTGTAACAGGAATTGCAACAGCCTTTATGGATCCAATTCCCCTGGTTTGTATAACTGGAAATGCTGGAAGAAAACTTTTGGGCAAGGATTCTTTCCAAGAAATTGACATAATGGGAATAACAATGCCAATTACCAAACATAATTTTATAGTAAGGGATGTAAATTTTCTCCAAGATACTATAAGAAGGGCCTTTATGATTGCAAATTCTGGAAGAAAGGGGCCGGTTTTGATTGATATCCCAAGTGATATAATGGCAGAGCTTTGTAACTATGAAAAAAAGGAAAGTTTGAAAGAAGAAAAAAAAGACCAAGTCAATGAAGATGAGATTTTAGAAATTGCAAAATGTATAAATTCTTCAAAAAAACCAATCATTTATTCAGGTGGGGGAGTTACTGCATCAGAAAGTTTTAAGGAGTTAAGAAAATTAATCAAGCTTTCAAATATTCCTGCCTGTAACACAATTATGGGAATTGGAGTTTTGGGATATGAGGATGAATTAAATCTTGGCATGCTTGGAATGCATGGGAAATATTCCACCAACAACGCCATTGCTGAATGTGATTTATTGATAGCTTGTGGAGTTAGGTTTTCTGATAGGGTTGCCTTAAATACCAAAAAATTTGCAAAAAATGCAAAAATAATCCATATAGACATAGATAAGTCTGAAATTGATAAAAATATTTACGTAGACTATAAACTTGTTGGAGATGTTAAGGAAGTTTTGAATGCTCTTTTACCAAAAATTGAAAAAAAAGAAAGGCGTGACTGGCTTGATCATATAAATGAGCTTAGAAAAGAAGATTATAGGCCAGAAGATAGCGAGGATAAGATAAAACCCCACCAAGTTATAAAATATATTTCCAAAACTTTGGGAGAGGATATGATTTTTGTAACAGATGTTGGCCAGCACCAAATGTGGACAGCCCAATATTGTGGAAGAACAAAACCTAGGTCTTTTTTGACAAGTGGTGGACTTGGAACAATGGGATTTGGTTATGGGGCAGCCATGGGAGCTAAAGTTGGAAACCCTGACAGAAATGTTGTTTTGATAACGGGAGATGGGTCTTTTAATATGAATTTCAATGAAATTATTACAGCAGTAAATAACAATATAAAAGTTATCACCGTTGTTATGAACAACAAAACCTTGGGCATGGTAAGACAATGGCAACATCTTTTATATAATGATAGGTTTTCGGGAACTAATATGGAGGAAAATATTGATTACATAAATCTTTCAAAATCCTTAGGAGCTTGTGGTTTTTCTTGCAAGACTTTAAGTGAATTTAAAGAAGCCTTCAAAGAAGCTGTATCTTTAAAAAAATCATCAATAATTGAAGTTCAAATAGACACAAATGAATTAGTTTTACCAATGATACCAGCTGGAGGAAGTGTGGAAGATGTGATAATGGAGTGATATATGAAAAGGATAAGTACATTAAATATTTTGGTTGAAAATAATGCAGGAATTCTTACAAGAATTTCCCAGGTTTTTTCAAGAAGAGGCTATAATATCGAAAGCATAAATGCTGCAGTAAATGGGAATGAAAATCAAACCAGAATAATTGCCACAATTTCTGAAGAAGAAAGTTTGGTAAGGCAGGTTATAAATCAAATTGAAAAACTTGAAGATGTTATAAATTTGGAAATTATGGATCAAGAATCTTTCATATCAAGAGAGATGTTAATTGTAAGACTTAAAATTCATAGCAAGGATTATTTGGAAATAAATGCCCTAACCAATCTTTACAAGGCAAATATTATTGATTATTCATCAGAAGATTTGTTTATAGAATTAACTGGTGATAGGAAAAAATTGGATGATTTTTTAAAAATATTAGAAAAATATGAAATAAAAGACGTAACAAGAACGGGAATAACAGGAATAAAAAGAAAGTAAAGAATAAGGAGAAAAAAATGGTTAATAAATATTACGATAAGGATTGTGACTTAAAATTATTAGAAGGAAAAACTGTAGCTATAATGGGATTTGGTTCTCAAGGCCATGCCCACGCTTTAAATTTAAAAGAAAGTGGAGTAAAGGTTGTAGTAGGACTTAGAAAAGATTCAAAATCTTGGAAAGTGGCAGAAGATTATGGACTTGATGTCTATGAAGTAAAAGAGGCTGCCAAACTTGCTGACCTTGTTATGATGCTAGTTCCAGATGAAGTTTCAGCAGATATCTACAATAAGGAAGTTGCCCCTTACTTAAAAGATGGAGACACTTTGATGTATGCTCATGGCTTTAATGTTCATTATAATTTGGTAAATCCACCTGAGGGAGTAGATGTTTCTATGGTTGCACCAAAAGGTCCAGGCCATACAGTAAGAAGTCAATACCAAAAAGGAAATGGAGTTCCATCCCTTGTTGCAGTTTATCAAGATAAAAGTGGAAAGGCAAAGGATGTGGCCTTGGCTTATGCATCAGCCCTTGGAGCTGGCAGGGCAGGAATCCTTGAAACAACTTTTAAAGAAGAAACTGAAACAGATTTATTTGGGGAACAAGCTGTACTTTGTGGGGGAATCACAGAATTAATGATAGCAGGTTTTGAAACTTTGGTAGAAGCAGGCTATGAACCAGAAATGGCATATTTTGAATGTATCCACGAAATGAAATTAATAGTTGATATGATAGTTGAAGGTGGATTTTCAAATATGAGAAATTCTATATCAAATACGGCAGAATATGGTGATTACCATGCTGGCAAAAAAATCATAGGAGATCAAACAAGAAAAGCCATGAAAGATGTTTTGGAAGATATAAGGTCAGGAGAGTTTGCAAGCGACTTTATGAGAGAGTTTTCTTCTGGAAGAAAAATAAAATTCTTGACAACAAGAAAAAGAAAAGCAAATCACCAATTAGAAGAAGTTGGAAAAGATCTACGTTCAATGATGTCTTGGTTAAATAAATAGGTGGATATATGAGATTAGAAAGCGATAAAGTTTTAAGAGGAGTAGAAAGGGCACCGAACAGGTCTCTCTTCTATGCTCTTGGCTATACAAAAAAACAACTAGAAAGACCCCTTGTTGGAATTATTTCAGCTTATAGCGAAATTGTTCCGGGACATATGTACCTTGATAAGGTTTCAGAATCTGTAAAAATTGGAATCTTGATGAATGGGGGAACGCCAATTACAATTCCATCAATTGGTGTTTGTGATGGAATTGCCATGGGACACCTTGGAATGAAATATTCCCTACCAAGTAGGGAATTAATTGCAGATAGTGTGGAGACTATGGCTATTGCCCATGGACTTGATGCTTTGGTTTTGGTTCCAAATTGCGATAAAATTGTTCCAGGAATGATTATGGGAGCCTTAAGATTAAATCTTCCTACAATTTTGGTTTCTGGAGGGCCAATGCTTGCTGGAAAAAATAAGGGAAAAGAACTTTCCCTATCATCAGCCTTTGAAGCAGTTGGTGCAAACAAGGCAAATATGATTTCTGATGATGATCTTTATGAAATTGAAAAATCAGTTTGTCCAACTTGCGGATCTTGTGCAGGAATGTATACAGCAAATTCTATGAATTGCCTATCAGAGGCAATAGGTCTTTCCTTAAAAGGAAATGGAACAACTCCTGCAGTTTATTCTGAAAGATATAGGCTTGCCAAAGAAACTGGCTTTCAAATAATGGAGCTTTTGAAAAAAGATATTAGGATTAAAGATATAATCACAGAAAAATCTATAAAAAATGCCCTAGCTTGTGATATGGCCCTAGGTTGTTCAACAAATACAGTTCTCCATCTTTTGGCTATAGCAAGTGAGGCAGAGCTTGATGTAGATTTAAATTTGTTTAACCAGATAAGTGAAAAAGTTCCAAATCTTTGCCACCTTGCCCCAGCAGGAGATCATCACATGGAAGACTTGTATTTGAGCGGGGGAATTTCTGCTGTGCAAAAAGAGCTAAGCAAAAAAGATTTGCTAGAGCTTGAAGTTTTAACTGTGAGTGGAAAAAATTTGGGAGAAAATATCAAAAATGCCCAAGTGAAAAATAAAAATGTAATAAGAGATATAGAAAATTCATATTCAAAAGTTGGTGGCCTTGTAATTTTATTTGGAAATATTGCCCCAAAAGGTGCAGTTGTAAAAAGATCTGCCGTTGATGATTCTATGTTAGTTCATAAGGGACCTGCCAGGGTTTTTAATTCAGAAGATACAGCCATAAAGGCTATTTACTCTGGAGAAATAAAAAAAGGCGATGTGGTTGTAATAAGATACGAGGGACCAAAGGGAGGTCCTGGTATGCGTGAGATGTTAAATCCTACATCTGCTCTTTGTGGGATGGGACTTGATAAAAGCGTTGCCCTTATAACTGACGGAAGATTTTCTGGTGCATCTAGAGGGGCATCTATAGGTCATGTTTCCCCAGAAGCTTCCTTAAAAGGACCTATAGGAATTATAGAAGAAGGTGACATGATAAAAATCGACATCCCAGCTTATTCAATAAATTTAGAAATTTCTGATGAGGAATTTGAAAAAAGAATGGAAAAATTCACCCCTCTTGAAACTAATAAAGTCAAAGGTTGGCTTTCAAGATATAGGAGACTTGTTACAAGTTCTGACAAGGGGGCAGTTTTAAAATGACAGAAAATAAATTGACAGAAAATAAATTGACAGTTGATGGGGTTTATAGTGCTGCCTTTAATTTAAAACCCATTATTCGAAAAACTGACCTTATTCAGGCTGAAAATTTAGGCGATAATATTTATCTGAAAACTGAAAATTTACAAAAAACAGGATCTTTTAAAATTAGGGGAGCCTATAATAAATTATCTAAATTTAAAAAGGAAGAAAAAGAAAGGGGCCTTGTAACTGCAGCTTATGCAAATAACGCCTTGGGCCTTGCCCTTTCTTGCAAAAAATTGGATATAAAAATTATGATTTTTATGCCAGAGCAAAGCCCTCTTTTTAAGGTTGAAAATATAAAATCCTACGGGGCAGAAGTTATTTTAGTTGGCAATTCTTATGAAGAAAGTCTAGACTATGCTAGGTCATTTTGTAAAGAAAATAATAAGATATTTTTTGACTCATCAGAAGATGTTGACTATCTTTTGGGCTATGCAAGCCTAGGTCTTGAAATTTTAGACCAATTGGTAGATTTAGATATTCTTGTCCTTCCTGTTGGATCAGGAAGTCTTATAGGGGCACTTTCATTTTTGATAAAATCCTTAAAGCCTGATACAAAAATTATAGGAGTTGAGGCAGAAAATGCTCCTTGTATGAGAAAATCTCTAGAGGCTAGAAAAATCCAAAAACTTGATAAGGTATCAAGCTTTTCTGATGCAATCTGCATAAAAAAACCAAATGAACTTGCCTTTGACCTTTGCAAAAAATACCTAGATGAAATTGTAACGGTCAGCGAAGACGAAATTGCATCTGCTATCCTAGTTCTTCTAGAAAAGCAAAAATTAATGTGAGAAGGGGCAGGAGCAGCAAGCTTTGCAGCTATTATGCATGAAAAAATTGATATAAAAAACAAAAAAGTCCTAGCCATCCTTTCTGGAGGAAATCTTGATGTGAATATCCTATCAAGAATTATAAAAAGAGGCTTGGAAAAGTCAGGAAGAAATACTAACCTAAAAATAGAACTTACTGATAAGTCAGGAGAACTTCTTGCAGTTTCAAAAATAATAGCAGATTCTGGAGCCAATGTAATAGGGGTTGAATACAATACCTTAGAAAAACCCAACGAATTTTTCTCCTGCGTTTTAAATATAAAATGTGAAACAAGAAATAAAAGTCATGAAGAGAAAATAAAAAACACCTTAAAAAATAAAGGTTTTATACTCCAAAAAAATTAAAAAAAGCTGTTGCAAGAATTTTTGCAACAGCTTTTTTTATTTAACTTCTAGTCTCCACTTGTACTTATCATCCGATTTTCCCCATTGGATATCAGTTAGGGTATCATATAATTTTTGAGTCAAAGCTCCAGTTTTAAAATCATTTATAATAACTTCCTCACCCTTGTAATATAATTCTCCAATTGGAGAAATTACAGCAGCAGTTCCCGTACCAAAGGCTTCTTTCAACCTGCCTTCTTTTCCTGCCTTTATCAATTCATCAATAGAAAGATGTTTTTCAACAACTTCAAAGCCAAAATCTTTTAAAATTGTCAAAATAGAATCCCTAGTAACACCAGGAAGGACGGTTCCTTCGAGAGGGGCAGTTACGATTTTATCATCAATTAAAAACATAACATTCATAGATCCGACTTCTTCAACATATTTTCTATGAACTCCATCAAGCCACAAAACTTGAGTATAACCCAAATCTTCTGCACGTTCTTGGCCCTTAAGACTTGCAGCATAATTTCCACCACATTTTACAAAACCAGTTCCACCAAGAATTGCCCTAACATATTCATCCTCAACATAAATTTTTATAGGATTAACTCCTTCAGGATAATAAGCCCCAACTGGAGAAAGAATGATTATAAATTTATAAGATTTTGCAACATGGACGCCAAGAGATGATTCATCTGCAAACATAAAAGGTCTTATGTATAAACTTTCCCCTTCTCCTGTTGGAATCCAATCTTTTTCAACTTTAACTAATTCCTTAACACAATCAACAAAAAGATCTTCGCTTATCTCTGGCATGCACATTCTCTTATTAGAATTTATAAATCTTTTTGCATTCATATCTGGCCTAAAAAGATAAACTTTTCCATCAGCTGCCTTATAAGCCTTGAGTCCTTCAAAAGTTTCTTGGGCATAATGAAGAACCATAGTAGCAGGATTAACAGTGATATTTCCATAAGGGAGAATTTTTTTTATTATGCCATCCTTTTTCTTCACTATAATCCATTACAAACATATAGTCGGTAAAATAATTTCCAAAACCCAAATTATCCCTAGGCTTTTCATCTAAAACTTCTTTTTTAATAAATTCATATTCCATAATCTTCCCTTCTTTCCTAAAAAATTCTTTTCTATAAATATAAGCAATAAAAAACTCCCGTCTCTATTGCCTAAGCAAAGAGACGAGAGATAAAATTTTAAATTATTCCCGCGGTACCACTCTTCTTCATCAGTTGATGCACTCAATTATAATGAATAACTCGATAACGGGAGTAGCCGATAAGACTTACAATAACTTGGGTCCTATAGCTTAGTGGTGATTTTTCATACTAGAATCCTTAACATTTTTCACCAGCCAATGTCTCTCTAAAAATTCATCTAGCTTACTTTTCCACATCATAGCTTTATAATTTTATAATACTATAGATTTATGAAAAATCAATCATTTATTTTTAAAATTATGCAAAAAAATAAGTAAAATATTCTTAATAAAATTGTTTTAAAAATTTGAAACAGTATAGTTTAGAAAAATTGAGAATTTGAAAAGAAAAAAATGGAGAAGTAATGGAAAAAGTAAAAATAATAGCAGATTCAGGGTGCAATATAGACCTTGAAATGGCAAAAGAATACGATATATCAATTCTTCCTTTTAAAATAAATTTCAAAGACAAGTCCTATACAGACCTTTACGAATTAAGCAGGGAAGATTTCTTAAAAAAATACAAAGAAAGCAAGGAAAGAGTAACAACATCAACGCCAGGACCGGGAGAATTTTTAAAATTAATAGAAAATGAATACCAAAAAGGCTATAGGAATTTTCTGGTTTTTTCCATAAGTAAAAAATTTTCAGGAATGAACCAAATGATGGAGCTTATGAAAGATGAATTCCTAGAAAAAAGAAAAGATGCGAAAGTTAAAGTAATAGACACCTATACAGCAACAATTGCAGCAATTTATCCAGTAATAAAAGCCTCAGAATATGCAAAAAATGGCCTAGGACTTGATGAAATCTACAAAAAAAGCCTAGATAACCTAAAATATGCAAATGTAACAGGAGTTGTAAAAAATCTAGATGCCTTGCAAAGAGGGGGAAGACTTCCAAAAACCCTAGTTAAACTTGCAAATTTAATTTCATTCTCACCTGTCTTGTGCATAGAAGATGGGGAAATAAAATTAAGAAAAAAAGTGACAGGGAAAAAGAAATCCTACAAAGAATTAATAAAATACATACAAAAATTATGTAAAAAATACGACTCCTACCAAATTATAATAGGAGGGGCAGATAGTGATGATGAAATAGAAATATTAAAAGAAGGACTAGAAAAAGAAATTAAAAAAGCCCTAGACTTTAAAATAATAGACGTAACCCCAGTAATAGGAGTTCACTTGGGAGATGGGGTAGTATTTTGCTCAGTATTTCCAATAAAATAAAAATTAAGTCTATATAAGTTAAAAGAAGCTTAGCTAAAAAATATAAGTAGCTAGTATAGAAAAGCCAATTTTAATTTATTTATAAAAAATTTTAGTAGCTATCTTAACTGTATGATTGTACTTTGATATAGCCCAATCATCCATAAAATTTATTATAAATTACAAGAAAGTTTTAAAAGCAAGTTTTAAAGATATTTAAAGCTAGACATGAAAATTTATAAGTATTCTCAACTAATTAATTAGGATAGGGCAGGATAAGAAGCAAAAAAGATTTTTTCTATCCGTATAAAAAAATTAGCCTGTAATAGTATTATATAAGTGAAAATTTATCATAAGTTTCTCTCCAATTTTATTTTTTAAATAAGGAAAAATTTATAAAGTAATTTTTTAATTGAAAGATTATGACAAAAAATTGTAATAAACATAAAAAATAATAAAGGCCTTATTTTTTTTAATATTATTAATAAGGTTTATTTTTAAAGGGTAAAGCTATATAAATTTTTCCAAACAAAGAAAAAACCAGAAATTTTTTATAAATATTGTAAAATAAAAAAATAAAAACCAATATAATGATATTCACTATCATAAATTGGTTGTATAATTGTTAATGAAGATAGTGATAATTTTTATCATTGTTTTTTACATAAACTATTATTAACTCAAATATAATAATTGCCCAGTTTAGCTTAAGCTGGTTTTCTTTTTTTTGAGAGATTGCTGATATTGAATATTATTATAAAAAAATCACATTTATAAGCCATTATATCAAATTTGTTATAGTAATAGTCGAACTAATTAATTATAGAAAGAAGGAACAGATGCCAATTACCTTATTAAATAATGGACAAGAAGCAGAAGTTATAAAAATCAAAGGAGATGATGAGATAAAAACTCACTTATCAAATCTAGGTTTTGTAAAGGGAAAGACAATTAAATTATTTTTCTTTGATGGAGTAAATTATATTATTATGGTTGATAATAGTAAATATGCACTAAACAAAGATCTAGCTAAGAGAATATATGTTAAGGAGATAAATTAATGAAATCTTTAAGAGATGTAGCAGTAGGAGAAAGTGCTGTTATTAAAAAAATCAAAGGAGATGGAGCTACCATAAGAAGAATTATGGATATGGGGATTACAAAAAAAACTGAGGTTTATGTAAGAAAAATTGCCCCATTAGGAGATCCTATCCAAGTTAATTTACGTGGTTATGAATTGACTCTTAGAAAAGAAGATGCAAAAAACATAATAGTGGAGGAATAGATGACTTATACGGTTGCTTTAGCTGGTAACCCTAACTCAGGAAAAACCACTCTTTTTAATGAACTTACAGGTTCAAGCCAAAGAGTAGGAAACTGGCCAGGAGTTACAGTTGATAAAAAAGAAGGAAAATTAAAAGGACACAAGGATATTATTATCCAAGATTTACCAGGAATTTATTCACTTTCCCCTTATACAATGGAAGAAGTTGTTTCAAGAGGATATTTGGTTGACCAAAGACCTGACCTTATTGTAAATCTTGTTGATGGATCAAATCTTATAAGAAACTTATATCTTACAAGCCAATTAATTGAACTTGGAATTCCAACAATTATTGCCTTGAATATGATGGATATAGTAAAATCAAACGGCGATGTTATTGATAAAGATAATCTTTCTAAGATTTTGGGTTGTCCTGTTGTAGAAATTGTTGCTAGCAAAAAACAAGGTACAAAGGACTTAATAAATGAGATTGTAAAATCAGAAAATAAATTATCTTTACCAAATCCTTTAAAATATTCTGGAGAATTAGAAGAAGCTTTGGAAAAAATTTCTAGTGAAATTTCTGGATCTGTTGATTCTAAACTTGAAAGATATTTGTCAATCAAGGCCTTTGAAAATGATGAAGATATGTTTGAAAATATTTCTTTATCAGCTGATAAGAAAGAAAATATTAATAAGATAAGAGAAGATTTTGAAAAAATAGAAGATGATGTAGCTGAAGGTATTGTAACTACTGAAAGATATGAAGCTCTTGGAGAAGTTGGAGAAAAAGTTCTTAAAAAAGCTCCACCAAAGCTTTCAACAACTGATAAAATCGATAAGATAGTTACAAATAGGATTTTGGGACTTCCAATTTTTGCCCTTGTAATGTTTGTTATTTATTATATAGCAATTTCAACTATAGGAACTGGGGCGACTGATGCCGTAAATGGATTTTTTGAAGATACAATGACACCTGCCGTTGCAGATTTTCTAACAAATATTGGAATCAGTGACGTTTTAGTTAGTCTTGCAACAGACGGAATCATATCAGGAGTTGGTGCAGTATTAGGATTCTTACCACAAATGTTAGTATTATTTGCCCAACTTTCAATTCTTGAAGATATTGGATATATGGCAAGAGTTGCCTTTGTAATGGATAGGGTATTTAGAAGATTTGGACTTTCTGGAAAATCATTTATACCAGTAATGATAGGTACAGGATGTTCAGTTCCTGGAATCCAATCATCAAGAACAATCGAAAATGAAAGAGATAGAAGAATTACAATTATAACTACATCTTTTATGCCATGTTCTGCAAAACTTCCTGTAATTGCCTTGATAGCAGGAGCATTTTTCAAAGAAAACCAAGCTTTGGTGACATTTTCATTTTATATAGTTGGAATAGTTTCTGTAATAATTTCTGGAATTATTTTAAAGAAATTTAAAGAATTTGCATCAGATCCAGCACCATTTGTTATGGAACTTCCACCATATCACGCACCAAGAGTTACTTCAGTTTTAAGAGATATGTTTAATAAAGGAATGGCCTTTGTAAAAAGAGCAGGAACAATAATTTTAGTATCATCTATAATTATTTGGTTCTTATCAAACTTCGACTTCTCATTTAAATTGGTAGAAGCTGAATCAGAAAACTCAATACTTGCAGTTTTAGGTGGATATTTAGCAGTTTTATTTAAACCATTAGGATTTGGACAATGGCAATCAGCAGTAGCAACAATTACAGGATTCGTTGCAAAAGAAAACGTAGTTTCAACAATGGGTGTTGTTCTTGGAATAGGAGCAGATCTTGATGAAACAAATAGACAATTAATTACAGCTTTCAACCAAGCTATAGGAACACCAGTTGCTGGATATTCATTCTTACTTTTCAATATGCTTTGTATGCCATGTTTCGCAGCAGTTGGAGCTATAAAAACAGAAATGAACAACAATAGATGGACTTTAATTGCAATAGGATATCAAATGACATTTGCCTATGCTATTGCCTTTGTTTTCTATCATTTAGCAAACTTCTTTGTTTATAAAGAATTTTCAATTATGACAATACTTTCTTTAATTGTTTTAGCAGGAATCTTATACTTAATATTTAGACCTGTTAAATATAAAGAAGAAAAGAGAACTTATAAATTAAATTTAGCTAGAAAATAGTAAAAAATAGAAAGGGATGATTTTATGAACTTACAATCATGGATATTTTTGCTAGTAATATTGGGCATTTGCTCTTATATTGTCTATACAAGATTTATAAAAGAAGGATCAAATTTTGGATGCAAGGATTGTGCACAAAAAAGTTCTTGTTCATCAGATACTTGCCATAGCAAAAAAGAAAAAACAAAAAAGAAATCATGCCCATATTGTGACTGATTGTTTTTTAAAAGGAGGACTTTTGCAAAGTTTTTAAATTTGCGAAGGTCTTCTTTTTAGAATATAAAATTTTAGATTTTATATTTTTAGCTATTTGTAACTATCAAAAATTTAGCTTTTAAAATATAAAAAAATTTGCTAGAATAGAACTGATATAATTATTTTAAAATCATAGGAGGAAGAGATGATTAAGTTAAACAAAAAAATATTAAGTGCAGGAGCAGGAGTATTAGCAGGAGCAATTGGTGGAAAAATTCTTACATCAAAATTTGCAAAAAAAGCTGCAGTAGCTACAGTTCAACAAGGACTAAAGGCTAAGGGAGCAGTTGATAAAACTGTAGAAAATATTAAGCTTACAACTGATGATATTGTTGCAGAAGCTAAGGTTAAAAATGAAATTGAAGAAAGACTTGAAGCTGAAGCGAAGACAAATCTTGATATTGAAAATGTAGCTAAAAAAGAAGCTGAAGAAAAAGTAAAAGAAGAAGTAAAGGAAGAGTTAAAAGAAGAAGCTAAAGAGGATTAGGATGAGAGCGTCTATAAAGGCTAGAACCCTTGGTAGGTCTAGGTTTTTGTTTGAAGACCATCTTAAAGATTCTAACGTTAATAAATTAAAGTACAAAATTGAAAAATTAAAAGGTGTAAAGTTTTGCCAAATTTCTCCTATTTCAAAATCTATTATAATAAATTATGATGAAGATTATATTGGAGAAATAGCAAGATTTATTCTTGACTTTGATCTAAAATCTTTGGATGATTTTGAGATTGATGATGCTGACTTTATCCCACAAGTTGATAAGTCAATTTTTCATATACTAAGAAATGCAGCATACAAGAGGATAATTTTTGGAAAAATTATGCCAATGCCACTTAGGCCATTTTTTACAATTTTAAGGGCTTATCCTTTTGTAAAAGAAGGGTTAAAATCTTTAAAAAATAGAAAAATGGATGTGGCTCTTTTGGATGCAAGTGCAATTTCAGTTTCAATTGTAACTGGTCAATTTGCAGATGCTGCAAGTATTATGGCCCTTTTATCTTTGGGAGAAGAGCTTGAAGATTATACTTTGAAAAAATCAAGGTTAAATTTAAAATCTTCCCTAGCCCTAAATATTGATCAAGTTTTGGTAAAAGATGGGGACAAAAAGGTCTTTAAACACCTAAAAGAAGTTGAAATTGGTGATTTGATTTATGTTTCTATGGGAACAACAATTCCTGTTGATGGAGAAGTTGTTGAAGGTTTTGGTATGGTTAATGAATCTTCATTTACAGGAGAAGCCAAGGCTGTAGAAAAAAATGAAAAATCCTCTGTTTTTGCAGGAACTGTCCTTGAAGAGGGAGACCTTCTTGTAAGAAGTAAGAAAAAATATGATGATTCTAGATTAAACCATATTATAAAATTGATTGAAGATAGCGAGAAAAATAAATCCTTGGCACAAATAAAGGCAGAATCTATGGCAGATTCTTTGGTAAAATATTCCTTTATTGGGGCAGGTTTAACATATTTATTGACCCGTAACTTTATAAAAGCAAAATCATTTTTGATGGTTGATTATTCTTGTGCCTTAAAACTTACAATTCCAATAGCTTATATGAAGGCTATAAGCCAAGCAGGAGATGAAAATATCCTTGTAAAGGGTGGAAAATATTTTGAAAGTATAGCAAAGGCAGATACCATTATTTTTGATAAAACTGGAACTTTGACCAAGTCAGAACCTGAAGTTAAAAGAGTAATTTCTTTTGATATTGATGAAGATGAGGCCTTAAGAATTGCTGCTTGTCTTGAAGAACATTTCCCACATTCTATAGCAAGAGCAGTTGTAAAAAAAGCAAAAGAGAAAAATCTTCACCACGAAGAAATGCACTCTAAGCCAGAATATGTAATGGCTCATGGAATAAAATCTACAATTGATGGAAAACCAGCCTTAATTGGAAGTGAACATTTTATTTTGGAAGATGAGAAAATAAAAATAAGCCCTGACCAAGGGGATTTGATTAATTCTTTAAAAGAAGAATATTCACTTTTATTTATGGCATTTGATAATAAATTGTTGGCAGTCTTATGTATTGATGATCCAATTAGAAAAGATGCAAAAGAAACTGTTTCAAATCTTAGAAAATTAGGATTTACTCATATTGCAATGCTAACAGGAGATAATGAAAATTCAGCAAGGGCTGTAAGCAAGAAACTTGACCTAGACTTTTACAAATCCCAAGTTCTTCCAGAAGATAAGGAAGAATATATCAAAAAAATGAAAGATATGGGAAGAAAAGTAATTATGATAGGAGATGGAGTAAATGATTCAATTGCCCTATCCCAAGCTGATGTAGGAATTTCAATGTCAAAAGGAGCAGACCTTGCAAAAGAAATTTCTGATGTTTCCATAAAAACTGATTCATTAAAAGAATTAGTTGACCTTGTAAAACTTTCAAAAAGTGTAGATAGAAGAGTTAGAAAGGATTATGAAAGAATAATAGCTTTCAATACCCTATTAATCGGACTAGGCTTGGGTTCATTTATAACAAATACCCAATCAGCCCTCTTGCACAATATATCTACAGTTGCAATAGCAAGCAATAATATGAAAAAATACAAATTTTAAAACCAAAGTTTAATACTTTGGTTTTTTCTTTGGGAAAATTTAATTTATTGATTAGATAAATTAATTAAATGCAATATTCTAAATAAAATTATTTTATTATCCCCTTATCATTATTAAAAATTTAAAGAATGGAAAAAACTTATGAAAAATGTATGGTAGAAATAAGCAAATCGTTTTTTATAAGGAGAAGATATGTTTAATTTTAGAAATGACTATTCTGATATTTGTTATCCAGAAATTTTAGATTATATAAAAGAAAATCTTGACCAAATAAATCCAGGATACGGGGTTGATGATCACAGTAAAAATGCTGAAAAATTGATAAAAGAAAAATTAGAAGATGAAAATGTTGATATTTATTTTATCCACGGAGGCACAGGAGCAAATATTCTTGGAGCAAGTGTAGGAATGATGCCTCAAGAATCAATAATTGCTGCCACAAGTGGCCATATTGAAGACCAAGAAGCAGGAGCAATCGAGGCTTGTGGAATAAAAATTGAAACAATTCTAACAGATGACGGGAAGATTACAAAAAAATTATTGGAAGAAAAATATAAATCTTTTACCAACGAACACCACACAGTTCCAAGAAAAGTTTATATATCAAATACAACAGAAGTTGGAACTCTTTATAGTAAAAAAGATTTGGAAGACCTTTACGATTTTTGTAAAAAACACGATTTATATTTATTTATGGACGGTGCAAGACTAGCCCATGCAATTGCAAATGAAAAATCAGACTTAAAATTTAAAGATTTGACCAAGCTTTGCGATATATTTTATTTTGGAGGAACCAAAAATGGCCTTATGTTTGGGGAAGCCCTTGTAATTGTAAATGATAATTTGAAGAAAAATTTTAGAAATTTACAAAAACAAAAGGGGGCCATGCTTGCCAAAGGATTTGTAACAGGAATGATGTTTGAAAGACTCTTCCAAGATGATTTGTACATTAAAGGTGCAAAAAAAGCCTACAAAATGGCAAAAAAATTGGCTCAAGGATTTGAAGAAAAAGGCTACAAACTTGCCTATGAATTTGAATCGAATCAAGTTTTTGTAGAAATTTCAGATAAAGATATAAAAAAATGGGAAGAATTTGCCTATTTTGAAGTTGGAGAAAAAAGAGAAGACAAATTCGTAGCAAGATTTGTAACAACTTACAAAAGCCAAGAAAAAGAAATAGAAGAATTTTTAGAAAGGATTTAGTATTATGCATTACACAGGACAAGTTTATAGACCACCACTTGAGGCCTACACTCCACTTTTGGAAGTAACTTATGGATGTTCTCACAACAAGTGTGCCTTTTGTACCATGTACCATATGACAAATTTTGGGATTTCACCTTTAAAAGATATAGAAAGTGATATTTTGGAAATTTCCATGACCTATCCAAGGCCAATTGAAAGAATTTATTTATTAAATGGAGATCCTTTTGTTCTTTCGACAGAAAAATTGGTAGAAATTGCCGATTTAATCCACAAATATATACCAGAAGTAAAAACTATAACTTCCTACGCAAGTTTTTATAATTTGAAAAATAAAACCAAAGAAGATTTAAAACTCTTAAGAGAAAAAGGCTATAATGAACTTTGGTTTGGAGTAGAAACAGGGTATCAAAAAGTCCTAGACTGGCTTGATAAGGGGGCTGATCTTGACGATTATAAAGATGGTATAGAAAAAATGAAATATGCCAATATGACCTACAACGCCATAGTAATGCAAGGAGTTGCAGGAAATGGAAATTCAATAGAAAACGCAAGAGAAACGGCAAAATTTTTAAACCTCTATCCACCAATAGGAATTTTTATAATGAGTACAGACGTTCAAAGAGGTTCAAAATTATATAAAATGAGAGAAGAAGGAAATTTTAAAGAAACAAGTAACAGAGAAAACCTAGAAGAACAAATAGAATTATTAAAAAATCTAGATGTTCCGGGAAATGTCCTCTACTCATCAGGCCACATAGTAAATCTTGTAAAAGTAACATCTCACATGAGAAATAAAGAAAAAATGATAAAAAAATTAGAAGATTCACTAGAAAATCTAGACGAAAAAATCCTAGATTCAAAAAATAAGGGCAGGGCTATTTAGACTGTATGGTCTAATAGCCTTATTTTTTTCATATCTTTTTCTTCAAATAATCCCAAATCATAGTGGTTGGTTATTATTATTTTTTTGCCATTTTTGTTTAAATCTTTGATTAAATTTGCTATGTATTCTGCCTTTTCTTTATCAAGTTCATTAAAAGGTTCATCTAATAAGTATAATTTTTTATCAGTAAATAGAAGTAAAATCAAATATAAAAATTTAAATTCTCCACCTGATAGGTGGTAGAGGGTTTTATCGAAATTTTCATTAATAAAATTATTTATGTAAGAATTTTTTCTTATTTTTTCTAGAAGATTTTCATTATTTATTTGGTCAAAAAATTCCACAAAATCTTTCACCTTTATTCTTTCATAAAAAGAAAAATGTTGGCTTAGGTAAATTATGTCTTTTTTGTCTATATGAGGTTCTATCCTAACCTTATCATCAAAATAAAGGCTATCCAAAAAAAGAGTCTTTCCTGAACCATTTTTGTCGCAAATATAATTTATTTTATCTGAAAAATCTATCCTATTAATTTTAAAAATCAAAGTTTCTATATTAAAAACACTAAACATCATCTACGCTCCTTTGAAAATGGACTGAAATTTTTTATTGAATATAGGGATAAAACACTAGTTAGGACAAATATTAAAATATAAATTCCTATATAGGAAAAATTTTTATCTATTAGGGCATTTATCAATAAAAATATTTGATAAAAAGGATTTATAAGATTGATTTTTGAAGGGCTATTTAAAAGAAAAACTCCGACAAATACGCAAATATCGGTTATAGTTGAAATGGAGTTTACGTGGACATCTTTTAAAAGGGTTAGGTTATAAGATAAAAATCCTATATTTATCAAAAGAAAAACTAATATAATATCGTAGGAAAAAAGTTTTAAAAAACTTATTTTAAGAACAAAGCTTGCGCCGATGCAAAATATTAGGCTGCAAAGACTTGCATAAATAATTTGTGATAGGAGAAGAGCCCCAAAATATTTTGTTTTTTGATAATTTAAACCGAAAATAAATTTACACATACCACTTTCTCTTTGTCTTAGGGCCCTTAATCCCACCCCATAAATATAGGAGGTTACTACTATATAGGCACAATAGATTAAAGCTTCATTGATATCAATTTTTTTGTGAGAATTAATAAGCAAAAAAACTAGGGGAAGAATTATTGACCAAAATATAGAAATTTTGTCTTTAAAAATTATCTTGAAGTTGAATTTTATTAGCGATTTTAACATGATATTTTCCTTTATAGTTATTTTTGAATAAGCAGAAACACTTTCTCGTATTATAACATAAATATATTAGAGGAAAAAAATTAAAAATAAAAATTTAAAATATAAATCTTTGTAATTGATAATAAATCTTGAAAAAAAACATATTTTATGCTAAAATAAAAGCAGTATTTAGGAGGGAGTGAGTTTTGCACTCCCTTTCCTTTTCGTTATTTTTTTATAAATTTACGAAAAAATTGAAAAAATATGATTTTATAAATTAGTCAAGATATTATATAATAAAAGTAATATTTTTAAGGAGGATTTATGACAGAAACAAGAGTTAGATTTGCACCATCACCAACAGGTTACCTCCACATCGGTGGACTTAGAACAGCACTTTTTAATTACCTTTATGCAAGACATACTGGTGGAAAAATGCTTTTAAGAATTGAAGATACAGACAGAACCAGATTTGTTGAAGGAGCCTTGGAAAATTTATTGAAGACTTTAAAATGGTCAGGAATTGAAATTGACGAAGGCGTTATGCTTGATGAAAATGGTGAGGTTACTGAAAAAGGAGACTGCGGTCCTTATATCCAATCTGATAGGGTTAAGGCTGGAATTTATGATAAATATATTGAAAAATTAATCGAAGAAGGCAAGGCTTATTATTGCTTCTGCTCAAAGGAAAGACTAGATAATTTAAGAGCAAGACAAAAAGCTGATGGTCTTACACCAAAATACGATGGACTTTGCCGTTCACTAACATTAGAAGAGGCAAAAGAAAAAATTGCCAATGGTGAAAAATATACTGTAAGATTAAAACTTCCAAAAGATACAGATATTTCTTTTGAAGATAGGATTAAGGGAAAAATTACCTTTAATACAAATGATATGGACGACCAAGTTTTGATAAAAGAAGACGGATATCCAACTTATCATTTTGCAGTTATTGTTGATGACCATGAAATGGGAATCACCCACGTTGTAAGAGGGGACGAATGGATTTCTTCAACTCCAAAACACGTATTTTTATACCAAGCTTTTGGATGGGAAGCTCCAGAATACATCCACCTTCCTACAGTTTTAAATAAAGATCACAAAAAATATTCTAAGAGAAATGGAGATGGAATGGTTGAAGATTTCATCGAAAGAGGATATTTACCAGAAGGATTAATAAATTATTTGGCTCTATTGGGATGGTCACCTGATAGTGAAGAAGAAATTTTCACAATGAAAGAGCTTGCTGATCAATTTACTTTTGATAGGGTAAATAAAACCGGAGCAGTTTTTGATGTAAGAAAACTTGATTGGGTTAACGGTCATTATGTAAGAGAAATGAGCGTTGAAGATTTGGCAGCTGCAATTAAACCATATTGTATTGAAGCAGGATTTTTCGGGGAAGATTATCCAGAAGAAAAATTAAATCTACTTGCAGCTACTTGGCAATCAGCAATTGATAAATTCACTGACATCAAGGATGAAGCTTATGTTTATTATGTAGATGATAAAGATATGAAATGGACTGATGAAGCAGTTGAAGCTATAAAAACAGATGAGGCTAAAACTTTATTTGATGCCTTCATTAAAAAACTTGAAGAAGTTGATGAAGTTGACCTTGATTTTGCAAAAACCATAATGAAATCAATCCAAAAAGAAACAGGAATAAAAGGAAAGAACTTATGGTTCCCAGTTAGGGCAGGACTTACAGGAAATGTTCACGGACCAGAACTTGTAAATGCCTTTGTAATTATGGGCAAGGAAAAAATGATCGACAGATTAAACTACGTTAAGGAAAATTTTTAAGATGAAAATATATAATACATTCACAAGAAAAAAAGAAGATTTCAAAACAATCGATGAAAATAAGGTAAGAATGTATGTATGCGGCCCAACTGTTTATGATTATATGCACATAGGAAATGCTCGTCCTTTGGTAATTTTTGATACAATGAGAAGATATTTAAGATATCTTGGCAACGACGTAAAATACGTTGTTAATTTTACAGATGTTGACGATAAAATCATAAATAAGGCCATAAAAGAAAATATATCAACTAAGGAAGTTACAGATAAGTATATAAAAGCTTATATGGATGATGCAAAAGATTTAAATCTTGACGAAGAGCATACCATCCACCCAAAAGCTACAGAAACTATGGATGATATTATAGATTTTGTAAAAGAATTGGTGGATAAGGATTGTGCTTACGAATCTGATGGAGATGTTTATTTTGATATTTCAAAAGCAAAAGATTATGGCCATCTTTCAGGAAAAAAGATTGAAGATTTAAGAGAAGGCGCATCAAACAGATTAGATGATAAGGACAAGGGCAAAAAAAGAAATCCTATGGATTTTACCCTTTGGAAAAAAACAAAAAAAGAAGGGGAAATCTCTTGGGATTCTCCTTGGGACAAGGGTAGACCGGGCTGGCATATAGAATGTTCAACCATGAGCAAAAAATTATTGGGAGAGACAATCGACCTTCATGCTGGGGGAGAAGATTTACAATTTCCTCACCACGAAAATGAAATTGCCCAATCAGAAACAAGATCAGGCAAAAAATTTGCAAATTATTGGATGCACAACGGCATGATCCAAGTTGATGGAACCAAAATGAGCAAGTCTTTGGGAAATTTCTTTACCCTCCACGATATTAAAAAAGAATACGACCTAATGGTTGTAAGATTTTGGCTCCTATCTGCGGGATATAGACTTCCAATAAATTTCACAAGAGAAATAATAGAACAAGCCAAAAATTCCCTAGAAAGATTAAACAATGCCAAATTTAGGATGGATGATCTTTTAGAAAAAGCAAGTGGAAATTTAAAAGATGAAGAAAAAGACTTGGTAAAAGAGCTTGATAATTTTGAAAATAATTTTAGAAAAGTAATGGATGATGATTTAAACACTGCAGATGCCCTTACAGTATTATTTGAAATTTCAAAATTTGCCAATACCAAACTTGATGAAAATTCTTCAAAAGAATTTGTAGAAAAAACTAGAGCTTTATTTATAAAACTTGAAGATGTACTTGGTATAGAAAATAGGAAAAAAACAGACGATTCCCTTGATGAAGATTTGATAAATAAACTAATTGATGAGAGAAAAGAAGCTAAAAAGGCAAAAGACTTTGCAAAAGCTGACGAAATTCGTGACAAACTTTCTGATATGGGAATTATAATCAAAGATACCAGAGAAGGAACCAAGTGGGAGCTTAAATAATGGCAAGCATATATGGAAGAAAATCTGTACTTGAAACTATTGATGCAGGTGAAAATATAAAAAAAGCCCACATCCTTGATAACAAGGGTAAAAATCACAAGTTAATCGATAAGATTATAAATAAATTAGAAGATAAAAATGTGCCAATATTTTTTGAAGACAAGGATTATTTTTCAAAAATTTCTGGCAACCACCAAGGTGTTGAAATCGAGGTAGAAGATTACAAATACAAGGACCTTGATGATTTAAAAGATAAGAAAAGACTAATGATTTTAGATCAAATAGAAGATCCTCACAATCTTGGTGCAATAATTAGAAGTGCAGAGGCTTTTGGATTTGATGGAATAATTATTTCAGAAAGAAGGTCTGCCAAAGTAAATTCAACAGTATATAAGACAAGTGCAGGAGCAATCAACAACATAGATATAGCCATGGTTAAAAATATAAATAGGGCCATAAAAGAAATAAAAGAAGAAAATTTTTGGGTATATGGACTAGCAGGAGAGGCTGATGGAGATATTACCCAAACAGATCTTACAGGAAAAATCGCCCTAGTTGTTGGAAATGAAGGAAAGGGACTTTCAAGACTTGTAAGAGAAAATTGCGATGGACTAATAAAAATACCCATGCTTGGCAAAATAAATTCATTAAACGCATCGGTAGCAAGTGCAATCGCAATCTATGAAAGTCTAAGACAAAATGGCTTTAACTAAAAAAAATATAACCTATGTTGATGGCTATAACATAATAAACTCTTGGCCTGACTTAAATCATATAAAAGAAAATTCCCTAGAGCTTGCTCGTGAAAAATTAATAGACGAGATGGCAGAATATGCTTCCCTTTCAAATGAAAAAGTTGTAGTAGTTTTTGATGCCTATAATTCTGATGGTGAAAAAGAAAATATATTTGAAAAATTAGGAGTAGAGATTGTCTATACCAAAAAATTTCAAACAGCTGACACCTACATCGAAAAAATGACCAACCAACACGCACGTCGCCACAATGTAAAAGTTGTAACCGACGATGGGCAAGTCCAATCACTTGCCTTTGAAAGAGGAGCAAGTAGGATTACTGCCCTTGAGCTTAGGAATGATCTTTTAAACAAAAGGGTAAAAATAAAAAGAAGTCAAAAAAAAGACTTTTCAAATAATTTCAAGCAATTTCCCTTATCAGATCATATAATAAAAAAACTTGATGATATAAAAAAAGACTTGGAAAAATAAATGGTAAAGGTAGATAAATTCAATTTATAAAAATTCAAATCATTTTTATAAGAACTTGGCTGCTTAGGCAGACCAAATTTATGGTGGTTATATGGATAAAATAAATTTTAATGATGAAGAAATCTTTGAAAAATTTAAGGATTTCTTTGACGAAGAAGATATTGATCAAAAAGAGGCAGAAAAATTATATAAAAGCCTAGCAGAAGACGAAAAAGAAGAATTTGACCAATACTTAGAAGATGAACAATTAGAAGATGACGAAGAAGAAAATATACACAAAATAAAAAACTCCCTAGTGGCAAAAAAAAGAAGTGATATAATAAGGCTTTCCGACTTAACAAACGAGCAAATTGTAGAACAATTTCAAGAAGGAAACCAAAATGCCCTTGGAGCCTTGGTAGACAAAAACCAAGGACTTGTAAGAAGTAGGGCTTCATACTTTTATCGCTCACACGGAAACGACCTTGAACTAGAAGACTTGGTCCAATCAGGCATGCTTGGAATGATTAGAGCTGCCGAAAAATTTGATTTGACCTTAGGATACAAATTTACAACCTACGCCTATAAATGGATTGACAAGGCTATAAGAAAAGCAATCAACAAAGAAGGTCACACAATAAGAATACCAGCTGGAAAATATTTGAAATTAAACAAACTAAAACAAATATTAAAGGCAAATCCAGAAGCAAGCGAAGAAGAATTATACAAGATTTTAAAACAAGAAGGAATTGACAAAAAACAAGCTGATGATTTATTCCTAATAAACAGAAATCAAGTAAATTCTACAAGTCTAAATATAAATTTAGACTCAGAAGACTCAACAGGTGATGAGCTAATGGATATGGTAGGAGATGATTCAATCCCAGTAGACGATCAAATCCTAAAAAAAGATATGGAAGATTTCCTAATGAAGGCCCTAGACCAATTGTCAGATAGAGAAAAACAAATAATAATCTACAGGTATGGCCTAGATAACGAAAAACCAAAAACCCTAGAAGAAATAGGAACAATCTATTCCTTATCAAGAGAAAGAATCAGACAAATAGAAAACCAAGCCCTAGGAAAACTAAAACAATACAGTGATCAAGATTAGATAAATAGCTTAAAAACGTGCCGGTGGCACGTTTTTAATATTTATCCCGCGGAATAGAACGAAGAAGAAAAATTCTGCAAAATAAATCTTTATGCTAGTTTATTAAAAAACGAGTGATAAGTTAGCGTTAATTAGCTTAAAAATGTGCCCGTGGCACGTTTTTTATATTTATCCCGCGGAATAGAACGAAGAAGGAAAATTCTGCAAAATAAATCTTTATGCTAGTTTATTAAAAAACGAGTGATAAGTTAGCGTTAATTAGCTTAAAAACGTGCCAGTGTGCACGTTTTTTAATTTCACAAAAAATAATACTCCAAAAATCAAAAGTTTAATCAAGCTCATATCGGGTAAGCTCTTAATAAGAATGTTTATACAAAAAATGAAAGGAGATTATTCATGAAAAATCCTTTAAATGAAACTTTATCAGTAATGGGTTTGATTTTTCTTATAACTTTAATTTTAAATCTAATCTTAGATATTGAATTTTATAATACAAATGCAAGTATAACCTACCTTGCTTTTGCCCTTGTATATTTTTGCTTTAAAAAATTTGCAGGGAAAAATAAAAATTAGACTATGATAGATTTAGTTTTTATTATCTTAACTATATGTGCAGTTTTGTGTGCAATTTATCAGGCTAATAAAAATAAAAATAAGAACAAAAAAAGCCCAAAATATAAAATAGCAAAAGCACTTGCAAATATCTTAAATTTTGTGACATTTTTAGATTTATCTGATGTAAATAATTTGATAGGTGATATAGAAAATGACAAATAAAAATAGACTATGTATTAAATGCATAGTCTATTTTTTGCTTAAAATATCTTATTTAGAAAAATCCAACTTCATATCTCCATCTTTTATCCAGCCTATTTTTCTTACAAAATAATAAATTATCAAAGAAACTATGGCTGGAAGGATTATGTGCATTAAGATTACTACCGATAATAATTTAAAAAATGGGACAGTGCTCATTGCTGTGAAGGTTGAGATTTGTCCTACCAAACCGCATGTTCCCATTCCGGCTCCTATTGGAGAATTTTCTAGTTTAAAAATTATTGTTGAAAATGGTCCAAGTATTGCTGATGCAAGTGTTGGTGGGATTAATATTTTTGGATTTCTCATTATGTTTGGCATTTGCAACATGCTTGTTCCAAGTCCTTGGGCAATTAAGCCTTGGGTTTTGTTTTCTTTAAATGAAGTTACTGCAAAGCCAATCATTTGGCAACAACAACCAATTGTTGCAGCTCCTGCAGCAAGGCCTGAAAGGCTTATGGTCATACAAAGAGCAGCTGATGAAATTGGAAGTGTTAAAACTATTCCAACTATTACTGATACAATTATTCCCATGATAAAGGGTTTTTGTTTAGTTGCATCCATTATTATAATTCCGATTTTTGTCATGAGTGTTTGGATAAATGGGCCAACTAAATTTGCAATCATTACTCCAACTAAAACTGTAACAATTGGGGTCAAAACTATATCAATTTTTGTTTCTTTTGAAACTAATTTTGCAATTTCTACACAAAAAAGTGTTGCTATAAAAACTCCCATAGGTCCACCCAATTTGTTTGCGGCAAGCCCTACTATTGTTGATGAAAATAAAATTAATCTGTCAGCATTTAAGGCGTAGGCAATTGAAACTGCTATTGCAGGGCCGGTTGCTTCTTGGGCAAGGGGCCAGATAGTTTTAGATAAAAAGTCAATTCCAAAAGAGTTTCCAATTGTATTTAAGATTGTCCCTACCAAAAGTGTTGCGAAAAGCCCAAAGGCCATTGATCCTAAGGCATCAATAAAATAAACTTTTGCCGATAAGCTTATTCCTTTTCTTTTTAAAAATTTTTTCATTTTTCCCTCCTAAAATTCTTTAAATACAATTTTATATTATAAATAAAAATTTGTAAATATTCGCAAAATTTGTTTATTTTTTTATAAATATTTAGATAATTTGTATTTTATCAAACTATTATATAGGCGAACCATATTAAAATAATCGAAAAAATTAAGGATATAGTTTTTTTATTAAAAGAAAAAAATAGGGTATAAATATTAAGGAATAAAAATTTCATTATTATGTCTTTTTTATTGCTAGCAAAAAGTTTTTTAAGAAAGCTTTTTGTATTTTAAAGAAAGGATGATATTATGACAAATTATTTTAAAGAAGCAGAAGAATTAAAAGATGAATTAGTTAAAAATCGTAGAAATATTCACGAAAATCCAGAATTAGGATTAGTCTTACCTCAAACTAAGGAATTTGTAATAAAAAATTTAAAAGAAATCGGGGCTGAAATAAAGGAAGTTGGAGAAAGTGGAGTTCAAGCTACTATCAAAGGAGAAAAGGGTCCTGGTAAAAGAATTTTAATTAGGGCAGATATGGATGCTCTTCCAATGGATGAGGAAAGTGGTCTAGATTTTTCATCAAAAAATAAGGGGGTAGCCCACACTTGTGGACACGACCTTCACACATCAATTGGTCTTATTAGTGCAAAATTATTAGCAAAGCATAAAAAAGATTTTAAGGGCGAGGTAAGATTTATGTTCCAACCTGCCGAAGAAATTTTTAAGGGATCAAAGATGATGATTGAAGAAGGTGTACTTGATGGGGTTGATGTAGCAATTGCCCTTCACACAAACCTAACTCATGAGGCAGGATCTATTTCTTATTATCCAGGATATATGGCAACAAGTTGCGATAATTTTAAAGTTACAATTAAGGGTCAAGGAGGACATGGTGGTTATCCTCACACAACAAAAGATCCTATTAATGCAGGAGTTATGATCTACCAACAATTTAATCAACTTATAAGTCGTGATGCAGATCCTTCTAAGCACACAACTTTAACTTTTGGACAATTTTCTTCAGGTTCAAATTCAAATATTATTCCTGATATAGCAATTTTACAAGGAACAATGAGAACTTATGACCCAGAAATTAGGGAAAAATTATTGAAAAGAATTGATGAAATTGTAGAAGGAGTTTCAAAGGCAAGTGAATGTGAAGTTAATTTGGAATATTTTGCTTCAGTACCTTCACTTTATTCAGATCCAGACCTTACAAAAGAGCTTGTTGAATATGTAGAAAAATCATCTGATATTGAAATGATTTCTGGTGAAAGGCTAATGGCAAGTGAGGATATGGCCTTTGTTTCAAGAAAAGTTCCTACAGTTTATTTCCTACTAAATTCAAAAGTCCCAGGAAATGATTATTCCCACCACAATCCAAAGGTTGATTTTTCAGAAGAGGCAATGCCAATAGGTGTAGGCTTATTTTTGACATGTGCTATTAATTGGTTAAATAATAATTAATTTTTATAGGCTAAGTTTATTAGCCTATTTTTTATTTCTCTAAGATGTAGAATTTATCTTATAAATTTAAGCTATGAGATCTCTCGGATACTAAAACTAAATTGTTTTGCAAGCTTTTTCGTGTTTTCCAATAGTTTTAGGGATAAATATGGCAAATCAAGGCATATTTATCTGCTCGAGATGGGTAATTTTAGGATTGAGTATATTTCTGAAGGATATTTTATTTGATTCTTTAAATTTTTATTTTTATATTTAATTATTGAGTTAATATTTAATGAGAATTTGGCAATAATTAAAACTTTATCTTAAAACTATATATACAAATTCCCCATCTCGACCGAACGGAGTGAGTGGAGAGATCTCTTTTCATTGTTTTATTTTTTGACTTTTATTTCTACAATTATTCAAAGAATTTTTGAAACTTTAGCCTTATTTAACTTATGAGATCTCTCGGCTATGCTCGAGATGGGTGATTTTGGGATTGGGTTTAGTACTGAAGGATATTTTTATTTTTTTAAATTCTTAATTTTTCAATTTGTAAATTATAGTTATATATTTAATTATTTAGTTTAAATATTTAAGAAAATCTAATCTTACAATTTAAACTTTAGCTTAAAGCTATATTTACACATTACCCATCTCGACCGAACGAAGTGAGCGGAGAGATCTCTTTTGTTTTATTTATATTTTAATTTTTGATTTCTTTAGTAATTCAAATAATTTTTTTATTTCTTTAATCCTTAAATTTTATCAATAGAAAAATTCCTTTATATTAGTATAATTTTTATAAAAGGAAGTGAATTATGGAAAAGGAAAAACCATTTGTTTATATAGATACTAATTTTAGTTTGTCAGAAATTTTGATGTTAAAGCTTGCTTTTAATTCTAATGAGTTTGAAATCGTTGGGATTTCTTCTGTAAATTCTTTTATGGATGCAAAAAGTGCCGCTTTAAATATTTTGTCTATGACTTGTATGGAAGATTTGATTTTGCCAATTTGCCAGGGCTCATCTTTTAATTTAAAAAATCAAGAGATTTTGACTAGGGGAGAAAATTCTGTGATTTTTGATAAAGAAGATGACTACTTGTCAGAAGAAGATCCTGAAGATTTTCTTTATAATTTGGCAAAAGACTGCGGAAGGCTTGATATCATTGCAACAGGTCCTCTTACAAATATAGGAAAAGCTATAGAAAAATATGATGATTTTGTAGACTATATTGACCATATTTTTATTTTAGGATCAAATTTTTCATCAGGTGATATTACCAAGTCATCAGAATTTAATTTTTTTACAGATCCAAAGGCTGCAAATATTGTTTTGAAAGAAAAAATTGAAACTTTTATTTTACCAATAGACCTTTCAAACTCTTTGTCCTTGCCTGATGAGATTTTGAAAAAAAATTCTACTGACCCAGTTTTAAATAAGATAAAGGAAATTTATAAAATTTATCCAAAAAATGAAAGGGAATTGAAGGCTGCTATCTTGCTTTACATGGTAGTAAAACCTCAAGCCTTTATTTTTGAAGAAAAATCAATCAAGGTTAATGAAGATTTTGATAGGGGAGCTATTAGTGAAATTTCTTCTAAAAATAAAAAATATGTGGCAAATAGGCTAAATGACCAAACATTTTTTGACTTTTTATTTGACAGGCTTGGAGTATGAAATTTAAAAAACCAGGGCAAAGAATTTTCAAAACTTCCCTAGCAGTTTTTTTGGCCTTTACTTTATCTCATTTTAGGTCGGCTCATGCCCTTCCCTTTTATTCGGCTATTGCTGCAATAATTTGTACAAAAAATGATGTAAATGGATCTATTAATATTGGTTTAAATAGGATTTTGGGCACTTTTATTGGTGGTTTTGTTGGATTTTTGTATCTTTTATTTGTAAAGAAAAATCTTACAAATGAGATAGAAGAATATTTTTTGCTTTCTGTGATTATGGCATTTTTGATTTGGCTAGTCTCATCATTTGAAAAGCCTAATGCGATTTCTATAATGTGTATAGTTTTGGCATCTGTATCAATTAATCATGCAGGAGAAGATTTTGGAGCCATTGATTTTGCAGTAAATAGGGTCTTGGATACCCTAGTTGGGGTTTTGGTTGCGATTTTAATTAATTCTATTGATTTTGAAATTTTAAAATTTATTAAATATGAAAAAGATAAGTCATAGTCTCTTATCTTTTTTTTATTGTATTTTATATGGTAAAATAATTATAAATAGGTAAAAAAAATAAGGAGTATTTATGCTAAAAGTAGAAAGACTTAAAAAAAGTTTTGGCGATCTTGATGCTTTAAAAAAAATAGATTTTGAAGTAAAAGATGGGGAACTTTTTGGAGTTATAGGCCAAAATGGTGCAGGAAAATCTACACTTTTTAGGTGTATAATGAACTTTTATTCAAAATATGAGGGCAGTATTACTTATAATGGCAAAAATTTTTCAAAAGTTCCTTTGGAAAAAATCGGTTTTTTGCCAGAAGAAAGGTCTCTAGATCCTAAAAGAAAAGTAGAAGACCAAATAAGATATTTTGCAAAATTAAATAAAATGAAAAATATTTCTGACCAAAAATTAAAGGAATGGTTTGATTATTTTGAAATTGATGGGAAATTATCATCAAAAATCAAAGAGCTTTCCAAAGGAAACCAACAAAAGGTCCAACTTCTTTGTGCTTTAATCTATAAGCCGGAATTTGTAATTTTGGATGAGCCTTTTTCAGGCCTTGACCCATATAACATCAGACTTTTGGAAAAAATAATCAAAGATGTAAACAAAGAGGGAACGACAATTATGTTTTCATCTCATAATATGGAAAATGTGGAAAGTCTTTGCCAAAAATTGATCATGCTTAAAAAGGGAAACATAGTTTTAAATGGTTCTCCTCAAGAAATTAGAAATTCTTACGAGAGAAAAAAACTTGTGGTTGAATCAAGTGAAGATTTATTTTTCTTAAATGATGAAAATATTGAAATGATTTCTCAAGACGGGGGTAAGTGGACCTTTATTTTAAAAGATGAGGACTATGCTAAGGTAATTTTCAAAAAAATTGTCGATAATATTGGTTTCGTACCATATTTTGACCAATCACCTCCAACATTAAATGAAATTTTTGCAAGAAAGGTGGAAGAAAATGAATAGGTTTATGACTGTATCTACCGATACTCTAAAAAAACATCTTAAAACTCCTACTTTTTGGGTTATGGTTTTGATGCCTTTTATTATGGCAGTAGTTATTGGAATAATTTCCTACATTTCTTATTCAACCAAAACTCCAGACACAATTGCAGTAGTTACAGAAGAAAAATATAAGAAAAACTTCCAAAATAATCCTATGGTAGATTTTGAATTTAAGGAAAAAAATGAGGCCAAAAAAGCCCTTGATGATAAGGAGATTTCAGCTTACCTTGAAGTGAAAAATAAAGATGGGGTTTTAAATTTTAATTATTATGGGGACACAACTGCAAGGACTCCTATGCTTGTCATAAATTCTTTGGCAGAGAATATGCAAAGAAAAGAAAATTTGAAAAATTCAAATATAGATGCCAAGCAAAATGCCATAATTAGCCAAAAACCTGAGGTAAATCTTCACGAAATAAAAGACAATTTAAAAAATCCAGGAAATATGTTCGCCCTTTTTGCTACAATTTTCATAATGTATTTTGTCTTGATTTTTTACTCACAAATAATAATGCAAGATATAGCCATAGAAAAGGGATCAAAAATGCTAGAATTTATTTTCTCATCAGTTAAGGCGGGAACCTATATGGCAGGAAAAATTTTTGGAACAATCCTTGCCATGCTCGTTCATTTTGGCATATATGTAATTTTGGGACTTGTGGGATTTGCAGTAATTAAATTTACAGGTTTTTATGATAAGATAATATCAATGCTAGATATAAATATTTCAGATTTATTCAAGGGAATAAACACCAACTTGGTTTTTGAAATAGTTTTATTTATGGTTTTGGGATTGATTTTATATATAATCCTTTCAGCTATGCTTGGATCTTTGGTACAAAAACAAGAAGATGCTGGAAAAATGGCAACCCCAATTATGCTAATAATAATGTTTTGCTATTTCATTTCCACATCCTTTGTAGGAAGCGAGCCAAATTTATTTATAAAAATCCTATCCTACATCCCATTCTTATCAACATTTTTCATGCCAATGAGATTAATTTACGAAAATGCAAGTCTTTTCCAAGGGATGATTTCACTAATTATTTTGTTAGTCGGAATTGTTTTAATGTATATAATTGCAGCGAGAGTTTACAAGAAAAATATCCTAAATTATTCAACAAATAAACTATTTGGAAGAGGAAAAAAATTGAAAATTAAAAAGAAAAAGAAATAAAAAAAGCGGATGTTGCAAAATATGAATTACTACCGTCTTACAATCATAAATTTTTTATGATTATTTTGAAAGGGGTAAGCATTTTGCAACATCCTTTTTTATTTAAAAATTTTATTAAATTTTTGCTTTTATAACCATCAAATCACTATCTTCGATTGCCTTTAAAGCGTGCATTTCATTAGGCTCCATAGTTATTATATTACCAGGAACTATAATCTCATTTCCATTTTCTCCAGTAAAATCAACCTTGCCCTTATAAATTACAACTACTACACTTTTATCTGACTTATGACTTGGGACTTCTTCACCTTGTTTGATTTGAAGGTGGGTAATTTGTAGTTTATCCTCATCAAGCAAGTGTTCGAATTTACCATCTAAAATATTTGCGCTTAATTTTTTCATAAAGCCTCCTTATATATAATTAGCATTAATTCTTATCCTATAAAAATTTAAATTATTTCTTGGATAATTGTTTTTAGCTCTGGCAGGGTTTCATCTTTAAAAAACTTATTCTTAGCCATCCACCTATTATTCAAGGGACTTGGATGGACTAGGGGAAAGTATTCTGGCAGGTAATCTTTAAAATTTCTTACTGTTTCTGTTAGGTTTTTCTTAAAATCATCTTTAAGGTAAAACTTTTGTGCATAGGCACCTATCAATATTGTTAAATTTATATTTTTAAGCCCTTCAAGTAGGAGAGAGTGGTATTCTTTTGCTATAAATTTTCTTGGAGCCTTGTCACCACTTTTTACCTTACCTGGATAATAAAAATCCATGGGAATTATTGAAAAATTTTCGCCGTGGAGGGTATCCATACTTATACCTAGCCAATCAACTAAGTTTTCCCCGCTCTTATCATTAAATAAAATTCCACTCTCTTCGACTTTTTTTCCGGGAGCCTGACCAATTATTAAAATTTTAGCATTTTTATTAAACTGAAAAATTGGCCCAATTCCTCTTTTGGTGTAAGTTTTATTTCTAGGATCAGCCTTTAATTTTTCAATTATCTTTTCTACTTGCATAAACACCCCTAGTTACTTTTAAATAAAATTATATACTTTTATTATTATTTTATTTTTTATAAATTCTATAATTAATTCCACCAACAAGGTCTACTCCGTAAGGGGAATTTTCAAAATATCCTTTCAAAAATTCATACCTATATTCGTGATAAGGTGAAATTTCTTCCTTTAATTCAAAACCATTTTTATTAACTTCAAAAGCCTCATGGTGGTCGTGGCTGTGGCCGCCCTCACAAGTATTTGAAAGAGAATCTTCTGGATTTATAAAATCCTCGAAATATTTTTCGTGGGTATTTACATTTGTAATTAAAAATAAGTCGCCATTTTCATCAATTGTTGCAGAAAGACCATTATCACATGGCATACCATCAAGAAGCATGGTATTTAAATCTTGGAAAATTTCATTATAATCAGAGAAATTTTTTCCTTCAGCCTGTTTTTTTCCAAATTCAAATAATTTTTCCTTGGTATTTTGACTATTTTTTATTGCAAAGGCAAGTCTGTTTTCAACAACAGCAATTTTTGAATCAAGCCAACCGTGAATATTTTCTTGGTCAATTAGATTTTCTAAATTATCAGTTGAAACAGGGACAATTTTTTCGTCTATTTCTTTTGTATTTCCATCCAAAAGAAAATTTGTAATCTTATCTTGAAACTTTATCTTATCATACATCATATAATGTATTGGTCCTAAAAATTCACTCATTTAAAACTCCTTTTCTTATTTTAAATTCATTATATTAAAAAAAATATTTTATTTCTGTAACCCATGTTACATTTAATATTTTACAAGAAATATTTTGAAAATAAAGACTTAAACTTTTGTATATTTATAAAAAAATTCTTGGGGAAAATGATATATTTACACAATTTTAAATATACTATATAATGAAAAAGTAATAATAAATTTATTGGGAGGGGTTATGAACAAATTAACTACAAAAAAAATTACATATACAGGACTTTTTATCGCCTTAGTTTTTATTTTCTCAGCATTTTTCCAAATTCCATTAAAAACTCCAATGGGAGATACAAGATTTCATTTGGGAAATGTATTTTGTCTTTTAGGAGGAATAATTTTAGGACCAGGACTTGGTGGTCTTGCTGCAGGATTGGGATCTGCAATTTTTGACCTAACAAATCCACTTTATTTCGCATCAGCTCCATTTACTTTTATAAATAAATTTATGATGGGATTTGTGGCAGGTTTGGTTTTTCATAAGGTAAAAATGAAAAATGAAAAATTAAGAGCTGCCCTTGCAGGCTTATGCGGACAAGTAACCTATATAGTACTTTATTTATTGTATACATTTATAAAAAATAAAGTAGCTATGGGCTTATCATTTGAAGCAAATATGGTAGAAGTTGTGCAAAAACTTGGAGTTTCCTCAATAAACGGAATAATTTCAGTAATAGTTGCAAGTATATTTGCAATTGCAGTTGCAAAAAGAGTAAAAATGGACTAGAAATAGTCCTTTTTTAAATGCTGATTTTTTGTTTTTAATCTTAGATTTTATTTTTATAATTATTTAATACTTCGTAAACTTAGGGCGGAAGGAACAGGGGACTTCCGATTGTCCCCTTTTTCCACGCTAACTTAATTTTAAAATTTAAAAAAATCTTAAATCAAAATTCGATTTCAAATTAAAACTACGAATAAAGTCCGCGGTATAATTATTGAAATTGTACCACTGGCACAATTTTAAGCTAATTATATCCCCTAAGAACCCCCATCTTTATAACCCCTTAACCGGCCCTTGCAGGGAGCAAAAATTAGAAAGAAACTTCGTTTCTTTCGATTTTTAATTTGATTAGCCAAATTTAATAAAAATAAAAACCTAAAATAAATTCAAAGTTAATTAAAATGGAAAAAATAAATCATTAAGGTTAAAACAATTTGTCTCTAATAATTCACTAGAATTTATAATTATTTTTAAATAGTGATTAAACCCTAAAAACTTGAAAGAAGCGAAGCTTCTTACAATAAAAGCTCCATGCAATGGTCGGTTGCAGGGGGGCAAAAAAGAGGGGGTCGTTAGGGGGAGGAAAAAGGGGGAGAATCGAAACTCCCCCATTTCCTCCGCCCTAACATTACGAAGAATTAACTTAATAAAATAATTTATTTCAAAATTAAAAACTAAAAATAAAAAATTTAATTTTAAAAATCAACAACTATCTTTTATTTGGGTATAATGTTTAAAGAATGTTTAAGTTAAAAGGAAAAATGAAAGGATTTTTTTATGCTTTATAAAAGATTTGGTGATAAGTTAGTTATTAGATTAAAAAAAGGCGACAAGCTTGTGGAATCTGTTAGGGAAATTCTTGAAAAAGAAAATGTTAAGGCAGGCTTTTTGACAGGAATTGGTGCTACAGATAATCTTGAGGTTGGTCTTTTTGATCCAAAAACTAAGGATTATAATATAAAAAAATATGAAGAAGATTTGGAAATTGCAAATCTTTGTGGAAATATTTCAAATAAAGATGGGAAGCTTTATACCCACTTTCATATAACTTGTGGAAGGGTAGAGGATAATGCCCAAAAAGGACAAATTCCAGGATCTGCTATTGGTGGTCATTTAAACGAGGCTATTATTTCTTTGACAGCAGAAATTTTTGTAACAATTATTGATGGGCAAATCAATAGACTTTATGACGAAGATTTGGGATTAAATTTAATTGAGTTTTAATATGGATTATTTTGTTTTTGACATGGACGGGACTCTTTTTGATACCGAGAAAATTTATTACAGTACTTGGATTGAAATTAGTAAAAAAGAAGGCTTTCATTTTGATATAAATGATAAATTAAACTTATCAGGAAAACAAGACAAGGAAGCTATAGACTATATGGTAGAAAATTTTTCTATGGATTATGATAAGGCAATTAGGGTCAGGAAAGATTTGAATGCTTTAAGAGATAAACGCTTTGGCGAAATTGATTATTGTATAAAAAAACCAGGGCTGATAAATTTATTGACATATTTAAAAGAAAATGAGAAAAAAATCGCCCTAGCCTCTTCATCTTCAAGAAAAAGAATAGATTTTTTCGTTGATAAGGAAAGTGTGAGAGATTATTTTGAAAAAATAGTTTCATCAGATGATATAACAAAGGGAAAGCCTGACCCAGAAATTTTTAATTTGGCTATGGAAAAATTGGGGGCTGATAAGGATAAAACTTATGTTATTGAAGATTCTTTGGCAGGAGTAAAGGCAGCAAAGGCAAGCGGGGCTAAGGTTGTTTTGATAATTGACCTTGATGATTCAGACCTTATAAAAAGTCAGGCAGATTTGGTATTTTCATCCCTTGATGAATTTTTGGAATATTTAAAAAAAAATACAAAAATAGATACTAGAAACAAGGATTTTAAATTATCCTGCCCATCTTGTGGGGAAAATTTTACAAAATCCTTGCCTACAGCAGTTTTTTCTATAAATGATAAAGAGTTTTTAGAAAATATTGGCCTTGTAGAATGTCCTTCTTGTAAAAAATTATTTAAATTAAACTACAGATATGTTTACACAGATAATGACAAAAAATTAATGTTTGTAAATGACCCCAAATTTGCTCAAAAAAGAAACCAACTTGCCTTTAAGTCTTCTTTGAAACTTCTGGATAAGTTTAACAAGAATAAGGCAGGAGATTTCTTGATAAGAATGTGCCAAGATGATAAGGACTTGAAAGAAAAAATTTCTATTTTTAATGATGGAAAAATCGACAATATAGTTGAAATAATGAAACTTGTCCTAATCCAAAGTCCAGATTTTAAATTTGATAGGGAAAGTATTTTAAAAATTTATTATAAGGACAATGAATTTATTATAAACACTAAAGAAGGAAAATTTAAGATGCCCTTTATTGACGATTTGTATGAGAGCTTGTATGAAAAATATATTCCCTTTATAGACATAAAAAACACAGACATGATAGATCAAAATTGGGCTAGGAAAATAGTTAAAGAAATATGAAAATATACTTAGAAAATGAAAATTTAAGAAAAATTGTATATGACATTTTAAATATTTTTTATGACAAAAAAGACTTTTCTTTTGTAGGAGAAAATGAGGATATTTCAATTAAAAATGGACTTATTACTACAAAAGATAAGTCTTACTTTTTTGATTCAAATTTGAAATTAAAAGAAATTCTATTTGAAATTTTTAAAGATGAATTGAAAAAATCTCCTCCTTGGGGGATTTTGACAGGATCAAAACCGTCAAAACTTCTAAAAAATCACAGTCTAGAAGATTTAAAAAATATTTATAAAGTAAGTGATGAAAAAATTAATCTTTTAAAAAATGTAAAAGAAAGTCAAGATAGGTTAACATTTAACCCAAATTCTTTTAACCTTTATATAAATATTCCCTTTTGCCCTCAAAGGTGTAAATATTGTTCCTATCCTACTATTGTGTCAAACATAGTAGATAAAAATCAATATGTAGATTTTTTATTAAAAGAAATAAAAGGGATAAACTTAGATAAAAAATTAGATACAATTTATCTAGGAGGAGGGACTCCTTCAAATTTATCTCTTAAAGATTTGGATAGGATTTTGTCCTTATTAAACGAAAAATTTACTTTTGATGAATTTACCTTGGAAGCTGGCAGGGAAGACACCTTAGATTTTAAAAAATTAGACTTGTTTAAGGAAAAAAATGTAGGAAGAATTTCCCTTAATCCCCAAACTTTTTCAAAAAATGTTTTGGAAAATGTAAATAGGCCAATTGATTTTGAAAACTTTATAAAAATTTACCAATATGCCAAAGATTTGGGCTTTATTATAAATATGGATTTTATAATTGGACTTTTTGGTGAAAATAGGGAAAGTTTTAAGAAAAATTTTGAAATTTTAAAGGACTTAAAGCCAGACAACCTTACCTTTCACGCCTTAGCTCAAAAAGTTGGGTCAAAATATTTTGAAGAAAATATAAATGGTGATATTAATGAGGCTATAAAAATCTCAAAGGATATAGAAAAATTTACTAAAGAAAATTCCTACAAACCTTATTATCTTTATAGGCAAAAAAATATAATAGGAAATTTGGAAAATGTAGGTTATGAAAAAGGGAATACTGCCCAAAGATATAATATTTTGATAAATGAAGAGCTAGAAAATATAATAGGCCTTGGCATGAATGCGAATTCTAAATTGATGAATGGGAAAAAATATAGGAACGAGAGAAATTTAAGAGATTACTATAATAATATAGAAAAAGAAATTTCTGATAAGAATAAATTAATAGAAAATTTTATGCCTTGATATAAGGCTCAGAACGTAGACAAACCCTCAAGCACGAATATCTGACTGCAAAAATTGTTGATTTCTAAATTTAAAAATTCTAAAATCGCAAACTCGCTAACGCTCGAATAGTGCGATTTTTAACGGATTTTTAAATTTGAGATCAAATCAATTTTTTCCGTATGATATTCTTAGCATGAGGATTTGTGTACTTTATCAACAGTCTAAGCCTTGATATAAGGCTTATTTTTTATATTATATAAATTTATATGATAGAATAAGCCTATAGATAATTTAGGAGGGGATATGAATAATAATATAAAACTTGTAGCCATAGATCTTGATGGAACTCTTTTAAATTCTGATAAAAAAGTTTCAAGAAAAAATATTGAAACTATAAGAAAATTAAGGGATAAGGGAATTTATATTACGATTGCCACAGGAAGGCCTGTAGGTGGGTTTTCTTGGATTCTTGATGACTTATCCTTATTTGCAGATGATGATTATTCCATCACTAATACAGGCTCTCTTATTATAAAAAATAAGGATAAATCAGATATTTCTAAAGAAGTTTTGTCAATGGATGATTATTTTAAATTAAAAAATATAATCAATGATAAGATGCAAATTGGAATTTACAATAAATATAATTTATACTCTAACAGCGAAAAAATAAATGAGCACTTTGCCTTTGAATCAAAAATATTAAAAATGCCAATCGAAAAATTTGATGAATCAAATAAAAACCAAAGTGTAGATAGGATTTCTATTACAGGTGATGGGGAAGTTTTGGATATTTTTGAGAAAAATTATAACAAAAAGTTATTAGAGACCTACCAAACAGTTAGAAATGTCCCAGAAGTTTTTGAAGTTTTAAATAAAAAAGCTGATAAGGGACAAGCCCTTCAAAGACTTTGCCATTATTTAAATATTGATATAAAAAATACCCTAACTATTGGAGATTCAAATAACGATAAGACCATGTTAAGTATATCTGGCCTTTC
The DNA here is from genome assembly GCF_002871895.1 of Anaerococcus hydrogenalis. Lineage (NCBI taxonomy): Bacteria > Bacillati > Bacillota > Tissierellia > Tissierellales > Peptoniphilaceae > Anaerococcus > Anaerococcus hydrogenalis. Next base: position 21,222 of record NZ_PNHP01000004.1, on the reverse strand, counting down.
AGCAACCTGCCAAAATGGAAGAGAAAGTGTAAAGGAAATGGTTGATATAGTTTCAGCTTATTCAAACGACCAAGATGGAGTTTCTAATATTTTGGAAAAAATATTTTTTGATAAGTAAATTGAAAAAAGGCACAAAACCAGTATTATATGATTAGTTATTTATGTAAGATTTTTTTAAAATCTTACATATTTTTATGTTAAAATTTTTTAAAAAGATAGGAAGTATTATGAGTAGATTTTGCTCTCTAGCTTCAGGATCTTCGGGAAATTCTGTTTTTGTTGAGCACAAGGGATCAAAAATTTTGATTGATTGTGGATTTTCTGGAAGAAAAATTGAAAATCTTTTATCCCAAATTGGTGAAAATCCAAGTGATTTGGATGCGATTTTTCTAACTCATGAACACATGGACCATGTAAAAGGGGCAGGAGTTATAAGTAGAAGGTATGATATTCCAATTTATGCAAATAAGGGAACCTGGCTTTCTTTTATAAAAAATGCAGGCAAATTGAAAGAAGAAAATATTAAAATTTTTAGGTCAAATTCCTTTTTGAACTTTAATTCTTTTGATATTTTTCCAATTTCAATCCACCATGATGCAAATGAGCCTGTTGGTTTTATTTTGTATTTGGATAATAAAAAAATTACGGTTTTAACCGATACGGGAATAATTGATGATAGGATTTTAAATGAAATAAAGGGATCTGATGTTTATTATTTTGAGGCTAACCACGACCTTGATGCCTTAAAAAGGGGGCCTTATACCTATCCAATGAAAGTTAGGATTATGGGAAAAATGGGGCACTTATCAAATGACCAATCGGCAAAATTTTTGGCAGATGCCCTACAAGGGAAAAATGAAAAAATTTTTCTTGCCCACTTATCAGAAACAAATAATTCAGAAGAACTTTGCAAAATAACTGTAGATAATTACCTAAAATCCTGTGGCCTAGACACAAGTAGAGATATAAAACTAGAAGTTGCAAAAAGACATGCACCTTCAAGCATAGTGGAGTTATGATGGAATTAGTAGAAATTGAAAGATCGATTATAAAAAAATATAGGAAAGAAATTTGGTCAAAATTTGTAAAAGCCGTAAAAAAATATGAATTAATAAATGAAGGCGACAAGGTGGCCTGTGCTATTTCTGGTGGAAAAGATTCACTTTTAACTGCAAAACTTGTAGAAGAATTGCACAAACATTCAAAGGTAAATTTTGAAGTAGAATATATTTGTATGGATCCAGGTTATGATAAGGAAAACAGGGATTTGTTGGAGAAAAATTTAAAATATTTAAATATTCCAGCCCAAATTTTTGATTCGGATGTTTTTGAAATTAGCGAGAAAATTTCTGGAGACTATCCTTGCTATATGTGTGCAAGGATGAGAAGGGGATTTTTGTATGCCAAGGCAAAAGAGCTTGGCTGCAATAAAGTTGCCTTGGGTCATCACATGAACGATGCAATAGAAACAACCTTGATGAATGTTTTATATGCTGGAAACTATAAAACAATGAAGCCAAAACTTATGGCCCAAAATTTTGATGGAATGGAGCTTATAAGACCCATGTATTTTATAGAAGAAAAAGATGTAATAGCTTGGCGTGATTATGCGGGATTAGATGCTTTAAATTGTGCTTGTACTGTTACAAAAAAAAGTGAGTCTTATACAAGAAAAAAAATAAAAAATCTTATAGAGGATTTAAAAGAAGATATACCAAATGTAGAAAAATCAATCCTAAGGTCAGCAGAAAATGTAAATTGCGATATGGTCTTGGGATATCAAATAAAGGGAGAAAAACATTCATTCTTGGAGGAATTTGAAAAATGATATTAGATTTGTTAAAGGTATTTATCCTTTCAATAGTAGAAGGGGTTACCGAATTTTTACCAGTTTCATCTACTGGGCACTTGATTTTGGTAAATGAATTTGTAAAACTTGAACCAGAAAAATTTGCCAATGCTTTTAATGTAATTATTCAATTGGGAGCAATTTTATCAGTAGTAGTTTTATATTTTAGGAAATTAAACCCTTGGGATTTGGAAAAAACTAAAAAATATTTTCCAAAAAATTATGAAAAGCTAAATGGTCAATCAAAAATTTATTACAGGTTAAGCCACCCTCACAAAGAAACAATGGATCTTTGGAAAAGAGTAATAATTGGGGTTATTCCTGCAGGAGTATTGGGATTATTGTTAGATGATATAATCGATGCTTATTTATTTAATCCAATGGTAGTTGCCCTTATGCTTTTTGTTTGGGGTATTGGAATAATTTTACTTGAGAAGAAAAATAAAAATGAAAATAGACAAAGAGTTGATAATCTTTCCCTAATTTCTTATAAAACTGCATTTTTTATAGGATGTTTTCAAGTTTTAGCCATGATTCCAGGAACATCAAGATCTGCTGCAACAATAATTGGTGCAATGATTTTGGGACTTTCAAGATCTGCCAGTGCAGAATTTTCATTCTTTTTGGCAATTCCAACCATGCTAGGAGCCACACTTTTAAAAGTTGTAAAAAATGTTTCAGGATTTTCAGGATACGAATGGATTTTAATTCTTATAGGAATGATTTTATCTTTTATAGTTGCTTATATAGTAATAAAGAAATTTATTTCTTACGTACAAAAAAACGACTTTATAATTTTTGGAAAATATAGGATAGTTCTTTCTATAATAGTATTTTTATATTTTTTAATAATTAAATAATAAATTTTAAAAAGGCGGATTAATCCGTCTTTTTTGAATGTATAAAACTTTAAAAAAAACAGCTTATAGTGTAAAATTAGTATATAAGAATTTGAAAAAAGAGGAAAATATATGAAAATATTGTTTTGGATTTCTGCCATTGCACTTTTTTATGCGATGGTTGGATATCCCTTAACTTTAATTATTTTAGATAAAATTTTAAAGAAAAAAAATAAAAAAGATTATTCTTATAAGCCAAAGGTATCTATGGTGATATCTGCTTATAACGAAGAAAAAGTTATTGAGAAAAAACTAGAAAATATAATAGAATCAGATTATGAAAATTTGGAAATTATAATTGCAAATGACTGCTCAGATGATAGGACTGTTGAAATTTGTGAGAAATTTATAAAAAATCATCCGGAGTTTGATATAAAAGTAAATACAGCAAAAGACCACTTTGGAAAAACCAATGCCCAAAACGAGGCAGTTGATGTTGCAAGTGGAGAAATTATTGTGTTTTCTGATGCAAATTCCATGTTTAAAGAAGATGCAATCAAAGAATTGGTTTCATTTTTTACCTCAGATGATATTGAATATGTTTGTGGATCTCTTATTTATAAAAAAGATGGGCAAATATCTTCAGTTGTTGCTGAAAATACTTATTGGGATTTGGAACTTAAAATGCGTGAAATCGAATCAAAAATTTCTACCATAGCTGCAGGAAATGGTGCTATTTATGCTTGTAGGAAAAAAGATTATAGGCATTATAATTTGGTTTCATCCCATGATTATGAAATGCCCCTTCATGCAGGACTTAATAAGAAAAGAGCCTTGTATAATAAGGATGCCATAGCAGTAGAAAAGGCAGGGGCGACAACCAAGGATGAATTTAAAAGAAAGGTAAGGATGCAAAGAAGGATTCTTACTAATATTTTTACAAACCTAAAAAGACTAAATATATTTAAGTATGGTTGGTTTGCATTTTTCCATTTCAACCACAAAACATTAAGGTTTTTGCAAGCATTTTTCCATATTTTAATATTTGTAGCAAATATATTCTTGATAAAAAGTGGAATTTTTTATCAAATAACAATGATAGGACAAATCTTATTTTATATTTTGGCACTTTTGGGATACCTAAGCAAATCAAAGGCAAAAATTTTATATTTTCCCTTATATTACAGCCTTATGATGCTTGCCCAAATAAGGGGAGCCTATAACCAAATAAGTGGAAAATCAAAAGCAACTTGGGAAAAAGCGGAGTCAACAAGATAGTATGAAAATAGAAGTATTAGTTTCGACTATGGGCCAAAAATCCATAGATTTTTATAAAAAATTAAATATAAAGTCAGACTGTCTTATTATTAACCAAACTGATCACGAATCCTATGAAGAAGTGTATGATAAGGAAAATAAAATCAGGATGATTTCAACAAAGACTCGTGGACTTGGTAGAAGTAGAAATCTTGGACTTTTAAATTCCAAGGCTGATGTAATTGTTTTGTGCGATGATGATGAAGTATTTGAAGCTGATTATGTTGAAAAAATTGAAAGTGAATTTAAAGACCATCCCCATACAGATTTTTTTATAATGAAAACAAAAATTTACCAAGATAATAAGGAAATTATTAAGGTGAAAAATGATGGAGACTTGAAATTTTTTAATTCCTTAAAATACGGATCAGTTCACTTTGCCTTTAAAAGAGAAAGGGTCCAAAAATATAATATGTCATTTTCGACATATTTTGGAGCAGGAACTGAAAATGGTTCTGGGGAAGATTCTCTTTTTATAAGAGATGGCTTTAAAAATAAATTAAAATTTAGGACATCAACAAAACTTATAGCAAAAGTTTACAATGACGACTCTACTTGGTTTACAGGCTATGACGAAAAAATGTTTTTTGATAAGGGTCAGCTTGCAAGAGCACTTTTTCCAAAACTTTACAGGCTATATATAGAATATTACTTAAAAAACCATGAAAAATTCATGGAAAATATAGATAAAAAAACAGCTAGAAAGAAGATGCTAGAAGGGGCAAAATATTTTGGAGGTTAGGATGAAAAAGAAAGAATCAATATTTATTGTTATACAAAAGGCTTTGATTTTTGGAATTATTGTGGGAATTGGATTTTATTTTTTATCTGATCGTTTAGGTTTAAAAACTTATAAGGCACAAGCAAAAATCCTTACAACATCAAACGAAAAGATAAAAGACCAAGACAAAACAACCTATACTTATGCAGAAACAGTAAAGTCTAATGCAATCAAAAAAAGAGTAATAGAAAATTTAAAACTTGATATAAGTGAAGATGAACTTGATAAAAAAATGCAAATTCAAGCTATTCCAAATACTCATATTTTAAATATAAATGTTGAAGATTCTGTAAAACTAAGGGCAGAGGACATAGCAGATGAATACGCAGAAATTACAGTTTCTGTAATTAACCAACTTTATCAGGCAAATGCTTTGATAATTGACCATGCTTATCCGAATGCAGCCTTAGTAAAAACAAGTCAAAAAGATGCAATGAAAGTAGGACTTGCAGGATTTCTAACATATTTTATTTTTGGCTCTCTAATGCTTTTTATTAGAAATTCAAAAGTTGAAGAAAATGAAAAGATAGTTGAAGAAAAAGTAGTTAGAAAGGTAGTTTTTGAAGATAATGACAAAGAAGACTACCAATATGATAATCTTCATGAAGACTTTGTAGAAGATCAAAATAATGAGGACACTTTTGTAAAAGAATACCATGTAGCTGAAAAAATAGAAGATGAAAATCCAGAAGTTATAGAAGATGAAATAGATTATGATGAATCTTTTAAATATGTAGAAAGCCTTGATGAGGACGAAGAAGAGCTTGGGGTCTATGAAAACAAGGATAACAACAAAGATTATACAATAATAGCAGATATGCCTAAATATGATGACGGTGATTTAGATGTTTAGCAAAAAAACAGACCATATTGAAAAATCTTTTGAAATATTAAAAAAGAATTTTTTGAAAATTACAGAAAAAAATTCACTCGTTCAATTTGTTTCATCAAATGAAAAAATAAACAAGGCTTCTTTGATTTTAAATCTCGCAAGAAGCCTTTCAAAAGATAATTACAAGGTTATCATAGTAGAAGCTGATTTTAGAGATCCTGAATTAGGAGAGCTTTGTGATATTGATTTTGATAGGGGATTTTTTGATATTTTAGAAAAAGAAAAACCTTATGAAAATTTTATAGTAAAAGATCACTTTTATGAAAATCTTGACATAATTCTTGCACCAAAGCAAAGAGAGGATGTTCATAGCATAATGAACTATGAAAGGATAGAGAGCATATTTTCTTCGTTAAAAGAAAAATATGACTATGTATTTTTGGATACAGCAGACAATGAAAACTATGATGATGCAAACTTTTATCCAAGCCTTTCAGATTTTGTAATAGTCTTAGCCCACAAAAAAGATTTTAGAAAAAAAAGACTAAATTCATCAATAAGAAAGCTTGAAAATGTAAATTGCCAAATAGCTGGCATAATTACTACAGATAATTAAGGAGAAGAAATGAAAAAGAAAATTTTATTAATACTAGCCTTGTCTTTGACACTCTCAGCATGTAAAAAGGACCAATATGTATCCCAAAGACATCCAGATGAAAATAAAAGTAATCCTGTATCAACATCTGTAAGCTATCAAGAAGAAAAAAATAAGGAAAATAAAATTGTATCTTCTGATTCTAAAAAAGCCTCATTAGAAAAAGTAGATGATAAAAATAAATCTAATGAGAAAAAAGAAGACAAAAAAGAAACTAAAAAAGAAGTTAAAAAAGAAGAAAAAACAGAGGATAAAGATAAGGAAGTAAAAGAAGCTGTAGGAACTTTTACAGTCAAAGATATTTCAAACATAAGAAGGGAAACAAACGAGGAATCAGAAATTGTAGCTACTATACAACCAGGAGTTGAAGTAGAAAGATCAGAAATTGATGGAAAATGGTCAAAAGTTTCCTACGACCAATACCAAGGATATATTTTGACTGAATTACTAACTGATATCCAATAAAATTTAAAGTCTGGAAAATCCAGGCTTTTTTTATTACGATTTTTTTAAAACAATTTAATAAAAATTAATCTTTTTAAAAACAATTTAAAAAAAATATAAAAAAAATAATTATATATAATTTAAAATTTATGATGAAAACACTTTTCTTTTTTTTAATTTAGTGTTATATTAGTTTTGTAATTAAATCATGTTTATGGAAAAAGAATTTTATGGCCTATGCCGTAAAATTTTTTAAGTTGCAGAGGAAAATGATACCTGTTATCAAATTCCAAAAATTATTTTTAGGAGGATATATGGCTTACACAGATTATCTTATCAAAAAAGATGAGGCCAAGGATTTATTTGAAATCCTAAAATCCAAATACACAATTTTTGCCCCAAAAAGAATTGTAAATGGTGGAAGATATTGTGAAATGGATGCAATAATGTACGAAAACGTACAAAGTTTTGACGAAATCGAGTATAAGGAAAAGTCTACATATTCAGCTAAGGAAGCTTTACTTCCAATGACTGAAAACTTATTTTATTTTACAGAAGACGACTATACAGAAACAAAAGAACCTTACAAAAAAGAAGTTTTAGTTTTTGCAAGAGCTTGTGATATAAATGCAATCAAACATTTAGATGATATTTTCATCAAAAATGGACCATTTGAAGATATGTTTTATCAAAGACGTAAAAATAAAGTTCATTATGCACTTTTAGAATGTCAATCAGATATTGATGAACATTGTTTTTGCGTATCATGTGATGCAAACAAAACAGATAATTATACATACGCATTTAGATTCAATGAAGATGGATCTATGAACATAAAAGCAGAAGATGATTTAGACTTATCAGTATTTTCAAATGAAAAATTTGATTTAAAATTCCCAGAAGAAAATGAATTAAAAGTAACATTCCCAGAAATAAAAGATGATAGGGAAGCAAACTTAATTGCAAATTCTGATATTTGGAATGAATACAATTCAAGATGTATAGGATGTGGATCTTGTACAACTTCTTGTTCAACATGTACATGCTTTACAACAAGAGACGTTACTTATACATTAAATAGACGTGTTGGTGAAAGAAGAAGAACTAACGCATCATGTATGACAAAAGATTTCGATCTTGTAGCTGGTGGTGGACATTTTAGAAACCAATTGAAAGAAAGATACAGATATAAAATCATGCATAAAATTTACGCTCACAACAAGAGATTTGGCGATGGCCCAATGTGCGTAGGTTGTGGAAGATGTTCAGCTCACTGCCCACAATTGATTTCTTATCCAGAATCAATCAACAAGGTAAGTAAAGAATTAGAAAAAATAAGAAGTGAGGTAAAATAATGCAAAAAAATGAAATAAAAAGATCAACAGATGATTATTTAAATTATGTTTTACCAAAATCTTATGAAATTTTGGATATCAAAAAACACACAAATAATGAATGGACTTTCAAAGTTGAATTTGATAAAAAAGTTGAACCAGGACAATTTTTACAAGTATCTTTAGTAAAAATAGGTGAAGCTCCAATTTCTGTTTCAGGAATGGGAGAAGGCTATGTAGAAATGACCATCAGAAATGTTGGTGAAGTTACATCAGAACTTTTCAAATCAGTACCTGGAGATAGAATTTATCTAAGAGGACCATATGGAAATGGATGGCCAGTAGATGAATTAAAGGGCAAAAATGTAGTTGTTATAGCTGGTGGTACAGGAGTAAGTCCTGTTAAAGGCTTAATCGAATACATTAAAGAAAACCCAGATGAATTCGAATCACTAAACTTAATTTTAGGATTTAAAAATCATGAATCAGTACTTTTCAAAGAAAATCTAGAAGATTGGAAAAACCAAGAAAAAATAAGCACTGTTTATTCATTAGATAATGAAGAAGTTGATGGATTTAAAAAAGGAATGGTAACAGCGTTTATTCCTGATCTTCCATTAAAATCTTTTGACGGAAACTATGCAGTAGTTATGGTAGGACCTCCAATCATGATGAAATTTACATCTCTTGCTTTAATTAAAGAAGGTGTAACAGAAGATAAAATTTGGACAAGTTTTGAAAGAAAGATGTCTTGTGCAGTAGGAAAATGTGGACACTGTAGAATAAATGAAACATATGTTTGTCTAGACGGACCAGTTTTCCCATATACAGTTGCAAAAGACTTATTAGATTAAGGAGAAAATATGACATTAGATATTAATGTAGGAAAAGTTAGAAATAATTGTTACCGTCAATCTAAAATTCCTGGAGAATTTTTACTTCAATTAAGATCTCCTGGTGCATTTTTAGATGCAAAATGGTTAGAAATGGTACAAATGCTTTGCCAAAAATATGGAGATGGAAATTTCCACTTTGGTACAAGACAAACTTTTAATATTACAGGAATCAAATATGAAGATATTCCAAAAGTAAATGAAATCATAAGACCATACATAGAAGAAATTGAAGGAAGTAGAGATGTAGAAATTGTATACAATGACGAAGGATACCCATACATTGGACCAAGAAATATCATGGCTTGTATTGGTGGAAGACATTGTATAAAAGCTGCACAAAATACACAAAGACTTGCAGATAAATTAGAAAAAATAATATATGAATCACCATACCAAATTAAAACTGCAGTTACAGGTTGCCCAAATGACTGTGTAAAAGCACACTTTACTGACTTTGGATTTGTTGGAGTTACAAGACCAGTTTATGATATTGATCGTTGTATAGGTTGTGGAGCTTGTGTTGATAGATGTAAAGCTGTAGCAACAAGAGTATTGTCATTAAACGACCAAGGGAAAGTAGATAAAGACCCATGTTGTTGTGTTGGATGTGGAGAATGTGTAACAAGATGTCCAAATAATGCATGGAGAAGACCTGACAGACAAATGTGGAATGTAATAATTGGTGGAAGAACTGGAAAGCAATTCCCAAGAATGGGACAAATGTTCGCAAGATGGATGGACGAAGATGCAGTAATCCAAATGATGGAAAACTGGAAAGACTTCTCAGCTTACGTTCTTGATAACAAACCAGTTTATCTTCACGGTGGCCACTTGATCGATAGGGTAGGATTCCCAACATTCAAGAAGATGATGTTAAAAGATGTTGACTTAAATCCAGAATGTCTAATAGCTGATAGAATTAATTGGACAGAAAAAGAATATAGATCTTCAATAAATGTAATGAAAGTAGAAGATCACAAAAATGTAAAATAAGGAGCTTATATGAGATCACAATTTCAACCAAAAGATTTACTAGAAACATTAGTAAAACTAGAACAAAATGGTCAAAAATTTTATGAAGAAATGGCAAAAAAATTCTCAGATGACAAAAAAAATAGAGAATTCTTTGAATTTTTAGCTGAACAAGAAACTCATCACGAAGTTTTATACAAAAATTTATCAGAAAAACTTGATAACAACCAATCAATTGACAAAGAATACGATGATGAATACAAAGCTTATATCCAATCAATGATCGATCAAATATTTAACTTTGATTCATCAAATGTTGGAGATGACCCAATAGATATCTATAGATTTTCAATAGGAATTGAAAAAGATACAATTTTATTTATCAAAGAAGTTAGAACAATAGTTCCTGACTTTGAACCAGAATTAATAGATAGAGTTGAGGCTGAAGAAAGAGGCCACATCAAATTAATTCACCAATGGTACAATGACTATATAAAATAAAAAGTAAAACCCCATTTCGAATAAAGAAAAGTTTAAAAGCTAGACTTTACTTTCACCCGAAATGGGTGTTTTTTTATTTATAAAAACAATAAAATTCTTATGAAAGTTTTGATTTTTATAGTAATTAAAATAAATTAAATTTTTAAATAGCTAGCTTTAGTCTAGGACTTGACAATCATTAACTGTTAATGTACACTATATACAGTAGGAGGGATAAATGGATATTAAGATCAAATACTCGAGTAAGGATCCCATATATTTACAAATTAAAAACCAAATAAGAGATGCAATTTTAAATGATGAGATAGAAAAAGACAAAGCTCTTCCTTCTATTAGACTTTTGGCAAAAGAGCTAAGGGTTAGTGTAGCTACAACTAAAAGAGCTTATGATGAACTTGAAAAAGATGGTCTAATTAATTCTGTTCCTGGTAAGGGAAATTTTGTTAAAGATCAAAATCCAGAATTAATCAGAGAAAAATTTTCATTAAAAATTGAAGACCATCTAAGAGAAGTTATTAAATTGTCTAAACTTGCAGGAATTTCAAAAAAAGAAATTATTTCTCTTATAGATATATTGGAGCAAGATTATGAATGATATATTAAAAATAAAAAGTCTTAGCAAATCTTTGAATGATTTTTACCTTGGAACTATAGATTTATCTATCAAAAGAGGGTCTATCCTTGGATATATTGGAGAAAATGGAGCAGGAAAGTCTACTACAATAAAGATGATTTTGGGCGATATGAAAAAAGATTCTGGCCAAATTTATATTTTTGGCAAAAAAATTGAAGATTTGACAGAAGATGAAAAGAAGAAAATTGCCTTTGTATTTGAAGATTTTTTCTTTCCCCAAGAGATGAATGTTAAGGAAGTAGAAAAATTTCATTCTATGTATTATGGAAATTATTGGGAGAAGGAAAAATTTAATAAGCTTGTTAAAAGATTTAATCTTCCAGAAAAAAAGAAAATTTCTACTTTTTCTAGAGGAATGAAGATGAAATTGTCTTTAATTTTGGCATTAAGCCATAAGGCAGAGCTTTTGATTTTGGACGAGGCTACAAGTGGGCTTGATCCTGTAGCAAGGGATGATATTTTGGATATACTTTTGGAATTTATCCAAGATGAAAATAATAGCATTATGATTTCATCCCATATTTTGTCGGATTTGGAAAAAATTGCTGATGAAATTGCCTTTATACATAGGGGAAAATTAATTTTTGTAGAAAGTAAGGATATTTTGGAGGAAGAGTACGGTATAGTTTCTCTTTCCAAAGAAGAATTTGAAAGCCTAGATAAAAGTGCCATAATTTCTGTAAGAGATTATAAATTTGGCAAGGAATGTTTGGTAAAAAAACAATTACTTCCTAAAAGTCTTGAAGTTGAAAATGCAAGTGTGGAAGAGATTATGGTTTATATGATAAAGGAGAAATACAATGAAAGCCTTGATATATAAAGATTTGATTTCAATAAAAAAAGCCTTAATTTTACAATTTGTAATTATAATTGGCTTGGGACTTTATTTTTACAAAGAAAATCAATTGGTTTTAATTCCCTTGTTTTTTATCTTGGTTCCAGTAATACTTTTGGGTATGGTTTTTGGAATAGACAACCAATATTCAACAAATAAGTACCTGGTTTCAAGTGGAATTTCTAGGAAAAAAATTGTAATTTCAAGGTATTTGATAATTTTATTTATGGCGTTTTTTGCAATAGGCCTATCCTTTGTAGTAGGATTTGAGAAAAATCCTCTTACAAAAGATATTCCCATGCTCTTAATTTTATCATCCTTATTTTTTGTAACTAGCATAGTTGGAGTTATTGAACTTCCTTTGATGTATAAGTTTGGGGCAGAAAAGGCAAGGCTAGTCTTTGTGATTTTGTATTTTGTAGTATTTGCATTTTTCTCAACTATCTCTTCAAACAAAGAATGGCTGTTGGAATATGTAAATAAGGGTCTAAGTATGGATAAGACACTTCTAGCTCTATTGATATTTGCCATAACAATAATTTTTCATCTACTTTCAATTTTTTCTTCAATTAAAATTTTTGAAAATAAAGATTTTTAAAGGCAGGATTTATTTCCTGTCTTTTTCATATTAATGATTATTTGACTTATTTTTTATAATTCATATAGTTATAATAGATATATAAAATTTCCTAACAAAGGAGAAAAAATGGAGTATATATATAAATTTGATACGGATAATGGGTTTGAAATGACTGATATATCCAGTTTTTATGATGTAATAGAAGATGATGATTTTTATTTAATGTATTTGGGCAAGGCAAGCTTTATTGATTTTGCCAAAACTTATAACCTAGATGATGCCATAATTGATTTGCTTTTGTCAGATACGGCAAAAAAATCTTATATGGCAGTTGAGGATAATTATACCTTCGCCATTCTTGAAATGCTGGATATTATGGGAAATCTTGAAACATCAGACCTAATAGGATTTTACATAGAAAATAACAGGCTTATAATTGTTGATATGTATGATAGAGACCAGTCAACAACAGAGGCCTTTAGAAAGATGCTAACCAAGAAATTTTCAGCAAGGTCTCCAGGAAGGCTTTTGAAATATTTTATAACAGCCCTTGTAAATAACCACACAAGAATTTTTAACCAAATAAAAAATTCAACAGCTGAAGTAGAAGATGCCATTATAAAAAATAGAAATTTCAGAAATAGCATAGAGGTGATTTCTGATAATAGGCACAAGGCCCTTAATTTGTACGCATCCTACGAAAGGCTCCTTGATACCTTGGAAGTTTTTATGGAAAATGAAAATGAAATATTTGATGATGATGATGTAAAACACCTAAAGTCAGTTTTATTTAGGGTGGAAAGATATTCCTCAAATATTTCCTATTTAAGTGGATATATAACAAATGTAAAAGATTCATACACATCAAAAATGGATCTTTCTATGAATAATACCATGAAAGTTTTGACAGTTGTTACAACAATATTTACACCGATTACAATAATAACCGGTTGGTATGGAATGAATTTTGAAAATATGCCAGAACTAAAGTGGGATTTTGGCTATATGTATGTAATAGGAATTTCATTAATAAGTGTGATTTTGGTTTATTTGTTATTTAAAAAATTTGATAGGTGAAAAAATAAGGATATAAAAAATTATAAAACCCAAGAGATAACAATTACAGTCAAAATATAATAAAGAGATTTCTCTAAACTAAAACTCATTTCCTAGGTGAATTTCTCCCTAATTGTACATTGTTTTAGTAGTTGAGAAATCTCTTATTAAATTAACGTTTTATTTATTTTATTTATTTACTAAATTAATTATTTCTCAAACTATATACCAAGCCAAAACCTACAAAGTCCCAATATCAACAAATGAATTGGATAGAACAAATAATTAAACAATTTATTTTGCCTTCCTTTTTCTCCATTATAAAAATTAATGACAGCAAAGCCTAAAATTGCATAAACTTCTTTTATTATCACAAGATATGAAATAAGGCTTCCGACAAGTCTTTTATCGTAAAAAAGGTAGAGGATAAAAATTATTATTATGGAATAATAATCGTAGTCAAAGGATAGAAGGGTTGCAATTATGGCATTTACCCCTACTATTAATATGGAAAGAATAAGCCAAGTGTATTTATTATTGATTTTTTCTTTTAATTTATCGACAATTATCAGGGTCAAAAGTCCAAGGGCAAGCGCCCACATTATATTTTGTGACCTGTTGTTTATAAAAACTTTTGATTGGAACATATCGTAGGGGATTTCTGATATTATAGCGAAAATCAAAAGATTTCTTAGATATTTCCCTCTAGATTTTGTTTTGTAAAAACCTTCTACGATCATAAAGGCAAAAATCGGAAAGGCGATTCGTCCGATTATATCAAAAATAGTCGATATGGTCACGAGCGGCTCTTGGTAATTTAGTTTTGGTGTAATGATAGCCTTGTTAAAATGGTCGATAAACATTGAAATAAAGGCAATATATTTTAAGACTGCTCCGTTTATTTGGTATTTTTCTTGTATTTGTTTTAATTTTTTCATGTTTTCCTCTTTCTTTTTGGTATTTTTATATTATACTATATTTTATTTTACGTTATCTATTTTTGGAAATTATATTTACTGGTAATAAATTAAAGATATACTAGGTGAATATTATAAAGACAAAAAAAGAGATCTATCGACAGGCTCGAGATGGGGTATTTATTTACCTATTTTTATTTACTATGAATGGAGTTAAATTAAGCTTAAAAATATTAAAAGGATTATAATAAAACTTAGAATGATTATTAGCCTTATACTTTAGCAATCAAATAAGGAAAATCAAACACCATCTCGAGCGAAGCCGAGAGATCTCATGGAAAAGTAAGTATATAAATATAGTATGTATTTAAAAATAAACTTAAAAATCACAAAAACCTATATATCTCATATAATAAAAAATTAGTTAAAAAAATAAGCTGTTACAAAAATTATTGTAACAGCTTTTATTTTTTTATATTAGATAAATAATCCTGCACATACAACAGATACTACTGTTATAAGTTTTACAAGGATATTAAGTGCTGGTCCAGATGTATCTTTGAATGGATCTCCTACTGTATCACCTACTACTGCAGCGTGATGGGCTGGTGAATTTTTACCGCCTTCTGCTCCAGATTCTATAAATTTCTTAGCGTTATCCCAAGCTCCACCTGCGTTTGACATAAAGATTGCCATTAATACGCCTGTAACTAGGGCTCCTGCTAATAGTCCACCAAGTGTTTCAGCTCCAAATACTTTTCCTACAAATAATGGTACTACTATAGCAAGTGCTCCTGGTATTACCATTTCTTTTAGGGATGCTCTTGTTGAAATATCTACACAAGATGCATAGTCTGGTTGGTCTGTTCCTTCTAGGATACCTGGTTTTTCTCTAAATTGTCTTCTTACTTCGTTAATCATTTCTGTTGCAGCTTTTCCAACTGAATTCATTGTCAAAGCTGAGAACAAGAATGGTAACATTCCACCTACAAACATTCCTGCAACTACTTTTGAATCAAGTAATGAAAGATTGTCAAGGTTTAGTGTGTCTGTATAAGTTACGAATAATGAAAGTGCAGTTAAGGCTGCAGATCCAATCGCAAATCCTTTACCAATTGCTGCTGTTGTGTTTCCTACTGAATCAAGGCTGTCTGTAATTTCACGAACAGATTCTTCAAGTCCACTCATTTCAGCAATTCCACCAGCGTTATCAGAAATTGGTCCGTAAGCATCAACTGTTACTGTTGTTGCTGTGATTGAAAGCATTCCTACTGCTGCTAGGGCAATTCCGTACATTTGCATTGTGTGGAATGATACTAAGATTCCTACAGCTATAAGGATGATTGGTCCAACTGTTGAAAGCATACCACTTGAAAGACCTGCTATAATGTTTGTTGCAGCTCCTGTTTGGCTTTCTTCAGCTATTCTTTTTACTTGACTATATTTTTCAGATGTAAATACTTCTGATAAAAATCCTATTGCAATTCCTACAAGAATACCAACAACTATACAAATAGCAGCTTTCATATTTCCAAAGAAAATTGGTGAAAGTATAAATGAAGCTATAAGAACTATTGCTCCTGATAGATAAATTGTCATCATTAGTGCTGATTGTGGTGATTTTTGTTTCTTTCTTAAGAATAAGAAAGCAGCAAGGATTGATGCGACAATTCCTATTGATGAAAGTACTAGTGGGAATCTAATTCCTGCATCTCCAAAGATTGAAAAACCTAAAACCATTGATGAAAGGATTGCTCCTGCATATGATTCGAAAAGGTCAGCTCCCATTCCAGCAACGTCTCCTACGTTATCTCCTACGTTATCAGCGATAACTGCTGGGTTTCTTGGGTCATCTTCTGGGATTCCTTTTTCAACTTTTCCTACAAGGTCAGCTCCAACGTCTGCAGCTTTTGTGTAGATTCCTCCACCAACTCTTGCAAAAAGTGCAACTGAACTTGCTCCAAATGAATATCCCATAAGGATTGCTGGGTCTCTAAATATTAAATAAACAATTCCAACTCCCAAAAGTCCAAATCCTGTTACAGCAAATCCCATTACAGATCCACCAGCAAAGGCAACTTTAAGAGCTGAAGAAAGACCACTTTCCTTAGCTTCGTTTGTACATCTAGCATTTGAGGCTGTAGAAATTCTCATACCTACATAACCTGCTGCCATTGATAATAAGGAACCAAAGATATAACAAATCATGGTACTTACGTTGATAAAAATTGCTATAAGAATTGCGACAACAATCACAAAAATAATAACGTATTTATACTCACGAGATATAAATGCCATAGCTCCTTCTTTAATATTTCCTGATATAGTTCTCATTCTATCGTTACCTTCGCTAACTGGAAGTATATTTGTTTTAATTTGTAATGCCATAAAACAAATTGCGATAACTGCTACTATAACAGGTAAAAAATCAGATAACATAAACTCCTCCTATTTTTAATATTTACCTTACCATTATATAACATAATATAGATATAAACAATTGTTTTTGATAGAATCTTGGAAAAACATGAGAAAATTCTTGGGATTTATGAAAATTTTTAAAAATTTATAGGAAAATTAGGACTTTAGGAATAAAATAAATAAAACCCAAAGATAATCCAAGGTAAAAATCAAATTATCATAACAGTACAATCCAGAGATCTCTCGACTGGGCTCGAGATGGGTTATACTTCGTTTAGTTTATATTAACGTAAATAAATAATTAATTATAAAGTCAATATGAGAATATTGAGAAAACAAGAACTTTAGTAATAAATCAAAAAGAGCTATTACCCATCTCGAGCTGATAAATATGCCTTGATTTGGCATATTTATCCCTAAAACTAGTGAAAAACACGGAAAAGTTTGCGAAGCAAACGAGTTTTAGTAGTCGAGAGATCTCATTGATTAAGTGAATATAAAAATAATTAATGCACAAAAAATAATAATTCACACAGTTAATAGGTTTATATGTAATAAGAAAATTTACGGTTTTAAGGCTATGGATTAAAAAATAATTGTAAAATTAAATAAATGTTTCGAGTAGTGGATTTATTCTCTGCTCGTTTTTTGTGTATAATTAGTTATGGAAATTGTCAAAATTTATATAATTATAAAGGAGAATTATGTTTAGTAAAGTTTTTAGAAAAGTACCAGCTGCTTTGATTGTTGTTCCAATGCTTTTTGCAGCTTTTATAAATTCATTTTTTCCCAAGTTTTTTAACCTTGGTCCAACCTCATCTTCAATCGCATCTGTTGATGGGCTTAATGCTATTATTTCGATAACTTTAGTTGCTGTAGGAAGTCAACTTACATTATCTAGATTAAAAAAAGCCCTTAGTCGTGGTCTTACTTTGTTTATTTCTAAATGGGTAAGCTCTATTGTTTTAGGTTTTATTTTTATAAAACTTTTTGGAAATAAGGGGATTTTTGGTATAAGTAGTCTTTGTTTTATAGCTGCAATTTCTAATCAAAATAACTCTATTTTTGTAGGTCTTATTAATGATTATGGAGATGAATATGATATGGCATCAGCAGCTATTACTTCTATTATTTCTGTACCAATTTTTACTTTTTTAACTCTTTCAATTTTAAAAGTAGCCGATATAACTCCATCATCAATTCTAGATTTAGCCCTTCCAATTCTTGTTGGAATTTTTCTTGGAAATATTGACAAGGATTTTTGCAAATTTCTTGGACAAAGTCAAAAGTATATATTAGTATTTTTGGGTTTTTCTATCGGAGCAAGTATTAATCTTTCTACAATAATTGAAGGGGGACTAGGAGGAATTATTTTAAGTATTTTGACAGTTTTGTCTGCATTTTTATTTACAGTTCCAGCAGATATTTTAATAAATAAAAGACCAGGCTGGGCAGCAATTTCAATTTATACTGCAGCAGGAAATGCTATTATTGTCCCAGCTTTGGTTTCAGATCTAGATAAATCACGGCAAGCAACAAGGGCAATCTCTCAAGCTCAACTTGGTACAGTAGTAATTTTTACATCAATTTTGGTTCCTATTGTGGTAGGCTTGTGGAATAAAAAATTTGGTGTAGAAAAAATTAAAAGATAAAAATTTTAAGGTAAAAAAATATAATTTTAAATCAATACATAAATTTAGGTGAAAATATCCTATATAGACTATAAATATATGTTTATGTAGCATATTTATCCATAAAAGAAAGACGAAAATAAAAAAATGTAAATGAGAATAGCTTTAGTATGTTGTATTATAAATTAAATATAATTATAAATAAAGTAAGTACTTAAAAGATTAAAGATTTAGGTGAAAATTTAGAAAAAATATATCAAATAATAAAAAAAGGATATTTCAAAATACTTAATACTTTGAAATATCCTTTTTAATTTAGCTTTTAGCTTGCTTTAAATTCCCTTGACATACTTGCCATGCTGGTATTTCCATTTTTAATTCAAATTGTCCTATCAAAAATGATGAGATAAGTGTTGTTAAAAATGAATAAATCAAGTGTCCAAATGGAATATAAATTAATGATAAGCCGAGGACCAAATAATCTGTAAACAAGTAGGCTCTTGAGATTGGCCACTTTGTTTTTTTGGAAATTGTCATTGCCAAGGCGTCATCGCCTCCTGCACATCCTCCGGCTGTAACTGCTATCCCACAGCCACATCCAATAAATATTCCACCAAATATGGCAGCAAGAAATGGCATATCATATAGGCTTGGAATTACTGGTCCAATAAAGTCAAAAATCCAATAAAATACTGCAAACATTATTGTTGCAACAATTGATTTTTTTAAAAATATTCTTCCTAGCATTGAAAATCCGAGCACATAGCATAGACCATCTAAAATTGGTGTTGTGTAGGCTAGGTTCATATTAAAAGCTTTTTTTAAAAATAAACCGAGTCCCAAAACTCCACCTTCAGTTATTTGTGCTTGTTCGTGGACATTTATTACCCCAAAGGCCATAATGGCACAACCAAGGGAAATAATCAAAAATTCTTTTTTCGTAACTTCTAAACTTCTCAGAAATTTTCTGAGCATAAATTTCACTCCTAATCTCTGGCGATTAGCAAAACAAAAAAGACTGCTGTCTTAGTAATAACTAATCGCGCAATCTTCGGCTGGTGTTGATGCTTTTTTGTTTAGATTATTTTTTCTTGTAAAAACTCTGAGCTTATAGAAGAATTTAAGGCCAAGTAAATCCCACATCAGGCACTTAATAGGCACACTCAACTTCCATGCATCAGATAAAAACTACCGACAAAAATCGGCAACCACCGTTTTACAACAGTTCTTCGAATACTATCATACCTCGTTTTTTAAAATTGTAAAGTTTTAGTGGTTTTTTGAGAATTCAAACTTGAAGAAACCAAAACTATATAGAGAAGAAGTTATTTGAGATTTATGAATTAATGATGGATTTAATTTATTTTTCCCTTATTATTACTATGTTTAAAATTAATATTAGCCTTAAATAATCTATGAGATCTCTCGACAGGCTCGAGATGGGTAAATATGGTATTTATTTTAATGCTAAAGTTTGTATTTTTAAAAAGATTATAGATTTTTACTTATTTATAAAATTTTAATATAAAATTTAAAACGAAGCGAAACCCATCTCGAGGGAATGAAATGAGTCGAGAGATCTCTTTATTAATTAGGATTTTAATTTATTTTTTACCTGTGAAATTTCAATTTAATAGTTAACGATTCTTTAAAATGATATAATAACTTTGTTATCGTACCCAAACTGGTAACAGTTGGGAGGTGAGGTTATGGAAAAACTCGGTACCATTTTAATATCTGTCGTAGGTAATGTAGTTGCTCATTATATTATCAAGTGGCTAGATAGATACTATAAACACGATAATTAGCACAAAAAAGACAGGAGTGGCCGCTCCTGTCTTTTTGTTTGGTCATGGATATAACTCGGTACCATGCTCAATATTATTATATAAGTTTTTATAATATTTTCAATATATTCTTATTTTATAATTTTTTGCATACATTATAAATGAGATCTCTCGACAAGCTCGAGATGGATAAATATGGTATTTATTTGAAGGCTAAAGGTTGTATTTTAGATTGAAATATAGGTTTAATGAATATATTAGTTTAATAAAACCGAATTAGATTATACTAAAGTAATGATAGACAATGAGTCGTTTCATATATTAATGAGAAAATATTTGATAATATAAAAAAATGATAGTTTTTGAAAAATATTTAAAGACTTAAAACCTGATGGGTATAATGACTATATAATGATATTTTCTATTTTAAATTGAGATAAAATTTTAACTTTTGGAAGAGGGGTATTTACATATGAATTTAGCAGATCCTAAAGATATTACTGTTAAAATATTTTTGCTGATTCCAATTATTTTATGCTTATTTTCTTCATATATGATAGATAAGACTAATGGAAATATTATAGTAGGATTTAATACTATGGAAGAAGATAAGAAAGAAGAGCTAATAAGAAAAGGATATCTATCTAAAGTCAAAAAAATGACTTTTATAATGAGCATACCTTTAGTTATTGCCTTTTTGTCTAGTTTTTTTGTTAAGAATATTAAGCTTTATAATGATATTCTTATGGGATCATGGGGGTTATTTGGAATAATTACGATTTTAGGAATTGTAGTTGTTAATTATTCTGTAAGAAAATAATTCCTAGAAGATTTGAAATAGTTTGTGTATAAAACCTCCTCGTATATTATAGTTGTAGTAATAAATACTACATTTTGTTCTCAATCCCACTTTCTTATGGGATAATAATTGTATAGATAGA